>JAAXIB010000038.1 GCA_012270585.1 Nitrospirales bacterium
GGCATCTGCGCCATCTTCCTGCACTATTGCCTGACCACGGCGCCAAGGGCGTTGCCGGGCGGACTGCGACGCGCCTTTCCCGTGCTCACGGGCGCGTTGTTGTGCGTGACGACGTTCGCGACGAACGTCGACAGGAATGACATGCGCAACAACACCTTCGCGTTCGACTACGCCAGGACAGTGCTCGAAGCCCTGCCCAAGGGAGCCGCGCTGTTCCTGTTTGCCGACGATGGGCCTGTGACATACGCCCATTACGGTGCGCAGATCCGACCGGATGTTCGCCTGTATTCCCAGGTTGGGTATTTGTTCGGAAACCGCCTGGTCAAGCCTCAAACGGTCGCGGAGGCGTCGACGTTGCTCGCGTTTCTGGACGGAGAGGATGAGAAGCGGTTTTTTCTTACGTTCCTGACGAAACCGTTTCTTGCATTGACCGAACAGGGCGTCCACCTCCACGACCACGGGTATCTCTATGAATTATCGCGGTCGGAGACGAAAACCACTTTGGAATTGTCGCCGGATGCCGCGCGCACCTTTCTGGACCGGCACTGGCCTGATGTCTACAGGGACTCCTGGGCATACTACCGACAACGATTCGTTGGTCGGTTCTGCCACGCCTTGATGCTGCAGGATGAACGCCATCCCGCCTTTGAACGGCATTATTACTGCAAAATCCTTTTTGCCGGGCATCTTAAGAAACGAGGGGAGCACGAACGCGCCGCCGGGCTGTTCCGCGAGGTGCTGGCCATCCGTATGCCCTGGCTTAAAAATGAACTCGCGCAGGTGTATTTTGATTATGGTGTTGCGGCTCTCGCCGCGATCAACCAGAACCCGGCGGAAACCGGTTCAAAGAATGCCGACTACCAGCGTCTGGTGAACGAGATGTATCCGGCGACAACCATGTGGCCGGTGTGTGACAATGCCGTCACGCAGGGCCTCCTTGAGTTAAACTTACAGATCCCCGTGGACGTCCGCCTCGACGAATTGACGGAGACATTTGGACATTGCGACAACCTGGCACCGCTCTTCACGAAAGTGAAACGCAGATCTTCACCATGAACCGCTGATACACGATGAGATTCAACCTGCCAATTCCGCGTCGCTTGCCCGGTGACCTGATCAGCGTACCGGCTTTTGCCGCGGCAGTGATCGGCCCTCTCGGCGCGTATGTGCTTACCTTGCCCCGCACCGTGGTCCTGGAGGACGACGGCCTGTTTCTGATGGCCGGCGCCTCCTTGGGCGTTGCCCACCCGCCCGGCTACCCGCTCTATACCTTGATCTGCCACCTGTTCATGCAACTGCCGTTCGGCACGCCGGCGTTCCTGGGTCATTTGTCGAGCGCGGTGCTCGGGGCTCTCGCGTGCGGTGCCGTGTTCGTCTGTGCGCGCCTGCTCGGAGCAGCGAGCGTACCGGCGCTGGTCGCGGCGTGGTTGTTCGGCGCTTCGGAGCACGTCTGGTCCCAGGCGATCATCGCCGAGGTCTATACCCTGAACGCGCTGTTGTTTTTCGCAACGTATGGGCTGTTGCTATACGGCGTTCGGCAGCCACAACGTGATTGGGTCTGGCTTACGGCCGCGGTGGTCTACGGGCTGAGCCTGACCAATCACTGGCCGCTGATGGCGCTGGCCGCCCCCGGTTTGGCACTGGTGGCGCTGCCGGCCTGGCGGATGCTCCTGCGGAGATGGCCGCTTCTCCTGGCCGGCTTGCTGTCGAGCGCGGTGTTGCCCTACGTGTGGATGGTCCGGCGCTCCCATCAGAATCCGTTGCTCAACTTCTATGGACCGATCGACAGCTTGCGGGATCTGTGGTTCTACATCAGCCGGAGCGGCTATTCCCATATCGACCTCAGCCCCAGTGCCGGCTGGGGCGACCGGCTTCAGTTTCTGCAATGGCTGGGCCACGAGACGGTCTGGCAGTTGACGCTGCCGGGGTTCATCCTGGCCGCGGTGGGTCTGTGGAGCCTGCTGTATCGCCGGCAGTGGGTGGTGGCCGGTTCCGGGCTGCTGGTGTTCTTGGGCAACAGCGTGGTGCTGGTGGTGTTGCTCGGTTTCGATTTCGATTATTTCCACCTGGTGCTCTTTCGCCCCTATTCGTTGGTCTGTTATGGGCTTGTGGCCCTCTGGCTGGCCGTGGGGTTTCATTTCCTGCTCGACCGGCTGCCGATCTGGCTCCCCTTCACGTTCAGCCGTCCGGCATGGCTGAAATCTTTTGTGGCGGTGCTGGCAGGGGTGGGGATGGCCATGTTCGCCGTGCAGGCGCACTGGCAGTCGAACGATCGCGCCGGCAGTCACTTTACCGAGCGCTATGCGGAAACCGTGTTTGAACTCCTGCCGCGCGATGCGGTGCTGTTCACGTACGGTGACCCGGATAGCATCCCGTTCGGCTACTATCGATTCGTGGAAGACCGCCGTCCGGACGTCACGCTTTTGAATACGCAGGGGCTTGTCTTCAGCAATCGCCTGTACAACTGGCGGCTTCCTCGAGAACGCAAACAGAAAGTTCTGCGGGAATTCGTGAACAAGACCGAACGCCCCGTGTTCTTCACCGACGATTCAATAATGCCATACCTTGGATTCGGTATTCGACACCACGGATTCGTCAAGGAAATCGTCCGCGCTGGAACCCAAATAGAAGTGGCAATCCAACCGGCGGGAAAACGGTTTTTTGAGGAACTGCTGAGCCATCCTCCCCAGGATCGCCGGGAGTGGCACGAGCGCAACCGACAGATTTCCCTGTTCGCCAACTATCTGGGACTCGCCATGTTGTCGGGCGCTACAACTTCCGTGGAATGGCTTCAGCATTCAGTGGCGCTTGCCGAGCAAAACATCCACGGCCTCATGGGCATGGCGGATGCGTTATTGGGGCATGGAGATCCCTCGCACTACGCACAAATCGAAGCTTGGCTGGAAAAAGCAAAACCCTTGCAGGATGAGCTCGTGGACAAGGAACAGCGTGCCCGTTTTCTGTATATGCAGGGATTTCTGCGCCATTACCGCGGTGAGACGGAGGCTGCCAGGGTCTTGTTCAAGCAGTCGCTCACCATCTATCCCCATCCGAGTAATGCGTCTATCAACGCGCTCAGACAGTTGGCTGCGGCGCGCAAGGGGAATCAATGACATGATCGGCTGCCGCGCGTCGTTCCTCTGCTCGATGGCGCGTTGTGCCGTGTGACCGCGTTCGTGGCGAACGTCGCCGGGAACGACATGTGCGAGAACACATTCGCGTTGTTTAGGGCAAATTCAGAATGACGGCTATGGTGTGTCAGTCCCTTCATTTTATCAACGAATGACTGAACATCTACAGGAATGACGTGTCGGGTCGGGCGGCTTTCAAATCGTCCAGAGTTAATAAACTGATCAATGGCACTCCTTGCGCTTCGACTGTCTGTTTGCCCTCTTGTTCTTGCCGGTCCACGATCACCAGGGCGTGCGAGGCCTGCAGTTGCGCTTCCCTGGCGGCCCGGAGGGCTTGCAGGAGCGACCCGCCGCTCGTCAGCACGTCATCGACGACCAATACGCGCGCGTCGGTCTTGACCGCGCCTTCGATTCGTTTCTCGAGTCCATGATCCTTGGCGTGTTTGCGAACGATAAAGGTATCGTAGGTTTTCGACGGTTGAGTGGCAAAGGCATAATCGGATATAGCTGTTGCCAGGGGAATGGCTCCGATCTCCAAGCCACCCACCGCGTCAAGGGAGAGGTCGCTGATGGCCGCACACGCGAGTTGCGCCACGAGCCACCGGGCATCGGGATGCGCGAGCAGAGCCCGGCAGTCCACGTAATAGGGACTCGTTTCTCCGGAGGCTAGCACAAAGCCTTTTCGGGGATCCCATTGAAAGGCATGGTATCGCCAGAACAACGTTGCCAGTTGTCGCGGGCCGTCCATGAAAAGCAGATCTAGCATTTGACGACCGGGAATGACAACGATGAAAATCGGCATGACGCCGTCTCCTGCCGGACACGATCATGTTTAAGATAAAAAAGCGGCCGCTTAAACCGGCCAAAGAGCCGCAACTCTATAACGTGTTGGAGAATTACACGGATTTTGATCCTCCGGGGAACGTCATGGTGTGCGCCATGGCCGGCGAGGAAAATATCGAGCATCACGCCAAGATCCTCGGGGAAAGTTATGAGATCCCGGTTGACGACATGCTCCGGTTGTTATCGGGAGGGGGGCTGTATACGTATCCGGAAACCGGGGGGGTGGTGACGCGCGGATTGTTCGTGTGCAGAGTCGATCCGACAGGACAGGAACCCAAGCAGACCTGGGTTCTGGATTTGGAACAGACCGCGCAGGCCGAACAACTCGCGAGATTTTCGGATATTCCCTTGGCCGAGGCCGCGGCGCGCGTGTTTTACCGGGGACTTCCCGAGGAATTGCAGGAACACCTCAAACAGAAGAATCTGGGGCTTGATGACGGCAAACCGGAGCGGGCTCAAGGGGGAGATCTTCGCTATATTGATTTTCGTAAAGACTGGTCGCCCTATTTCAAACGCAAGTGTTCGATGCCGGACGGGTCGATGGTGGAAACCGGCGGGATCGGAGAATTTGCCCAGCTCCACGGCATCACGGTTGCGCAGGCGCAGACGTTGATGGAGCAGGGCGGCACGTTGGACCTTGAAGACGGGGTGCTGGCGTGTCAGGTGATCAACAACCAACCGACGGTCGCCCGCTTCAATGCCAAACAGTACGCCAAGGCCAAGGAGTTGATGGAAACCAAAGGCCTTCACGTCATGGACGCGCTGAGTGAGATGGCGTTGAACGACCCGGTGCTGATGCGCGCGTTGAGACGGGCCGAGCAGGAAAACACGGGTTGACGAGGCAAGCGTGGTTCAGCCGCCTTCACGTCGCTCGACACAGGCTTCGGTCGTTTTGGCGTACGGAGGAGAGACGATGACGAAGTTTGCAAGGTTGCTGGTTATTGTCGCGTGTGCGTTCATGGGGACGGGCGTGAACGATGCCGTCATCGAGCAGGCTCAAGCGGACGTGGCCGTTTCCGGCACGGATGGCGCGCCTATGGTGGTCATTCCCGCCGGTCCGTTTTTTATGGGTGTGCCCAAATGGGCACGGGATGGTGGGCTGGATGAATACCCCAATCACGAAGTCGAATTGGACTCCTATGCCATTGACAAATATGAAGTGACCAATGGCCTGTATTTGGAATTTATTCGCTCGACCGGCCATCGAACGCCGTCGCACCCGACCGATCCGTCGAAAAATTTATGGCAGGGTGGACTTATGCCGGAGTCCATTGCTTCCTTGCCGGTGGTCAATGTGGATTGGTTTGACGCCGATGCCTATTGTCGATGGGCGGGCAAGCGATTGCCGACCGAAGCCGAATGGGAAAAAGCCGGTCGCGGGACCGATGATCGACGGTTCCCGTGGGGGAACGTCGAACCCACGCATCGCCATCTTAATTTCAATCAGTCCTGGCAGGGTGAAAAAACCCTGGTGCCGGTGGGGATTTATGAAAAGGGTAAAAGCCCCTACGGGGTCTATGATATGGCGGGTAACGTCTGGGAATGGGTCGCCGATTGGTATGACGCGGCGTATTATTCAAAGAGCCCACGTCGGAATCCTCAGGGGCCCTCGACAGGGACCCGCCGGGTCATTCGCAGTTCCGGGTGGCAGGTGGAAACCCCACAGGTGAGAATTTTTACCCGGGTCGCCAGCAATCCGCTGGACCGGAATCATTCAACCGGGTTCCGATGTGCCACCGATCTTCCGATGCCGTAGTGTTGGAACCCATTGCGGCCACAGGCTTGTCGGTTTGGTGCCGTGATTTCCCCTCAAAGGTGGAGTGGTGAAGCAGGGGGGATTCCCGCTTCCACAAGACGGGGATAGGCTTGCAGAAATTAAAGTATAAAAATGTAATTATAAGAGCTTATATCAAAAAATTTAAGTGAAGGGGTTCGGTTGGTTAAAGCGAATCTACTTCCCAACCACAACTTATAGTTGTTTAAAAAGTGAACATTGAAATGAGCCTACCAGATATTGATTTTGCAGTCAGGTATATATAAGCCCAATATTAAGTTCTTGACAGAGGAGTTCGTTCCGGTTACATTTTGAAATCACGTGGCAACATCAGAATAAAATATGAGAAAAATCAACTTGTTGAGACGAAACAGGTGTTTTTTGACGGCTAAGGTCGTCTTTCTGCTCTGTTTATCAGGGTTTTTCTTTAGTTCCGGCGACGTTGTCGCTTCCGGAGTACCCCAACCGCTGCATGTCGCTGTTTCGTCTGCTCTGCCCTCACCGGTGAACACCGGGGACCTTATGTATTTCCCCCCGAACCCCCGACCCGATTCACCCGCTCAAGCCTCCCTCGCCCCGGATCCCGGAGCGAGTCCAAAGAAGGTTCTTTCTCTCCAGGGGAGAGGAGTCCACACGTATGAGAAGATTCCCGTTATCGTGAATCCCGAGGTTGAACGCAATATTCACTACTTTCAAAACGTGATTCACGACCGCTTTCAAGAATGGTTGACCAGATTCTATGCCTACCAGCCATTGGTCGAGCAGATCTTCGTGGAGTTCGGCCTGCCGAAGGAATTGATGTATCTGTCGTTGGTCGAGAGTGGATTTAACCCAAGGGCCTATTCGCGCGCGCGCGCGTCGGGTCCCTGGCAGTTTATCAAGAGCACGGGCCGGATTTACGGCTTGACGGTCAATTGGTTCGTGGATGAACGCCGGGACCCCATCAAGTCCACGGTCGCGGCGGCCGTCCACTTGCGTGATCTCTATGACCTTTTCGGCTCATGGCCTCTGGCACTCGCGGCGTATAATGCCGGGGCGGGGAAAATCAGTCGGGCAATTGAAAAAACCGGCACCCGGGATTTCTGGACGATCGCCCGGACTCGCTATATCCGCCGGGAAACGAGGCA
The DNA here is from genome assembly GCA_012270585.1 of Nitrospirales bacterium. Lineage (GTDB taxonomy): Bacteria > Nitrospirota > Nitrospiria > Nitrospirales > UBA8639 > Bin75. The sequence goes on from JAAXIB010000038.1 coordinate 6,876, forward strand.
ATACGTTCCCAAATTCATGGCCGCCATGATTATCGCCACGCGTCCCGCGCTGTTCGGTTTTCACGGCCATTCCCAACCGGTTCATCAATACGAAGAGATTTCCATGGACGCCTCCATCCATTTGCGATCCATTGCCAAAGAGACGGGGATTTCTTTTGAGGAGCTTCGGCGGTTGAATCCTGAACTCCGTCGCAGCGTCATTCCACCGGGTCCAGACGGCTATTCTTTAAAGGTCCCCGTGGGAACGGCAGGGCACGTGGAGCAGGCCAAATCACGAATGAAGCCGTGGACGCAACTTCCGCCCCAGCGGACGTGGTATCGCGTGCGCCGGGGAGACTGCCTGTCGGTGATTGCGCATCGTTTCGGGACGAGCGTGAGGCAATTGAAGAACCTCAATGATCTCTCGGGGAGTTTAATCAGGGTCGGACAACGGTTGCGCGTCAACAAAGACGTGACGGAGGTCGGGGAGGTGAAGTGGTATCGTGTGCGGCGCGGCGACAGTCTCTGGAGTATTGCCAAACGGTTTCGGGTGTCGGTGCAGGACTTGAAGATGTTGAATAATCTGCGAAGCAGTCTGATTCGAGCCGGGCGGATGTTGATGATCACTTCCTGAGAAACCGTCTCTCATTCCACGGTTTCTTTCCGCTCCTGCCTCTCTTCTTGTTCGGTTCCCTCCTTTGGAGCTTCAGGTTCCTCTGCGGGCGGTTCAAGAATCCTGACTCGCATGGCGGCTTCACTTGCATAGGGCGAGTTCGGATGTTCACCCAATAATTGTTTGTAACGGGCGAGTGCCTCGTCAGTGCGTTCTTCATATTCTTCGAGTTTTGCGAGTTCGAAGAGCACCTGATCCTTGTTGAGCGTTTGGGGCATTTGAAGCACTTGTGTGTAGGCGTTGATTCCCTTTTCGCGTTCCCCGCTTGCCAGATAGCTGGCCCCCAGTCGCTGGTAGACCAATCCGAGCAGGGCGGGAGGGGTTCCCGCCTGGTCGATGAAATGCTGATATGCGTCGATGGCCCCTGCGTGGTCGTTTTGTTCGGCTAAGGCATTTCCAATAAAATACCACGCCGATTGGGCGCTGGCGGTACCGGGAAACTCCTCGATGATCCGTCGATACAGGGTCACGGCTTTTTGCAGTTTCTCTCTTGCAGCGTCGGCGTCATCAAGAAATCGGTCAAGGTAGGTTTGAGAGGCTTGATGTTCGAGGGCCAACGCTTCCTGTTTCTGTTGGTGCTGTATCCAGAAAAGGGCTCCCAGAAGGATCATCACCATGACCGCTACGACGATTCCGGTAATGAGCGCCCGACGATGGAGTTCGGCAAAGAGCCACACCCGTTCGCTTCGGGATAACAGTTGCGGGTTCTCGGCACCTACCTGTTTGCTGATGTGTCTGATTTTGTAGGACATTGTTCGATCTCGGCATTCATCCCATGTGACAAAGGTTGCACTCTAAAGGGTCTCACCCGTATTTCTCAAGGGTACCGTTGATTTTTTGTGCCGACGTGATCATGGAACGGTCGGTATTCCTTACGGTTGACACAGCATACTTGGCTGATATAATGAAAAAAATTGGATTCTTGAATGCAGGGGCGTGGGGCGGATAGCTCAGTTGGGAGAGCGTTGCCCTTACAAGGCAGAGGTCGCAGGTTCGAGCCCTGTTCCGCCTACCATAATATCTCAGACTATCCATATAGAGTGTCGAACGTGAAAACTGAAGGGCTTCGTGGCCCAGGCAGGGGGCTCGATTCGACATCACAGTCAAAAGGCTACCCTCTTACGTGAATGGGGCCGTCGTTCAGCCAGGTTAGGACGCCAGATTGTCAATCTGGAAGTCGCGGGTTCAAATCCCGTCGGCCCCGCCATTCACGTCGTTGTGGCTGTTCTCACTTGCACGGTGAGTTTTCATTTTTCGCGTTCCATCACGTTTCGGGCTGAGCGTCACATCCGATGTTTTCAACCGACCCTCTTGAACTGTTTGGTTCCCTGGGGACCATCTCGATCATCGTCTTATTGATCTTGCTGGGGTTTTCCGTCTTTTCGTGGGGGATCATCCTGTATAAATGGCGCATGATTCGGCTGATCAAAAAAGAGGAACGACGGTTCCTCCAAGCCTATCAGGAAGAAGCGTTCAGTGAAAAAACACTGCAACCACTTCAACGCTTGGCCGTGGAATTGCCCCATAGTCCCAGCGGTTCTGTTTTTCTTGAAGTGTTGAATCGTATGGGTCATCTTGTCGATCTCAACGTGGACGACGTCACGGTGACGGCCCGGAGGGCGCCGCACTGGCCCGACCGCCAGTATCTGGAAAAAGTCATACAGTATCTCGTTCAGCAACAAATCACCCTGCAGGAAGCTTACCTGCCCTTCCTGGCCACCACGGGAAATATTACTCCCTTCATCGGGTTATTGGGAACGGTCGTCGGGGTCATTAATGCCTTTCAGCAAATCGGCATCGAAGGCACGGCCAGTATCGCTTCGGTGGCGCCGGGTCTTGCCGAAGCCCTCCTTGCGACCGCGGCCGGACTGTTTGCCGCGATTCCCGCAGTCATCGGATATAATTATTACCTTTCCCAAATTCGAAAAACCATATTCGGCGTAGAAGCCTTCAGTATCGAATTTCTGAATGTCCTTGACGCGCCGGCCCCTGTCGGCAAAAAAGGTCGAAGTCGCTCGTGATTGTTGAACCCCAGCATCGTCGGTTTCTTTCTGAAATCAACATTGTTCCTCTCGTTGACGTGGTCCTTGTGCTGTTGGTGATCTTTATGGTGACGACGCCGATGCTGCACCGGGGCATTGATATTTCACTCCCGCGTTCACAATCGAATACCGTCGTCCCCATGGAGCGTCTCGTGATTACCATCGAACCCGACAAACGGGTTTACCTGGGGAAAGATCTGGTGACATTGCTTCATTTACGGAAACGTTTGGATGAAGCCAAAGCGCTGAACCCATTGGTGTCGGTGTATCTTCGAGCCGATCGTCAGGTTCCCTATGGCCGGATTGTCCAAGTCATGGATGAAGTCAAGGGGGCGGGAATCGAACGGTTGGGCATGGTCACGAACCCCCAGGGGACCGTGGTTGAAGAAGAGGTTTTCGATCCTCTGTAAGTTGGAATGACGCAATGTCGTATGCGGTGCCTTTCAGTCTTTTGTCGTTTCATCTGCCGGATCGTGACGATTCGGCGGAAGAACGCCTGACGTGGCCCCTTGCCGGTTCGTTGGTCATTCATGTGGTTGTGTTCATCGCTTTTCTGAGTTTGCGTTTCACCTCATCGCTTGAACAATCTTCAGGGTCTTACGAGGTCACGCTCGTCACACTTCCGGAGATCGTGTCGTCTCCGACTGCTCCGTCTGCAAACAAGTCGAGACCGGAACAGAACGCGGACAAGGTTCCCCCTCCGCCGAAGGCCGCAGAAGCCCCTAAAGCCGCACCGCCAAGAAAAGCGGTCAGTTCTCCCAGTCCCGTGCCCCAGGAGAAGCCGAGGGTGCCGGAACTGGTGACGGATTCGCTCATGAGTGCGCTGGATTCCGTGGTCGTGCCGAAGCCGCAAGTCCCGGCATTGCCCCAAAAGGCGGACCCCGTGCCGGCTCCGGCCTCTCCCCCTGCCCCTATCAGGCAACCGCCTGCCTCGGAGATGAACGTTCAGCCAATCCAAGCGCCCCCGGAACCTCCGAAATTGGCTCCTGGGCCTGTAACCGGGAAGACGGAAACGCCCACTCCCGACCCGAGTGTTGACCTGCTGGCCAAAGAGTTAAAGCAGGCCGTCGGCGCCATCGTCGTCCCCAAGAACCCAAATCAGGCTTCCAGCCGTGTGACGGTTACGGCAGACGATAAGCGGAAACAGGACCCAACCAAGACGCCTCGATCATCGGGCATTACCCTGCCCTCCCGGGCACCGCGCCTGGCGGACGTCTCGCCGCCCGAGGCGCCGAAAAAGGAAACGCCGCTGCAAAGTGCGCGGAATAGCAGCACCGTGGAATCGTTGACGCAGGCGATTCAATCGGTGCGGGTCCCCGAGATCGTCCGCAAAAGCAAGACTCCGCAACCTGTCTCAGAAGCGGTTCCACTCGTTCGTGAACGGTCACCGAAACACCCAAACCCTGACCAGGCTCGACACGTGCCGCCAACTATCGTGCCGCCCCAGGCTCCGCAACTGACTGAGGTACCAGTGGAGCAAGACCCGGTCTCTGCGCAATCCACGGTTCCAAAAACCACGCCCGAACCGGATATCCTGGGAAGTCAGATCGCCAAACTTGCTATTCCGGAGGTGCCGGCTTTTGACGCCCAGCCGGGTTCCGAACAAGTGGAGAGTCGTTCGCATGAGACACCGGGCCTGCTGGTGGCGGGATCCTGTTCGCCCCAAAATCCCTATTGGAAGAAGATAAACAACAAGATTGATAAAATTCATGAAAAAAATTATTGGTACACGCATCGCGTTGAATCCCCGGCGGTTTTGACTTTTCGCGTCGAGCGGAATGGTCAGGTGGCGGATTTGGCCGTCTTCCAGTCATCGGGAAACGAAAAATTTGACTTGGCTGCGAAACGTGCGGTTTTGGCGGCCGTCCCGTTACCGCCGTTTCCCACGAACATGCCGAAGCCCTTTTGTCAGGTCCAACACACGTTTAAGTCGCTGAATCGATGATGAAAAAAACCACCGTCTTGCTGGTGTTCTTTTTCATTCAGCCTTTCTTTGCGGATGCGGGGGCAAACGAAGCCGATGTGTTTTTGGAAACGAGACGATCTGAATTTCAAAAAATTCCCATCTGGATCATGGGGTTCGCCGATGGTGAAACCCGGCAACAGGATGACGCCGGAATAGGCGAGCAAGTCAACGCTATTCTGAAGGCTGATTTGCGGCGCACCCAGGTGTTCGAGGTCCTTGACCGATCGACGGAGATTTTCCCTCTTTCCAAGTCGGGGTGTCGGGGAAAGGCATCCATGGCGAAAGCCAAGGAAAGCACGGCTCCGGTGGTCACGTGGGGAAGAGTCGGTCGAAAAGATGGAAAATTGTTGATGGAGGCCTGTGCCTACGATGGAGGGGAGACGGATTTGATCGCGGTTGGCAAACGGTATACCGGTGCTCCGATTACCGTAAGGCTCCTGCGGTCGATGGTTCATCGATGGGCTGATGAATTGGTCTCGCATTACACGGGTGATCCCGGCATTGCCCGGACGAAGATCATCTATGTTTCCGAAGACAAGGCCGGCCGACGGGATTTGTTCGTGATGGATTATGACGGGTTCGGTCCCAAGCGCGTGACGTCGGATCCTAAATTAAGCCTCATGCCGAACTGGTCGCCCGACCGCCGATCCGTCGTGTATACGACCTATCGCCACAACAATCAGGAAATCGTTTGGCTCGAGTTGGGCAAAGGGAACAGACGCATCCTGGTGTCTCCCAAAACGTTGAATATTACCCCGGCGGTTTCCCCGAATGGTCGATTGTTGGCGTATGCTTCCGCCAGTAAGGGGAATTCCGATATCTTTATATTGAACCTGAGCACGAAAAAGAGAGAGCAATTAACTTCTCATCGCAGCAGGGCGGACTTGTCGCCCACGTGGTCGCCGGATGGGCGAGAATTGGCTTTTACGTCGGACCGGAAAGGTCGGCCGCAAATTTACATCATGCGGGCTGACGGCTCAAACGTCCGCCGGTTGACCCGTGAAGGGAGTTACAATGCCGCCCCGGCTTGGTCGCCGCGGGGAGATTGGATCGCCTACGTCTGTCGCAGACCCGGCTATGGGCTGAAGTTGTGCCGGATTTCCCCAGATGGGAAGCGGAATGTTCAAATGACGAAAGGCCCCCCCAAGGAAATCGATGATTCGCCTTCGTGGGCGCCCGATGGCCGGCACTTGGTTTTTAGTTCGACGCGAGGCGGGCGGAGTCATATTTACATGATTTATTTCGATGGTACGGGGTTGGAACGGTTGACAGAAGGCGGGATACACCATAGTTCTCCTGCCTGGTCTCCTTTATCGGAGTAATGGTTTCCTGCCGGGAGAACCGGACCATCACTGGATCATCAGCGCACCAATGACCGAAGTTCGGCGAACGAGTCGCCTTCCCGGAAGCAGGAGAATGGGGGACTACACAGGAAGAAATCATAAGGGAGTGAAAAACCATGTTGATTGAGCCTGTTTCTTTCTTGATCTCAAAAGACTCTACACGAAAAGCCGGTCGCGCCCTGAAGACGGGATTGCTCCTGACCTGTCTGGTCTTCACCCTGACCGCCTGTGCCCAGCAGTCAGATTTGGTGAAAGTGAAAAAAGACCTTGGGGGCAAAATCACCAAATTGGATCAGGAAAAAAAGGTTCTGGCCCAGGTCCTTAAGCAGGCCAAACAGGAAATAGCGGATGCCTTGGAGCAACAAAAAGCCGAGTTAAAGCAACAAAAAGCCGAGTTAGACGAGGAAATCGTGCAGGCCCGTGCGCAATTGAACGAGGAAATCCTGAAGGCCCGTGCGCAATTAAAAAGTGAGTTGCGGAGCCTGAGAGAGGAGATTCTGCCAAAAAAAATCGATGACCTGGAGAGGCAATTACATCAGGTCAGCAGGAACCTTGAGAAGGCTCTGGAGCGGCAGAGCCAAAACGTCAGTGCCCTGAAGGAACGTCGGGAACAACGTGAAGCCGAACTGTCCAATCAGATCACCACCTTGGGCCGGAATCTTGAGCACACCTTGGCGCAGCGTGACCAAAAAGTGACAGACCGGTTTGCCGCGTTTCAGGGTTCCTTGGGTCAGTTTAAGGAAGCCTTGACTGGGGTTAACAAACGATTGGACGCGGAAGGGAAGCGGGCAACGAGTTCCGAGACGAAAATACGACAAGACTTCGACAGGCGACAGCAGGCCTTTCAAGCCAAACTCGATTCTGATACTCGGGCGTTGACAACCTATTTGGAAACCGAGGTCAAGACTGCAATCGAATCCATCAATACCGCCCTGAATGAAGGCAATCGGAACCTGAGGACTGACATTGACGCCCAGGCTGCCCGCTTGTCCGAGATCAGCGCCAAATTGGGCACTGAACTCGCGGGACTACGACAGACTGATACCCTGCACGGCAAAAACTTGGAGGGGGTCACCCGGTCCTTGGCCCAACTCCGTGACGTGTTGGGAACGACCGGGACCCAACTTGGCACCAAGCTGGACAGCCAGGCAAGAGGGATGGAACAGACGGCCAACCGGATTGAGCAATTACAGGGTCAGTATGCGATGTTGGCTAAAAAGTTGGACGTCGACATGAAAGGCCTTCACGGATATTTGGACAAGGACGTTCGACCAAGTTTGGTATCGATCGCCAAAACTTTTGATCAGGAGAAGAATCGAGTCTCTCAGGAGTTCATAAAGATCAAATCCAGTCTTCAACGCGTCGAACAAACGAGCGCCTCGAACGTCACCCAAGCCCGAACGCAATTGGACGCTCAAGCCAAACACGTTCAAGAACTGAGTGAAGCGATGGCCGGCATGCGAGAGGTGTTGGATTCCATGGCCGGCATGTTGGGCAACCGAACTGATCAGCACATGAATCAGCTTGGGCAGTTGACGGCACGAATGGAGCGATTGGAGAAGGAGCAGTCAACCGAGGCCGCCAAACAGGCATCGAATACCCAGGCCGTCTCAACCCATCTCAACGAGGTGACAGCGAGCGTGCAGTCGATCGGGGAATCGTTTGAGCAATTCAAGAACTTGGTGTCCACCAAGCTGAACGAGCAGGCCAACCGGATCCAGGCCCAGGCCCGGCAGGTGTCGAAATCGATGGGGCCGTCTTCTTCTACCGTCACAAAGCTTCAGCAGGGCTTAAAGACCAACGTCACGCAACTGAATGAACTAATCAAATCCGTCGCGCAGTTGAAGAAGGTGGTCAAGGCCATGGGGGAAAAACTGGGCTCCAAGGTGGATGCACACGAATCCCAACTCATCAAAGTAGAGCAGGCCCTCAAGAAGATCAAACAACCGGCTGGCTCCAAGAAGTCCCGTTCCCCCTAGTAGAAGAGGAAGCGAGGCACAAGGATTTAAGCGTTTTGCATGGAGTCTGTTGAATCCAGAATCAAAGTCCTCCCGGAGTCCGTGGCTTCTCAAATCGCCGCCGGAGAGATCGTGGAACGTCCGGCGTCAGTCGTGAAAGAATTGCTTGATAACAGCGTGGATGCCGGAAGTACGGTGATCTCCATCGACGTGGTCAACGGCGGGAGGACCCTGATCCGGGTGATCGACGACGGCGAAGGGATGAGTCGAGCCGACGCCCCGCTGGCCTGCCAACGATTCGCTACCAGCAAAATCAGGCATCCACGCGATCTTTCGGGCATTGCCACCTATGGATTTCGCGGGGAGGCCCTGCCCAGTATTGCCGCGGTTTCACGCTTTCGGATGCTGACGGCCAGGCATCAGTCTCTTACAGGGACTGCCGTGGTGATTGAGGGAGGAGACGTCCGATCGGTCGAAGAGCGAGGCGCCGCACCAGGAACGCGAATCGAGGTCGAAGAGTTGTTTTTCAACACCCCGGGCCGGAGGAAATTTCTGAAGACCACGGCCACGGAGTTTTCCCACATTACGCACGTTGTCCAGCAAGCCGCTTTGGCGAACCTTCACACACAAGTGCGCTTGACGCACAATGACCACGTGGTGTTCGACTATCCCAAGGTCACTACGTTGGAGGATCGGCTGCTCCAGGTGTTTGGCCCGAGAGTCATGGAGATGATGATGCCCATTCACCACGAGCAGGCCGACGTGCACGTGCGAGGGATGATCGTCAATCCGTATCATTCGAAAACCGGTCGAACCCCACAGGAAATTTTTGTGAACCGGCGTTTCGTCAAAAACACGACGATTGCACATGCCGTGTATGAATCGTATGGCTCCTTTTTACCGAAAGGACGACATCCGACGTTTGCGCTGATGGTGGAAGTCGATCCCCATGATGTGGACGTCAACGTGCATCCCTCAAAACGGGAAGTGAAATTTCGCAGCCCCGATCTGATCCATCGAGCGATCAAGACCGCAGTTCGTGGTCCGTTGCAAAAACACGTGATGGGGTCGCCGACCTTTTCCCCCGGACTTGAAGAACGGGCGCCTGATGTCGTCGATAAGGAGAAGCCTGCGCAGGTGAGGATGGGCGAGCCGTTGATCGAACGGTCGTTCCCTTCCGGTGCGAGCGACGTGCAGACGAGTTCCGGGAGAGGGCAAAGAGGCGAAGCAGGCCAAGTCAAAGAATCGCCGGTCCTCTATCCGCTTGAGCCTGAAGTGCGGATTCTCGGGCAAATCCATGCCACCTATATCGTCGCACACGTTGGAGATGAATTGCACGTGCTGGACCAGCATACGATTCACGAGCGCGTGCTTTTCGAAGGATTGTGGAGAGAGTGGAAGGATCGCCATATCCAGACTCAGCCGCTCCTCATTCCTGAACCGGTGGACGTTCCGGTCGCGGCGGCGACGCAGTTGGCGGAGATCCTGCCGGAGTTGGCCAACGTGGGACTCGAACTGGAGTGCTTTGGCCCTTCCTCTTTTGTCATTCGATCGGTGCCGGCGCTTGTCGGACAGATGGACTATGTCGCCTTACTCGAGGATATCTTGGAGGACCTGTCGGAATGGAACTCCGTCGATTCTCTCGACAAACGTATACGATCCGTCCTGGCGTCGGTGGCCTGCAAGGGTGCGGTCCAGGCCGGTCGCCGGATGGAAGCACCGGAAATGAAACACGTAGTGAACGATTGGCTCCGTGAAGGGAGCCCCATGACCTGCCCCCATGGCCGAAGGATCTCTTTACGTTTCGGCAGTGAGGAACTGCATCGAATCTTTCGGCGTCTATGAATCCACTCTCCGAGCATCGCCCTTCTTCGAACCACGGGCTCCGCACCTTCGTGGAGGCTTCCACCGCGTTGCAGCCACTCGTCGTTCTGGTCGGCCCGACAGCAATCGGGAAGAGTCGTATTGCCATTGAAGTGGCCCAGGCCCTGGGAACGGAGATCTTGACCGCGGATTCGACCCAGGTCTATCGAGGCATGAATGTCGGGACGGATACCCCCTCGGAAGAGGACCGGCAACGCGTCCCCCACCGGTTGATTGACCTAGTGGAGCCGGATGAGCCGTTTAATGCCGGCGAGTTCCGGCGGCAGGCCCTTCGAGAAATCTCCCGTCTGTATGAAAACGGTCTGCTCCCTTTGGTGGTTGGCGGGACGGGGCTCTACGTTCGGGCGTTGTTGAACGGGTTATGGGCCGGTCCTCCCAGCGATCGCATCCTTCGCCGGAAACTCGAAGAAGAAGCACGTGCCCGGGGAGGGGAATCAATGTATCAGGAGTTGAGCCGCGTGGATCCGGCAACCGCACGTCGCCTGCATCCGCGCGATACCGTGAAAGTGCTCCGGGCTCTGGAAGTGTACCGGCAAACCGGCGTTCCTCTTTCGAAAGCCCATGAAGCACATCGCGAACGGGCAACCACCCCTTTTCGGACCCTGATATTGGGATTGACCATGGAGCGGGCCGTTCTTTATCAACGGATTGATCAGCGAGTCGACGTTGAGTTGGCAAAAGGATTGGTTGACGAAACCAGGACCCTCTTGGAGAAGGGATACTCCAGAGATCTTGTCTCAATGAAAAGTTTGGGCTATCGTCAGATGGCGGGGTATCTGGAAGGAGAGTATTCATTCGACGATGCGGTGAGGCGATTGAAGCGAGACACTCGTCATTTCGCGAAACGGCAAATGACGTGGTTCAGAAAGGAACCGGATCTGACGTGGGTAGAGGTGCAACCGGACGAGTCCGTTCGATCGGTTTCTCAACGCGTCGTCACGCTCATTGACCGATTCCTGAGAACCCTCCAGGGATAATCCACAAGGAAGAAGCCCGTGCCAGCGAAACCACGTGCCGATATTGCCGTCATTGGAGGCAGCGGGTTGTACGAAATGGAAGGCTTGGAACATGTGCGAGAAACGCGCGTGTCCACCCCGTTCGGCCGGCCATCGGACGCCGTGATTCTTGGAACCTTGTCCGGCAGGCGCGTCGCGTTTCTCTCGCGTCATGGACGAGGGCATCGCATCAGTCCTTCCATGATCAACTATCGGGCAAACGTGTACGCGCTCAAATCACTCGGCGTGACGCGGATTTTTTCCGTCAGCGCGGTGGGGAGCATGAAAGAATGCATCCATCCCGGTCACATGGTCCTTCCCGACCAATTTATCGATCGGACGACTAAGCGAATGAATACGTTCTTCGATCAAGGGCTTGTGGCACACGTGACGTTTGCCGATCCCGTTTGCCACGCCTTGGCGGATCAACTGGGCGAAGCTGCCCGGTCGATGGGGACCACGTTCCACGTGGGCGGCACGTATCTCTGTATCGAAGGGCCGCAGTTTTCAACCAAGGCGGAATCATTGCTGTATCGGCAATGGGGCGTGGATATCATCGGGATGACCAATGCGACGGAAGCCAAGCTCGCCAGGGAGGCCGAAATCTGTTATGCGACGTTGGCCCTGGTGACGGATTACGATTGCTGGCATCAGAGTGAAGAGCCCGTCTCCGTCGAAGCGATTTTGCACGTTATGCACGCGAACGTGGCCCAAGCGAAAACTCTGCTCCGGGACGCCATTCAACGGACCGGTGGGCCGAGAGCCTGTCCATGCGCGATGGCACTTCGGCAAACCATCGTGACCGCGCCGAAAGCCGTGACGGCTACAGTTAAGCAGCGCTACGGCCTCTTTTTGAAACAAGTGAAAACCTCAAATGGGAGTCGATGACATGGGCAGATTGTTGGTGGTGGGTTCTGTGGCGTTTGATACGGTTCGCACTCCTTTCGGGGAAGCGACGGAAGTGTTGGGAGGATCGGCCACCTATTTTTCCACGGCCGCCAGTTTTTTTACCGAGGTTGATTTGATCGCCGTCGTTGGGGAAGATTTTCCGGACGAACATGTCGCCTTTTTGAAAAGTCGCGGGATCGATTTGTCCGGCCTGGAACGCCGCAGTGGTAAAACCTTTCGCTGGCAAGGGGAATACACCTATCAACTCAATGAGGCCCACACGCTTGATACCCAACTCAACGTCCTGGAGTCCTTCCGTCCCAAAATCCCGGACCACTATCGGACTCCGGACGCGTTGTTCCTGGGGAACATCGACCCCGAGCTTCAAATGGACGTACTGAATCAAGTCGAACGGCCTCGAATCGTCGCCTGCGACACCATGAATTTTTGGATTCATGGAAAACGGGAAGCCCTATGGAACGTACTGGAAAAGATCGACGTGCTCGTCATCAATGACGGAGAAGCTCGTGAACTCGGCCAGGACTTCAGTTTGGTCAAAGTCGCGAAAGACGTTCTGGCCCGCGGGCCAAAATATTTCATCATTAAACGAGGAGAGTATGGCGTCTTGATGTTTCATGAAAAAGGCGTTTTTGGTGCGCCGGCGTTTCCGTTGGAAATCGTGAAAGATCCGACCGGTGCCGGTGATACGTTCGCTGGCGGGTTCATGGGGCATCTGTCATCTACGGGAGATTTTTCAGATATCGGCTTGAGGCGGGCGATTATTTTCGGAAGTGTCATGGCGTCATTTACCGTGGAGGGCTTTAGTCTCGACCGTCTGCGGCAACTGGAACGTCGGGACATTGAATCCCGTTTCCGCGACTTCAAACGTCTCACCCATTTCGAGGACCTTTCATGATCGCTCAACGTTCCTCACGTTCAGTTGATTCTCTTCCGTTCTTCTTTTCGGAAAAAGAAGAACGGAGGAACGTTTCCGCTCGCACATGAAGACGTTCTCCGCAGGTTGTCCGGTCACGTTCGACGTCTGAGCATATGGACTCGTTAGGCAACAAATTCCGAACCGTCCGTGAGTCTCAAGGGTTGACTCTTGAGCAGATGGCCGCAAGGACCCGAATCCAAAAGGCGCATCTGAAAGCCCTGGAAGATGACGCTTTTGCGCAATTGCCCGAACGGGTTTTCACCAAAGGCTTTGTCCGAGCCTACGCCCGATCGCTCGATCTCGATGAAGAAGAATGTCTGCGGTTGTTTGCGGAATGTTCCGCGTCATTCTATCAGGAAGAAAAGGAGGGCAAGCAGTTGCGGAAAATGTTTCTTCTGAAGGAAGACCGGCATAGAGAGAAAACCAGCCGAGTCATGGTGGTTCTGCTCGTTGGAGGGCTCTTCCTACTGGGAGGGATGGTCCTATTCCATCAACAATCTCCTTCAACATCCATATTTTCCCGTTTTTCGCAACAGGCCGTTGAACCTCGCGACGAGGTGGCATCGAAACCGGAGCAACGCGGTAAGGTGAACGAAATCGCCGAGGACCGTCTGCCTTCTGCGATCGAAGGGCAAGTTGACGCCTCGGCGGCCGTGAATACGGAGGCAGCCTCAAAGACGGACGTCGCCGGAACGCTTGCGGAATCGTCGGTTGATGACGGAGTGTCCACACCGTCCTTCCAGCCTCCGGATTCCACGTCAATTTCCTCTCCCGCGACAAGATCGGAAGACGGCCCTTTGGTTCTTGAAATCCGGACTCTGGAAACCACTTGGATCGTGGTTCGTTCCGATGAAAATGAACCCCAGGAAGCCTTGTTGCAGGCTGGTGAAACTGTGAAATGGCAGGCCCGTGAGCGGTTTCTATTGACGCTTGGGAACGCCGGAGGGGTCGAGGTCAGGCTCAATGGCCAGTTGCGAGGTCCTTTTGGTGAAGTTGGCGTTGTGGTTCGAGATTTGGAATTAAGACCGTAACGCCGATTTTGATTTCTTGACAGGGGAAAATCACATTGATATGTTCGGCAGGTTTGGAGATTCCGAAATTGATTTTGATGAGGGGTAGTAGACAAACGTCGATGCTCTGAGGGCCTTTACCCTCAATCCAAACGGCCTTCCAGACAAGGGATGCAATCATTATCAAAGGAGGGATTCATGAAGCGGTTTGTAGCGATTTGTAGTTTGTTGACGGCATTTGCCTTTGTCGGTGGCGATTTGGCCTTTGCCGGAGCCGAAAAAGACCCGTTGAAGCCACGGGTTCCGAAGGCTGAGCGCGGGAAGGCCAAGAAAACCAAACCACCCGCCGAGTTGTACAAGAAAACGAAAAAGGCCTCCGACGAGATTGTTGCCGAAGGCAAGAAGATTTTTGAAGGAAAAGGTACCTGCGTCAATTGTCACGGGAAAAAGGGAGACGGCACCGGTCCGGCCGGAAAAGTGTTGAATCCCGGCCCGCGGAATTTTACCAATTGCAAATTCCACAAGAAACGGAAAGATGGTGAATTGTTCTGGATTATCAAGAACGGCAGCCCGGGGACCGGCATGGTGTCCATGGTGCCCGCGACCATTACGGAGGAAGAAGCGTGGAAGGTATTGGCCTACGAGCGAAGCTTCTGTAAGAAATGGCGCAAGAAGAAGTAGTCCTATCGCTTGAGTGCGTGTCCAAAACCCCGTTCAGGGTTGAACCTGAACGGGGTTTTTTCTCTTAACCAAACGTGCAACTCTTCTCGCGAACTCTCTCATTCATATGCCCGGGCAGATGCCTGCTGGCCGTGAGTTTCGTTCTGATGATGGGGGGGGTAGTCCAACGCCCGGCTTGGCTGACGAAGTACAACCATTGCGGCCAAGGGTGCCCATGAGTGAAAGAATATGGGCCAGGAAATTGGTCCCGCCATTCGGTTCGACGAAAACGGCTTCCGCCGAGATCATCGACCAAGGCAGAGTCCTGTATGAAGGGAAAGGTGCCTGTGTGTCGTGCCATGGGAAAGCCGGACGGGGAGATGGTCCGGTCGGCAGGCGCCTGAATCCCGGTCCTCGTAATTTCACCAATTGCAAATTCCACAAGAAACGGAAAGATGGCGAATTGTTTTGGATCATTAAGAACGGCAGTCCGGGGACCGGCATGGTGCCGATGATTCCAGTGACGATTACCGAAGAAGAGGCCTGGAAAATATTGGCCTATGAACGAAGTTTCTGCAAAGATTGGCAACATCGCGCACAGTGATGGACGTCCGGTTGACACCCGTAAGAACCGTTGACTAGACTCGGTTGTTCAATGAACAAGAGTTATCCAACGTGTTGAGGAGAATGCAGAAATGGCAAGCAAGCGAACGCAAGAAGATGATAAGGCTGTCCTTGAAAAGAAGGTCAAAGAAAGACGAGCCAACAGTGAAAACCCCGAAGGGGACAAGGACGTACGACAGTTGCGAAAACGTCTCAAACGGGTCCAGCGAAAAATTCGTCTCGGGGCGTCACGTATAGCCAAGGCTGCCGCGGAAAAACCCAAGGCGGCGTAATTCCGGAAACCGGGGACGACAAGCCTGCTGAATGCAGTGAAAGGGAAACGTTTATGACTGACGATGTTCAATCTTCCGCCGAAGATCCTCAAACGCCACATGAGGAAACCGAAGCCGTCCCTCCGGGTGAAGTGACGGATGAATTTGTGGACGAAGTATCGGAATCCTTGTTGGAAAGCGACGCCGTCGCGCCGGTGGAAGCCGGGGAAGAGGAAGGCGAGGAACAGGCAGAGGAAGAAGAGCCTGAAATAGAAGAAGAGAAGGTCAAAGATGAGATCGATATCCAAATCGACCTTCTTCATGATCCGGATTGGGTCGTCCGACGTGAAGCGGTCGTCACGCTTGGTGAAATGGGAGACGAACGTTGCGTGGAGCCGCTCGTCAAAGCGCTTCGTGACGGGGACTGGCAGGTCCGGGAAGCGGCGGTGGAGGCTATTGCTGAAGTAGGATCTCCCGCCGTCGAGTTGTTGATCCGGTATATGCGCGATTGGGAGGCCCGGAAGTACGTGATCCAGGCATTGGGGAAGATCAATGACGAGCGGGTCCTGGACCCCCTGATGTCGATGCTGCACAACGACGAGTTTAAGGATGACACCACGAGGGCCCTTATCGACCTGGGGAAACCAGCCGTCCCCAAATTGATTGCGGCCTTGACCGATAGAGAAGAGTTCGTGCGAAAACAGGCTATTTTGGCACTCGGCGAGATTAAGGATCCGGAGGCGGTCGATCCCTTGATCGCCATGCTTCAGGATCAGGATTGGTTTACGCGTCTGACCGCTGCGGCTGCGTTGGAAGGAATCGGGGACTTGCGTGGCCGGGATGCGATCAAGCCCTTGATGAAAGATCCTGACCTCGTCGTTCGGCTACGGGTAGAACGTATTCTCGCCGCGTGGAAAAAACAGCCGGCCAACGCCTGAACCCCTCACCCCAGCCCTCTCCCACCGCGGGGAGAGGGTGTAGGGACAGGCCCCTGTGCCTGTCTTGGTAACCGATCGGTCACCACATTTACCCCTGGAACAGGAGGGCTTCCAGTTTTTCTTGAGCTTCCTCCAGTGCTTCCCGAGAGACGGCTTGGCCGTCGGCCAAAGATCGTCGAAGATCGGCTATTTTCGACATGGCTTCGAGGAGTGCGTCCGAGGTTTCCGTTCCCTTCATCTTGACGGCTTCTTCCAGATAATCAACCGTTGCCTCCAGTTCGGCTACGGCTTCCTCAGGTTTACCGTCCAGGATTTTGGCTTTGCCGTTCAAAAACCCTGACATGGCCTGTACTAATTTTTTTTGAACGAGCAAGGTTTCCTCTCCTAGGCCGATCGTTTGCTCCACCACCTCTTGCGACAAATCCTGGAGTTGCTTTTTGACCTCCTCCGGTGGTTGCTGCCCCACGTAATATCCTGCCCCAAAAGCGGCACCCAGGATCAGGATAATGGCCAAAAATTTTTTCATCTTTGGTTTCTACCTACGGGATTCTGGCAGTCGGTTTCAGAAGAGACAATCATTATAGACTTCGTGGATAGAAAAAAAAAGAGGGAAAGAAGGATCAAAATACCACTCATGAGTTGAAACAGTGGAGGCATGCAAGTCGCGGGCCGTCAAGTGAACTCAGCTAGTAGCAGGAACGGCATGTGCCATGAACTCATGACGGAAGTTTTTTGTTGACATAAGAGCCAGATGGCTTTAGTATAAATGAAATTGAAATCAATAATCATTATTTTCATAGGCGAGGGATATGGCGCGCGAAGCACCCTGATGAAGATGACTTACAAGCTGATGAAAATGGTGACACAAAACTATTGCCTGCAGTGGTGTTTCATCGGTGTCGTAGTGGCACTGCTCGTGCCGTCAATGCCGGACACCGCGTTTGCGCAGTCTGCAACCCCGGGTTCTGTCATCGTGCTTGAGGAAATTGTCGTTGAAGGTCGTCGAATGGGAGAGGAAGATCTGGCCAGAGAGAAACTGGAGGCCATACCCGGCGGTACGGGACTGATCGTTGATAGTGCCCTTACGGGTAAGACAAACCTGAATATCTCCGACGCTCTTGTCTCGACACCTGGGGTGATCGTGCAGAACTTCTTTGGCAGCAATGATCAACCACGCATTCAGATCCGCGGGTCCGGGTTGCAGCAAAATCCCGTTGAGCGCGGGGTGCTGGTGCTGCAAAATGGGCTGCCGATCAATCGGGCCGACGGCTCATATGCCGTGGGCCTCGCCAATGCGAGGCAGGCTCAGTTTACCGAAGTGTATCGCGGTTACACGGCCAACCGGCTCGGAGCCACCGTCCTCGGCGGCGCACTCAATTTCGTCTCGCCGACCGGTTCGTCGGCACCCGGTGTCACCGTGGGAGTGGAAGGTGGAAGTTTTGGCCAATTGTCCGCCACCGCCCAGGCCGGCGCAAAGCAGGGAAATCTCGATGGACTCGCGCAGGTGCATTTCAGTCAACGGAATGGATTTCGTGTGTACAATGAGTCGGACCGGCTGAACGTCGATGCCAACATTGGTACCGAACTGACCGATGAAATTTCCAGCCGCCTCTTTGTGGGGTATACGGATCTGAGTTTCGACGTTGCCGGTTCGTTGACCAAGCAAACACTCAACCATGATCCCACGCAAATCCACACGGGTCCCACGGTCCGCCCCAACCCGACACCGCCGCCAGGGTTGCTCGTGTCCAATCCCGGGCCGAACGTCGTTCGTGACCGACCGCAACGCGAGGTGGACCAATTTCGTATCGTCAGCAGGACAACCGCAACGTCCGGCGCGCAACTTGTCGACCTGGTTCTTGGGTACTCGCACACCGATGACGCATTCCGGTTTCCCATCCCCGCCGGGATTCGCGAGACGCAAGGCGGGGATTTTACTTCCGTCTTGCGCTATGCCTATAGTCCGGACGAGACCCGGACGCTTCCTCTGCTCGAGGCCACCGCCAAATACGTCGTGGGGTCGGCCGACCGGCACAATTTCATCAACAGGGCGGGAACCAAGGGACCGCTGTTCGGTCAAAGCGAACTTGACGCCAGCACGCTTTCGCTCTATGCCGGGCTGAACATTCCCTTCGGCGACGTCTTCACGCTCTCGCCGACCCTTGCCTATGCCCGAGCGAAACGCAACAACGCTGATACCTTCGATTCGCCAACGCGGCCGACTATCGCTTTTAATCCTGGGAATCAGACGATGCCATTGCCAGGCGGTCAGGTGCCGGCAGGCGACACCAGCTACTCGCGGACTTATGACGGTTGGAGCCCAAGCCTCGGTCTGACCATTCAGCCCATGGAACACCATACGTTGTTCGCAGCGGTCAGCCGCAGCTTCGAACCCCCGACCCATGACGACCTGATTGCCACCGTGGGTGGCACGCCTTTCAGTAGCCCCGGCCGGCCGATGCCTCCCAACCCGGCCTTTCCCGCCCCCGCTTTCCGTACTCCGGATCTCAAAGCGCAAACAGCGACGACAATCGAGGCCGGCTGGCGCGGCAGGTCCGGAATGATCGCTTGGGATGTCGTGACCTATTATGCGTGGGTGAAGAACGAGTTGCTGAGTCTGCGTGACGTGACCGGTGCACCACTGGGTGCCGTGAATGCCGACAAGACCACCCATTTTGGTATTGAGCTTGGACTCAGCGCACAATTGGTCGAGGAACTCAGTACCCGGCTCGCCTATACCTATCAGGATTTCCGCTTTGATGGAGATCCGCTACGTGGGAATAACCGTTTGGCGGGTGCGCCGCCGCACGTGGTCAACGCGATCGTGCAGTATGATCTTCTGCCGGAACTGTTTGTCCAGACGGAAATCAACTGGCGCGCCGCTCGGACTCCGGTCGACAATATGAACACGCTGTTCAACGATTCGTTCGTGATCGTTGATGTCCGCGCAAACTATGACTTCAATGATCACGTCAGTGTGTTCGGAGAGGCACGCAATGTCTTCGATAAGGTGTATGCTTCATCGACCCTGATCGTCGATCAGGCCAGACCCGATCAGGCGGCGTTTCTGCCCGGTGACGGGCAGGCCTTTTACGCTGGACTGAAGGCGAGATTTTGACCCAGGCACAAACGACAATCAGGCGTTCCCAACGGGCGGGTCGGCTTTGCCCAAGACCTTGGAGGATTCGATGGCAAAACGGTCGCCTACGATGCGAGCCACGCGGTTCATATAGTCGGTGAGGGTATTCACTTGATCCGGCTTCAGATCCCGTCGAAATTGTGGAAGCAGACCCCATCGGGTTTCAAATTCTTCTCCTGAAATTGAGGCCACCACGCTGATCAGTTTGATTACTTGGGTGTCGGAAGGGGCAGGTGATTGCCCTGTCGCCTGCGGTTGAGTCGTAGGGGACGCCTTTGCTCCGGGTTCCGGGGGTTTCCCTTCAAAGAGAGCCGTCAATGCGGGAAGCACGGCACTGATACAAAGGACGGTCGCCGACACGATGGCCTGGTTGTTGCCGGCACCGGCCCGGCCGGCCACGCGTTCACCGACGTGTTGGAAAAAAGCATTTCGCTCTTTACTGTCTTCCGAAAACACGAATTTGTAGGGTTCGTACATCTCGCGGCTTTCAGCCACGGCTTGGCCGACGGTGACAACGATTTCCTGGTCATCGATGTCAGAGGAACTCAGAGAGGGCGCCAACAGGGTTTTGAGTCGCTCACTTACGTGATCTTCAAGACTGTTCATGAATTCCGGCTGCTGTTGGATGGGAACGTAGAACGCGGAAACGCGATCCGCCAGATTGAACAGGACCTTCAGAAATTCCAGGTAAATGGCCCATTCCTGCTGTTGACTGAGTTTGATCGTGGCGGAGTGATCGCTCCGTTTAATCAGCGTCACGGATTCCCGGCACACGTCCAATATGGTGTTGGACAGGTCTTTGAGAATGGGTTCGTGCTCTTGGAGGGAATGCTTCATGAATGGAAAAACCCCGGGTCAAGCCCGGGGCAAGCCTGATACAGGCGTATCTAATCAAATGGAGGGCAGGCTTCGCAAGTAGGGACCAACGATCGTTGGTCTCTACTTGGTCAAACCCCGGGCTCCGTCATTGCAAGGGAGCAGGCCCTATGCTATACACGGGAGATTAGTGGTATGAAAAGAGCCAACGGCACTCCGAATCTGTCATTGATACGAAAGTAGCCTTCCTGTTCCCCTCCTTTGTGAGGAAGGGTGCGGGGAGGCAGAGAGTCTGCGGGTAGGACGGCGAACCTTCGTGCTCTATGGGCGTTCAATTCTACCCCACCTACCCTTCCCTTACTAAGGGGAGGAAAAGAAAACAAGGCCTACGCAGGGCTGGAGACCAGCGCGTCTCATTTTCATCACTTCGCGTGCAGGCAGCAAGCCTGCATGCGAGATTCCCACAAACCAATTTTCCCGCGTGTCCGTGATGGACTCCGTCAATGCCGATTCCAAAGTCTACGTGTTGAAGCGTGCCGAGGCACCGCTCAAACCCCTTTCTCGAGATTACGCACAGGAATTAAATCCCCAGCAACTCGCCGCGGTGGAAGTCGTCGATGGCCCGGCTCTGGTCATTGCCGGCGCCGGAAGCGGCAAGACCCGGGTCCTCGTGTACCGCGTGGCCAGGCTGATCGATATGGGCGTCGCTCCGGCCTCAATCCTGCTGTTGACGTTCACGCGAAAGGCCGCCCAGGAAATGTTGGGGCGGGTGGGCCTGCTGATCGGTCCGCAAAGCGATCGGGTGATGGGAGGGACGTTTCACTCCGTGGCCAACGTGCTGCTCCGCCGCTATGGCCGAACCATCGGCCTGGATCCGGGATTTACGATTCTGGATCGCGGCGATTCTGAAGATCTGGTCAACCTCGTTCGTATCCAAACCGGTTTCACCGGGACCGGCAAGCGCTTTCCACGCAAGAAGACGATTGCCGACCTGTTCAGCAAATGTGCCAATACCATGCAATCGCTCGAGGACGTGCTTTTTGCCGAATACAGTCATTTTGGAGAATATCTCGGCGAGTTGACCAAACTGCAGGAAGCGTATGAATCAACCAAGCGCCAGAGACAACTGGTCGATTATGATGACCTGCTGATCCGCCTCCGGGAACTGCTGACGGTCGATGAACGGGCCAGGCTGATGATCTCGGAAACCTATCGCTACATGTTGGTCGACGAATATCAGGACACCAACCGGCTTCAAGCGGACGTGGTACGGAAACTCGCCGCCACCCATGAGAACGTGATGGTCGTCGGGGATGATTCGCAATCGATCTACTCGTTCCGTGGCGCCACGTTTCGGAACATTATGGAATTTCCCGCGTTGTTTCCTGGGGCCAGCATTTTCAAGCTGGAAGAGAATTACCGGAGTACCCAATCCATTCTGGCGTTGGCCAACGACATCATTAAAGGCGCGACGGAAAAATACAGTAAAACATTGTTTACCCAAAAAGGGCAGGGCGAACGACCGGCCCTGGTCCAAACGGTTGGTGAAAATCCTCAGTCCCGGTTCGTTGCCCAGAAAATCCTGGAGTTGCGGGAGGAGGGCGTGCCGTTGGATGAAATCGCGGTCTTGTTTCGCTCCAGTTTTCACGCCTTTGATTTGGAAATCGAGTTGGCCAAGCGGGACGTCCCGTTTGTCAAGCGAGGCGGGTTCAAATTTCTCGAGACCGCGCACGTCAAGGATGTCCTGGCCCATTTGCGCATCGTGCATAACCCACTGGATACCGTCAGTTGGAACCGTTCGTTGCTGTTGGTCGACGGGGTCGGGCAAAAGCGGGCGAGAGACCTGATGAACCACCTCGTGACCAGCGAGGCGCCGTATGAGACGTTACGGCAAGGGGGCGGGCGGGCGGCTTTGGGGTTGCGCAACCTTGCTGCGGCATTGGAATCCGTCGGCGGCGTGGAGGACGGATCGCCTGCCGATCAAGTCAATCGTCTCCTGGAATATTATTATCCGATCCTCAAGGAGCAATACGACGACTATCCTAAACGCATTCGGGATTTGGAGCATCTTATGGTTATGGCTGAACGCTACGGGGCCTTGGAAGAGTTTCTTGCCGACGTGACGCTCGAACCGCCGGACGAAAGCGTGACGGGTATCGAAGCCCCGGACCGCGATGATGAACGGCTCGTGTTATCCACCATCCATTCCGCCAAAGGCCTCGAATGGCGATGCGTGTTCGTCATTTGGCTGGTCGATGGACGGTTCCCGTCCTCCTATTCATTTCTCACCGGGGAAGAACTCGAAGAGGAACGGCGGTTGCTGTACGTCGCGGTGACCCGGGCCAAGCAGTTCCTCTATCTGACGTTTCCCGTCCAGGTCTATGATAAAATCACGGGGTCGGTGCTCTCGAAACCGTCACGATTTCTCGATGACGTCCCTGCGTCCCTGGTCGAACCCTGGAGCGTGGTTGAAAATGGTGAACCCTGGAGGTAAACAGCCGTGATGCCGGGAACGATAAAATGGATGTTGGCCGTTCTCTTGTTGGGGGGTGTGCTGGGCCTGACCGGGTTTGCTCACGGTGCCCAGGGTCCCGACAGGACCGTCAACACCTGGATCAATCTCATTGAACAAGCCAAATTCCTGGCTCTGCCGACGGGGTTCCTCAAGGAGATCGACCCCGATTTTGTCACGGTGACGTTCGAAGATCTGCGGACCTATGCCGCGGAATATCATCCCGAAGATCATCGTATGATTTTGAACCTGCGGTTGTCGTTCAACAGGGCCGGTGGGGCGTTGATGGATCTGGATCGTATGACCCATCATGACGTCAGCCTGTTGTATCATGAACTGCTCCATGCCTATCTGGATTACCTTTTCAATGGTCCGGGTCCCGAGGCGTTGAGTCCCCGGGCCAATCGCGTCCTGGCGTTTGCCCGGGAACAAATGCGCTGTCACTACCGTTTCGTGCGCATTAATCCGATCCGCCAGCGGCGGGACATGACAGAAATCCGGTTTCTTTCCGAGGAGGACGCCTGGGAAGTGTTGAACGAAACCTGGGCGGTGTTTATCGGATGGCAAATTTGGACAAAGCTGGAGCAGCAGGTCAACGGGATTGGCCCATGGACCGAGCCCTTGATTGATGCTTGGGTGTCCTTGCTGTCGCGGGCCAATACGAGCGGAGAATTACTCGGATATTACGAACCGGACGACCCGGAGGAACGCCGGGTGGCGCGTAAACGGTTTATTGCGCCCTCCAACGGGCTGACCCCGGAAGGCGCCGAACTCTTGCTGGCAGTCGTGTTAGAGGAACCCGATGCCGTCGTCGATAAGGGCGGCCTTGTCATCAAGGCCACCAACGATACCGCCGTCCAAGCCCTTTCGTGTGATTAACTGGATGAGTCATTGATACGAATATAGCCCCATTCTGTCACTTGTATGTGTTCAGTAATTCGTTGACAATTTTTGCCGTCTCCTTTTGTGCCCCAATTCCCCTCCTTTGTAAGGAGGGGCGTGGGGAGGTAGAGACGGTGACCAGGACGGCAACTCCCCATGCTTCTGGGACGGGTGGCTCTACCCCACCTCTCCTCCCCTTACAAAGGGGAGGAACCAACCGGCCCTGCTGTCTTTTGTGGTCGGCTCCGCATTTTGTCAACGAATTTACAATCCCGATTCCCCCTCTCCCCATCGTGGGAGAGGGCTGGGGTGAGGGGACAAAAGCAAAAAACCCTGGATCCTCGATTAAAAATGTCGAGGATGACAGAAGGAGAGGAGCCCATATACGGGTTGGCGGAGCGTAACCCGACAGGGGGGCCGGAGAACTGAGCGTCCCATTTACCATCCCCTTGTCACTCTGGACAATCACCATTCAAAGATGCTAGCGTCGCTTCAGGTATTGCAGTTTTGTGTTGTACCGAAATTGGATAGCGCCTGTAGCTCAGTGGATAGAGCACTGGCCTCCGGAGCCAGGTGCCGCAGGTTCAAATCCTGCCAGGCGCGCCATAACAGACATCTCGCCCCTTGAGTGGGTCGTTAGCTCAGCTGGTAGAGCAGCTGACTCTTAATCAGCGGGCCACAGGTTCGATCCCTGTACGACCCACCATTTTTCATCAGGCCTCCCTCGGGCCAGGCAAGCGGGCAGGATGTGCAGCCCACTTGCCTGGCTTCGTTTCCCCGCAGGAAATGCCGGACGTCACATGCCTTTCTCGAGCATCTTGACGTGACCTAGAAGAATCTTCGAATTCTGAATGTCGGGATTGTCTTTGCCCAGATCCTGAGCCATTTTAAACTCATTGGCCGCTTCCTTGTGCTTGTCCGTCTTGTCCAACGCGAGCGCAAGGTTATAGTGCGCTTCCGCCGACCCCGGATCGGCCTCAACTGCTTTGATAAAGTGACCGAGAGCCACGTCCCAATGCTCCTGGTTATAATGCTCGATGCCCTCGTTGTTTGCGGCATGGGCTTTGGAGTCAGCGGCGGTCATGAGCGCCGGTGGGCCGCCGGCAACGGCCGTTCCAATGCCGAAGCCCACCATGGTGACAAACGCAACGAAAGAAGTACAAAGAATCAGTCTGAAGAAATGCTTCATCACGAAACCTCCTTTTTGAAATGTAAATGAACGGGCATCATATTCGTCCACCGATGGGTGGGGAACCGGCAACGATCAGTTTTGCGACTCAGAGCACATTCGGTGACCAGATTGCGTGAACTTTACCAATAGACAAATCGGAACGGCCTGTAAAACCCGTAATAAGGGCCCCAATATGGGCCCCAGTAGGGTCCGGCGTACCAGTAAGGATACCCATAAGAATAGGGAGAAAAACCGTAACGCGCGTACCTGGGAGGAAGTTGCATGGCTTCTGGCCAAACTTTAAGGAATAGGATGGTAACCGTCGGGTACGTATAGTCCATTTCATCAAGTAACTCGGTGGTTGCTCCGGAAATTTTCCCGACGATCGTGATTCGGGTTCCACTCGGTACCGTGGCCGGATCCAGAAATTCGGTCTGAAACGCCAGAAAGCGTCCCTGGGACATCGTGCGGTCCATGGTCGGTGCGTGATTCCTGCCAGTCGGAAGCTGTAGTATGGTCAGGCGGGTGTGCTCCTTGAGGCGCGTGGCATCCAGGACTTCACCGCCCAGCACAAGGACCTTTCCCAGATGGGTCCTCGGCGTTTCTTTGACCTGAGTAAATGAAAGCGTTGAGTCAACCTGTTTTTCGATCTCCAGCGGGATCAACGACTGCCCGGCACAGGCCGGAAGCAAGAAGAACACTACCGGGAGTATTCGGAAACGGGCCATGGATTATTTCCCCTGCATGAGAACGCATACCTGAACAGAGTCCCTGCCCTATACCGTTCAGCCTACTCCCACCGCTGTCTTTTCTCAAGCCCTGAAAGAACGGAAATCGTTTGTTGTGGGGTGGCGACAACGATCTTCAGTGCAACAGGGCAAAAACAAAGGCCGGATAGGCTCCCACGGTAAGCTCCGGTTTCGCCGAAGGGCCTTGCCTCTCTTGTCGACATATTCGATCTGCAGACGATGTCTATCTTGATGTCGGAGGTGCTTTGAGCAATGGAATCAGAAACGCCAATGCAATGACGATAAAAACAATCGTCGTACTCGTTGCTGCCGGCGACGTAAAGTTTTCCTTGTGAACAGATAAGTGGGCAAACGTGGCAATGAGCAGGACGACACCCGTCCCCCCGCGTAACCATTGCCCCAGCAATTTCCATTTCGGAGTCGTGATGGCGATGAACAGTGTAAGACCGAGGCTAATCCAGAACACCGCGGGCAGTGCCGCGGCGGGTATGGTGCCCGTCACACTGCCGAGCAGGGCAAGGGAAAGCGCGACTGGCGTTCCCCACATCACGCCGGTCCAAGCCGCCTCAAGACGTAGCGAATCGCTCCCCTTTTCACGCTGTTTGAGAAGATAGATTTTGAATCCCGAGGAAACAACATAACCGAGGATCACGCCGAAAATCACATAAGCGGCTTTTACCGGAAGACCGCCGAACGATCCAAAATGGACGGGATAAATTGAGGCGACGATCTGTTGGCCAATCTTCCCGTCGGCCATGCCGACGGTTTGAACAAACTCTCCATTTTGGTCGAAATTATAATATTCGCCGAAAACGAGACGGCGTGGATGGATTCCAAGCACCTGAAGATGCTGCCCTTTCGTCTTGGGTTCGTGCATGATCACGTAATTGGCCTCAATATCCGGATGCTCGGCTTGCATATAGGTCAGGGCCCTGGCAATGCCGGCCAGTGGGGCCGGTTCGGCGTTTTCTTCGGGTTCCTCTCCGAACACGGGAGCAAACACAGCTTCCGTATTGCCTTCATGGTCGAGAGTGGCGATGGCAAACGCCGTGATGGAGGCAAGTCCCAACACCGCTCCGGTTAATGCAATGCTGACGTGAAACGGAGACGTCCAGACACTCAGGCGATTGTGCAGGTCGGCCTGTGCCAAACGCGCGGAGCCGGAAAACCGAAAGGCGAAAGCGTCTCGAAAAATGCTGGGATGAGCCAGGAAGCCGGAAATCGAAGAACCAAGCAACAGCACGCCCAGCATGCCAACGACGGTGAGGCCGATCTTCTCCGGTAAATGCAGGTAATAGTGCAGATCCAGAACGAACTGGGTCCATGGATGGGCTTCTTCGGTCACGATCGTGCCGGTACCGTCGGTAACGACCGCTCTGGTGTCCGTCGTCAGGACGACGCGTGGCAGATCATCTGTCGGCAATTGAATGAAAAAATGAGAAGTCGTGGTTTCTTCGATAGTCAACATGGAAATGGCCGCACGTTCTGCGGCTTGTGGAGAGATGGACGCGAGTTCAGGCGCTCCAGGTTGCTCCCAGCGCTGCAGTTCATGATTGAAAACCGAAATCGTTCCGCTGACGGTCAAGATATAGAGAAAGGCCGCGGTGGTGAGGCCCAGCGCTGAATGGCCGGATAAAGCTTTCGTGACAAATTTGGGAGATGCCCTATCTCCAATTTGTCCTGGCATTTCCGAACCTATTGCACCCATGCAAGATGAAGTGCGCTTAAGGCGGCAAAACAGAAAAGCAGCGTTGTTTTTCGCGCTATCGTGGTGTCGATAACCATCCATGTGGCAATCGTAGTCCAGAGGAACGGTGTGAGAAAGAACGTCGTCACGATGCCATTCGCCGTCTCGACTCCAAAGGTTTGAAGCAGTTCGAATACGGACAGTGTCAGAATGATCGCAATTCCGCCCCCTATCGGAGCAGCCAGAAAAAACGCGGAAAGGTGTTTGGCACAAACGCCGCGTGGCGTTTGATCGGATATTTGCGACTCATTAGTCCTGGGGGCAGGAGGTGGTTTTCTGTCACGATTGACGAAAGCCGGCCAAGCATTGAACCCGAGTAGGATCATGGCGAGACATATGAAGAGAAGTGTCCCGAGCGCAATGCCCCAATCCGCGCTGCCAACCTGGCCCCAAAGGAATAGGCCACCCAAAATGATCATCCATCCACCAAGGATGATCAAGGAGTGCATTCGGTTTTTTCTTCGCCAGGCAAAACGCAGTACTCCAACCCCTAGAGCGATACTCATCGTTCCGAAGAAGGCTGGAAACATCTTCATCGAATAGAAAGCCCTTTTGTGCCAGTGAACCATTGAAATGGATTATTCATTCTGCTATCTTAAACGATAATAGATATAAAACTCAATATTAAGATTATTGAAGCTGCTAGGCCTCATATGACTCGGCTGAGGAAAAAAGGAGATATGAGTATGTCCTCAAAAAATCTATGCGCAGCCATCGTGTTGATGTTGACCCTGATGCCTATCCATTTCGTGATGGCTCAGGATGTCGAGAAAGATGAAGAGAAACAACCCAAGAAAATCAAACTCAAGGAGATTGTCGTCGAATCGGTTAGCCGTGTGGCCACCCCCGTGTCGGACGTGACCCGGTCAGTAACCGTCGTCACCAATGAAGAACTTCTAACTCAGAGCCGCCTGGACCGCTCCGCGGGGTCGGTTCTTGCCCAGAAGGTGCCAGGGTTCAGTCCGTCGACCGTCTCGCTCACGAACTACGGGCAGACGCTTCGAGGCCGCAACTTTCAGACGTTGATTGACGGTGTTCCGCAGGATACCCCGCTACGCAATGGCTTACGTTCACTCCAATCCATCGACATTAATGCCGTCGAGCAGATCGAGATCATCCGTGGGGGAACGGCAGTCTATGGTTTCGGTGCTGAAGGCGGTCTGATCAACTACATTACCAAAAGGCCGGAAGATGGAGCCGTCAACGTACTCGTCAGCGGGGGACTCAGTTTTTCGACTGTTCATGCAAATGATTCGCTTGTCGGGGACACGCATCTCCAGGTATCCGGTCGACGCGACAAAGTTGATTATATGCTTGACGGAACGTTTGTCGACCGGAACAACACGTTCGACGCCGATGGCAGACGTCGTCTGGTCGACCCTGTAGGAAGACAGGGGGGACTGGATGAATCCCGCGAATATAATCTGCTCGCCAAGCTGGGTTACCAGTTTAACAACAGCCAACGGTTAGAGGCCTCACTCAACTACTTCGATCTCCGGCAGGATGCGGATTACGGCGGCCGGTCTTCGGATGCGACCGGCAGACTTTTTGCCCCCCGGCCCTTTACACCTGAGATTGCGGTGCCGGGAAAAGTTGATGACATCGATCCAGGTAATGAAACCATAAATCTCAACCTTGTGTATTCCAACGAAGACATTCTGGGCAGCTACTTGAAAATTCAGGGTTACTATCAGTATATCGATACGACCTTTACCCTGTTTCCGGGTTTTCTCAATTACGTGGTCGAGTCTGAGAAACTTGGAGTCCGCACAACCGTCAATACGCCGGTCTCACTTCCCAATATCCCGTTCGAGGTCACGTGGGGCCTCGATTATCTGAAAGATGACACCAGCCAGTATGATGTCATGGGTGACGTAGACCCGAACGCAGACCAGGATGCGATTGCGGGGTTTGCACAGGTTGAATTCCCTGTCGGCGAGATTGGAATCCTGACCGGAGGGATACGACACGAGAGCATCTCAATCGAAATGTCTGGCGCGGCGGTAAACGGAGAACTTTCCGCATCGGAAACGCTCTTCAATGCCTCTGCGAGCGCGTTTTTGACAGAGGATTTGACCCTGTTCGGGGGATTTTCCGAGTCCTTTTCACCGGGCGACGTTCTTCGGCAGGTTAATGACAATACTTTCGCCGATATCAAAGAAATCGAGTTCGAGTTTGTGCATACGAGCAACTACGAGGCAGGCTTGCGCGCCGAGTCTGGGACCTGGAACACCTCGCTCATCGGTTTTTACAGTACTACAGATAATGGGACGAATTTTGACGCGGATCTGAATATTGTGACGCAACCGGAACGGATTTATGGGTTGGAAGCATCCGCAAGCGGTCGTCCAGTGGATAAACTTCAGGTCGGCGGGACGTTCACCTGGATGCAAGGCGAGATCGACAATGATAATGACGGCACGTATGATGAAGATTTGCCGACTTTGCGTATTCCCCCCGTCAAGGTGACCGGCTCCGTCACCTATGAATTTTTAGACTGGTTGAGTGCCGGGACTCAGGTCTTTTATTCGGGAACACAGTCGAACAACTCAGGCTTATTCGGAGGAGGGTGCCCCAGTTGGAAGGACTACTGTTTTGACATTGACAGCTATTTTCTGATTGACATGTTCAGCAACATTGCCGTGGGTCCGGGAGTGTTGAATGTCAACGTCACGAATTTGTTCAATAATGCTTATTTCCCACTCATCAATCAGGCGTATGATTCTCAATTCTCGAACGTACAGGGTCTTGGACGCAGACTGTCGCTCGGGTACACGATGAAATTTTAGGGACGGCATCCCGGGTCAAAGCCCGGGACATGTCTTGTGCCGCCAAGAATGCGGGCACCAGCCTCCGTAGGTCGGGTTAGCCGCAGGCGTAACCCGACAACCTGCCGAACCTTCGGATTACGCTTCGCTAATCCGACCTACAACTCTGCGTTTCCAGGCGTTTGGCGGTTGAAACGACGAGATTCTTCGCCTCCGGCCCAGAATCTCTCATGCAGGCTTGCCGCCTGCACACCAAGGAATGAAAATGGGGATGCCTCTCCAATCTGTCATCCTCGACATTTTTAATCGAGGATCCAGGGTTTTTGTTTTGTTCTTCGTCTGTGAAGCCAAAAGACACTGGATTTCCGATTACTAACGTCGGGAATGACAAAAGGAGGTTATTTTCATACCAATCCAAGGTCATTCTCCTGACGAATGAATCCCCAAATCCACAATCTCTGCGGTGGTACCTTCACGTGGAAGCAGGGGCAGTCGATAATGATAACGACGGCAGGCACTCCTCGGCAATCAAATTTTTGTATATATTGACATTAAATTACGCCGTTTTATAATGTCATAGTATGAAATTGTATGCACGCCTTTTTGAATGCCCAAAGTCCAGTTTCTTTCTGTTAGGCCCGAGAGGCACGGGAAAAACCACGTTGGTTCGCACCCTCCGCCTGGCCAACCATGAGGTTTCCCTCTTTGATGAAGAAACGTTCCAACGGTATCTCGTCCGGCCGCGGACGTTTTACGAAGAATTATACTCATTAAAAGCTGGAGAGTGGGCCTTCATTGACGAAATCCAACGCCTTCCCAATTTATTAAACGAGATTCATCGTCTCATAGAGGATAAAAAGTTGCGCTTTATTCTCACCGGTTCCAGTGCGCGAAAACTGCGACGCGCAGGAGTCAATTTACTGGCAGGAAGGGCCAGTACCCGCTATCTGTATCCGTTAACTCCAATGGAAATGGGGGAAGATTTTTGCCTGAATGCGGCATTGGAAATAGGGACGATCCCACTTGTCCATAATGCTGAAGATAAGCGAGAAACGTTGAAAAGCTACGTCCGAACGTATCTCAAAGAAGAAATTCAGGCCGAAGCCATTGTTCGGAACCTTGCAGGGTTTTCTCGCTTTCTTCCCGTCGCGGCCCTCTTGCACGGACAGATGATGAATCTGTCGAATATCGCAAGAGATTGCGAAGTCGGGCGCCCTACGGTTTCAGGATTTTTTCAGATCTTACAGGATACCCTTCTCCTCAAGACCCTCAGTGCTTATGACGTCAAGCTGCGCGTTCGTGAGCGGAAACGCGCAAAATGTTATTTTATCGATCCGGGCCTGGTGAGAGCGATCAAACACCAATACGGGCCGGTGACGGCAGAAGAGAAAGGCCCGCTGTTTGAAGGATTGATTTTTACCTTGTTGATGTTTCAGAAAGACACGTTTGGCGACTTCGAAGAATTGTTTTACTGGGCTCCCGCGGAATCCAAACACGTCGAGGTTGATTTTCTCCTGACACAAGGAAAAGACAAAGTTGCCATTGAGGCAAAATCCACTGACACGATTCGCCCCGAGTACCTTAAAGGTCTGCGGGCGATTGCCGACCTGAAAGGAATCAAAAGAAGAATGCTGGTGTACTGTGGTCAAAGCCGTCGAACGACGCAAGATGGCATTGAAATGCTGCCCTTTGTCGATTTCGTCGACGCGCTCCGAAAAAGAACGCTGTAGCGCTGCCGGATTGACAACGGAAGGTCAACGGATGGCGGGGTCCGGCCGTGACTCGCTTTCCTACGACGCAGCCTTGTCCGGCTTGGTCGCAATCGCCATGTTGAAAATGCCGGCTTCTCTCACGGCATCCATGACCTCGATCACTTGACCGTGCGAGACGGCTTCATCGGCGTTGATCACCACCGCGGGTTTTTCCCCATAATACAGGAGATCGTGTAGCCGCAACTCGAGTTCCGAGATCGTGCAACTGTCTTTATTGAAATAGAGATCGCCTTTACTGGAGATGGAGAGGGTGACTTGTTCGGGAAGATCATCCGTCGCGGAACTGGCCTTCGGCAAGTTCACTTCCATGCCTTTCTGTAGAGTCATGGACAATGTGGAGATCATGAAAAACACCAACAGAAAAAACATGGTGTCGATCATGGGAATAATCTCAATCCGGGCTTTTTTCTTGTCGCCAGCAGACAGCTTCATGATGCCACCTGTACGGCAGTGGCTTGCAGGGCCGCCTCATTGCGCGTGGCATAGTGCTCGATCTGTTCGGTGATGCCTTCCGCGCGAGCCAGGAAGTAGTTGTAGGGGATGAGGGCCAGCACGGCAACAGTAATGCCGCCGGCCGTACAGATGAGCGCTTCGGCGACTCCGCCGGTGACGGCATGCGGGGAGCCCATACCTTCAATGGCCATGATGCCGAAGGAATCAATCATCCCGATGATGGTACCCAACAACCCCAACAACGGGGCGAGCGTAATGATGGTGTCCAACGACGGAAAGCCTCGTTTCATGCGGCTCACCTCGACCAGGCCCGTGGCTTCCATGGCCTTCTCCGGAGCGGAGGCGCGCGAGCGAATGCCCGATGCCAGCACCCGAAACACGGGATGCTGGATCTGCTCGCTGAGAGAGAGCGCGTCGTCGAATTTTCCCTGGGCGACCAACTCGATCATCTCATCGGCTTTCCCGGAGGAGGGGAGCTTGTAAAAAAACCATCCTCGTTCAAGAATAATGGCCAAGGCCACCAGCGAACACAGGATGATGGGAAGCATGAGCAATCCGCCGGCCATCAGGACTTTGATGAAAGCAAATGACATGTCAATCATGACGTGTGATCCTTATGGGTGAAGAGGGGTTAGCTTTGTTTGCTCAAAGAAAACTTGAGGGGAATGACCACGACGCTACGAATGGGGATGTTCCCGTCCCGTGCGGGACGGAAAGCCCATTTTCTGATTGCTTGAATCGCTGCGTCATCCAAAACTTTATGTCCGCTGCTTCGTGACACGTCAACCTTGCTGGCCCTGCCGTTGGCCTCAACCGTCACGCGAACGAGCACCGTCCCTTCCCACCCGGACTTTTTGGCGATCCGTGGATAGATCGGATGAACGGAGCGTAACACCCCGACGCTGGTCGTGGCTTGAGCTTCGCCGCGAGTGGCCTGCAGGGTTCTCCTTCCGCGGCCGGGAGTCGTTGGCGGTAAAGACGAGCGTACGACGTGCCGCCGGTTTGCGGCTCCTTGCAAGGCGGCGACGGTCGAAACCCCGGGAACGAACATCGATGGTGCCTCGGCAACCTTGGTTGTCGTTTTGGTGGTGGTTTTGCGTGACGCGGTTTTAGTCAGGGTGCGTGCTTTTAAGGTGTCCGTGGCACGGTTATCCTGAAGGACTCGTCGTTTCATAGGCTGGGGGGGCGGTTGTTGGGGCGGCGGCGCCGAGACGACCTTGGGCATCTCGACCGGTTGAGAAATGTCCGGCGGTGTCGGCGTAGGCTGAACCTGTTTCCGTTGGATCGGCTGCGGTTGCAGCCGTTGAGCCTGGAGCATGGGCGGGGCCTGGGGCTCAGGTTCGGGTTGGGGTGGTTCGGGCGCCGGGACTTCAACGAAGGTGACCTTGACCGTCGGCGGGGGTTTTTCCACTTGGAGAGAAAAATGCACGAAACTGACGAACACGAAAAAGAGAACGTGCAATACAAGGGACCACGTCCCGAATCGCAGAAAGGACGAATCCTGGTCGAGTTCATTCATGGAGGCGACGTGGTTCACGACCCGACTTTTTTCAGCAGTTTTCGCACCCGGTCGTCCTGGCCGCCGAGTTCGATGTATTTACGGTATTGTTCGAGGGCTTTCGTCGTATCCTTGCGGTGAAACTCGTAGAAGACCCCCAGGTTGTAATAGCCTTCGACCAGCTTCGGGTTCAACTTCAGGGCGGCCAGATAGGCCTGCTCGGCTTCATCGAGCTTGTCGAGGTTCGCCAGGAGCACGCCCAGGTTGAGTTGCGCTTCAGCGTGCTTCGGATTCAGACGGACCACCTCCTGGAAGTGGTTCACCGCTTGTTTCGGTTGGTCCTGGGCCTGCATGAGATACCCCAGGGCGTAATGGGCCTCAAGCAGGTCAGGTGAGATTTTCAAGGCCTTTTGGTACGCCTCGATCGCCTGCGTCTCGCGTAGGGCCTTTTCGGACAACTGGGCCAGCAGGAGCCAGGCATTGGCGTCCTGGGGGTCCAGGCTCGTCAATTTTTCCAGTTGCTTCGTGGCCTGGTCCGTGTCGCCCTGCATATCGTAGAGAGTCGCCAGGTTATACCGGGCGGTGAGTTGTTTGGGCTCCAGTTTCAGCACGGCCTGGTAGGCACTAATGGCCTGTTCGCGTTCATCCAGTTGGTCATAGGTAAACGCCAGGTTCAGTTGCGCATCGGCAAAGCGCGGATAAATCTTGATGGCTTTCTTGAAAACCTTCTTGGCTGCCTCCAGATTTTTCTGATCTCGATAGATCAACCCGAGTTCCATATAGGCGCTGGCGAAATTGGGGTGCAACTCAACGGCTTTTTTCAGGTGGGCGACGGCTTGGTCGGGTTGCTGCAAGCCTCTAGACGAGACGACTCCCAGCAGATGATGCGCGGCTGCAAAACGAGGAAACACTTTCAAGGCTTGTTGCAGTGATTTGGCGGCTTGCTGGAACTCTCCATTATTAAAGTGAATCGCGCCTTGGTTAAACAAGGTTTGGGCTTCATCCGCGGCCAGGCTTGTGAGAGGAGGGGTAAGGCCCAGCGTGAGGCCCAGGACACCGATGGACATGATTCGCAACAGTTGTCTGTTCATAACGCCTCTATGTTCTCTTTCTCCCTCTCCACCACGAGGGAGAGGGCCGGGGTGAGGGGGTGAGTAAAGTGAGCGTGTGTCAAGGTGGTTAGAATGCATACAACGCCCTCAGGTAATAGAATCCACCGTTGAATCCATAGGGAGAATACTCGGGATATTTCGTGCCTGCCGCCCCACTGGTTCGGTCCGGTACCGCGTCGAACAGGTTTTGCGCCCCTCCTGCGATCGTCAGCCCGGTTTTCATGGTATACGAAGCTTCCAGATCCGCGAGCAGCCGTGAACTGGCGTCTATACGTGCGTCAGGGTCGTCCGTTGTAAACTCGGTAAAGCTGTCGTAGTAGTAGAGCCGGCCCAGGAACCGCCAGGGCCCCTCTCTGTAGTCGCCCGTCAGGGTGACCCGGAAATTCGGCAGAAGTTGTTCCAACTCGGTCACCCGCTGATCGTTGATGATCTCCGGATCACGCTCGGTCACCTGGGTGTCATTCCAGTTGCCCGCCAACGTCCAGAGGATGTTTCCGCCGCCCATCTGCACCGGGTAGGTCGCCACGAGGTCGATGCCCTGCGTGGTCGTATCAAACGCGTTGGTGTAGAATTTCACGCTCGTGACGTCGCTAAAACCATAATCTCGCAAGACAGCTTTGTCCGTCTCATCCAAATCCTGGTTGCTCCCCAGTGAGATGCGGTCCTGTACCTTGATCCGGTAGTAATCGACGGTCACGGACAGGTTCCCCACGTCCAGCACCGTGCCCGCGGACAGGTTGAAGGATTTTTCCGGCTTCAGTTGCTGAGCACCGTGCTTGGCCGGCACTCCACTCGGATGAGTCGGCGGCAGGGCGAGTCGGTCAGCGAGCGCTCCGGCGACGAATGCCGTGGTCACGTTTTGAAGGTTCGCTTGTCCCACGGTCGGGGCACGGAAACCCGTGCTGATCGAACCGCGAAGCGCCATGAAGGGCGTGGCTTGCCAACGGGTGTCCAACTTGCCGTTCGTGGTGTCTCCAAAGGTTTCGTATTCCTCAAACCGTCCGGCCACACCGACCAGCAGGTCCTTGGACACGTTGGTTTCCAAATCGAGATAGGCAGCGTAGCTGCCCCGGTTGTTTGCCCCCGCGATCCTGGGCGGGCGTCCGGGGAATCCATTGGATCCGACGCCGAATCCCTGCTCCGCAAGACCTCCACTGCTGTCGTCAATATACCAGGAATTCTCCCCGCCGGCTTCGATCTCGTATTCCTCTATTCGATACTCCAGGCCGAGGCCGACGTTCAGGGGCGAGGGTAACATGGCGGTCTGCAGGACCCTGGACAGGTCCAGGTTGAATACGCGATCTCTCTCTATGTCGGCACCAGGATTGTAATTCGTCGGAATATCGGTTCTCAGTCCGGCGAGCTGCGGATTGATGGTGTTGGTCATGAAATAGTCAGTGCTGTGGTGCCCGAACACGGCACTGAGATCATAGTGCCAGTCGTCCAGCCAGGGATTGTCGCTGGACAGGTCCCCGCGGATACCCACTGCTCCACTCCAGTCGCGCACCGTCCCTCCGAACGTCGGGGTGAATCCGCCTGGGAACTTCTCGTTGAACATGAAGCAGTGATCGGGAAGTGTCGCGATAACATCAGAATAGTCGGCCGCATTGTTCGCCGGTACGACAGGGCAGTTCCCTTGGGTCGGGTCGAGGTTCGCGACCCTTACTGTAGGACCACCATTGACCTCCTCCCCTTTGAATACTCCACCGCGCGTATTCGGGTTGCGGAAGTAGAACCCGCCTTCTATTTTGCGTTGGGCAAAGTTGCCCCAGCCGTAGAGTTCGGCTTTGCTGTTCAGTTTCATGCCGAAGTTCCCGAAGAGTTTGTAGTCATAGTGAAACTCGGGTGCGCCCCAGACCTGGGCGTGGGGTTGCCGCACGTACTTGTTGCCCGCGTCAATCAGTGCCTGCGCATCGGTGCGTTGGATGCTGCGATCGGTCGGATCGGATGCTCCATATTCGAAGCTGAAGTTGGCAAACCCGGACTGGACGAACGGGAGTGGCAGGGGCACGCCCAGGTTGCCCGCAATATTGCGGGACTGGCCGTCTCCCAGATAGAACTGACCCCAGCGGGCTTCCACCGTCCCGCTGTCGGGGGCGTCTTTCAACACGAAATTCATCACACCGGCCACGGCGTCGGACCCGTACTGCGCCGCCGCGCCGTCGCGCAGGATTTCCACGCGCTTGAGGGCAATGGCCGGGATTGCAGCCAGATCAACCGCGTGCGCCCCGTCTGAAATGCCGCCGCCCAGGAGGCTGATGACGGAAGACCGGTGACGCCGTTTGCCGTTGACCAGAACCAGGGTGGAGTCGGGGGGCAGGCCACGCAGGTTTGCCGGGCGCACCAGCGTGGCGGCATCGCCGATGGGTTGCTGGTTCACGTTGTAGGACGGCACGGTGGCCCTCAGGAGGGAGTCCAAGTCCCTGACCCCATAGTTCCTGAACGATTTCCCTTCCAGCACGTCAACCGGAACCGGAGAATCATGGGCCGAGCGACTCGGAACACGGGACCCGACCACGATCACTTCTTCGAGTTTGACAACGTCCGTGTCCTGACCTGCGGCTTCCTGTGCAAGAGATTGTTGAATCGGAATAGCCAACAGGCACAACAGTATCATAGAAGGAATTATTCGATGATGGTTCATAAGCGGGTCTCCTTGGGTGTGCTATTCAGCGATTCTTGTCTCCTATTATTTGTTATATTCCTCAAGGTCGAATCTGATGGGCAGGTCGACCGCGGTGGAAATGGGAAATTCTCCATCTTTCGCCGGATCGAATCGCCACGTTTTGACTGACTGCGCGGCGCTCTCGTCAAGCGCGGGAAATCCCGAGCTTGTTTGAGTCGTGACGTTTTCCACGTCCCCGCCGGCACCGATGGTGATTCGTAACACGACCGTGCCTTCCCAGCCCTCCCGGCGAGCCGCTTGCGGATACAGGGGACGTTCGGATTTGATCAGCCTGACGGTTTTCCGAAGTCCTTGGCGGTCCGCAATGGAATCCCGCATGAGTTGAGACCTGTCTTGCGACACGATAGAGTTTTTGGGGATCGTGGCGACCATGAAGCCGGTGAACGGCACGATTTTCGCGACGTCGGGTTCGGCCAGGCTGATGAGGCGTTCTGTCTGGATCATTGTTCTGACCGATTTCCACAGTCCTTGGCGGTCCGCAATGGAATCCCGCATGAGTTGAGACCTGTCTTGCGACACGATAGAGTTTTTGGGGATCGTGGCGCCCATGAGGCCGCTCAACGGCACCAACGTCAGGGTATCGGGTTTGGGTATACTGATTTCCCGCTCTTCTTCAACGGCGAGAGCGGGAATTTCGATGGTCTCCAGGAACTCGATTGGTTGATCCGGCAAGCCCTGTGCCCCCGCGGGAGGACAGACGACACACCCCAGTAACGGCACAAGAACTGCCCCCATAACCTTTGAAAATGCGGAAGCCATTTTGTTGGTTTTCTGGATCGTGTATGCGGGCAACGGCCTGGCTTTTAATTCGGTCGTAAGTATAGCATATGCAGAAAAGAGATTTAAACCTCCTGCCTACGTAGTAGTTGCTACCAGGCCGGTTGTCTTCTTTCAATCAGGGGTTCGATTCATGAACCCATTCAGGTATACTAGGTGAAAAGGCGTTCTGCCCCGAGGGATTCCTTCTGTCCGGGGAACCCTCAAGATTACATTCGTTTCTCCAGAGGTATTGACCCCATCATGTTCGTGAGACTGCTCAACCTGTTGTTCGGAAGCAAAAACGATCGTGAGTTGAAGGTGCTTCAACCCATTGTCGCGCGGATTAACGAATTGGAACCCGGCTTGCAGGCGCTTTCGGACGAGGCGCTGGCGGATCAGACCCAGGCGTTCAAAAAGCGTCTCGACGCAGGCGAAACGCTGGACGAGTTGCTCCCCGAAGCCTTTGCCGTGTGCCGGGAGGCCTCACGGCGAAAAATCGGACTGCGCCACTTCGACGTCCAACTCGTGGGCGGCATGGTGTTGCACGCGGGGAAAATTTCGGAAATGAAGACCGGCGAGGGAAAGACGCTGGTCGCCACCCTGCCCATGTACTTGAACGCCTTGGCGGGCAAAGGCGCGCACTTGGTGACGGTCAATGACTACCTGGCGAAACGTGACGCGCAATGGATGGGCCCCGTGTATCACGCGTTGGGTTGCACCGTCGGCGTGATCCAGCATGAATCCTCGTTCCTGTTCGATCCCGAATACGAGGCAACGGATAAACGGTTGAACCACCTGCGTCCCTGTACGAGACCCGAAGCCTATCGTGCCGACATCACGTACGGCACCAACAACGAGTTCGGGTTCGATTACCTTCGGGACAATCTGGTCATCAATGACCTGCGCCAGCGAGTCCAACGGGAGTTGTCGTACGCGATCGTGGACGAGGTGGACAGCATCCTGATCGATGAAGCGCGCACGCCGCTCATCATCTCCGGTCCGGCCGAACAGAGCACGGAACTCTACAACCGGATCAACCGGCTCATTCCCAGGCTCACCGCCGAACGGGACTATACCATCGAGGAAAAATCAAGGACGGTGGCGCTGACGGAAGAAGGGAACGCCCGCGCGGAAAAATTGCTGGCCGGGGAGGGCCTGCTGGCGGGCGACAACCTGTATGACCCGAAAAATCTCGACGTGGTGCACCACGTCATCAAAGCCTTGCAGGCCCATGCCATTTATAAACGCGACGTGGACTACGTGGTCAAGGAAGGCGAAGTGCAAATCGTCGACGAGTTTACGGGACGCCTGATGCCGGGCCGGCGGTGGAGCGACGGGTTGCACCAGGCGGTCGAAGCCAAGGAGGGCGTGAAAATCGCCAACGAAAATCAGACCCTGGCGTCCATCACGTTCCAGAACTATTTTCGGATGTACGACAAACTGGCGGGAATGACCGGAACCGCGGATACGGAAGCCGCGGAGTTTGCCAAGATCTACAACCTGGACGTCAACGTGATTCCGACCAACCGGGCGATGGTTCGCCAGGATCATTCGGACGTGGTGTATCGCACGGAGAAGGAAAAATTCGAGGCGATCGCCCAGGAAGTCCTGGACTATCACGAGCGGGGCCAGCCCGTGCTGGTGGGCACGATTTCAATTGAAAAGTCGGAGCGACTCTCCAAAATTCTCAAGCAACGAGGCGTGAAACACCACGTCCTGAACGCCAAGTTTCATGAAAAGGAAGCGGAGATCATTTCCCAGGCCGGGGGCAAGGGCGGGGTGACGTTGGCCACCAACATGGCCGGTCGGGGAACGGATATTATTCTGGGCGGCAACCCGGATGCCTTGTACAAGCAGCAGGTGGTCTACCGGGGTGAAGACCTGACTGATGAACAGAAACAGGCGGCGTTTGAACGGATTCAACGGCAATGCGAAACGGAAAAGGGGGAAGTCCTGCGATTGGGCGGGTTGCATATCGTCGGCACCGAGCGCCATGAGAGTCGCCGGATCGACAACCAGCTTCGAGGCCGGTCCGGTCGCCAGGGCGACCCGGGGTCGTCCCGGTTCTTTTTATCCCTGGAAGACGATCTGATGCGCATTTTTGCGTCCGAGCGGGTCTCCAACCTGATGTTGAAGCTGGGGATGGAAGAAGGCGTGCCGATCGAGCACCGGATGGTCACCAAGTCCATTGAGAACGCCCAGAAGAAAGTCGAAGCTCATAATTTCGACATCCGGAAACACATTCTCGAATACGATGACGTCATGAACAAACAGCGGGAAATCATCTATGCCCATCGAGCCGGCGTCCTTGGGGGCAGTTCCATTCAGGAGGACGCGGAGGATTGGCTCGTGGACGTGGTGGACGCCTCGATCAACACCCACTGCCCGGAAGAAGTCTATGCCGAAGCCTGGGACCTGGCTGGACTGCGTGAAGCCGCCCTCGCGCAATTCGGCACGGAAATCCTGGCGACCGGGGACATGGCGGACATGGGGCGGGACGGCCTGCGGGACGAATTGCTGGAACACGTCCAGCAACTCTTCAGGCAAAGACAACGGGAGCGCGAAGAGCAAATCGGTCCCGAGCTTCGCTCGCAGCTTGAACGGAGCCTGGTGTTGCAGGTCATCGATCATCATTGGAAGGAGCATCTTCTGGGCATGGATCAGCTCCGGGACGGCATCGGGCTCAGGGGCTATGGCCAGAAAGATCCCCTGGCGGAATATAAACGGGAAGGCTTCGACATGTTTGCCGCCATGATGGACCGCATCAAGTCCGATGCCCTTGAGCGGCTGTTTAAAGTCCAGGTCGTCAAAGGGGAGCGCCCGCCCATTGAAGAAGATGCGGCCCTGCCTCCCCCTATGATCTTCAACCGTGGAGATGGTGAATCCGCGCCACGGCCGGTCCAACGGTCCCAGGCAAAAGTCGGCCGAAACGAGCCCTGCCCATGCGGCAGCGGCAAGAAATATAAAAAATGTCACGGGATGTAAGTGACGAACCCTCGGTCTTCCTCGCCCTGGAGAGGGTGGGTATGTGATTGGCTCGATGCTTGGGAACCGCTTCAGCTCCAATCTTCCTCGCCCCCGAAGAGGGGAGAGGAGTGAGGTAAGGGGGGTGATGCGAATTTGGTTTCACACAATTTCCTGAGACCCAACGGAATACCTCGTCTCTGATGATGTCTCTGCATTTGGATCTTCTTTCCCCTGCTCAACGCCGATTGTGGGATGAACTTGGTGACGTCCCTCCACAATTTACGCTGTACGGTGGTACCGCCATTGCCTTGTATCTAGGACACCGGAAATCAATAGATTTCGATTTCTTTGGCTCCGAGTCCTTCGATCCTCAACGACTCTATGCGGCTGTCCCGTTTTTGAAAGGGGCTAAAATCGTTCAGCAGGCACCCAATACCCTGACCTGTCTGGTTGATCGGGACGGGAACGTGCAGGTCTCGTTTTTTGGAGTGCCGAACATGGTGGTTCTCCGTGAACCCTTGCAGTTCCCGGACAACGGGATCCGAATTGCCTCACTCATCGACTTGGCCGGCATGAAAGCAGCGGTGGTACAACAGCGGGCCGAAGCCAAAGATTACTTGGATCTTCACGCACTCATAAACCAGGAAGCGGTAGACCTGCCTATGGCATTGGCGGCGGCAAACCGAATCTATTCGGATTCTTTTCAATCTCAATTGACCTTGAAAGCTCTCACGTATTTCGGCGATGGTGATTTACACACTCTGCCTGATTCAGTCAGGTTGGGGTTAGTAGAGTCGGTCCGCGCTGTCGATTTGAATCGTTTGCCTAATCCCGGGAACTCGTGATTGATTTGTACTTGAACGCAGAGAGATTGAAGGATGTGGAGAGTGGCTTGTGAAAAAGCTGACATTTACTGATGAGATGACAAAAGTCGCTTCCCGGGTCCTTTGGTTTGAACCTCCGGAAAAGGCCTTATCCGATCAGGTTCGGTTTTTAACGTATGCCATGACCTACGGGACCCATGAGGATATGAATATTGTTCGGCAGTATGTCTCCGATCAGGAATTGCTGGAAGCCCTCGACCATGCACCACCGGGAATTTTCGATGCCCGGTCCTGGGCGTATTGGAACGTCATGCTTGGACGGTATCCCACCCCACCATTGCCCGAACGGCAGCTTAGCTGATGTCCGGGATAACCGGTTGACCAGCTAGTTCACCGGTGCAACACCAACCGCCGATTATCTGAGCACCCGTATTCCATTATCGTTGCCCTTCAGCCAGTGCCTTCAACTTCATACGTAAACGTTTCACAAAGGGGTCTTGTTGGCCTCGGTAGTAGGCATTGAGGCCAACTTGAAAGTAATCTCCGAGTGCACCTTCTACCACTATGTCTTGTTGGCTCGTGGGGACGGTTTGAAATCGTCGAAATGCTGCCTTAAGTTTCTTTACAAGGGCGGTTGAGATGTGGGCAACCAACTGATCCACACCGTTGGCCGCCGCGACATTTTCCGCG
Source organism: Nitrospirales bacterium (assembly GCA_012270585.1). Classification (GTDB taxonomy): domain Bacteria; phylum Nitrospirota; class Nitrospiria; order Nitrospirales; family UBA8639; genus Bin75. The sequence goes on from JAAXIB010000038.1 coordinate 49,569, forward strand.
ATGTAGTTCCTGAACGCATCCATATCCTGAGCTTCAAGAATTTTGATGGCGTATGGGTCGACGATGCGTCTGAGTTGGCGTTGATGCTCGATATACGCATCAGTCAGAAGGTCTTTGATGATTTCCTGTCGATAATCCGTAACGGTCTCCTCGTAGCCTATTGTGATACCCTCGAGATAGGCCGCCTGAATTACCGTCCTGGAATGATTCATGATTCGTTTCACGAGATCTTCTATGGCGGCATCCTGTTCGACTGTGGGGAGGGTTTCAATGATCATAAAGACGGCCACAATGCGCGTCTTCAGGACATCTTTCTGGTCCTCAATCGTTGACTGATAGCCTTCCACAAAGGAGTCCCCGGCAGATCCTCTCTCAATGGCAATGGCTTGCTCACCGGCTCCGATTAACAAGATCAGCCCTGCCGCGCATGCCAGGATGTGATTAGTATGACGAATCATGTTATCTAGTTAAACTTTTGGCCATAAATCGTACAAGTCAAAGCTTCTCACACGGAGATCACACAGTTCCAATTCAAGTTTTTCGCACCCTTCATCTGTTTTGATTCGAACAAGAGAAAACCGGACCCCATCGGGCGCAGCATCGGTAGCGTTCACCGCCACTTCCATGGGTTTCAGGCGACGGCACTCCCTCCGAGATATGCGCCTCGGCATCATGAAATCGCTCTCCTTTTCGATTACAGGAAGACGGCCTTCGCACATCGCTTCGTGAAGCTTAGTGAAAGCTTGCCGCTCGGCCATTCCTGAGCATGTGTATGAGTGTGGTGTGGTCTCGATCAGGTGGCATATGGCTTTGCGGATGGGCGTGTCAAACTGCTCAAATGAGGTTTCAGATAGCACACTTAGGAATGATCTAAAAGCTAAGTTTTTCCACGTTTCTCTTATTTCTGGCGCGAAAAACAGAGTGATGCCGATCAAGAAAAGAGGCCATGATATTTTGTCCAGAATCTCAAGCATTGCTAACCACTCATACCAAGTCTGCAAATTACCCAAATGGCCAGGCAGTTCGTACAAGCTAATGATGAAAAACGGCAATCCAGTGATGCGCGAGCTAAGGCTTTTTCTCCACATACATCAACTTTAATACTCATGGCATTCTTTGTCACACTCTTAAGTGACATCCTCTTAATTAGGCTGTCGACCATCTCTGCCAATTTTTTTGTCACGCATAAGTCCTCCCCGACTTCTCTTGACGAACAGTTGACGGATAGCTAACGTTTATATTCTTTGGCCCATAGCGAGCAGTCTCTTGGGCGGTGTTAGGCAAACAGGTGTAGTGAAACAGGCATAGCTTGCCTGCGCTGAGTATAGTAAGAGGAGTGGAACAACAAGAGAGCTTTAGGGGTGGTCCCTTCGTAAGACTCAGAGCGATTTCACCGCTGGCGCATAGCACATGAGTGTAGGAACTAATCCTATGAACCGTTGCTCGTCGTATGTCCTGACACTGACTTTCCTTTTGTGCTTCATATTTGGTGTAGCGGAGGGTGCGAATGCCGACGAGCAGCCATCCGTTTGCGCGGATTCGAGGGATGCCTCTCAGGCAGCATATGCATTTGGGCTGAAGGTTCAAAAGGCTGTGCGAGAAAGGGATCTCGCCGCCTTTTTCTCTTTGGTCGATGGTGAATTGGATTACGGACCCAGGCGGAAGTACGCAGAAAATAAAGCCTTTCACGAGATATTTCCTGATTCCTGGAGAGCAGCGGTCCTGAAGGAGAAGCCTCCCTGCACTCCTTTTGGATGGCGCGGATTTTGGCTTGCAAACAACGGTCTCGTACGGTATCGGGAAAAACATACCATCGATCTATTTCACATAGTTGAAGTATACGATTGGGTGCCGGAGAAATTTCCTCATGTCCCCGTAGGGTGGAAAGTTGACGATAGGCTTTTGCCTCCGCAGTGTTTCGTATACGAATGGAATTCGCATGATAATTTCCAGGAAGTTGCAAGGCTTTTTGGAATACCTGACGACTCTGATACATCAGAATACAGAGATTTTGCACACAACACCGGAAAGTATTTTGGTGATCCCATTTACCCATTCAATCGTTCCAGTAGGTACAATATTTGGCAATATGTCCATGAGTGCGTGTTTTCCGTGCAATCGGACCAATTGCAGATCGGTGATTCGACAGTTCAGTATGTTTATCCGGATTCCAGGGAGGTTCTTCTGTATACGATCCTTGCAGAGGTTTCCCCTGATCTATGTCAAGTCTTTGCTCCCAATTTGCCTGGGAAGTGCCTCGAATCATATCTCGTGCATATTGCCTCCTGCGGGGGGAGCATGGGTTGTCGTGGTTCACAGTCATATACCATTTACGGCATGTTCCAAATGCACGATGGGGAAAGGCACGGTCGTGAAAGGATCATTTTCCCACTAAAGAACTTCCGCACAGAGAATCCCGCGAGAAATTTTCTGGACAGCAAATGAAGGATGTTTCTCGTGCGTCCGTTGGCCTATGAAGTGTGACCGGCCAGACCAGCTTGACGTTTCTTCTTCCAAGTAGACCACCTTGCCCAGATAGAGAGGTTGACCTTGAGATATGTCGCCCGACGCCGCTTTCGAGAAGGATCTGCGTTGCAGATTTGGTGTATTGGTGCTATGGTGCCTGCATTGGTTGCCTGAATGATCTATCGGAGTATTTGCCATGGTTCGTCTGACTATCAGCTTGGCTGACCGCACGCATCGCGCGCTGAAAGAAGCCGCAGCACGGCAGAATCGCTCAATGGCCTCGATCATCGAGGAAAGCCTGACGTTGCGAGGGATCCAGCCGCTCGACAGCGCGCGGGAGATCGTCGCCAAGGCGCGGGCGCGGTCCCGCCTGGCAGCGCCTCCGCGATTTCCCCACCCTCCTTTGCCGATAGTTTCTTGCCCACGAAATAGCGCCTGGACTGACGCTCCGGTTCGCCTAAAAGGGGACATGACAAAATTGCCCTGACAATAGGCTGACCTTCCCTTGACTAAGAGTTGACGGATAGATAATTTCTAGATCTTTTGGCCCATGGATGCGATTCGGTTTGGGTCTTATGGGCTGGTGTCAGGGTAGCGGTGCTATGTTCAGAATTGTAAATGTTTGCTCATTCGTTGACAGATAAAGCCTCCCGATGGCTTTTTCTGTCATCCTTGCGAACGCGAGGATCCAGGGCTTTTGTCTTTATTTTCGCCTTTGTCTTTGTTTGTCATCCCCGACCCCGATCGGGGATCCAGGGTCTTTATTCTCACAAAGCGGAGGACAAGAAAAGACTCTGGATTCCCGATTTGGATCCTCGATTACCAACGTCGAGGACAAGCATCGGGAATGACAGAAGGAGGCAAAGACAAAAAACAACGACACTGGATCCTTGATAGATTGTCTGGATCCCCGATCGAGTCGGGGACAAGCGTCGAGGATGACAGAAGGAGACGGCGGAAATTGTCAACGAATGACTGAACACATACAAGAATGACCAAAGGCTCAGAATAATGAAGCAGGACGGGAAGCAAGCCATGGAATCGACGGATTCTCCTCTGATGCAGCACCTGAGCGCGCTCATTCGGGAAACGGGTCCGTTGACGTTTGCGCGGTTTATGGAACTCGCCCTGTATTATGACGAGTACGGCTACTACATGACGGGCGGAGGGTCTGCCCGCACGACCTCTCCGATCGGTGGAGAAGGCAGCGACTTTTTCACCGCCCCGTGTCTTTCCCCCGTCCTGGCCAAGTGTCTGGTCCGTCAGCTCGCGGAGATTGACGAACGACTCGGTCATCCCCGGGTTTTTCATCTCGTGGAAATGGGGCCGGGAGAAGGGACGTTGCTCAGGGATATGTTGCAGGAGTGCCAGGAGCAACAGGCCTCGCTTCTTCCGCGGTTGACGTGCATCCTGGTCGAACGCAGTCCGGTCTTTCGCCGGCGACAACAGGAAACCCTGGCTGCCTGGAAGGAGCAGGGGGAGAAGATTCGATGGGTTGACGATCTTCAGGCGATTTCGGACGGAAGCCTGACCGGAACGCTGCTCTCGAATGAATTGGTGGATGCGTTTCCGGTCCACAGGGTTCGCATGGGGCAGGACGGTCTCCGGGAATTGTACGTGACCAGCCGCGATCATACCTTGCAGGAACGATGGGCAGAGCCGTCCACGCCTGAATTGTCGTCGTTCCTGTCCGACCTGGGCGTGGAGTTGCCCGTCGGATTTACCACGGAAATCAGCCTGGAAGCCGTGAAATGGATCAAACGGGTCGCCAGGGTGCTTGATCGCGGGGTCGTGATCACGATTGATTACGGCCACACCGCCCGGGATTATTTCGCGCCCGAACGAAAGAACGGGACCCTGATGGGGTACTACCGGCATACGGTTTCGACGAATCCCTATTTCCGGGTCGGGGAACAGGATCTGACGGCGCATGTGAATTTTTCGAGTCTTGCCCGCACCGGCGAACAGGTCGGATTGACCACGACGGGATTGACGAATCTCCAGCATTTCTTGATGAGCCTCGGGATCGATGAATTGGTCCGGGAGTGTGACCAGGAATCGGCAACGGTCCGGGCGGCAGCCCGGTTGTTGCGACCTCACGGCATGGGCACCACGTTTAAAGTTTTGATGCAGCACAAGGGGCTTGTCGTCCCGACGCTTCGTGGCTTACGCCACCGGCCGTTTTTTGATTCGGTGTTGGTGGGAGCGGGGTGAAAAAATTGTTGATTTTGGATTGCTAATTTTTCAATCCACAATCCACAATCCACAATTAGCAATCCACAATAAAGGGATAAACCAGGATGGGTGGCGAATCGGTTCCGTTAAATTATATCCCCATCGCGGTTTTTGCCGTGATTGCGCTGGGGTTCGGCGTGGTGTCGCTGGTGGCGGGATGGATCGTGCGGCCCAGCCGACCCTATCGCGCGAAACTGCTTCCGTATGAGAGCGGAAGTCCGCTTTTCATGGACGCCCGAGTTCAATTTCCGATGCGGTATTACATCATCGCGATGTTGTTCGTCGTGTTCGATATTGAAATCGTCTTCATGTTTCCGTGGGCGGTGGTATTTCATAAGTTGGGATTGTTGGGCCTCATTGAAATGGGAGTCTTCATTGCCATCCTGGTGGTCGGGTTCTGGTACGTCTGGAAAAAAGGTGCGTTGGAATGGGACTGAGTCATACTGCGTTCTGGAGCGTGTGGAATTCCGCCCCGAGAACGAAAGTCGCCGTTCGTTGTCGCCGTGGCGGGGCGGGTAGTTCGGGCGTCGGCGGGTGGCTCTACCCCACCTTTCCTCCCCTTACAAAGGGGAGGAACCAAACGGCCCTGCGGTCTCTTGTGGTCGGCTCCTCATTTTGTCAACGAATTGCTGAACATTTACAATTCCCGCGGCACAGGGGATCAAGTCGGGTGGCTCTTTCAACGCGGGAATCCATCCCCCATGCTTGATTTGCACGACGAAAGATAAGAAACGATGAGCATGCTCGAACGCCAGTTTGACTCCAATATCATTACCACCAATCTCGATTACCTGGTGAGTTGGTGCCGGAAGTCGGCCTTGTGGCCGATGACGTTCGGGCTCGCCTGTTGCGCCATCGAGATGATTGCGTCGGTTTCCTCCCGGTACGACATCGACCGGTTCGGGGCCGGGGTGTTTCGGGCGTCTCCCAGACAGTCCGACGTCATGATCGTGGCCGGCACCGTGTGTCGAAAGATGGCACCGGTGATCCGGCGGATCTACGATCAAATGGCCGAACCCCGATACGTGATCTCCATGGGGTCGTGCGCGACCTCGGGCAATCATTACAACAGTTACAGCGTGGTGCAGGGAGTGGATCAGATCGTGCCGGTGGACGTCTACGTGGCGGGCTGCCCCCCGCGTCCGGAAGCCTTGCTGGATGCCCTGATCAAGTTGCAGGAGAAAATTCAGAAGGAAAAGGTGTTCGTGAAATAAGAGTAGATTCCAATTATCTGGAAGTGACGGCGACGGTTTGACCGTCAACCCATTATATGCATCGCGTTCTTGAAACCCTACACGAGCGTTTTCCCGAAGCCGTGCTGTCCGTGCGTGAGGACCCGCAACGGGGAGACTTGTCGGCCCAGGTGCGAGCGCAGGATCTCGTGGACGTGGCGCGCTTCCTGCACGACGATCCCGGAATGGCCTTCGATCACATTACCGACATCTGCTCGGCGGATTACCCCGATGACCTGGAACGGTTTGAGGTCATCTACCACTTTCTCTCCCTTTCGCATCACACCCGGATTCGACTGAAGGCGCGGTTGCCGGAAGACAATCCGACCATCGGGACCGTGACGTCCATTTGGAAAGGCGCGAATTTCCTGGAACGCGAAGTGTTCGATCTCATGGGAATCACGTTCGAGGGGCACCCGGACCTGCGACGGATTCTGTTGCCAGACGATTACGCGGAAGGCCATCCGCTTCGGAAGGATTTTCCCACCGAAGGCAAGGGGTGGAGAAGCACCTTTGATTTTCTTCCCCGTTTGGATGAGCCGGAGAGTGAATGGACCGAACGCGAAATTCCGCAGGATCAGCGGCACGTCTTTCTGACCGGGGATTCGTCTGAATCCTCGAAGCGCACGACCGAATTGTTGCTGAACATGGGACCGCAGCATCCCAGCACGCACGGCGTCTTGCGGGTGGTGTTGGAACTGGACGGCGAGCGAGTGGCCAAAGCCGTGCCCGACATGGGGTATTTGCACCGTGGCGTGGAAAAACTCGCCGAAGGGCTCCATTACATGCAGGTCATTCCGCATACGGACCGCCTGGATTACGTGTGCGCCATGACGAACAACTACGCCTACGTGCGCGCTGTGGAAAAACTGGTGGGCGTGACCGTGCCGGAGCGGGCCGAGTACATCCGGACGATCGTGGCCGAAGTGCAGCGCATCGTCGGCCACCTCTTCTGGTTGGGCACGCAGGCCTTGGATATCGGGGCCATGACCGTGTTCTTCTGGACGTTCCGCGAACGGGAAGTCCTGCTCGACTTTTTCGAACAACTCTGCGGCGCGCGCCTGACGCTGAATTATTATCGAATCGGGGGAATAGACAGCGACCTCACCCCGGCACTGGTGGACCGCCTGCGCGATTTTTTGAAAACGTTTCCCGAGCACGTGCAGGAATACGACACGTTGCTGCAAAGGAACCGGATCTGGGTGGCCAGGACCAAGAACGTCGCGGTCATTTCCGGTGAGGACGCGATCAACTTCGGGCTCACGGGGCCGACGCTACGCGGGTCGGGCGTGGCGTACGACGTGCGCAAACTCCAACCGTACGGCGTCTACGACCGGGTGGAATGGGACGTGCCGGTCGGCAAAGGCGGGGACACCTATGACCGGTATTGGATTCGCGTCGAGGAAATGAAGCAGAGTGCTCGCATCATTGCGCAATGCCTGGACCAGTTGCCGGAAGGGCCCATCATGGCGGATATGCCGCAAGTGATTCCCCCGGCCAAACCCAACGTGATGCGGGACATGGAAAGCCTGATCCATCATTTCATCATCTTTACGCAGGGGTTCAAGCCGCCGAAGGGGGAAACCTATTGCGCGACGGAGGTGCCCAAGGGTGAACTGGGATTCTTCCTGATCAGCGACGGGAGCCCGCGGCCCTATCGGATGAAAATCCGCTCGCCGTCGTTTGTCCACATGGGCGCGTTCGATTTTATGGCCCGCGGCTATCTGATTTCTGATATTATCACCATCTTCGGCACCTATGACATCGTCATGGGCGAGTGTGACCGGTAGGGGGAATTGAGGATTGCTGATTGTGGATTGAAGGAAGTAGGGGACGGCCCCCGTGCCGTCCCGAGATGAGGCAAACGACGCATGATCTTCGACAAGCATCAAGACACCATTGATGACATCCTGAGCCGGTATCCGGTGAGACGCTCGGCGATCCTGCCGTTGTTGAACCTGGCGCAGAAGGAGGAGGGATACGTGAGCCAGGCCGCCATGCGGGAAATCGCCGGCATCCTGGATCTCACCCCGCCCCAGGTGTTCGAGACCGCGACGTTTTATACCATGCTCAATCTCAAACCCATCGGCACATTCCACATCCAGGTGTGCCGGTCGTTGATGTGCGCGCTGGTTGGGGCCGATCCCCTGATCGAATGGTTGCGCAAACAGTTGGGGATCGGGGTGGGCCAAACCACCGGGGACAAGCTGTTCACCCTGAGCACGGTGGAATGTTTGGGGTCGTGTGGAACCGGACCGATGATGCAGATCAACGACGACTATTACGAGCGGCTCACCGAAGAAAAAGTCGGACGGATTCTGCGGGATTTACGGGAATCCGGCGATTGTTCATTGAAGAGCGGTCCCTTTATGGTTCCCGAACGGATCGTGTCGCCATGAAGACCTTTGAGAAGATTCTCCTGACCAACATGGACCGACCCGGCTACACCGGGTCCCTGTCCGATTATGAAGAGGCCGGCGGGTACAAGGCGTTGAAAACCGTCTTGGGGAACGTGCCGCCCACTGACATTATCGAAATGGTGAAGAAATCCGGCCTGCGGGGCCGGGGCGGGGCGGGGTTCCCCACCGGCGTGAAATGGGGTTTCATTCCCAAGGACCATCCGGGTCCCAGATACCTGTGCTGCAACGCCGATGAAAGCGAGCCCGGCACGTTCAAGGACCGTCAATTGATGGAGCGGGATCCCCACCAGGTACTGGAAGGCATTGCGATTTCCTGTTACGCCATCGGCGCGCAAACGGCCTACATCTATATACGAGGTGAATTCCGGCTGGCGGCGAAGATCCTGGAGCGCGCGATTGTCGAAGCCTGCCAGGCCGGGCACTTGGGTTCCGATATTTACGGCAGCGGCGTCACCGTGCACGTGTACGTCCATGCGGGGGCCGGGGCCTATATCTGTGGTGAGGAAACCGCGCTGCTCGAATCCCTGGAAGGCAAACGGGGCAAGCCCCGGACCAAGCCGCCGTTCCCCGCCACGCATGGCCTCTACCAGAAACCCACGGTGGTCAACAACGTCGAAACGCTGGCGAACGTCCCCCATATCGTGAATCGGGGAGCCGAATGGTTTGCCTCCATCGGTGCTCCGCCCAAGAGCACCGGCACGCGGGTCTTTTGTTTGAGCGGCCACGTGAAACGTCCGGGGAATTATGAATTGCCCGTGAACGCGACGTTTCGGGATTTGATTTACGAACTTGGCGGAGGCATGCGGTCGGACAAGCCGCTCAAGGCGTTTATCCCGGGCGGGGCCTCGGCGCCGTTTCTGACCCCGGACCACGTGGACGTGCAGATGGATTTCGAATCGGTGGCTTTGGCGGGGTCCATGTCGGGGTCCGGCGGGATCACCGTGATGGAAGAAGGCACGAGCATGGTGTGGGCGGCCCTGCGCTTGATGGAATTTTTCTATCATGAATCGTGTGGAAAGTGTACGCCCTGCCGGGAAGGCAGTTCCTGGATCGTGCAAATCCTCCAACGGATTCTGAACAAGCAGGGACGACCGGAAGATTTACGGACGCTCACGGAAATTTGTGAAAATATCGGCGGTCGAACGGTGTGTGCGTTCGGCGACGCGGAAATCGCGCCGGTGCAGAGCACGTTGAAATATTGGCGGAATGAATACGAGGCCTTGATCGAGGAAGCCGAGGCGCTCAAGGGGAGCAGGAAGGAAATCCCGGTCCTGAGTTTGGCGTAGGTGAAAATGCTCACTCACCTCTACCTCCCCTCACCCCTCCTTACAAAGGAGGGGAATCAGCGGTGCCTCCAAGGAGAGGAAGTGGCTGATGCGGGGTGAGGCTTTTGTGCCTCCCCTTTGTAAGGGGAGGGTAGGTGGGGTAGAGCCCGCAATGGTCAACGAATGACTGAACGCATAGAGTAATCATTAACCATGTCGAACACCCCAAACATGCTGACGATCACGATCGACGGCATCCGCACGCAGGTTCCTGAAGGCACGCTCGTGATCGAGGCGGCCCGGCAGGTGGGCGTGATGGTGCCCCATTTCTGTTACCATCCGAAGCTGGCGCCCGACGCGAATTGCCGGATGTGTCTGGTGGAAATCGAAAAAATTCCGAAACTCCAGACCTCGTGCAGCACGCGCGTGGCCGACGGCATGGTCGTGCGGTCGTCGGTGCCGAACGTGGAGAATGCGCGTAAATGGGTGTTGCAGTTGTTGTTGGGCAATCATCCGCTCGATTGCCCGGTGTGCGACCAGGGCGGCCGCTGCGACTTGCAGGATTTTTCGCACGAATACACGCCCACCGTCAGCCGGTTCAAGGAACTGAAGCGGGTCTTTCCGAAACAATACCTCGGCCCGGTCATTGAAACCCAGATGAACCGTTGCGTGTCGTGCATGCGCTGCGTCCGGTATTGCGATGAAGTGATTGACGCCCAGGCGTTGGCGGCCGACGGCCGCGGCACGCTCACGCAAATTACGCATTGGGCCGGCAATGAACTCGAATGCGACATGTGCGGCGGGTGTATCCAGATTTGTCCGGTCGGAGCCATCACCAGCCGGTTGTCGATGTACGACTATCGCCCGTGGATGCTCAAACGGACGGAGACCATTTGTTCCTATTGCGGGGACGGGTGCCAGATCACGGTCCAGCGAAAGAACGATCAATTGATCGAAGTGAATTCGGCTTTGGGCGCCGGCCGGAACAACGGGGACCTCTGCGCCCGCGGGTATTTCGGCTACCACGCCGCGGTCCATCCCGATCGCGTGCGGCACCCGCTCGTGCGGCAGGCCGACGGCTCCTTTGCCGAAGTCACGTGGGAAGAAGCGTTGGATCGCGTGGCCCGGGAGTTGACGGCTATGAAGGCGACGCACGGCGCCGATGCGATCGGCGGTCTCATCACGGCTCGCTGTACCAACGAGGATCTGTACGTATTCCAGAAATTCATGCGCGTCGTGATCGGAACGAATCAGATCGACAGCAGTGCCCGCTACGGGTACATCAACGGCGTGCGCGCGCTCCGGCGGGTGCAGGGCACTCATCGCTGGACGGTTCGCTATGAGGACGTGGCCAGGGCCGACGGCATCATGCTGGTCGGCACCAACCTCAATGAGTCCAATCCCATCACCGCCCTGCACGTCAAGCGAGCCGTGAAACATGCAGGCGCCCAACTGATTACCCTGGAATCCTTGCTTCCGTTCCGTTCGACGGTGAGTAACGTGACGACGCTGGCCCGGCATCACCTGACGGTGAAGAGCGGCCGGTTCGCCGCGGCCATCCTGGGATTGTTGAAAGCCGTTGTCGAGTCGGACCTGGTTCATGAGGACATCGCCCGGGAGGCGCCGGAGTTCGTGCAGGCGATCCGGGAGAAGGTGGCCGGGGTCTCCTGGAAAGCGATCCAGGCACAGTCCGGTCTCCCGCAAGCGGAGGTTGAAGCCGCGGCCCGGACGTATGCACAGGCTGGGCGTGCCGTCGTGCTGGTTGGAAGGGAGGTCCTTCGGTCGCTGGGCGGGGAGGGGATGGTCACCAACCTCCTGGATCTCCTGATCCTCACGGGACATCTCCGGAGAGATGGTTCGGGCCTGGGTTGTTTGGCTGAAGCGAACAATGAGCAGGGCGCCGTGGAAATGGGGGCCGTTGCCGAATATTTTCCTGGGCCCGCGGATCTTCACGACGAAGAGAGTCAACGAACCTTGACGCGGGCCTGGGGGCAGGCGGTTCCCGGGGGAGCGTCCGCCAGTTTGCCGGAACTGTTGAGCCGGGCCAAGACCGGCGCCATCAAATCGTTGTTCATCGTGGGAGAAAATCCGGTTGAATCGTTGCCGGGTGACGCCGACGTGACCGCGGCGCTGGATGCGCTGGAATTCCTGGTTTGCCAGGACCTGTTTCTGACGGAAACCGCGAAACGGGCGCACGTGGTGTTTCCCGCGTGTTCGGCCATGGAAAAGGACGGCACGTTTACGAATACGGAAGGTCACGTGCAGCCCGTTCGCCAGTCGATCGAGCCCCTGGGGGAAAGCCTGCCCGATTGGGAAATGTTTTCGGCCCTGTCGGTGTTGATGGATCAGCCCATCGAGTACGGCGAGGTCAAGGAGATCTTCAAGGAAATACGAGGCGTGATTCCAGGGTATGGTCTTCTGGGCCCGGCTTCCACGCCCCCGAAAGCCAAAGAGAATACGGTCGCACAATACGTGAAGACGGGGTTCAAGGAGGATATCGACCGGCGATATGCGCTCGATCCGTTGTCCGCGGCGCCGGAGGGGTCGATGACGCTCCGGTTGGTCCAGTCCCTGTACCATTCCGGAAAATACAGTACGCGCGCGAAGGGGCTGATGGAAATCGAAGGAGAAGGTCTGCTGCACGTCAATTCCCGTGAGGCCCGGCGCTTGGGGATTGAAGAGGGCCAGGCCGTCCGGCTCTCGAACGATCGCGGGCAGGCCAGCGTTTCCGTGAAACTCAATGACCGTGTGCCCGATGCCGTGGCGTGGTTTCCCGAGCATTTCGACCAATCCGTGCGAGCGTTGTTTTCGTTGAAAGGGCCTGCCCCCGCGGAAGTGGGGGTTGATCCGCAGACCCACGTGCCCGTGTGGAAGACGACTCACGTCACGATGACAAAATGAGGTAACGAGCAGACATGAATCCGTAGGGGCGGACCTGCGTGTCCGCCCGGATCAAATAGGGGCTGCGGTGTCGGGTTACGCCTTCGGCTAACCCGACCTACGTCACTGTCTGCACGCCAAGAGATGAAAGTGGAAGCATTGGTGGCCGGAGGGCAGGCACAGGGGCCTGCCCCTACAAATACGGGCTCTCTCCCGGCCGTAGGGGACGGCCCCCGTGCCGTCCCGAATGGATGGCGCCGCTACACCAGAGAGGGCTATTTTCATACCAAAGAGTGAAGATGTGTAAAAAGATCATTAGAGGAGTGTACCCGTGTTTGAGACCAGCATTAAATTGGCGTTGACCTTATCCCAGATCGGGGTGGTGATGGGCGTGGTCCTGCTGACCGTGGCGGTGCTCACCCTGTTGGAACGAAAAGTGCTCAGTTGGATGCAGGACCGTATGGGTCCGATGGAAGTCGGACCGTATGGGGTCCTGCAGCCGGTGGCCGACGGGCTGAAGCTGTTTTTCAAGGAAGACATCATCCCGGCCGGGGCGAACAAGATCATGTTCAGTCTCGCGCCCATCATCGTGTTGGTGCCGGCCCTGATCGGGTTCGCCGTGATCCCGTTCGGTCCCAACTGGACGATCGACGTCCTGGGCGTGGAGTTCAAGCCCTTTGTGATCAGCGACATCAACATCGGCGTGTTGTACATCCTGGCGTTCGCGTCCATCGGGGCGTACGGGGTCATCCTGGGCGGATGGGCCTCCAACAGCAAGTACTCGTTGTTGGGCGGTCTGCGCTCGGCTGCGCAGTTGATCAGCTATGAACTCAACGTGGGGCTGGCGATCGTCGGGGTGTTGTTGCTGGCGGGGAGCCTGAGTTTGGTCAAAATCACCGAAGCCCAGGCCGGCGGGTTCTGGAACTGGTTTGCCTTCGACCCCTTGCCCTTTCCGCAGTTCATCGCCTTTGTCGTTTTTTTGATCGCGTCCGTGGCCGAAACCAACCGGCTCCCTTTTGACCTTCCGGAAGCGGAAAGCGAATTGGTCGCGGGGTTCTTCACGGAATACAGCGGCATGCGGTTCGCGTTTTTCTTCATGGCAGAATATGCGAACATGATCCTGGTGTCGTGCATGTCCACGGTCCTGTTCTTCGGCGGCTGGCACGCCCCCCTGCCGTTCTTGCAGGCACCCGGGATGTTCGCCTGGGTAACGGGAATTTTCTGGTTTACGGTCAAGGTCTACTTTTTCCTGTTCTTGTTTTTCTGGATCCGCGCCACGTTGCCGCGGTTACGGTACGACCAGTTGATGCGGTTCGGCTGGAAGGTGCTCTTGCCCATTGCCTTGGGGAACGTGGTGGTGACGTCGCTGCTCGCCTATATCTTCCCCAATTAGACTAGATCCCCGATCGGGCGGGGACAAGCCACGAGGAGCCGGGTCGATGAAACTCAAGAAGTGGATTCAGTCGCTGATCTTTTATGAAATCCTCCTGGGCATGAAGGAGACGCTCAAACATTTCCTGAAGTATCGTCCCATCACGCTGGAATATCCCCACGTCAAGAAACCGCTGCCCGAGAATTACCGGGGCATGTTGGGGTTGCTGCGATACGACGATGATACGGAAAAATGCGTGGGGTGTGATTTGTGCGAGGCGGCCTGTCCCTCTCGCGTGATTCGCGTGGTCAGCGCCGAGGTGCCCGGGGAACCCACCAAGCGGTTCGCGAAGGAATATTACATGGATATGACGCGCTGCCTGTTCTGCGGGCTGTGCGTCGAGGCCTGTCCGGTGGATGCCCTGGGCATGTCGCAGGAATTCGAGTGGGCCGTGTACGACAAACGCAATTTGCATTTGAATAAAGAACAACTGTTGGCAATCGGAGATCGGGCGTTTCCGGAACGGGAAAAACGGCTGGAATTCCAGCACCCCAACGTGGCCTATTTCAACGTCTCCTTCAAGGATATTCCGGAAAAGGAATTTTGATTTTCGCCCGATTCGCCTGTCCCGATGCCTTTCCCCCTGTCCGGTCGACGCCCAGGCGTCCTTAACGGGAGCAACGTGTAACGGTGGGTACATTCGTCTTCCTGTATTTTGCCGCGGTGATTGTGATGGCCGCGTCGCTCGTCGTCGTGCTCCGCAACCCCATCTACAGTGCCCTGTCCCTGCTGGTCATGTTCTTTCACGTCGCCGGGCTGTACGTGACGCTGCACGCCGAGTTTCTGGCCGCGATTCAGATCATCGTCTACGCCGGGGCGATCCTGGTGCTCTACCTGTTTGTCGTGATGTTGCTCAACGTGAAACGCGACGAGCGGTACAACCGGCAGGGGACGGTGGCGTTGTTTCTCGGAGTCGTGCTGTTGACCGAAGCCGTATTGCTCGCGGTGAGTCGCGGGTTCACCGTGGCGACGCCCGATCCGGGACCGGAGGGGGCGGCCAGGGCCGTGGGGAACACGGAATCGATCGGGGAAGTCCTGTATTCCACCTACCTGTTCCCGTTTGAAATCGCCTCGCTCATCCTGCTGGTGGCCATGATCGGCGCGGTCATCCTGTCCAAGAAGGGCATTATGGGATGAGCGTGCCCGTGGAATTCTACATGGTGCTGAGCGGGCTGGTGTTCATCATCGGGCTCGTCGGCGTCCTGGTCCGGAAGAACCTCATTATCATCCTGCTGTCCATTGAATTGATGCTCAATGCCACGAACATCAATTTCGTGGCCTTTTCCTCCCATTTCGGCAACCTGGCCGGGCAGGTCTTCGTGTTCTTCGCCCTGACCGTGGCCGCCGCGGAAGTGGCGGTGGGCCTCGCCATCATCATCGCCCTCTACCGCCATCACGCCAGCATCAACGTGGACGATTTCCGCCTGTTGAAATGGTAACGCCATGCTCTATGCCCTGATCCCCCTCCTGCCCCTCATGGCGTTCATCGTGCTCAGCTTCGCCGGGCACGTGTTGAAGGAGCGCGCGCACCTGATCGCGGTGCCCGCGGTCTGGTTGTCCTTTCTGTTGTCGGTCGTGGCCTTTTCCGAAGTCGCTGACGGGCGCGTGCTGGAAATCCCCCTGTATACCTGGGCGGCGTCCGGGGATCTCACCATCCGGCTCGGGCTGTACGTGGACCAGTTGACCGCGGCCATGTTGCTGCTGGTGACCATCGTCAGCGGGTTGGTGCACGTCTACACCATCGGGTACATGCACGGCGAACCGGGTTACGCGCGGTTTTTCGCCAACATCGCGCTGTTCACGTTCTCTATGCTGATGCTGGTCATGTCCGACAATTTCCTCCAACTGTTCGTGTTCTGGGAAGCGGTGGGGCTGTGTTCCTATCTGCTGATCGGTCACTGGTATGACCGGCATACGGCACGAGCCGCGGCCACCAAGGCGTTCATCGTCAACCGGGTCGGGGACTTCGGGTTCCTGCTGGGCGTCCTGCTGGTGTTCGTGGTCTTCGGGACCTTGCAGTACCAACCCGTGTTCGCCGAGGCCGCGGGCAAAGCCGGCGCCGTGATCGACGTCCTGGGCGCGTTCGGCGGCGGGTGGGAAGTGTCCGCGATGACCCTGATTTGCCTGCTGCTGTTCGTCGGAGCCGTGGGCAAGTCCGCGCAAGTCCCGTTGCACGTGTGGTTGCCGGACGCCATGGAAGGCCCCACGCCCATTTCCGCCCTGATCCACGCCGCGACCATGGTGACCGCGGGCGTGTTCATGGTGGCGCGGTTGGCTCCCCTGTACAACGTGTCTCCCGAGGCCATGGCCGTGGTGGCCGTCGTGGGTGGAGCGACCATGTTCGTCGGCGCCACGATCGCCCTGACGCAAAACGACATCAAGCGCGTGGTGGCCTATTCAACCGTGAGCCAACTCGGGTACATGATGATGGCGTGCGGGTTGGGGGGCTACGTGGCCGGCATCTATCACCTGCTGACGCACGGCGCCTTCAAGGCGTTGCTCTTCCTCGGATGCGGGTCCGTCATCCTGGCCGTCCATCACGAGCAGGACATGCGACGCATGGGCGGGCTGAAAGACAAAATGCCCGTCACGTACTGGACCTTCATCATCGGATCGTTGGCCCTGGCCGGATTCCCGCTCACCGCGGGATTTTTCAGTAAGGACGAATTGTTGCTGGCCGCGTGGAACGCGGGGGCGCTGGGGCAAATCCTGGCCGTGGCAGGGATCCTCACCGCGGGGCTGACGGCGTTCTACAGTTTCCGGTTGGTGTTCGTGGCCTTTTGGGGAGAATCCCGGGTCGACCCGCATCATGCCGAGCACGTCCGGGAACAGCCCCTGGTCGTGACCGCGCCCCTGGTGGCGTTGGCCGTGCTCAGTATCGCCACGGGATACCTGGGCATTCCGGAGTTTCTGCAACAGGCCTTCCCCGGCGGGGAGGGCGGAGGGCACCACGGCGCGGCCGCCACGGGCATCATGCTGGCGGCCACGTTGGCCGGCGTGCTCGGCATTGCCGCGGCCTACGTCGTCTACGTGAAGTCACCCGATTATCCCGATCGTCTGATGAACCGGTGGCAGGCGTTGTATCGCGGCTCGCTCAACAAATGGTACGTGGATGAAGCCTATGACAAGGCGTTCGTGAATCCCACGTTCACGCTGGCGGACCGGCTGTGGAAAAAGGTGGACGTGGCCGTCATCGACAACGCGGTGAACGGCGTGGCCCGCGGGTTTGCCTGGTGGGGGTGGATGGCCCGCCTGATTCAAACCGGGGAAACGCAGAATTACGCGCTCAGCATGACCATGGGCGCGGTCATCATCCTGACCGCGTACCTGATTTTTTGAGTAGGGGACGGCCGAAGCCTGCCCTGAGCGAAGCCGAAGGGTGCCGTCCCGAAATGAAAGGATCCTGATCGACGTGTCTTCCGGCGGATTTCCATGGCTGACCCTGGTCGTGTTCCTGCCCTTGTTGGGCGTGGCCGCGATTCTTCTGGTCGAAGAAGCCCTGGCCAAATGGGTGGCCCTGGGGATTTCGTCGCTGGTGTTTCTGGTCTCGCTCCCGCTGTGGGTCCTGTTCGATGAATCCACGCCTGCCATGCAGTTCGTGGAAGCGCATCAATGGATTGCGTCGCCCTCCATCAACTACGCGGTGGGCGTGGACGGGATCAGCCTGCCCCTGGTGTTGCTGACCACCCTGCTGACGCCGCTCTGCGTCCTGGTGTCCTGGACCGCGATCGAGACTCGCGTCAGGGAATTCGTGATCAGCCTGCTCGTGATGGAAACCGCCACACTCGGCGTGTTCGTCGCGCTGGACTTCGTGTTGTTCTACGTGTTCTGGGAAACCATGCTGATTCCCATGTATCTGTTGATCGGGATCTGGGGCGGACCCAATCGCGTGTACGCGGCCATCAAATTTTTCCTGTATACCCTGGCCGGCAGTATCCTGCTGCTCGTGGCGATTATCGTGCTCTATTTTTACGCCGGGGAGGAATCGTTCGATATCCTCACCCTCAGCAACGCCGGGTATCCCCCCTGGCTGCAAGCCTGGTTGTTCTGGGCCTTCTTTGCCGCGTTTGCCGTGAAAGTGCCGATGTTTCCCTTTCATACCTGGTTGCCGGACGCGCACGTGGAGGCCCCCACCGCGGGCAGCGTGATGCTGGCGAGCGTGTTGCTGAAGTTGGGGGCCTACGGGTTCCTGCGCTTCTCGTTGCCCATGCTGCCGCACGCCACGCAACGGTTCACCTCGGTGGTGATCTTCCTGTCGGTGGTGGCCATCATCTACGGCGCCTATATGGCCTTTGCCCAAGCCGACCTCAAAAAGCTCATCGCTTATTCCAGCGTGAGCCACATGGGATTCGTCACGCTGGGCATTTTCGTATTGAACGCCCAGGGGATCGAAGGCGCGATCCTGCAAATGGTCAACCACGGCATCACCACCGGCGCGCTCTTCCTGTGCGTGGGTATCGTGTACGAGCGGACGCACAGCCGGGAGATCGTGGACAATTCGGGCCTCGCCGCGTCCATGCCGGTCTATGCCACGTTCCTCGTGATCTTCGCGTTGTCCTCCGTGGGGTTGCCGGGCATGAACAGCTTCGTGGGTGAGTTCTTCGTGCTGCTCGGAACCTTCATGTGGAGCAAGGCGCTCGCCACGGTCGCGACCCTGGGGGTCATTCTCGCGGCGGCCTATATTCTCTGGATGTTGCAGCGCGTGGTGTACGGCACCCCGGCGCAACACGTGGCCCCCAAGCTCCACGATATGAACTGGCGTGAAATCGGCACGCTGGCGCCCTTGGCGTTCTTCGTGTTCTGGATCGGACTCTATCCCAAGCCCCTGCTGGACGTGATGCACGCCAGCGTCGATCACCTCGTGCAAAAACAGGCGAACGTCATGGTGGTGGACGCCGGGCCTCCCGTACCGCCACCGGCTATCGCCGGCACCGGGTCTTTCCCGGGACCAAGCCCGACAAAGGTTGAAACGCGATGATGATTCCTCTCGCAGACCTGGTCACGATCCTGCCGGAACTGATCGTCGTGTCTGTGGCCTGTCTCCTGTTGGTGCTGGACCCGATCACCCCGTCGCACAGGAAAGATCTGCTGGCGTGGATGAGCGTCGCCGCGCTCGCCGTGTGTTTCGTCGTCACGGCCGGCGGCATGGGTGACCGGGTGTCCGCGTTCAGCGACCTCGTGGTGGTGGACGGGTATGCCTCGTTCTGGAAACTGTTGCTCTACGTCGTGAGCGGCATGACGATCCTGCTCTCCATCGGGTACCTCAAGGAAGAGCGGATCGACCTGGCCGAATTCTACGGGTTCGTGCTGCTCTCCCTGACGGGCATGATGATCATGGTCTCCGGCGCGGACCTGCTGGTCATCTACCTGGGCATCGAGTTGATGTCCATTTCGCTCTACGTGCTGGCGGGCTTCAAGCGATTTGAAGCCAAGTCCATCGAATCGTCGGCCAAGTATTTTATCCTGGGCGCGTTCTCGTCGGGCCTCCTGCTCTACGGCATTTCCCTGATCTTCGGCGTCGCCGGCAGCACGCGCCTGGTCGAAATCGCCGCGGCAGTCGACGCGCGCGGACTCGACGACCCGCTGATCCTCATCGCCCTGATGCTGGTGATCGTGGGGTTTGGCTTCAAGGTGGCGGCCGTGCCGTTTCACATGTGGACCCCGGACGTGTATCAGGGCGCGCCGACCTCGGTGACCGCGTTCATGGCCGTGGCGTCCAAAGCCGCGAGCTTCGGGGCGTTCCTCCGGGTGATGCTCGAAGGCTTCGGGGGCATGAAACCGAATTGGAGCGGGCTCATCCTGGGCGTGTGCATCCTGACCCTGATCCTGGGGAACCTCGTGGCCATCGTGCAAACGAACGTGAAGCGCATGCTGGCGTATTCGAGCATCGCGCACGCCGGTTATGCATTGATCGGGTTGGTCGTGGCGGGATGGGTCGGTACCGGAGCCGGCGTGTCGGCAAAGGGCGTGTCCAGCATGATGTTGTACCTGGCCGTCTATTCCTTCATGACCCTGGGAGCCTTCTCGATGGTGGCGATTCTTCGACGGGGCGGGGATGAAGGAGAAGACCTGGATGACTTCACCGGGTTGGCCAAGCGCCACAAGGGCGCGGCATTTCTGATGTTGCTCTTTATGATCTCACTCGCGGGCATCCCGCCGACCGCCGGCTTCATCGGCAAATTCTACCTGTTCATGGCCGCGGTCAATGCCGGCCTGACCTGGCTGGCCGTGGTTGGTTTGATCTTTGCCGCCGTGTCCGCCTTCTACTACCTGCGTGTGGTCATGGTCATGTACATGCGCGAGCCATCACCCGACCAGGAAAGCGAAACGCGCCTGGCCCTGTCCCCCACCGCCACTGTCGTGCTGGCCCTGGCCGTGGCCGGCGTCGTGCTGTTCGGGGTCTATCCCTGGCCCCTCGTCTCCCTCACCGCCTCCGCCTCGCTGCCCTGACGATAAACTAACAAGCCCCAGTTGTCATCCTGAACGAAGTGAAGGATCTGCATTTTTTTATCTGTCATCCTCGACATTTGGAATCGAGGATCCAGCGTCTTTATATTTTGTAGTTGTAGCTGAGGGATTCCTGTATGTGTTCAGTAATTCATTGACAATTGCTCCACTTCCTGTTGTGCCCCCATGCCCCGCCTTAGAAGACAACCCCCTCACTCCCCCTTCTCAGGGGGACGGCCGAACCGCGCTCCCCTGAGTGTAGCCGCGTGATCCCTGTTCGGAGACAGGGACATGCCTTATCGCGCCTGCTGTTCTCTCCCTCTCCCCCAGTCTGAAATTAGGCGAAGACCCCGACATTTTTAATCGGGGGGCTGGAGTGAGGAGGCCGATAAATCGTTATTGGAGATTTGACTTTCTATTTCAAACTGGTTATATGTCTAGTCAGAATAGCCGTAAAATATTTGGAGGATGTATGAGCAAAACGTGGCAGGTACAAGAAGCCAAGGCACGATTCAGTGAATTCCTTGAGACCAGCCTTGCTGAAGGGCCTCAGATCGTGACGAAACGAGGCGTAGAGGCAGCGGTCTTGGTTCCGATCAATCAATGGCGACGATTGGAGCAAATGGCAAAACCCACCTTGAAGCAACTGCTCCTCGCGTCAGAACCGCAAACCGATCTCCCGGTACCATCCCGAACCAGACAACCCCATCGGCCAGTGACGGGTTTCGATTGAACCGATGTATCTCCTCGATACGAATGTCATCTCGGAAACGCGTCGCCCTCGCCCCGATCGTGGTGTCCTGAGCTGGCTCACCGGTGTGCCGGATGAAGACCTTCACGTTTCCGCGTTAACCATTGGGGAACTGCAGGCAGGTATCGAGATTACCCGTGAACAGGACTCTGCCAAGGCGGAAGAGCTGGAGGCTTGGCTGGGCAAGATTCTCGTTTCCTACAACGTGTTGGCGGCTGATGCGGCTGTTTTTCGAGTTTGGGCCCGGCTCAAGCATCGGCAGTCAAACGCGTTAATGGAAGATGCCTTGATCGCGGCCACGGCCCTGATTCACAGACTCACGGTCGTCACCCGCAACACCAGTGATTTTGCCCAACTCGGAGTGAAGACGCTGAACCCGTTCGAGACGTGAATCGCGAATTGGGAATTGCTAAAAATCGCCCATGCTCGACGCTGATACCAAACGCCGCATCGACACTGTCCGCAAGAAAACCCCGCCGGTCGGCAGCGAACAGCTCCAAGGTCAACCACTGGTAAACTGACGTGCCCGGCCAATTATTCACCCATTACTTCCTCACCGACGGCATAAAGGGCAGGGTGAGTGGCAGGTTTCTCTTGTCAAGTCTGAAGAGTTTACCGTAACAGTACAGTGCAGGAGAATCATAGTGTGAGCGGCAAAGCTATCTTTTCAAGGTATTTCAAACATCTGACGGCCATCGCTCGTCAAGGCGATGCGCGAGAGGAAAGCTTCTATCCGGCGATGGCGAGAATGCTAGAGAAAATGGCGGAAGCGACTAGAAGAACACACGTACACGTGACGATGCTTCCGAGACCCACTGAGGGCGGCAACCCGGATTTCCGTCTTTGGAATGGCACCGATCGTATCATCGGCTACATCGAAGCCAAGAAACTGACTGAAGAACGATTGGATATTATCGAAGACTCCGAACAACTCAAACGTTACCGTGCCACGTTCCCGAATCTTATCCTGACCAACTTCCTTGAGTTTCGTTTGTACCGGAACGGTGATCTCGTCCAGACGGTTTTGGCTGCTCGACCTATGATGCTCAACGCACTGAGAACGATGCCACCGCTTGAAAAGCCCGATGAACTCTACGCCCTCCTCGACCGTTTTTTGGATTTTGTGCTTCCTCAGACGTTTACTGCTGAATCCCTCGCTATCGAACTGGCCAAGCGCACACGTCTCCTCCGTAACGTGATCAGCGAACAGTTCCACTATGAGCGGGAAGCTCCCTTGCCGACTGCGCTTGGAGACGGCATGCTCTCTAGCTTTTTCGAGGCTTTCCAGACTTATCTCATCGGATCGTTGACGCCAGAAGATTTCGCCGATCTGTTTGCCCAAACTATTACCTATGGCCTTTTTGTCGCCCGCACCCGGGCTAGCGATGGCTTCAATCGGCGCGCTGCGTTCGACAACATTCCTCACACAATCGGCGTCTTGCGCGATTTGTTTCGCTTTATTTCACTCGACGACTTGCCCGATCCGCTTGCATGGTGCGTCGACGACCTAGCCGAAGTCCTAGCCGTGGCTGATGCGCAAGGTATTCTTGATCGCTATTATCGTGAAGGAAAAGGCAGCGACCCAATTGTGCATTTCTACGAGACCTTTCTGGCGGAATACGATCCCGACGAGCGGGAGCGACGGGGGGTTTACTATACACCTGAACCAGTGGTCGGTTACATTGTTCATTCCCTACATGATCTGCTCAAGACGGAATTCGGCAAGCCCGACGGCCTAGCTTCTGATGGTGTGACGTTGCTCGATCCGGCGGCTGGCACCATGACCTTCGTAGCCCGTGCTGCCCAAGAAGCTGTAGCTGAGTTTGAGAACAAATATGGGAGCGGCGGGCGGTCAGACTTCATCCGACGACATATTCTCAGAAATTTCTATGCTCTTGAGTTGATGATGGCGCCCTACGCGATCGGCCACCTCAAAATGAGTTTTTTCTTGGATGAACTCGGCCACCGTCTCACCGACGACGAGCGCGTACCCTTCTATCTCACCAATACGCTCGATACAGAGGAATTGGAACAGAGCCGTTTGCCCGGCCTCTCCGCTTTGGCCGAAGAATCCCGCTTGGCCGGTGCGGTCAAGAATCAAACCCCGATCCTGCTCATCTTGGGTAATCCGCCGTATTCGGGCCATTCGAGCAATACGGGTAAGTGGATACGGGAGTTGATCGACGACTACAAGAAGGTGGATGGCGAGCCGCTGAACGAGAAAAACCCGAAATGGCTCCAAGACGATTACGTCAAGTTTCTCCGTTTTGCCCAGTGGAAAATTGAGCAGGCCGGCCGCGGCGTCGTGGGGATGATCACCAACCACAGCTACCTCGACAACCCCACTTTTCGCGGGATGCGCCGGAGTTTGATGCACACTTTCGACGACATTTACATTCTCGACTTGCACGGCAATTCGCTAAAGAAAGAGATTTGCCCGGACGGCAGTCCCGACGAGAATGTGTTTGACATTCGGCAGGGCGTGGCCATTACCTTTTTCGTCAAACGTGGCGATGAACAACAAGTAGAAGGCATTGTCCATCACGCCGAATGCTACGGAACGCGGGAGAGCAAGTATGGTTGGCTGGACCACCACGACCTCGGCAGCACCGAATGGCAACAGATACGTCCAGTCTCGTCGTTTTATTTGTTCGTGCCCCGCGACGACATGCTCGAAGCCGAGTATCGCCGGTTTGCGTCCATTCCTGAAGTATTCCCGGTCAGCAGCGTCGGCATCGTCACCGCACGAGACCGCCTGACGATTCGCTGGTCAGAGCAAGAAGCGTGGGATACGGTGCGCGCTTTTTCGTGGATGGAGTCAGAACTGGCTCGGCAAGGGTACGAACTCGGCAACGATGCGCGAGATTGGAAAGTGACTATGGCTCAGGAGGATTTGCTGGCTTCCGGCCCTACCCGAGAGAAAGTGGTTCCGATTTTGTACCGGCCCTTTGATATGCGCCATACTTATTACACTGGCCGATCACGCGGCTTCATTTGTAGGCCCCGCTCCGAAGTTATGCAGAATATGTTGGCCGGTGATAATTTGGCACTAATGGTGCCGAAGCGTGTGGAACATGTAGGAACCTGGCAACATGCTTTGGTCACGGCCGACATTTCAGATCATGTCGCCGTTTCGCTGAAGACTATTGATTACCATTTTCCTCTTTACCTCTATCCTGCTGCCGGTCGGAAACATCTCTTCGACCACTACGAGTCGTCCGAACGCCAACCGAACCTGACTCCCAAGCTCATCGCTGCTCTGACTGAGGCGTACGGTCGAGCGCCCTCACCCGAGGAAGTTTTTCACTACATCTACGCCATTCTATATGCTCCATTCTACCGCGAGAAATACGCCGAATTTCTGCGGACCGACTTTCCGCGTATTCCCTTCACAAAGGACAGAGAGTTGTTTGCCAGCCTCGCCGCTTTTGGCTCTCGATTGGCCGACCTACATCTTCTCACGTCGCCGGAGCTCGACCCGCCGACCTGCCGCTTTGACGGTGAGGGAGGCTCGATAGTTGCAAAAACGAAGGCGCAGGGCTTTCGCTATGACGCCGACGAGCAACGTATGTACATCAACAAGACTCAGTATTTTGGTCCTATTTCCGAGGAAGTCCACGCGTATCAAATCGGCGGCTATCAGGTCTGTGACAAGTGGTTGAAAGATCGCAAGGAACGGCGTCTCGACCTCAACAATATCCGCACCTATTGCCGGATTGTGACAGCCATTGGACTTACGCACACGATCCAGGAACAGATTGATGTCCTTTACCCTGAGGCCGAGAAGCATTTCCTGCAGATCGCGGCCGATACGACTAAAGATCAATCAAGTGGGTAAATCAGGGCTCTGCAACCTCGGCTACAACGGCCAGCTCTTCGCTTGGAACGAAGAAGAGCGCCGCTACCTGCGCGCCCGCCTCGAAGCACTCTACTTCTACCTTTACGACCTCTCCCGAGAGGACGAGGAGTACGTGCTGGACACCTTCCCCATCGTCCGCAAAGAAGACGAAGCCGCTACCGTGTTGGAGCACGGCACAGGCTTCGGTTGCTACCGCACCCGCGACCTCATCCTCGCCTACATGAACGCCTTAGCCGCCGGAGATACCGAGTCGGTAGTGGCAATTTAAACGATTCAGGCTGCTATCGACCGGTGTTAGAGGAAGATGACGCAGAAGTTTCTCTAAGGTAAAATATAAGCAGCCATTTTTAAGCTGTTGGGAACATGGAGGATTTGATATGGACGGATCTCAGATAAGCAACTCCACGCAAAACAATAATAAACGCTTTTTATCGGATGACCAAGGGAACCCATCGTCTATGCGACTCATGTCCATGTTGGCGTTAATTGTTGCCGCTTTTTTAGCGATTATAGAAATATTCGGATGGGGATCAAGCGAGAGCAAGACCGAACTTGTTTTGTATTTCTTGGTGGCAGCCTTCGCTCCAAAGGCCGTACAAAAGTTTGCTGAAAAATGAGATTGCCATCGTTACCTTTACTACGTACGTGACAGATCCATGACAGTCAAATTCGAGTTGAGCAGTCCCTCGTTGCCGCTAGCCGCGAACTGATAGACGGCTTTAAGAAAAAATTAAGTCTCTCCATCGCTCGCGCCTGCAAGGCCGACAAGTCAGGTCGAGAACCGATGGAACTGCTCAAGGAGCAATTAACGTTATGCCAAGCTACGAACATAAAAGATTGATTGAACGCATCTCGCAGCTAGACAAGGTGCCAGAAAACTCCGCCGAGTACGCAGTTTGGATCAAAGCTGGCGGGCATCTCGGTCTGTTGCGGGAAAATGTGGAACAAAACGATCTGATCATTTATGCCGCTAGCGACTACACTTTCATTCAAACTGCTGTTGTCGGTGAGAATAATCTCTCACCCTTAGATCTGGAGGACTTATTGCGTTGGTGTGGCAAGCCATCAGACTCTTTAGCCACCTATGTTTGGGGAGGGGGGAGGGAAGATGTCTGGGTTACACGAGACGACCATTTTTTGGATAGTAAGACACTCGAAGGTTCACGGCAACTCGTATTTAGACGCCATTTCGAAGGGTTAAACGAGAAAGATGCATTGTATTATGAAGTATTACAGGAGTATTCGCATCTGACACACATCCATTGGCGCCAGGAGCAGCATGCTTATTGCCGCTTCGATGAGAATGGAGACTTTGATTATGTTGTCTCAATTACGTCTAAAACGCAGGATGGATCAGACGTATCACTAGTATCGTTCAAGCGCGAACCCTTGGAATTGTATCTTGCCGCTTCAAACTCGGTTTTAGTGCGCATGTTCGATTTCACGTTATTAAGATATGAGAATTTCACAGCTTGGTCTGATGATCCCGAAGCCGTGATCAAAGAACCCAGCGCCTTATTCTATCGGCAGAAAGTTGACCTAGGGCAGGCAGCATATACGCGCGGCGTTCAAGTCATCCGCCCGAGTCGCCCAAAGGCTGAAATATTTTCGTCTCTGCAAGAAAGTTGGTCGGGAGGTAGAGGAGGAATGTACGTTGAGTTTGTAGCGTGCGATTGGCGTAACAAGCGCATCACAAACATATCGACTGACCCATCTGCCACTACCAACTACTTTCAGACTCGCAAAAATTCTCTGCCGTTCGAACTTTCGCCCGCTTTTTTTCGGTCAGACGTCTTGCTGAAATACAAAGTGGATAGCGATAAGTATACCGTTGAACAGCGTGCTATACATTGTCGTGGTGCATGGACGCTACCTGACTATGATGTTAACGAGGCAGGCCAAGTGCATGCCTATATACGCGATCTTCGAAATCTCCCGTATCAGGAACAGTTATATTGGAAAAGCTACAATGAAGAACCCAAATCAGGAATTTCCAAACGAGCTTTTGTAAACCACTTCAGGGGCGAAGCGTGGCCCCATCACGATCCTCTTGAAAACGTTTTATTCATTATGAGGAACTGGACTAAATCCGATTTGGCATGGTGGAAGCTGAGTGAAGAAGGATTGCTTGAACGTGTCAGTACCCCGCGTACGTCTAGCCGTGATGAATGGGCAGGTGCGTTTAAAGACCTCTCAAAGTTGATCATAGAAGGCTTTCAGGTCAGAGCTATTCGCACAAGACTTGAAGCCATGAACATTGCCTTTGAAGAAAAAGAGAAGAGCTTAGCACTGATCGAAAAATTGCTCGACGACGAACGGCGGCTTGACGGGCTGAGAGCAGTTCAGCTCATCCGGTCAAAAGTAGACGCACATTCTCGTGGCAGTATCGCCGCCAATTTAGCGAATAAGGCATTGCAAGAACATGAGACCTATTCCGCTCATTTCGAAAACGTTTGCAGATCTGTCGTAGATGAGCTCAAACTCATTGAGCAAACATTTTCGTGAAAATTGAGCTTGTGTCGTTCTTGTGAGTGTAAAAACATTGGGGTATGCTGCACTAGCCCAACGTTTAGCCATGAACATAAGCAGCCATTATACTATAGCATCATCCTTATCCAAAGAGGCAGCGCCATGACGACTAAGAAGCGGGAGATGGAATTGCTGGGGATCGAGTTTGAAAAGCAGGAAGCTGGAGTAGCTGATTTGATGGAATTTTACGAAAGGGTCGAAGAAGTTTACGTCCAGGCATCCGCCTCGGTTTCTGAAAACGAGGTCGTCTACTCTTCAGATTCGACGAACATGACGAGGCCCAATGCCTACCTGGGGCGAGATTCTAACTGAACTCAACAAGTCCTCTACTCCTGCCGGCACACCAGATTACGACCGCGTTCGCAGACAATACTTGCAACGGCTCCACGATCTGACTGGGAGAGCAGTTATACTCTATGCGACTGCGTGGCTTGAGTCCCGTCCTATTCCACCTGCCGAACTGCAAGTAGGACTTCCGGACATTCAGGGTCTCATGGAGGCCGCCTCTAATCTCCGTGAGCGTGACCTGGATCTCATCATACATAGTCCGGGCGGTTCTGCGGAAGCTGCCGAATCATTGGTGGAGTACATCAGGAAGCGCTTCGATCATGTACGGGTTTTCGTACCTGTTGCGGCCATGTCCGCAGCAACTATGATGGCGCTCTCCGCTAACAAATTGGTCATGGGGCAGCATTCGCAATTGGGGCCGATTGATCCACAGTTTATCATTTCCACTCCTGAAGGAGCGAGATCAGCACCCGCCAAAGCAATCCTCAATCAGTTTGAGCTTGCCAAACGTGAGTGTAAGACGCCGGAGAATCTCGCTGCCTGGATGCCTATTCTCAGGACGTACGCACCCGGTCTACTGACCCAATGCGAAGACTCCCAAAAGTTGGCGTCCGGCATGGTTGCTGGCTGGCTAGAACGCTATATGTTTTCTGGAGAGGAAGATGCGAAAAGTAAGTCCAAGACAGTCGCGGACTGGTTCGCTGACTACGAATCATTTCACTCACACGGACGGCGGGTTGGCCGTGATCAAGCTCGTGCCATAGGGGTCAAAGTGGTGGATCTCGAACATGATGCGCAACTGCAGGATGCGGTACTCTCAGTCCATCATGCGACAATGCACACTTTTGCTGGTACCCCAGCACAGAAGATTATAGAAAATTATCACGGGCGAGCTTGGGTCCGTATGGGAGGAAGTTTTATCAATATTCCGGCTGCTAAGCCCCTTCCGACAGGTAACCGAGCGGAACGGCGACGCCAGCAAAAGAGAGGGAAATAGTCAGTTATGACAACTCGTGAACCGGAATGCGTCACCTTGAAACGACGTGGTGCGGAATACGTTAGGCAATTGTTGTCAGGGAAGTCGAAGCAAGAAGAGTTGGAGTTTTGGAGCAAGCGTACCGAAAGTTTACGTTCTCGGCAAAAGCCGAAAACATCGGAATCTGAGCAAGTTATCGTCTAGCAAGTCGCTACAACGGCCCGCCTTTCGTCTGGAACGAAGAAGAACGCCGTCACCTGCGTGCCCACCTCGACGCACTCTGCTTCCACCTCTACGGTTTGACCAAGGAAGACGCGGAGTACGTGCTGGGCACTTTCCCGATCGTCCGGAAAGAAGACGAAGCCGCTACCGTGTCGGAGCACGGCACAGGCTTCGGTTGCTACCGCACCCGCGACCTCATCCTCGCTTACATGAACGCTCTCGTCGCCGGAGATACCGAGACGGTAGTGGCAATTTAAACGATTCAGGCTGCTATCGACCGGCGTTAAGGGGAAGAGGACGCAAAAGTTTCTCGAATGTAAAAATGTTTTACATTATACTTGAAAAGAAAATAGGCATGAGTTATGTTAAGAAAATATTCGCGTCGTTAGAAAGCCGAAGAATCACCATCTTCACGCGAATGCCAAGAAGTGAGGCAAGATAGAACGATGCTTGGGAAATTTATTCAACGGCAACGAACCAAACGTAACATGACCCAAGCGTACCTTGCGTCAGAGCTTGGGATGTCTCGTCCCACCTATATGCACATTGAGCGCGGTGAGCGGGAACTTACGATCATCGAAGCCAGAACGCTTGCAGGGATTTTTGATATATCGCTTGAAGATTTTTTGGCGGGTCGCGTGCCCAAGCATACCGTGACACTCACAAAACAGTCTGCACGAAGAACCGGAGGCCTTCACATTCGTGTTGAGAAAAAGAATCTCGATGCATTCAAACAGGTGCTTCTGTATGTTTTGAATAAAGTCGGTGGTAAACCGAACGTGGGCGAGACCGTGCTTCATAAGCTGCTGTATTTCATCGATTTTGATTATTACGAAAAGTTCGAGGAAAACTTAATGGGCGCGACGTATATCAAAAACCATCACGGTCCCACGTCGGTTGAATTGAGTTCGATTTTGCAAGATATGCAAAAGCATGGAGAAATTGAGGCAGTCAATAGTCAATATTTTAAATACGATCAAAAGAAATACCTTCCGCTCAAGCGTCCGAACCTTGACGTGCTTTCTGCTCGCGACGTTGAACATATTGATGGTGTATTGGCTCGTCTCGCCGATAAAAATGCGAAAGAGATAGAACGCTATTCGCACGAAGATATTCCTTGGAAGTCCGCGCAAGACGGCACGCCGCTTTCGTATGAGAGCGTCTTTTATCGTGACGAGAGGTACTCCGTACGAAATTATGACGATGACCTTTGATGAACTGCCGGAATTTCAAAAAGAACGGAAGCGCCTTGCCAGGAAATATCGATCGCTTTCCCAAGACCTTGAGGAGTTTCGGAACATTGTTTCCGTTGTCCCGCTTGAGAATCGGAAACATTTTGCCGTCATCGCACAGAACGAGCATTTGTCTATTGTCAAAGCCCGTTTGTTTTGCCGATATTTGAAAGGGTCATCACTACGCGTTACCTACTCTTATTGTGAGCAGGAACAACGCATTGAATTTATCGAGATTTATTATAAAGGAGACAAGGAAAACGAAGATAGTCATAGAGTGAAAGAGTATTTGACCAAGCATCAAAACTAACCCCATATCTCATCTCAATTCTAGGCACGGAGGTTTAGTACATGGCCAGAGACACTTACAAATATCATTTCGATCAAGTTGATCAATTGTGGAATCGCGTGAAAGAAAATCAGCCTAGATTGGGTTGAATCGAAGTCGAGTAAGCCCTCGTTGGCGTGAACCGGTAGTTGCTCGAATGCTTCGGGAAAACATACAACCCGTCATCGTAGGTGCCTGTACGGCCGATAAGGCAGGTTCGGGATAACGGCGAAGCCGCCTTCGACCATTCCCTCACCCGCAACCTCATCCTCGCCTACATGAACGCCCTCTCCGCCGGAGACACCATGTCAGTGGTAGCTGTTTAGGTCGAGCAGATAAATTTAGTGAATTAGTGTCATTTTAACCAATAAATTCACCAATACTTTTTGTATATAAGTGAATTTGCTATAATAACGGCGTGGCAACCTCGAAACGGATAAAAAAGCGAATCCAAGCATTAAAGGAAGAATATGACGCGTTGCGGCTCGGGAAAGAATCGCTGCTGTCGATGATCGACGAGGTGGAAATCCCTGAAAATGTCTACAATTCCAATGCCATCGAAAACTCGACACTCACTCTTGAGGAAACGGAGAAAATTCTGTTGGAGCAGAAGCTGTCCCGGAACGTCTCGTTGCGGGAGGTTTTTGAGGCGAAAAATCTAGCCCGGGTTATAGAGTATAAACGCAAGAAAGTGAAGGAGAGTGAGCTACACAAAGACCTGATCGGGCTGTTCCATCAGATGCTTATCGGCGGCATAGATGATGCGATCGCGGGTCGCTTTCGCAGAAAGGGAGAGTACGTGAGGGTGGGCGCGTATATCGCCCCGGCGCCCGAGCACGTAGAGCGCATGATAGAGACCGCCCTGCTTGAATATTCCAGTGACCTCGGCACATATTTTTTGGACAGGATTGCCAAGTTTCATCTGGATTTCGAAACCATCCATCCGTTTTGCGACGGTAACGGCCGCATAGGGCGCGTTATCATCAATTTTCAATTACTGCAACATGGCCTGCCGCGCATTATCATCCGCAACAAGGAAAAGGATGTCTACTATCGAGCGTTCAGTGATTATCGGGAGAAGAAAACGACGAAGACGATGGAAGGCATCGTGTCGCTGGCTTTGTTGGAGTCGCTCCACAAGCGGCTGAGCTATTTGAGAGGAGAGCGGATCATCAGGTTGTCGGAGTATATCAAGCAGCATGGGCTTTCGGCCCCGGCCTTCACCAACGCCGCCCGCCGCCAGACCGTCCCCGCTTTCCGCGAGAAGGGGATCTGGAAGATCGGGGACGAATTCGTCCCATGAGTAGCAGTAAGAAAGTTCGATTCAGCCGAGACGGAGGATTGTCGTCGTGTTCTACCCATTGCGGTGACGTGCCGGATTGTGAGGAGCAATGTCTATGAAGAAAGAGCGACTCGGATCAATCGACATGCTGCGGGGCGTGGTCATGGTCATTATGGCGCTGGACCACGTCCGTTGGATGTTGTCCTCGCCTCTGCCGGGCGGGTTCGATTTCTCGAATGCGGATGCGCCGCTCTTCTTTACGCGCTGGATTTCACACCTGTGCGCGCCGACCTTTATTTTTCTGGCCGGCATCAGCGCGTTTTTGTACGGCGCCGCAGGCCGTTCCAAAAGGGAGGTGTCGCATTTTCTGGTGACCCGCGGCATCTGGCTTGTCTTCATCGAACTGACCGTCGTGAACTTCGGTTGGAACTTCAACGTCGGACCCGACTACGTCCCGTTTCTCCAGGTGATCTGGGCCATCGGAATCTCCATGATCGTTCTCGGCGGTCTTGTCTGGCTGCCGCGCTCCGTGATTGTCGGCGTTGGTCTGGTGATGATTCTCGGACACAATCTCCTCGATGCCGTCCAGCCGACCGCCGGGACCGCGTCGGCGTTATGGTTTCTTCTGCACATCAAAGGAAAAATCGCTTTCGGAGGAGTGGCCATTCACGCCTTATATCCCCTGATCCCCTGGATTGGGGTGATGGCGGTGGGATATGCCATCGGACCCGTGTTTGCCGACGCCCATCCCGAGCGACCGTGCCGGCTGGTGCAGGTCGGCCTGTTGCTGGTGTTCCTGTTTGCCGTCCTGCGGTTGCTGAATCTCTACGGGGACTCCAATACATGGCACGTCCATGACACGTTCGAAGCCACGGTGGTTGATGTGCTGAACGCGACGAAGTATCCGCCCTCCCTTCATTATCTGCTCATGACGCTTGGCCCCGCGTTCATCCTGCTCGGCGCCTTCGAGCGCAGTCGGGGCAGGATTGCGAATTGGCTTGTCGTCATCGGTCGCGTGCCGTTCTTTTTTTACATTCTGCACATCTACGTGATTCATTGTGTGGCGCTCGTCGTCGGCGTCATTCAGGGATTTTCGGTTGCACGGATCGCCGTTGACTTTGAATTGTATCCGCCGGAGTTCGGCGTCGGCCTCGGCGTTGTGTATCTTTTCTGGATAGGGATCGTCGTGGCGTTGTATCCCGCGTGTGCCTGGTTTGCCGGTGTGAAAGCCCGGCGTCGCGAGCGGTGGTTGAGTTATCTGTAGTAAGCCTCCGCCATGCAGCAGCCAAACATGCAAGGCACGAACGCCATGGAACGGACAAAGGGCCGTGCCCGCCGAACGATGCCTGCACGGGCAGGGAATGGACGGAGGGACAGGACATCCCGAAGAGCAAGGAGAAGAAAGCCGCATGAATGAACAGAAAACAGATGCACGTTATCCGATGGGACGCAGCCAGGAGGAAACGGAACGGTTGATTCATCAGGAACGGGTGTATGGCGGCATCACGCGGCGTTTCTTCATGGAGGCGGGAATCGCCAGCGGGATGCAGGTGCTTGACGTCGGCAGCGGCGCCGGCGACGTGGCGCTGACGGTAGCCGAATTAGTCGGTCCGAATGGGAACGTGGTGGGCGTGGACGTCAATGAGAACATTCTTGAGACGGCCCGGATACGTGCCCGGGAAGCGGGGTGGACGAACGTCGAATTCATGGCCGGGGACGACCGAACGCTCGATGCGGCGGGAGACTTCGATGCCGTCGTCGGCCGGCTGACCCTGATGTACATGTCCGATCCCGCCGATGCTCTCAAACGGTTCACAAGATACCTGCGCCCGGGAGGTCTGGTTGCATTTGAAGAAGCTGATCTGACGCCCTACCGGGCGCTTGTTCGTCCGGATACGCCCCTCATGAACACGCTGATCGGTTGGGCACTCGATGTTTTTGAGCGTTCTGGTGCGCACGTCGGCATGGGGCTCGATCTGTCCCGTGCGTTCGTCGATGCCGGCTTGCCCGTACCGGTCTTACATTTGGAGGCTCCGGTCGGTGGGTCGGAAACGTGGGTCGGTTATCGCTATCTCGCCGAGATCTTTCGAAGTCTCCTTCCCCTCCTGGAAGAATATGGCATGGCCACGGGTGACGAAGTCGACCTGGAGACACTGGAAGAGCGACTGCGACGCGAAGCCGTTGCCGCAAAACGTCCGGTGGTTTTGCCGCCTCACGTCACCGCCTGGACCAGGCTTGCGCCATGAGGGTTGAGGGCTTTCAGAGCCTCGGAAACCATCCGCGTGCAGGCTGCCCGTTTTGTGGCTGCGACAATCGTCAATAACCCCATCAGACTTAAAACAGGAATCCTTCATGCAGGCTTGCCGCCTGCACCCCAAGAGATGAAAATGGGGACGCCTCTCCAATCTGTCATCCTCGACGCTTATCCTCGACGTTGGTAATCGAGGATCCAGCGCCTTCGCTTTTTCCCCGTCTTTTTCTGTCATTCTTGTATGTGTTCA
>JAAXIB010000065.1 GCA_012270585.1 Nitrospirales bacterium
CTGAACACATACAGGAATGACAAAAGGAGGTTATTTTCGTATCAATGACAGAAAGAGAAATCGAGATTCCAGGGTCTTTTGCATTTTTCCCCGTGCCCTCCTCACGGGCTTTGACCTGGGATGTCCCCTTTGTTTGACACCCTTCCGGGCCTTTGTTAGGTTCTGAATCAGGCTGCATCCTGGTAGCCTTGTCACGACTCTGGATTCCTGCTTTCGCAGGAATGACAGAAAGGGAAAGCGAGGATGACAGAAGAAGAATTCAGACCTTGGATTCCCGCGTTCTCGGGATTGACAGATCAGTGAAAGGCGCTGCATGTCGCTGGATATCAGGCAATACCTCGAAGACAAACGGGACGTCGTCGATCGGTATTTGGACGCCCATCTGCCTGATCCGCAGACGCCGCCGGCGGTCCTGCACGAGGCGATCCGGTATAGCCTGTTGGCCGGGGGAAAACGGATCCGGCCCATCCTGACCATTGCCACGGCGGAGGCAATCGGGCCGTGCCCGGCGTCGCTGCTTCCCGTGGCCTGCGCGTTCGAGTTTATCCATACGTACTCGCTGATTCACGACGATCTGCCGTCGATGGATAACGATGATTTTCGCCGCGGGCGCCCCACGAACCATAAAGTCTATGGCGAAGCGATAGCGATTCTGGCGGGCGACGGGTTGCACGCCATGGCGTTTGAATGGTGCAGCCGGGCCGATCTCGTGACGGATCTGGAGCCGCGGTGTCAGGTCCAGATTATCGCGGAACTGGCCCTGGGAGCCGGGAACACGGGCATGGTGGGGGGCCAGGTGCTGGATATGCAAGCCGAGAACCGGCAGGTGGACTTGGCGGAGTTGCAACAAATTCACGTGCATAAGACGGGCAAGCTGATTCGCGCCGCGGTGCGGGTCGGGGCACTTCTGGCCGGGGCCGGCATGACGCAGTTCGAGCACCTGACCGGGTATGCCGACGATATCGGCCTGGCGTTTCAAATTACGGATGACGTGTTGAACGTGACGGGCACGCGGGAAGAGTTGGGGAAGGACGCCAACACGGATGATGATCGGGGCAAGCAGACGTATCCTTCGATTTATGGGCTTGAGGGCGCGCAACGACTCGCACAGGATTGCGCCGCCCGGGCCATCGGGCGGCTCGACGGGTTTGACGGGAAAGCCGATCCGTTGAGAGGGATTGCCCGGTATATCGTGGACCGCAAAAATTAACGATTGTATTACACCAAAATGTTCATAAATGTATCTAAAAGGCATCAAAATGGCACTAAAATATATCATAAATGTACATAAATGGAATCAAGCGGCACCTTAATGGTTTCGCGCCAAAGGCGGTGACGCTCCAATCCGCTTCATTCGCGTCCGTATCGGTTCTTTTTTCATCATGAAAGCCTTGGTCACAGGGGTCACGGGGTTTGTCGGGTCCGCCGTGGCGCGGGCATTGATCCGGGCCGGCACGGAGGTCAGGGGATTGGTCCGACCCGGTGCGGATCGGCAAGCGCTGGATGGGCTGGCGATTGAAACCGTGCCTGGCGATTTGAATGACGCGGCTTCGCTCCGGTCGGCGCTTCACGGTTGCCGGCAGGTGTACCACGTGGCGGCGCATTATGCCCTGTGGGCGCGCGACCCGTCCGTGTTCTACAAGGTGAACGTCGAAGGGACCAGGGCGTTGTTGGACGCGGGGCGCGAGTCGGGTGTTGACCGTATGGTCTATACGAGCACGATCGGCGCGATCGGGTTGCCCGCTGGCGGGGGACCGGGCACGGAGGAGACCCCGGTGTCCCCGGCGCAGATGACCGGGGAGTATAAACGCTCCAAGTATCTGGCCGAGCAGGAGGTCCTGAAGGCGGCGGACGCGGGGTTGCCCGTGGTGATCGTAAACCCCGCGGCGCCGGTGGGGGTGCGTGACGTGAAGCCGACCCCGACCGGGCAGATCATCGTCGATTTTATGAAGGGGCGCATGGTGGCCTATGTGGAAACCGGCATGAATCTCATCGACGTGGATGACGTGGCCGTGGGCCACGTCCAAGCCATGGAGCGCGGGCGGATCGGTGAGCGGTATATTCTGGGTTGTCGCAACCTGATGCTGAAAGAGGTGTTCGAGATCCTGGGCGGGTTGACGGGGGTCAAGGCACCCAAGCTGAAACTTCCCCGGGGGCTGGTTCTGCCTCTGGCCCACGTCAACAAGTGGCTTGCGGATTACGTGACGCATCGCCCCCCGCGCATTCCGCTCGACGGCGTTCGCATGGCCAAGTACGTGATGCACTATGATTGCTCCAGGGCCGTGCGGGAGTTGGGGTTGCCCCAGACGCCGCCGGAGGTGGCCCTGGAAAAGGCGGTCCGCTGGTTTCGGGATCACCGGTATGCGTAACTGGCGATGCCGCCTTATGCAACCCTCTCCCTCCGGGAGAGGGCAGGGTGAGGGGACAGAGCCGCTGCAAACACAGCATGACTGAGTGAATCTGCCCGTGGACGTTCCCCTGCTGTTGTGGAAGACCCTCCTGCTCCGGCCCTACGTCTTTTTCTTTTTGGGCGTGGCGCTGGTCGCCGCGTCCCGGTTGCTGGGATGGAAACGCACCGGCGCGCTGTTCGGCATCACGTGGCTCACCGCGTTCCTCTGTGAATTCTCCTCGACCCGGATCGGGTTTCCGTTCGGCGATTACTATTACACGGGTTCGACCGTGGGAGAGGAGTTGTACGTTGCGAATATTCCGTTCATGGATTCGTTGTCGTTCACGTTTCTGTTGTATGCGAGTTATTGTCTGGTTCTCTGGTTGCTCCTGCCTGCCGGGCCCGCTTCGCGGGAATCCGGCCTGCGGTTGCTGGCGCGTGAGTCGCTCTCCTGGCCGGTGATCGGCCTGACGTGTTTGTTGTTCATGTTGATCGACGTGGTGATCGATCCGGTGGCGCTCCGCGGGGAACGCTGGTTTTTGGGGCAGATTTACGGCTATCCCGATCCCGGCGTGTATTTCGGCGTGCCCTTGGCCAACTTTGCCGGGTGGTTCGTGGTGGGATTGATTGCGATGACGGGCTACCGTGTGCTGGACCGGCGTAGCAGTCTGCTGCCCGCATTTCCTCACGCGATCCCGGCTCAAGAGGTGTTGTTGGGATGCGGGTTGTATTACGGGGTGTTGCTGTTCAATCTGGTGATGACGTTCTGGATCGGCGAATGGCTGCTGGGCCTCGTGGGGTGTCTGCTCTATGCCCCGGTGACCACCCTGGCGCTTCTGAAATTTCGAGGCTTACCTTCGTCTTCTTTCCTCTGTCCTCCTCGACAATAAGACCTGGATCCCCGCTTGCTACCGCGGGGATGGATCCAGGGGTTTTGCTTTTGCCTTTGTCCTTGTCTGTCATCCTCGACGCCTGTCCTCGACATTTGTAATCGAGGATCCAAATCGAGGATCTAAATCGAGAATCCAGGGTCTTTGCTCTTACCTTTGTCTTTATCTGTCATTCTCGATAATAAGACCTGGATCCCCGATTAAGGATGTCGGGGACGAATCCAGTGTCTTTTCTTTGTCTTCGCTTTACGAAAAGAACACCCCTGGATTCCTGCGTTCGCA
>JAAXIB010000023.1 GCA_012270585.1 Nitrospirales bacterium
TCAACGAATTACTGAACACATACAAGGATGACAGATAAGGAAAAGGAGATCCCTCGCGCGGCGTGACGAAGTTGCGGCGCGGTACGAGATCCTTGGAGTGGGTACGGTTGACTGAATGAGTTATATCGCGGGGATTTTAGTAAGAAAATAGTTGCGGCATCGGGAGTTGGTGGCGGGATTGAGGCATTCTTTTAAAGATTACTTCTCACTCTCAAATTGCTCATTGACGAACATTGTGTCAATAACGTGAATGTTTGGCACTATTATTGTCGCGTTTTTCATCGCATCAGCGAGATTACCGTAAACCGCCGATGAATCCATCCGGGCGAGTTCCGCCGCCGCACTTTCGTGGTAATAAAAACTGGCGTCGGCACTCTTATCTGTTGGAATTATCATGCAGTTTCTTCCAGCCTTCAAAGGTTCTGTCATCCTTAACCGCTTCTTGTGAGCCCTGGCCTGTTTGGATTGCAACCTTCTTTAGCGTACCCTCAGAAACAAAACCATAACACCCTCCGCCCGTTCCTTCTACTAGTCCTCGTGTAATACTATAGGATACAGGTTTATGAATTTCAACGTCATGTAGGACAGCTTGAGCAGAGAAGGGCTTAAGCAATGCAAGCTCCTCTGTATAACTTAGGTTGATTTTTCTTAACAGCTTGTAAAGCGCATCATTTGGTTTTTCAACTTTCAGGCCAAGCTCAGAGGCTTCGCGACGGTTAATTGTGTAATCGTGACTGCCGGAATCTGCACATAGAAAATCAATAACAGACTTGATCTGGTCCGGATTGCTCACTTGGCGAGGAAGTAGTTTGTTAGCCAAATATCGGATTTGCGCTTGCGATCTAAATATTTCGCCAAGAACAAGAGGGTGAATGTGGGTCGTAAGGTTCAGAAGAACCGATGTCAGCGCTTGTTCGCCCTTGATTTGAAGCTCTTCGCGAGCGGCATTGAGATAGCCTCGCACGCTTTCAACGCTAACAGGTACCTGCACGACTTGCCCTCTAATCGTTGTTTGTGGATTGAGTGGGTTGTTAATGCTAGGATCAATTGGGCCTAGGGCAGCCTGTTTTGTCATGACCAAACGATCAGCGCCAATGGCAATAAGCGTGCCAGCACTTAGGGCTTGCGAGGGGATCAGCACTTCAAGCTCATCGCAAAAAATGCGGATCAGGTTAACAAGTCGCCATGCAGCGAGTGTCTGGCCACCATTGGTGTGGAGAATCAGAGAAATTTGTCTGGTCGGCCCCACTTTTTCAAGCAGATCGACGAACGGATCTATACAATCCTGCGCAATCATCGTTTCCATGTTCGCCCGGTTGCTGGTTATGAATGCCAGAACCTTTGTGTCTCGATCGCGTTCTATCTGTTGGTAGAGTTTCTTTCTGTCAAAAAAATTCATCGCCTGTTCTCCAGTAAAGTTGGCTTTTTTCTGAGGCTACCGATCAAACGTGACGACCGTCAAGGCGATGCGGTCAAGTGGGCAATTCGACCAGCCAAGATTACGCTTGAAAAAGCAAAAGACAAAGACCCTGGATCCTCGATTGCTAATGTCAAGGACAAGCGTCGAGGATGACAGAAAAGGCAAAGACAAAAACAAAGAAACTGGATTCCCGATTAAGAATGTCGGGAATGACAGAAGGGGGAAAGGGAACTTACAGATGCAGGTGTTTCATGGCGGCGGCGCAGAGGATGATGAAGATGCCCATCCAGAGGCCGGCTTTTTGGAAGGGGATGGGTTCGACGATTTGTTCTTCTTTTTCCTGTTCGTCTTCGTCGCCCGTGGGTTCGATGCGGAAGATGACGGTGTACAGGTACAGGGTCAGGATGCCGAGCACCAGGGTGAGCTTGATGAAGAAGACGGTCAGGTATTTGGCGTTGTTGGACAGGCCGAAGCCGGTCTGCATTTCCATGGCTTCGCCCACGTAATGCAGGTTGATCCCGCCCGTGAAGAGGATCACCACCAGCAGGATGCCGACCACCTTGCGGTACTGCTTGTAGAAGGTGTCGCAGATGGGTTTGATGTATTCCCTGGGCACGGACGATTGGAGCCCCGGCGTCACCGCTAGGACCAGGAAGGCGAGCCCGCCGATCCACACGACGGCCGAGAGCAGGTGCAGCCAGTGATTGACAATGGGAATGATCTTGTTGATATCGGACAGCGTGGCCAGGAGGGCATTCATCAGAATTTGAACACCGGTTTTTCGTTACCAAAGCGTTTTTGGCGAAGCTCTTCCATCAATTCGACGGTGATGCGCGGAATGTTGTGCTCGCGGGCGTGCCGTTCCACGCCTTTTTTCACCATGGCGCGCAGGAAGTAGGGGATCCGGCTCAACCGCGCCTGCGCGGCTTCGTCCCATTCCACCTCAACGTCCTCGGGCACGTTGAACGCGACCTGGATTTTTTCCCCGCCCTTGGGCGTATACAGGCACCACTGGTCCTCGTCCATCCAGTCCCCGTGATCCACGTAGGGCCGCGCCCGGCAGCCGCCGCAGATGTCGCTGTATTCGCAGTCCCCGCATTTGCCCTTGAGGTGGGGATACCGGAACGAGTCGAAGATGTCCGACTTCTCCCACAGGTCCACGAAACTCGTGGTCCGAATATTCCCGGCCGACAGGGGCATGTAGGGACAGGGGGTCAGGTCGCCGTTGGGCGTGACCCGCGCGTAATTCGTTCCGGCCAGGCAGCCCCCGCCCATGTACCCCTGGGCCTTGGTGATCGGGGAGTCGGGATCTTTTTCATAAGCGAGGCGTTTGAAATGCGGGGCGCACCGCGCGCGCACGAGCATGTCCGAGTACCGGTCCTGGGACTCCACCAGGAAGGCCAGCACTTCCTCGTACTGTTCGGGGGTGATGTCGGTCAGTTCCTCGCCGCGGCCCGTGCACACCATGAAGAAGACGTTCAGCACCCGCGCGCCCAGCCCGTGGGCCCAGTCGATCACGTCCGGCAGTTCCTTGTAGTTCATGGGTTGGGCGCTGAAGTGCACCTGGAACTGGAGGCCGTTCCGTTTGCAGGCTTCGATCCCGGCAACCGCGGCCTCCCAGGCCCCGGGGATGCCGCGAAACGCGTCGTGTTTGCCCGCGTCCAGGGAGTCGATGCTGATGCCCACGCCGATGACGCCGATCTCGACGAGTTCGCGGGCCAGGCGATCGTTGATCAGCATCCCGTTGGTGCCGAAGACGACCATGAACCCCTGGGCCACGGCGTGACGGGCGATGTCCAGGATATCCGGCCTGACCAGGGGTTCGCCCCCGGTAATGACCAGCAGGCAGCCTTTATTGACCTCGGCGATCTGGTCGATCAGTCGGTAGCATTCTTCGGTCGAAAGCTCGTCGGAGCCCCCGCCGGCCTTGGTGGTGGCGTCCAGGTAGCAGTGGTCGCACTTGAGGTTGCAGCGTTTGGTGAGGTTCAGGGCGACGAGGTACGGCTTGAAATCGTCGACGGTCCGGCCGTCGCCGGGGCCCGTTTCCGGTGAGATAAACCCGGTGACGCGGGGGGCGAGGGCTTCCCGACCCGGGGCATTGATAACAGGGAGTGATTTGCCCATGGCTCCCTATTGTTGAGCGCCCGCGCCAGTCAGTTTGGCAATGATTTCCTTGACGTTGCCGGACTTCATGGCTTCTTCCATGGTCTGTTTGGCTTGCTCAATCCCTTCGTTGGCCACGTCGATGGTGATGTGGGTGGTCCCCAGCTTGTCGGCGTGCTTGATGATAAGGGCCCGGGTGCAATCGCGCATGAACCCTTCGGGGGCGCGTTCCAACCGTTTCAAGGCATCGGGCTCCCACTGGTAGGGAGACTCCGGTTCCGGCGTCGTCTCGGGGGCGGGCTGTTCCGCCGTCGTCTCTTTGTTGGCGAAAATCGGGGTATAGTCTTCGTTGGCGGCTTCGTCGATCATGGGTGAGGCATACTCCAGGGTGATCGTGGTCATGCCGAGTTTCCTCGCGGACTTTTCGATCTTGGCTTTGGCGCGGCGTCGCTGGAAGCCCGCGGGGATCACCCGGATGGCTTCCTTGGCGTCCTTGGTCCATTGCATGGGTACGTCGTCGTACGCCAGTTGCGTTTCCAGGACCCCTTCCTGCTTGGCCGCGGCGTCAAACACGCTTTTATCGACCGTTTTGAAGCCGGCGCCCGCTCCCCCGCAAATCGGACATTTGACGGGTTGAGCGCCTTTCCCGATGTACCCGCAACCATCGCAGACGTAATACGGCTGGGCCATGCGATCCAGATAGGATTGGGTGGACGGACTCACCGCCGCATTCGCGGCGGGCTCCTTTTCCTCGACCACCTGGTTGACCATGCCGCTGAGGGTCGAGCCCATGAGGTCCTGGGCCACGGCGTCGTCGGCTTGCATCCGGTTGCGGTCGATGCCCGCGTCGTCGAGCTGGCCACCCAGGGCTTTCATCGCCTCCATGGCGCCTTTCGGCAGAATGTCGCCGACCGCGTCATCGACCACCGAATTGCTGATGATGGTATGTCCTTTTTCAATGGCATAGCGGTGAATCGCGGTTTTGGCGACCCCGCGCGCGAACACCGGCACCTTTTCCATACGCAACAGGGCTTCCTCGGTCCAGGCGATGGTATATTCCGCCTGGGTGTCGATGGGGGGCACGAATTTCTTGTTGGAAATCAGAACGTTGCAGGGGGCCGCCCGGAGGAGGTTCTCGGTGTTGCTGCCGATATCCATGTCGTCGTCGCTGTGCACGCCGATGCGCCCGACGATCAGCAACCAGGGTTGTTCTTTCCGAACGTATTGGAGCACTTTTTCAAACACCTTTCCATCCAGCAGCGTGGTGCGGATGTCCGAGCCTTCTTCCTGGGCCACTTCCCGGGAAATATCCAAATGCGATTGGTAGATTTTGGCCAGGCCGCTGTCGATCACTTCCTCATGGAGTTTTTCCTGCTCCTTGAAGCGAAAGACCTTGCCGGCCTCTTCGTTCAGGACCCCGGAAATACTGTGAAAGGCGGCATAGTGAAAATACGGATCAAAGGCGGAAATGGCCTCGACCGGCTTCTGCAACGCTTTCCCCAGGGCCAGGCCGGTTTTCAGCCCTCCGAAGCTGTATGGGCTGCCGTCCACGGCCACGACGATTTTCCCCCCGTTCATGGGTTTGAGGTCTTTCACAATAAACATGTCCGACGTGCGCACCCGGCGCAGGACCCGTTCGGTATTGCTGCCGATGACGGAATCCTTCACCGCGCCCACACCCAGTGAGCCCATAATGGTCAGATCGTAGGCATTGGCATTGATATCTTCGGCCAACACCTTCCAGTTGCGACCTTCCAGAGATCGCCTTTCCAGGGGGAGATTGGACTCGGTACACTTCTGATCCACGTAGTCGAGGTAAGAATCGGTAATGATCTGAAGCCCGCGGGTGATGAGGGAATCGTGAATCTTGCGTTGGCGGTCGAGTTCTTTTTCATCGTGATATTCTTCGGGCAGTCCCGCTTCCATCTGCTTGAACCGCTTATCGTGCATTTTGGCGGCATAGACGTGACTGCCGACGATTTTTGATCCGAATTCCTGTGCCAACCGCACACCCAGGTCGACGGCCATATTGGAATGGTCCGAATTATCGACCGGGATGTAGATGGTTTTATACATGAGAAGCCTCCTTACGAAACTTCACCGAGTCGAATCGGGTCTCACACCTTCACTGGAATGCAAGAAGTCACACCACAAGTGCTAAAAATTGGAATCGAATCTTAGCACCTGGTATTTGAGCAATGCAACCTGACCATCACTCCCCCCTTGAGGGGGAGTCGAAGAGCCATGTAGGGGACGGCCTATGTGTCGTCCCGCCGGCGACCCGGTGGGGGTGTGATCAAATGTT
Organism: Nitrospirales bacterium; assembly: GCA_012270585.1. Lineage (GTDB taxonomy): Bacteria > Nitrospirota > Nitrospiria > Nitrospirales > UBA8639 > Bin75. Next base: position 5,829 of record JAAXIB010000023.1, read on the forward strand.
TGTCCACCCGGCGGGATTCTCTGCGGGAAGGGGCCTCCTCTGATCCTGGTGCTGAAGTGGGTGGGGCATGGCTGCCTTTCCCAATAGCCGTAGGTCGGGTTCGCCAAAGGCGTACCCGACGCCGCAGCCAAGCCCCACCCCAGGCCACGAGTCACACTGCCAGGTCTTGACACCCCGGCGAGCATCAGTTTCGGAAGTCGGCTTTGATTTCCAAAGCGCTGAAGGCGCTCAGTTCTTTGATAAACTTCAGGAGTGGGCGTCGCAACGTATCGGGCAGTCGGCGTATGTGGTGAAGCAGGGCTTTTTCCTCGCGGGTGAGGGGAGGATCGTCCAGTTTCGGTGGTGTCGCTTGTGTTCGACGCACATAGGGGAACGCCGTGCCGGTTGCCAGCCATTGCGGGTCTTGCCGCAACAAACCGGCGAGGGCGAAAAAATGTTCCAGTTTGATGTTTTTACTCAAGCCCTGCTCCCACTGATTGACTGCTGACGCCGAGACGCGCAACGACTTGGCGACCTCCGCCTGGGACAAGCCCGCCTGTTCGCGGGCGACCCGAATTCTTTCGGTCAACGTGTTCATAGCAAGTATGTTTACTGTCCTTATATCAGCATGCTGGATTTTTTTATTTTATTAGTTAAATATGCTTGATTTATAAAATACAGTATGCTAATTTCACTCAGCCATTTCGGAGCAGAAAGGAACAAAAAGAAACAGGTTGCGGTTGGCGTGAGTGCAAGGCTGTGTGCCCGATTGATTAGCAAAGGCGGGTCGTAGCGTAAGAGTTGTCAAACTTTCCTTTGAGTTCTTTCTAACTTTCACGTGAGGAGGTTATCAACAATGGTGAGTGGGAAAAACGAAACCGGTGGTTTTGATGTGGGAAGGAGAGCAGATTTTTTCAAAAGGAGACATGACAGCATGGACATCAAACGACTATTCGTAGGATTTGTCATGATTGCCGCCGTGGCGGTAGCCGGGTGCAGCAGCGATGGCGACGGCGCTCGGATAGCGGAATTGGAGGACATGCTCGCCGCGGTGGAAGGTGAGCGCGACACGGCGAATCAAACCGTCACGGACTTGCAGGGTCAACTCGACACGGCGACTGACAATGCCACGGACTTGCAGGGCGATCTCGATGACGCGAAACAAGAGGTCGAAAGGTTGACGGGCGAACTCGACACGGCGAATCAAAATGTCATGGACTTGCAGGAACGGATCGCGATGCTAACAGAGCCGAATCCAAATGCTCTGGCGCAGGCAAAAGCAATGGCAATCATTCTCCCGGACAGGACCGGCGCTCCAGGGACCATCGACGATAAGCGTCGCCCCGGTCGGCCAAAAGCTGGTAACGATGCCGTAATGGTAGGTGCGGACGTCACGGTAGATGGGGACAAATTGGGTGTATCCGATAAAGCTATCAAGGATGATGAGGAATTTGCCATGCAGTCAGAGTCTCCAGCCTCTCTGCAGGACTTTGACGGCTCTATCCATACGCGTTCAATTAAGACGGGTGTAACAGACAAGCTCCATGTCTATACCGACAAAGAGGGTCCCTCAGATAAGAACTACCTTGATTACTTTGCAGACCGTAGTATGGACGGTCCGGCAGATACACTGAGGCCTGCTGTTGTTGCCATGTTGGATGATGACGAGTCTGGCGACAATGAGAAGGGAAAGGTTGATGGTGACAACGATGGACGATTGACCTTCGTGAATAATGCTACTGCTGGAACTCCAGCTAATATTGCTGCGACCGAAAGGTCGTTGTTCAATTCGGGCGGGTTCCCGTCCGGCAACAACCGGTTTATTGACTATGAAGATGACCCTGATACGTCTAGTGTGGATGAGCGCAAGTTCACGGGAACGTTCAGCGGTATCTCGGGTACATTTACCTGTACGACCGCTACCTGTAGGGCTGAAAATGACGGCAACGGTATGCTGGCAAAGCTCGAGGGCACTTGGACATTTACTCCTGATGGCCTTCAGGACGATACGAAAGTTCGAGGCGTCATTCCGGACCAGGACTACCTGTCGTTTGGCTTTTGGCTGCAAGAGACGGTAAAGGACGGGGAAACCACCTATGGGGTCAGCACCTTTTACGGTGGCAAGGATGTATACGATGTGAGTGGTAGCAATGGGCAAGGTGCAATGTCTCAACTTGTAGGCTCGGCGACCTACAAGGGGGACGCGACCGGCCTGTTTGTGAAGAAGACTTTCACGGTTGGAGAAGACGGTGCCGTTGTTGGTACCCCGACCAGTGCGGGCCAGTTCACGGCGTACGCCGAGTTGGCGAAGTTTGGTGGCGCTGAGTATGGTACTGCCTCAGACTTCGAGATCTTGGGCACTGTGAGCCACTTCAGGCACGACGGTCAAATGATCGACGAAAACTGGGAAGTCAAGTTAGAGGACGCTGGATTCGCTGATGATAAGAGCAGTAATCACATGGCGACCTTTAGCGGCTCGACCTCAACAGGTCCAGGATCAACTCCGGGAGAATGGAACGGCGGATTCTTCGGCAACCCGGGTGCCGATGATCCTGCTGGTGTGGTCGATACAACAGACGACTATCCCACTATCGTCGCCGGGGAATTCACCGGCCATTTTGAGAATGGGAACGTCATCGGCGCCTTCGGCGCGACGCGGTAAACATAGTCCCAAGGGGTGCGGGTCCCTTGGGGGCCAGTCATCTCCTGACCCGGTTTCATGTTCCCGGGTTACTTGTCTCCTGGCGGGTGGAGGTGAGGTAGAGCACCTCGCCCGCCGACTGGCTCAGGCCCTTGTGCCAACAGAATGTCGAGTACAAGGGCCCTCCTCCCTTTTCATTCAACCTTCCTTTTTTCATCCCCTTGGGATGGCGGGCTTCACCTCGCCGGCGGTCGGAGGAGAGCAGCGGGCAGGCCGATTTTTACAGGAAAATCATACCGTAATGCAAGACCCAACAAGGCATGTCCCGGCTCGGCATTGAAAAATCTTTGAAATCCGTTTAGGACACGGGGGGTATTGAGTCGTAGTCGGGTTAGCCAAAGGCGTACCCCGACTAACCTGCTAATCCTAATCCGACCTACAACGTCTGAATTGCCCACTGCCTGGCGATTTGGTATAGTATCGCCATGAGCAATACCATTGCCTTAGCCAAGAAACTGGAACGGGAGCACGGGTTCAATCAGCCCCAGGCCGAGGGGATTGCCCAGGCGATCCATGAGCATGAAAGCGAGCACCTGGCAACCAAAGCCGACATAGCCGACCTGAAGACCGACATAGCCCAGCTACAAGTCAAGTTAATGACTTGGACTAGCGTGCTGGCCGGGCTCATTATTGCCGTGCTCAAGTTCACCTGAGTGTCAATGAGCAGTGCCGTTATTTGTTGACCATTCCGCTCTTCCCTTTCGTACCCCAGCTTCTCTCCTTTGCCTCTGTCCTGCCTGTCCCCACTCCTGAGCAGGGATTCCGTAGCGACAAGAAGGAGAATCTGTCATGCCATCAGGAAGAAACCCGCATTGAAAAATTTTTGAAATCCGTTTAGGGTACGGGGGGATATGGAGTCGTAGGTCGGGTTAGCCGAAGGCGTAACCCGACGCCGCGGCTTGGTGTCGGATTATGCTACGCTAATCCGACCTGCTTGCTCAGGTTTTGTTTATGCGGCCACGGCCCCTCCCCCCCACCGGGTCGCCGGCGGGCTGGGACGGCACGTAGGCCGTCCCCTACAGCCGACTCCCCCTCAAGGGGGGAGTGGGGAATGAACACAAAGGCTCTCAACTAATTGAAAACAATGAAGTTTTTCAGGAACGGACATTTTTCGTTTGACAAACCGACCTGTTTTCTTTTTATGGTAGTCCCTCTTCAGGCTGTCCGCCTGAAAGGATTGGGCATTCTTTAACACCTCGCCAAGGCACTCCTCTCCGATAGACCGAGCAGGGGCTGCCTTTTTGTTTATTGACAGGGAAGGGTCATCGTAATGAGTCACCAGAATTTCTTGTTTACCTCCGAGTCCGTGACCGAAGGGCATCCGGACAAAATTGCCGACCAGATCTCCGATGGCATCCTGGATGCCATTATGGCCAAAGATAAAAACTGCCGGGTGGCGTGTGAGACGATTCTCACGACCGGCTTGGCGTTCGTGGCGGGAGAAATTTCCACAAAGGCCTACGTGGAAATCCCCGATATTATTCGAGAAACCATCCGTGACGTGGGCTATACCGATGCCACGTGGGGGTTCGACTACCGCACCTGCTCGGTGTTGACGGCGATCGATGCCCAGTCGGGTGATATCGCCATGGGCGTGGATACGGGTGGCGCGGGGGATCAGGGGCTGATGTTCGGTTACGCCACCAATGAGACCGCGGAATTGATGCCCATGCCGATCGTGTTGGCCCATCGCCTGACCAAACGATTGGCTGAGGTCCGCAAAACGAACCTGCTGCCTTGGGTGCGCCCCGATGGGAAGTCTCAGGTGACCATCGAATACAAGAACGGCAAGCCGGTCCGAATCGATACGATCGTGGTTTCCACCCAGCATAGTGACAAGGTGACGTCCAGGAAAATCGAGCAGGAGATCAAGGAAAAAGTCATCAAACCCGTGATGCCGAAAGGGATCTTCAACCCGAACCGGATGACGTTTCACATCAACCCGACGGGTCGGTTCGTGACGGGGGGGCCCATGGGCGATACCGGGTTGACCGGGCGCAAGATCATTGTGGATACCTATGGGGGCGTGGGAAGCCACGGCGGCGGCGCCTTTTCCGGGAAGGATCCCAGCAAGGTGGACCGGTCGGCGTCGTATATGGCCCGGTACATTGCCAAGAATATCGTGGCGGCGAAATTGGCCGAGAAATGTGAAGTGCAGTTGGCTTACGCGATCGGGGTGCCGGAGCCCGTCTCCGTGCTCGTCGATGCGAAAGGCACGGAGAAAGTCGCGATTGAGGTCATCGATAAATTGATCAGAAAGCATTTTCCGATGACCCCGCGTGGAATCATCGATCATTTAAAACTGCGACGCCCCATTTATAAACAGACGGCGGCTTACGGGCATTTTGGGCGGAGCGGCCCGGGGTTCACCTGGGAAAAGACGGATAAGGCCTCGATTTTGAAGCAGGCCGTCGACGTGCACCTGTGATGTCGAAGGGTCGGTCGAGACCAAACAGAAGGGAGTGATGGGTATGAGTACGGCTACACAACTGGAAAATTCTGTATGTGATTATAAGGTGGCGGATATCAGCCTGGCCGATTGGGGTCGGAAAGAGATTCAGATTGCCGAAACGGAAATGCCGGGGCTGATGGCGTTGAGGGAAAAATATCGAGCGGCACAACCCCTCAAGGGTGCCAGAATTCTCGGGTGCATTCATATGACCATCCAGACGGCCGTTCTGATTGAAACCCTGATGGAGTTGGGGGCGGAAGTGCGGTGGTCCTCCTGCAACATTTTCTCCACGCAGGATCATGCCGCGGCCGCGATTGCGAGCCGGGGTATTCCGGTGTACGCGTGGAAAGGCGAGACGCTGGAAGAATATGACTGGTGTATCGAGCAAACCATTTTGAAGGATGGCCGGCCCTGGGATGCCAACATGGTCCTGGACGACGGGGGTGATTTGACCCAGATGCTCCATGACAAGTACCCGGCAATGTTGGACAGGGTCCACGGCATCACGGAAGAGACCACCACGGGGGTGCATCGGCTTCAGGAGCGGTTGGACAACGGCACCCTGAAAGTGCCGGTCATCAACGTGAACGATTCCGTCACGAAATCGAAAAACGACAATAAATACGGGTGCCGGCACAGTTTGAACGATGCGATCAAGCGCGCCACGGATCATCTGTTGTCAGGGAAGAAGGCCCTGGTGATCGGGTATGGCGACGTGGGCAAGGGGTCGGCGCAATCCCTGCGCCAGGAAGGCATGATCGTGCGCGTGGCGGAAATCGACCCCATTTGCGGGATGCAGGCCTGCATGGACGGCTTTGAAGTGGTGTCGCCTTACAACGACGGCATCAATACCGGGAAAGTGGAGGATCTGAACAAAGCGCTCCTGGCCAATACGGACCTGATCGTGACGGCCACCGGCAATTACAACGTCTGTGATTCCGCCATGTTGCAAGCCCTCAAACCGGGAGCCGTGGTCTGCAACATCGGCCACTTCGACAATGAAATCGATACGGCCTACATGCGGAAACATTGGGAGTGGGAGGAGGTGAAGCCGCAGGTTCATAAAGTGTATCGGAGCGCGCTCGCCAACGACCACCTGATCCTCCTGTCCGAAGGACGCCTGGTCAATCTGGGCAACGCGACCGGTCATCCCTCCCGGATCATGGACGGGTCCTTTTCCAACCAGGTCCTCGCGCAGCTTTATTTGTTCGGGAAGAAATTCGCCGACACTCCCGGGGTGTCCGTGACGGTTGAAGTGCTGCCGAAAAAGCTGGATGAAGAGGTGGCCGGCCATATGGTACGCGGGTTCGGTGGGACGCTGACCAAACTCACCGAGGAGCAGGCCGCCTACATCAACGTGCCGGTCGAAGGCCCGTACAAGCCGGAAACCTACAGATACTGATTGTTGCGTGCCTTCTTTCGTCCCGACCGCTGGGACTCGTGGTCATCCAGCGCAACACGCCTCATCTGTCATCCCTGTATGTGTTCAG
>JAAXIB010000076.1 GCA_012270585.1 Nitrospirales bacterium
GATAATGAACGCAAACAGCGAAATCATATTGATGGAGGCGCCCGTCAGAGGGATGAACAAAAACGACCCGATGATGGACACCGGCAGGCCCACCGTGACCCAAAACGCCAGCTTGAGGTCCAAAAACAGGCCCAGGAGCAACAGGACCAGAATCAACCCCAGAAACGCATTCTTCAATAACAGGTCCATCCGGTCCCGATAAATCTCGGATCGGTCATTCCAGATCGCCAGACCAATGCCGGCCGGTAACTCCGGTCGCAATTCCTCCAAATAGGCGCGCACGCTCGCGGAGACGGACTGGGGCGTTTCCGTGCCGACGCGGAACACTTTCACCTGGATCGCCCGTTGCCCATTGTAGAAGGCTTCTTCGTCCGTCTCCGCAAACCCATCGGTGATCGTCGCCAGATCCCCGACTTTGACGGTCGTGCCATCCAAGGTTGAAAGCAGGGGAATCTCCGCGTATTCCCGGCCGAAATCCCGACGCTCCTGCGTCCGCAACAGCACTTCGCCACTGGGGGTCTTGACCCCGCCCCCCGGCAGTTCAATGGCCGCCGCCCCGATCTCCTGGGCAATCCGGTTGAGGGTCAAGCCGTAGGCCCGCAGATGCCGTTGCGGCACTTCAATGGCAATTTCCCGGGGACGGGCCGCGCCCAAGTCCACGAGCGTGATCCCCGGTCGTTGCAACAGGTCATCGCGAACGCGGTCGGCCACGTCCTGCAGGACCTGTTCTTCCTGGTCGCCGTGCACCAGGATAACGACAACTTGGTTGCGCACTTCCGCCAAACTGATAATCGGTTTTTCCGCTAATTCGGGAAACGACCGGATGCGGTCGATCTCGTTCGTCACATCCTGTAGGACGTTATCGGCGTTGACCCCGTCCACCAACTCGATCTCCACCTTGGCCCGGCCTTCTGAGGCCGTGGAAGTGACTTCTTTCACCCCGTCCAGACCTCGCACGACGTCTTCAATGGACAGAAGAATCCCTTGCTCGACCTCTTCCGGGCTGGCCCCGGGATAGGTTACGGAGACGCGAATAATATCGACTTTGAACTCCGGAAAGACTTCCTGCTTGACGTTCGTGCTGATGAGCAACCCGCCGAGAATAAAAATCAGCATGACGAGGTTGGCTGCCACCGTGTGGTGGGCCATCCACGCGATCGGCCCGGAACGTGAGGAGAGTTGGTCAGGAGACGCCATGGACCGGGTTACTCGGGGGATGCGCGTCCGGCATCACCGGATTCCGGAGAAGGACCCGAAGGAAAAAGGCGTTCATCAACGGTTTGCAACAGGAGCCCGGGAATCGCCGCCGGGACTTGACTCGTGATGATCGCTTCTCCGTCCTGGAGTCCTTGGCTGATGAGGACCGTGTCCTTTCGAGAAAGGACGACCTCCACCGGACGAATTTCCAATTCATTCTCGGCATTTTTGACCCAGACGCGAGTGCCTTCCCGGATCGCGTCCCGAGGCACGGCAATCACGTCGTGTAACTCGGGACCTTCGATCTCAACGCGGACGTATTCGCCCAATAGGAGGGGCCGCCGAACCTTGGCCGGTTTTTCCAATTCCAAGGGATCCGCAATCGAGACCAGGATCTGTGCCATTCGGCCATTCTCCGTCACGTCGCCCAGCAATTCGACGACCGTCCCTTGCCGAACCACCGGTTCGTTGCTGCCCCGTTCGCGAATCACCCGAACGGGTGACCCTTGAGGATGCCCGGCACCGGGGAAGGCAATCCAATCCAACTGCTGGATGGGCACACTCACCTGCACCCGAAACGCATCCGTGCCCACCAGCGTCGCCACGGAACTTTGCGTATTGATGAGCTGGCCCATCTCGACGGATTCATTGAGCACCAAGGCATTAAAGGGGGCTCGCAAAATCGTTCGCTGCAAGTCCAACTGCGCCTTGCGTAACCGACTCTTCGCCGCGGCCAGGGCAATACGTTTTTCCTTGAGATGGGGACGGCGAAGGGCCAGTTGTTGACTCAACGCATTGACCTCGCCGGCAGACGGGCTCAACAGGCTCCATTCACGCTTGGCCACGGCCTGATTCCCCAGTTCCACTTGTAGATCAAATTCCGCTTTCGCCAAGGAGGCTCGTCCCTCATCCACTGCGACCTGATAATCGCGCGGATCGATCTGCAACAAGGCGGCACCCGTGTGCAAGGTTTCCCCGATTACCAAACGAGGATTGAATTTCACTACCCGACCACTGATTTCCGGTTTTACGATCAACCGCTGATGGTCGTTTACGGTCCCGTATGCGACGATGACCGCCTGCTCATCCTGGACCCGTGCGGTAAGGACTTCAACAAAGGTCGGCTTGACGCTTCTCGATGCTTTGGGCACGGTCGGACTGAAGATCATCAACGCCTGCGCCGCGAGGAGAGCCAGTCCGATGATGAGAAGGGGAAGGACAACCTTCACGATCTTCGATTGTTTATCGGGAAAAGCCGTCACTTGGGAACCTCCCGCATGGCGAGGTCCTGGGACGTGGGTTGCGGAATCCATCCTCCCCCGAGGGACTTATACAACTGAACGACGGCGAGAAGTTGATTGCGTTGAGTTTGAACCAGAGCCGTTTCCGCGTTAAACAATTCACGCTGAGCCATCAGGATCTCCAAGTACGAGACTGTCCCATTCAGGTATTCGAGTTTTGCCAACTCCAAGGCCTCACGGGAGAGGTCGACCACTCGTTCCCGTTCGGTCAGGATCTCTCGATTTTTTTGATGGGCAATGAGGGCATCTTCCACTTCTCGAAAGGCTTGTTGAATGGTTTTTTCGTAAGTAATGACCGCCTGTTCCCGTTGGGCTTGACTCATTTCCAAATTGGCCAGATTTCGCCCCGCATCGAAAAGCGGCACGGTAAGCGAAGGCCCAAACGTCCAGACCCTGGTATAGCCGACAAACAGTTCGGAAAATTGCAGGCTCTGGGCGCCGAAATTTCCCGTTAAACTGATCTGAGGGAAAAACGCCGCCTTGGCCACGCCGATTTTGGCATTAGCCGCGACCAATCGTTGTTCGGCTTCCACAATATCCGGACGCCGTTCAAGTAAAGCCGACGGCAACCCCGCAGGCACTTCAGGAGGCAGAGGTTGATCGCGCAACGAAATCCCGCGAACAATGGGTGCGGGGTTCCGTCCCATGAGAAGGCTGAGTTGATGTTCCTTTTGTCCGATTTGGCGTTCGAGGTCGGGAATCACGGCCCGGGCGCGGGCCACCTCCTGTTCCTCGCGCCGAATATCCCGCGTCGATCTCTGCCCCACGAATTTTCGCAATCGGACAAGATCGAAGGCCTCCTGTCGTGCCTTGAGTGTGCGCTTGGCAAACTCCAATTCGGCATCCAATGCCCGAAGCTCGAAATACGCCGTGGCCAGATCGCTGACCAGCGTCAGGACGACCGTCCGTCGCGCTGATTCCCGGGCAAACAGGTCGGCTTGGGCCGCTTCCGTGGCTCGACGAAGTTTTCCCCAGAAGTCGAGTTCAAACGATAAATCCGCCGTGGCCCTGAATTGATTCGTGGCGGGAATTTGCGGAATGCTCCCGGGAAAACCGAACTGTCGAGCCACCGCTCCACTCGGTTGATTACGTTGGATACTGCTGTTGCCGTCAATCCGTGGCAATTGGTCGGCGCCGGTCCCCGCGAGCTGGGCACGAGCTTCTCGAACTCGGGCGACGGCTATTCTCACGTCCTTATTCTCCACCAATGCCTTTCTGATGAGGGACTGAAGGTTCTCATCCTGAAAGAGTTCCCACCATCCCAGATCGGCCAAGGACACCTCTTCAAGGGTTGGCCCCTGCTGCATCCGAAAGCTGTCGGGGTCGGCGACCGGCGGCCGCTCATAATCCGGCCCCAGCGTGCATGCCCCCAGCATGAACAGGTAAAGGCTGATAACGAGAACCCGGATCAGCATGTTCAACGTTCTCTCCCGCCCCGCACCGCCATGATCCGTTGAGCAGGCACGGCACGCATGCCGGCAAGACTGACGCTGGTAATGTGCTCGGCCAGGGCGTTGACGTAGTCTTCGGTGAACTCGATATCATTATACAGACGATCCATCACCGGTCGCGCGAATTTATAGTGCAAGCACTGCCCAATCACGCTGAAGCAATGATGACGAATGTCCTGCTCGCTCGCGTCGTCCGGGAGTAATGCCGCGACAATGGCGCGCAGCTTCATGTGATTCGGGCGAATGAACGTTTCCACGAGCGTGTCCAATATCGGACTGGGATTCACCATTTCCTGGATGTGAATTTTCTCCAGCGACGAGGACGGTTTGTGAATGCCCACGACGTGATGCACGAACCAGAACACAAACGTTCGCAGTTGCTCTTCTGGAGGATCGTCTCCCAAATCTATACGTTCCACATCCCGGTCCAGGTTCAGGGCATGGGAGACCACTTCGACGTAAAAATGGGCTTTATCCCCAAAATGGTAATTGACGGCCGCCACGTTGGTGCCGGCACGACGGACAATCTGCTGAATCGTTGCATTGTGATAGCCCTGCTCTCCAAAAATCTCCAATGCAGCTTCAATAAGCTTTTTTCGAGTATTTTTTCTCATAACCGTTTAAGCGTAACAGGTTGAAATTGATATTTCAAATGCATGTTTGAATTTTTGATTTCGGCATACGTGAAGGACATATTGCGCTCAACCTCAGCCAATGGCATTCCATCCGGCTTGCATGAAGGGGGCCGAAAAAAGCGCACATGAGTCGCTTTTGGGGCAATCAGAAAGACAAGAACGAGGGGCTTTTGCTTATTGGGACGTGTGGGGTAGGGGCATTGTGGCTCTTTTGCGAGAGGGGGCGGCACGGAGTTGCTTGATCGATTCTCTGATTTCCTCCGCCATGCGAACCTTCTCCGGCCACGGCAGCGTTTGTCGGGCCTTCTGCCGGTCCGTCTGCCGTTCAAATCTTTGCAAAAACTCACTCATTGAGGAACCTTTCCTCAAAGCGTTTCCAATCATTCGCTAACTCGTGTTTCGCCGCGAGAGCCTCTATGTCCTGCCGATTCACACTCCCTGCTTCAAGCAAGGCCGTCCTCAACCTGAATCTTTTAAACGTACGTTGCGAATGAGAACGGCAAAGAATTCCGTATGATGGAGATCTTGTATACCCGTACAAACCAAGGCCCGCTCACACTCGGACAAACGAAGGGAGGGATCTCCCCCTTGGCCTAAGATGTCTAACTTTTTCAAGGGGCAGACCAGAAGCACGAGACCTGGTCTGACCATCGCCCGAAAGCCACACGGGATAAGTGGCTTCGAGCATCGAGAGGGGAAAAATCCGTTGGACCCGTTGCCGGCCCTTCGTGTAGGGATCAACGATCGTTGATCCCTACTGTTTTCCGTTACGCGGCGCCGCGAGCCTCATCCACACTCCAAACTCCCGACCCTTGTGCCGAGATGAACAGGAAGGCAAAGCAATAGATGATGGCCAAGTCTCCCCCGTTCATAATCGGGAGAAACGCCTGTGTCCCATGAGCCATCCAATATGCCGCGGCCATCAGCCCGCTGCACAAGAACGCCGACCACCTCGTGAACAACCCGACCGCGATCAACGGGCCACAGATCAATTGAATGGGTCCGGCGATATACACCACAAAATCCGGTACTTCCTGCGGCGAGGGCACAGGAAAGGCAAAGAGTTTTTGTGTGCCATGCCAAAAAAACAGCAGTCCCGTGAAGATTCTCAACAAGGCATACGTTTGGTTCGTGTACGCTTGCATGAACATCCTGATACCTCCTTTGTTGAAGGCTCAAGAACCGAGTGTGGCGGAAAAACCTTCCGGCCTTGCCCACCCGCCGTGAGCATGACCAAGACCACGCGTGCAAAAATGGAGGCGCTAAAAACCTTTGCGCCCGCTGCCGGCCTTTCTTTCAGTTTTCCGTTACGCGGCGCCGCGAGCCTCATCCACACTCCAAACTCCCGACCCTTGGGCCGAGATGAACAGGAAGGCAAAGCAATACATGATGGCCAAGTCTCCCTGGTTCACGATCGGGAAAAACGCCTGTGTCCCGTGAGCCATCCAATACGCCGCGGCCATCAGCCCGCTGCACAAAAACGCCGCCCACCTCGTGAACAGCCCGACCGCGACCAGCAGGCCGCCGATCAATTCAATGGGACCGGCAACAGGGACCACAAATGGCGGCATTTGTTCTGCGATAGGAGGGGGGATAGGAATGGGAAAGGCAAAGAGTTTTTGTGTGCCATGAAACAGAAACGTCAGTCCCGTAAAGATTCTCAACAAGGCATACGTCTGGTTCGTGTACGCTTGCATGAACATCCTGACACCTCCTTTGTTGAAAGCTCAAGAACCGAGTGTGGCGGAAAGACCTTCCGGCCTTGAGGTAGGGTGGGGTTGTTGGTCCGATGCCTGGGTTCGTCCAGATTTATTGCCGCACCGGCATTGGGGACAACGAGCGTGAGCATTCGAACTCCCGCGAAACGTGGCGACCGTGTAACGGGACACGTCTTCCATCATACCGCATCCTGCCGTTCAATGCATCCCTCCTTCTTGGAACCTCTTGCGGCATCATGCCATTTTTTCTATCATATCCTTTTCTGAGCCACGGATCCTGCATTAAACCCTTCCCGGCTCACGCCCACCCGCTCATGGTCCCCAAACACGTTGCGGAATACGTCCACGATTTGATGAAATTTCTTTAACGTCGTCCATTCGGCATAACCCGCCTCCCGTAACAGCCGTGGGAACGCCGTCTGTTTCGTCCGTTGCCCCTCTTTGCTCCCATCCCCCAGCAGGTAATGATCCAGGATGACCCTGGTGCAGGCCCGCTCCAATTCACCGGCAAATCGCCGGGGATCATCCAACGGCAACAAGGGGCTCACCGTGGCCACCGAGTTCAATCCCGCGGCTCGCAATGCGTGCAGAGCCTGAATCCGGGAACGCGGCGAATAGGCTTGATTCGGAAAGGGAGCCGGCAGCCTTGGTTTATCCGTTTCCACCGTAATATGAACGCGCACGTCGCACCGTTGCCGAAGCTGCTGCAAAAGGGAAAGGTCCTCGACCACCAACGGCGTATGCGATTGAATGGCCAGAAGATCCGGCGGTCGAGCAACCATGGCTTCGAGCAGTTCCCGTGTGCGTCGCAGGGTCCGTTCCTGTGGCGGATACGGCTCGGTGACGCTGGACATGAAAATCCTGATGGGCTTGGGGTCGCCGGAGGTCTTCAGCCGGTCATACTGCGCACAATAGGCCCGCACAGCTCCTTCCTTGACGTCCAGGAACCGTCCCCACGTCCGCCCCCGCACGTGATAGGGATTCCACTGCGCATAGCAGTACAACCCGCACAGCGTGTTGCCGAGCGCACAGCCCCGATACAGATTGATGGTATGGGTAAACCCTTGGCCTAAAAATCCCCCCGTGGGATTGAGAATCGTTTGGCACGGGATCTCTCGGAGTTCCATCTGAGGCGTTCACGTGAATTGATCAAAAAATATATCCCGTATACTCTAGCAGATTGGAGGCCCGATGAAACATGTATCCTTGATGACGATGCTCCTGGGGGTCTTGGCTCTACCCTCGCCGGCGGCGCAGGTCACGGAACATTGCCCGGAAAACCTGTCTCACTTGAGTGAAGAAATGAACGCGTTACTCAAAGGCGTGTACGTCAAGGAATTCAAACGCACGATGCGTTCTGCCCTGCAGGCGTCCATCCCCCAGGCCATTGAACGGGCCGACGGGATCAACGCGCAAATTGCCTTTCTCCGGAAAGAAATTCAACACCAGGTCCGCGTGGAAAAAAGTGCCGACTTCATTGCCCGCGACGTCTCCAAAAATCCGGACGGGCCGTTGAAACCGTGCAAGCGACGCGAAGAGAACGGATACTGCAACACCGTGGAGCGGTACTATATGGCGAAAGCCGCCAACCTGGCGAATCGGGCGTTTCTCAAAGCATTGGAATGTTACCAACGCCACGGCTACCACTAACGATCCTCGCCTATACACCTGCCTCTTCTCCACTTCTGTTGCCACCATTTTGCCACCAAGCTCAATTTCCCGCCCACCGCTTCCACGTAGCCACTAAGCGTGGACAACAGCAGGTCGCTACGCTTTTCAAGACGGGATACGTTTTCCTGTTTGTTCAAGAGGGGAGCGAGGGAACGTGCTGCGGCTGGGCCTTGCCCGGAAGCGGAAACGTCTCGGGGTTCCCAAAAGGAAGCGTTTCGACGTAGAGCGAGGTCGAGGGAAACGCAAACGCCGCGCCGTGGCCTTCGACAATGTCTTTGACCTTGTAGGCCAGACGCTCCTTGCAGGCCAGCCATTCCCCCCACTCCGTGGTCTTGGTAAAACAGTAGAGCATGATATTGATACTGGACGCGTCAAAGGCATCCACGAAGACAAACGTCTTGGTTCGTGCGGGATCCGTTTCAAAGTCCTCGTGGGATTTCAGGTATTTCAGAATATCGTGAACGATCAGACGCAGTTGGTCCCGGGTCGTGCGATATTCGACTCCGATGATCCAATAAATTCTTCGATTGGTCATGCGGGAAAAATTCACCAGCGCTTCCCCCGCCAACCGCGAGTTGGGGATGGTCACCAAGGCTTTGTCGAACCGTCGAATCTTGGTGGCGCGAAAGCCGATGTCCTCGACGAGCCCGTCCACGTCCGGCGTGCAAATCCAATTCCCCTTTTCAAACATCCGATCCAAAAAGATGGTCAGCCCCGCAAACAAATTCGCAATGAACTCTCGTGCCCCCAAGGCGACGGCCATGCCAACCAGCCCTAAACTGCCCAGGAGCGCCGCCACGTTGAATCCCCACTCCTGAAACACGGCCGCGATTCCCAGGCAGATCACGACGAACTTGGCGAGCTTCACGAAGAAGCCCTTCATGGTATCGCGCATGCTCGAGCTGCCCAGCATGGCGATCCCGCGATCCATGAACGAAGAAAGGGGATCGATTGCTCGAAACAGCACCCAGAACAACGTCAGCGCAATCAGGGATCGAATGAATTTGTCGAACGTGTCACTGACGCCCTCGGACATGGGGAGAACCTGACCGGCCACATAGAACCCCACCGCCACAAATCCGAATTCCAAAGGCTTTTCCACGGCGTGGAGCACCAGGTCATCCAGTTCCGACTTGGTCTTCCTGGTCACGGTCCGAAGCGAGGACACCACGAACCGGAAAAAGACCCGGCGCAGACCCAGAAAGGCCAACAGCACGAGAATGGCCGTCACGACCTCACCCAGGCTGACCCCGAGCACGCCCGTTTGCCAGACCTCAGCGACATGTTTGCCGAGATCCATCATAGTCTAATCCTTATGATCTTCACACAGTTCCATGCACACGCATTTTCTGACGGTGCGCTTTGTCGCACTGCGATAAGCCTTGATTTTCCCTCACTAGGTACCTATAAGGTACCTCTTAGGGGAATAAGGAGCAAGGCGCTGTAACCAAGATTACCAAGGGTGCATTCGACTCGCGCTAACGATCGTCCCTAGAGAGCAAATCCCAATGACTGCCAAACCGGTAGATGCTCTCTAACTGGGCACGACCTCGCTAATTGGTCAACGTCATGTCGATGCCAACCGGGTGCGGTTCTCGGAGCTGATGGAAGCAGGGAGTTCAATTTCCCGGCACCAACATAGCTCTAAGTGCAGGTTGCCAATGCGAAATGAACCGGTGCGTGATGTTTTCACGCGGTCATCGTAGCAAATTCAGGCAACAAACTAGATCTGAGAAAGCGGCTTGCACGAACCATGACCAGCCTTGCCACTACAACCGATATTAACATTCGTTCGGCCCTTCATCGCCAGCGCCTGCGGCATCATAAGTTGAATCCCCGCACTTTGGTGATCGACGAGCTTGGCTTGGCCCATGCCCGCACGCGGGTGGATGTCGCTGTGATCAACGGATGCATCCATGGCTACGAGATCAAGAGCGCTCATGATAGCCTTAATCGCTTGGGTACCCAACTCGATGTTTATCGACACACGCTACATAAGCTTACCATCGTCGCGGCTTCTAGGCACCTGGAGAGGATTCTGTCCGAAGTTCCAGACTGGTGCGGCGTGATCGAAGCAGTCGAGGGACCACGAGGCGGCATTTGGCTGCAGCGAGTAAGGTCTGCCCGATCGAACCCGGACATTGAACCCGTTATGCTGGCGCATCTTCTGTGGAAGTCTGAGGTCCTCGATCTTCTGTCTCGAAATGGATACACCCCAAAGGAATTACGCCACCCACGAAAGTACCTATACGAGATGCTATGCGAAGTTCTGACGCCTCGCGAGCTCACAAATGCCATCCGCAACTTCATGATGTGCCGCGAAGCTTGGCGAGATCATCTAGCGCGTGCGTAATGTGGTGGTTGATCCCGACTTCTTTCCATTTTGTCTGATTGCTATGGCTTTCCTCACCGACAGCGCATTTTGCGATGTAGCTGTCGCCGCTTGAGTAATCGGCGCCCCTGAATATGTCTCTGCTGACAAGATCCGCGCAAAGCCCGTGCATTTGCTCGGGATCATCCCGAAATGCACCGCCCTTGTGCACAGCCCAGCTACTCGGCGTTGTGTAGATCAGCTTGCCCGCTGGCTTGAACTTGCGCATGTCCACCGGGGCGAATTCCGGGTGAACGATCGTGCAGTCGCCGAAATTCGGGCATCTCATCCCGTCTGGCAACTCGGTTACTATAGTCTGGTAGAACAGCCAGTCATGGCGCGGAATTTCATCGGAGCCCTTGGCAATCTCACTAAACGACTCAGGAATGGCTGTTCCTATTACGACCAAGTTTCGGTATGCCTGCAAATCACCTAACTTTCGCAGGCACACAATCAATGCTTTTGAGAACGCCTTATAAGGCTCGAAATTCGGCGCTCCCAGATCAACGATCAGATCAGTGTTGGATAACTCGGCAGCTAGGTTAGATGCTAGGGCTTGCACCTTCGCGTCAGGATTTGCCTTCATTAGATCTTCGAGGCAAACCGAAATGGCCACCCCAAGGCGGTCCCGCTTGACGATAGCCTTGACGGCGCGGATAGTGCTCGTTTCGGCGTTGAGTGGGACAGCGGGCACGGCATCGGCTTCTGCCTGATGCAATTCCTTGAAAACATAGGTGAATATATCCCGCCCATCCTCCATGGCCGCATGGACGATTTTCTTGTGAAGACCAATCCATGCTCGCCGTTTACCCCACTTTGACTTGTAGCGGGCGGGGAAGGGAAAGACATGCTCATGGACAGACTTCTTCGCCTGCTGCTTCTCGAAATCAAATTCGATGTCGGGAATGGTGATTAACGGCATGATCCGATCTTTAACGTGTTCAGTTAGACGTAATAGCGCTTGGTATTCACCCTGCCGCCACCGAAGGGCGGGCACATACATGTCGCTAGTCAAGAGCATCAGCCACCTTCTCGAATTGTCCGCGGACCCGACCTTGGCCGACGAGTTCGTTTAGAATAGTATAATTGTTGAGTTCCTTGCGAATGCGCCCGGCTATGATACTCGGCTCAATGCCGAGGTTTTCTGCGTCGATCTTCACCGATTCCTCGGAAAGCGCGAAGCGCGATAGGCATTGCTCCCAAAGCGTCTCAGGTATCAGCGCGTCCAACGCAAATTTATCCGCTTCCGCCTCGACTGAGTCGGAATCAGATGCGCTCTCATCATCGAAGAAGTCGAAGCGCAACCCATTGAACAGATGCAGAAATACATGGCCGAGTTCGTGAAAAAGCACGAACCAGAAATTATCCAATCGGTCATATCGCAATGTCAGCCCAATAACCGGACGGTCCGCATCATCGAGCATTGACGCGCCATCCAGATATGATCCAGGCAAATGCCGCTCAATGATGAGCCAAATTCCTTTCCTCGCCAGAAAGCGACTCGCACGCCTTGCACCGTCTTTTCGCTTAGTCAGGCGCACTAGCTCCGGAAGCCAATGGTCATCTACTTCGAATTCCGCAATCTCACCATGTGTCGCTAAATCTCTTGCGCGCTCCAGTACGCGCGCCTGCCAGGCCAGTAGCGCATACTCATTAGGAACATTCCCGCTACGCACCTTCTTCCGATGATACGCTGTCACAAACTTTGGGCCTGCAGCATGGAGGAAGTATTCCTTGACTTTCTCAAGTGGATCAGCATTTCGGGGCACGACAAACCATTTGCGCTTAATCATCTCCTTGTATGGCAGCTGACTCCAGATAATTTCGTCTGCAGTACGCCATACAAAAACCGATCCGCCGGTTTCCCTGGTTCCCTCAAACGTTCCCGAGAATTTAACGCCAAGGACACGAGCAATCTCGATCAGCCTAGCGAGACTGGCGCTCATATATTCTGTTGCCTCATACCGCTGTATCTGCTGGGGCTTTGTTCCCAGCTTCTCTGCAAGATCTGTCTGACTCATCCCAGAGGCGATCCGCGCCTGTACCAACACGCGTGGCAGTTCTTCGAGGGCGTAGACTTTCGACAATGGAATTTGCCCGGAGGTTAGCAATTCATACTCCGATATCTCCGCGTCGATCTCCGCCATCTGACTCCTGAGTGCGTCGATCTCCGCCTGCTTCAGCCATAGCCGATCAGATGTACGACTTTCTGCAGACTCCAGGGCGTTCCTCAGCTTCTCGAGTTCAGATTTTGATACGCTAAATTGTTTTTGGCTGTAGATCATAGCTGTACCTTTCGCAAAAGAGCGTGGTCGTTCGAAAGAGGAATAGAAATGATTCCTTTCGTTCTCCCGGTGAAACGATCTATCTGAAAAAATTCAAGAAACGTCCGGCTTATTTCCGTGGCCATCAGGGACGATGGAAAGAACTCTCCCTTGAACGCAGCCTTCTGCGCAGCTCGGCCATTTGTGAAATCAAGAAAAACAGGATCAAGTTTGCCTCTTTCGACACCCGCAGGGTCCCAACAGGCATCGAAGTCTTGTGGCCAAGGCTTTCCCGTCACGTAACTGCCGTCTAGGTAGATTGTCCTACATTCGGCTGACCGCAGCAGTCCTGCGCCTTCCAACAAGCCATCGAACAGGTCCCGCCGCCATGCATTCGTGGCAAATGCGGCCTCAACATCATCAAGACCCGCCTGGTGTATCCCAGGCGGCAGAACCAGCCATGGTGAGCCCTCCAACGCTACAAGTTCCGGAATCATCTTACAACAATAATGTTGTAAGTATAAAAATGTCAAGAGGCATAAAAGACTCAGTTTGGGCTACTCAATGAGCTCAGCCGGACTCGCTACGCGGATCTGCTTGTGCCATGTCATGAAATCGTTGCTTTGGGTGCTGAGGGTGGGGTATCCGTGGCTCGCCCTAGACTTGGCACGACTTCTGCGGTTAGGAGTGATTTCCCAAGGTTTTAACGTACTTTTCACTCGGAAGCGCTTGAGTTTCGGCGATTTGAGTCTGCTCAAACCCATGAAGTGTCAAGCTATTCCCTTATATCGAGAGGCTGTATTAGCGAACAATCCCTTTTTCAGCCACGAGGACAGGAAGTTGTCATCTGCACAGGCGTCGAGATCAATGACGACATTCAGTACTGGAACAACTTTACTACTGGGGCTGTCCTAGATAACTAACCTAGTTCTCTTTTAACCCACTGTTTCAATTGACTTAATTGACGCTTGGGGTCGCCGTTGTTAAAGCGCCACTCACACTCTTTCAAAAACAGAGGAAAATGCGCTTGCGGGACCCCGTTAAACTTGCGTAAGTGGCGCTTGGCTTGGTTCCAAAAATTCTCGATCCCATTGATATGCTGCTGCTGAGCCGCAAACCCTTCGCTGTGGTTGATCCGGTAGTGCTTAAACTCCGACACGTCCAAGGCGTTATAGCTCTGAAAGGTATCCGTATACACGATGCTATCCGGCCGGATTTTTCCGCGAATGATCTGCAGTAAGGTCTGGGGCTTCGTAGTGGGGATTGTAAATGTTCAGTCATTCG
>JAAXIB010000058.1 GCA_012270585.1 Nitrospirales bacterium
TCAACGAATTACTGAACACATACAGGCATGACAGGGGAAGAGACGGAACTCTCCCATGTTGGCACGCCTTAAGAGGAGTCGGGGTTGGGCTCTGGAGGTTTTTGTTGAATCACGTTGAAATCTTTTTGGGTGATGAAATACCCGTTCGCAAACAATCGAAACTCATACCGGCCCGGTGCCGGAAAGACCAACGAGGGAATATTCACGCCGAAATCATGAATCTGCAGTCGATCTTTGATTTCAACCGGCGGCAACGAAGCCGTCCCGATGAGCTGATCCTGATCCAGATACACGAGACGAAGCTCAAACGCATACTGGCCTTCCGCGTCCGTCAAACAAAAATAGACTCCCATCTGGGGGTGTTGACAGGGAAATCGCGGCGCCCACAAGTGCGTGAACGTTCCGATGATGCTCTTCTTTCTGGTAAAACTGTCCAGGATCACCGAATCGCAAACCAAAAAGGCCTGCACGATGGGTTTGACAAGTTCGTCCATAGTGTGACTCTCCCTCTTCCTGATAGACATACACCAGTCCTCACCCCGGCGCAAATTCCTCACCTCTCCGGCATGCCGCCAAAGGAATCACGTGAGCGTCGCTTTCACGCTGAGATACAGGATCATTACCTCAATGGCATGGGCCGCAATCACCGTCACCAGATTCCGCCATCGCAAAAAGAGGGCCGCCCAAATGAGTCCGTCCCATACGGCAATCCAGTGGAGATGCCGAAACGTCATCACCATAAAAGGATCGAACGCAAAAACCAACGCCGAAATCAGCATCGCCACAATCGAACCAAGCCGGAGACCGTTTGCAGGCCCCAGCGAAATCCATCGGCAACAGAAGCACTCCAGTCTGCCCAAGAGAAATCCGCGAAAATTCAATTCGACTCCGATCGCGATCAGGACCGTGAACCAGGGGATCATCACGAAGGAAGGCATCCTGGCATGAGGCGTGTCGGCCAAAAACAGAATGTCGCCACCAAGAGCAGGTACCACCCACAGGATCACGGTCGCATTGATCAACCCCAGGAGACACCCCGTACCGATCCCCCACACGACGCCCTGCTTCAGGGAACCCCGGGCGAGTCCCAGCGCAGGCAGCGCATCGTGATTGGACTTCCACCATATGACGAGTGCCCCGTATGCGGCGAGTTGCGGCAAAAATTGGAGGAGTAAATTCTGCTGAAGCTGAGCAGGGAGAAGATAAAAGAATCCCGTCAGACAGATTGGAACAAACGCCAACCACGTTGCGCGTTCATCGGCTTGCACAGGGCTTTGCCAACGGATTTTTCTCCACCACGGCATAGGCGTATGAAAATAGCCGGCACACCCCGAATCTGTCATGCCTGCGGAAGCAAAAATCCAGAGTCTTTCTCGTCTGCCCCTCCATTCGTGCAGACCCGCCTTGAATAAAAGACCTCTGGATCCCCGATTAAGGATGTCGGGGATGACAAAAGGAGGGCTTTGATACGAAAAGGGCTCTTCGTCATACCCATTTCAGTCCCCAGGGGCAGGCAGCAAAGCTGCATGAGAGTTCTCTTCGCCTCCTTTTGTCACCTTGCAGCAAGAGACTTGTTCTTCGTATGATCCAGCCGAAAACCTATTGGCAAGCATTTATTCATTTGGGGACATTCATGCACAACACAGTTTATTTAAAACGTTCGCGTATTCTTTCCGGTCAACATTCATTGAAGGCAAGCCTTTTTCTTTCTCGTGGCCTCATCCTCGGCTTCACAACCGTGGCGTTTGTCCTGTGCACGGGTATTTCTGACCTTTTCGCAGAGGACGCCGAGCCCCTGAAGGAACTTCCCCGCGCCGTCTTACGGCATACGCCGCCGATTTTTCAGGAATGGACTTTTGAAAAGAACCTCGATGCGGCTCTCCCCCCAGGGTTTTCCTCCCATACCTTGGGGCATGGTCACCTCGGGAAATGGACGCTCATTACCGATCACGACGCTCCAAGCCGAACTCATGCGCTGTTGCAATCGACCTCCTGTCCCGCCTCCGGCTGCTATCAACTGCTGATCAACGACACGATTCACGTGGAATACCTCGACCTGACGGTGGGCATCCTTTCCAAACTCGGAACACCGACTTCGGCAGCCGGCTTGGTGCTGAACCTCCAGGATCTCGACAACTTTTATGCCGTCCTCATTTATCCTGCAAGCAACATGGTCAGGGCCTATCGTTTTTTCGAGGGGAAACCCACCCTGATCGAGGAACATGAGGTCATCCCGAAAAAAAGAACGCCATGGCATTTCCTGCGAGTCCAAAGAAATACGATCGTGAGCAAAGATTTTTTTGAAATTTCGTTCGACAACCAATTCTTCCTCTCCGTGTATGATTCCACCTTCCGAACGGGCCGGTTCGGACTCATGACCGCCGGGGACGGAAAATTCGCGTTCGATAATCTGCGAGCAGTGGAATTGGTTACGAGCGAACCACTTTCTCGACCACCGGCCTACTGAACCGGGCCGTTGCGCCAGTTCCCCTCTTTTGGTGTAGGAACAGGCCCCCGTGCCTGTCCATGGGGAGGTAGGAGAGAGTCCGGCTTCAGGCTTCATGCAAAAGATCGAGCAGCGTGGCCGGGTCAGAGGCAACGTGAATCAACGCTCGATTTTCAGGAGCCAAAAACCCTTCCCGTGTCTGATGATCCAAAAACGTCAGGAAGGCATCGAAAAATCCTTCGACGTTCAACAGCCCACAGGGTTTATGATGTAACTGAAGCTGCCGCCAGGTGATCATTTCACAAAACTCTTCCAAGGTCCCGTACCCGCCGGGCAGCGCGATAAAGGCATCAGCCAAATCCGACATGAGGGCTTTGCGCTCATGCATGGATTCAACCACGTGAAGCGTGGACACGTCGTGCTGAGCTAACTCTTGGGCCACCATGAATTCGGGAATGACGCCAATCACCCGACCACCTTCAGCAAGGCAGGCTTTTGCCAGCACTCCCATCAACCCGACGTTGCCGCCGCCATAGACCAATCCCAGCCCGCGCACGGCAAGTTCTTTGCCCAGGAGCCCGGCCATCCCGGCATAACGACTCCTCAGGCCGGTACTGGAGCCGCAAAACACACAGACGTTGTTCATGGATCCATTTCAGAGCACCGGTTACGATTGATCGTCAACCGTCAGATCAAGCAACGAGTAGGGATCAACCCGTGATCCATTGAGGCGCACTCCCCAATGGAGATGCGGGCCGGTCGCCCGTCCCGTGGAGCCGACTTTCCCGATCACCTGCCCTTTTTTCACGACCTGTCCGCGCTCCACGTCCACACTGGATAAGTGAAAATACATGGAAAAGAGGCCAAGCCCATGATCCACGATCACCCCTTTTCCCGAAAAGAAGTGATCCGCGGTGAGGCGCACCATCCCATCGTTCATGGCCAATACGGGCGTTCCTTCGGGCGCCGCGATATCTTCACCGCTATGGGGTTTTCTGGATTGCCCGTTAATAACCCGGCGGCTGCCGAATCGCCCGGAGATTTCCCCATGGACCGGCTCAAGAAACCGACCCTTCCACAGGGGATGCGGGACGAAACTCGCAAAAGCCTTGTGGACGGCCTCGGATTCAGTCTCGACCCGAGCCAAGGTCTTCCGGTCCAGATCCACCATTCGGGAGGGCAAGGTCAACCGTTGCACGGGAAATTCCTCCTTCATCACCAGCACCGACAGGCTTCGACGTTCCGTCCGTTGAGGATAGGCGACCTCGATCGTGAGTTCATACCGACCGGGGCGGCCCTGCATATCCAGCCCCAACAGTCCCGCATACATGTGATCCTTAAAGGGGAAAAAAGTCAGCGTTCGTTGCAAAAATTGCCCTTCGACCCGGTCCGGGCGTTCATGGACGGGAATCGTCACCAACAACACCTCTCCTTGCTTGCCGCTCAATTGTCCATCGGTCCCCACGGAATAGCCTTCCCTGAAAAACAGGCTGACCGGAAATATGCTCGCCAGCACCAACACCAGTGCCACGAGCCAGGGCCGAGTGACGACGTTCGCGCGGAGAGAGTGGGAAAGCAACGGCATGTTACGTACGGAGGGAAGCGGGAGACATCTGGGCCAGCAGTTCATCGACCCGCCGGTTGAACGCACAAAAGGGATCCATGCACAGGATTGTTTCTTCCCAATAGCCGTTTAATTTCAAATAGGTCCAATCGACCGTGTAGGACCGATTTTTTGCGCGGGCAAAGCGAATGAAATCGCCTCGAACCTTGGCGCGGGTCGACTGGGGCGGCATGGACATGGCGCGCTCCACGGCTCGCTCATCCACCATCTTCACGGTCTTCTCGTGCGCCTCCAGAATGTAATACAACCCGCGCTTCCGGTTCACGTCGTGATATTGCAGGTCCATCATCGCCACGCGCGGGTCATCCCACCCGCATCCTTTCCGGTCGATATACGATTGGATCACCCAGCGTTTCGTCACCCAATCGACCTCCCGCACCAACTGCATGGGGTCATCCTCCAATGCCTTCAACACGCGTTCCCACTCCGTCAGGACGTCGGCCAGCACCTTGTCATAGGGGCGGGCGTGGAGATATTCCGAGGCTTTTTCCAAATAGATGCGCTGGATCTCCAGCGCGGACAACTCCCGTCCATCATCCAACTTCACCTTTTTTTTCAACGTGGGGTCTCGAGAAATCTCCCTGATGGCTTTCACGGAATCTTCCAATTCAATGCCCTTGATAAAGTACCCGTCCTCGATCATGGACAGCACCAGGTCCGCCGTGCCGACCTTCAGGTACGTGGCAAACTCCGACATGTTTGAATCCCCGAGAATGATATGGAGACGTCGATACCGTTCGGCGTCGGCATGGGGTTCATCCCGCGTGTTGATAATGCTCCGGGAGGACGTGGTAGAAGACGAGGTTTTTTCGTGAATGTGCTGGGCTCGCTGTGACAGAAAATAGTGCGGTTTGCCCGAAACCTTGAGCACTTTCCCTGCGCCTGAAAAAATCTGCCGCGTCACGAAGAACGGGATGAGCTGTTCCGCCACCTTCCAAAAATCAACGTCACGCTGCATCAGGAAGTTTTCATGGCACCCGTAGGTGTTCCCCAGGGAATCCGTGTTGTTCTTGAAAATGTAAATGTCGCCGGCGAGGCCTTCTTCCCGGAGCCGTTCTTCCGCCGCGGGCAAACAGGATTCGAGGATTCGCTCACCGGCCTTTTCATGCACCACCAACTCGAAAATGTCGTCGCACTCCGGCGTGGAATACTCGGGATGACAGCCGGTATCCTGGTAAAACCTGGCCCCATTCGTGAGAAAGGCATTGGACGGCCAACTGTTCGGAATCAGCCCCTCGAAAATGTATCCCAGAATTTTTTCAATGGGCAGGTACACCCGGCCGTTGGGTGAAAAGGTGAGCCCGTATTCGCACTCGAGTCCGAAAATGCGCTTCATGAATTCATGTTACCACAGACCCAACGCAGACGAAACAGACGCCTGTTGCCCCTCCCCCACTGGAAGAGGGCCAGGGCGAGGGGGCCTTTTCGAGCATCAGGCGCCTTTGTCTCCTTCTGTCATCCCTGTATGTGTTCAGCAATTCGTTGACAGATAAAGCCTCCCGATTGCTTTTTCTGTCATCCTTGCGAACGCGAGGATCCAGGGTCTTTCTCCTCGCAACCGCAGAAAAAACAACGACCCTGGATCCTTTATAGATTGTCTGGATCCCCGATCAAGTCGGGGACAAGCGTCGAGGATGACAGAAGGAACCGGCGGAAATTGTCAACGAATTAGTGAACATTTACAATCCCCGATCCTCGATTACAAACGTCAAGGACAGGCTCTGATCGGGGATCCAGGGTCTTTGTATTCGTAGCCGCGCCATCCTATAGCGCTTGCCATTCCTCTTTTGCCTGACTTGACAGATCTTGCCTTTGACGCACACCGTGCAGCAGAATGGACTCCATGAGCACACTCGCATTCGACACACACAAGGCCGTCAAGAATCTCCGGGAAACCGGGTTCGAGGAGGCGTAGGCCGAGGCCGTTGTCGCCACGGTCGGGGTCGCCACGGTCGGGGCCGCCATGAACGAGAGCGTGGCAACAAAAGCCGACGTTGCGGCGCTGAAAAGCGATTTTGCCACCCTGAAAGCTGACGTTGATGTCCTACGAGCCGAACTAAAGGCCGACATGAAGGGCCTTGAATTGCGCATCTATGCAGCCATCGCCGCTGGGGTTGGCTTGATCAAGGCACTCGATTTCCTGATTGGATAAGGGCGGACAAGCGAGCAGGTCGGCTTAGCGGAGCGTAATCCGACCTACCCTTGGACAGGCACACAGGCCGTCCCTACATCAAAGGAGGGGAAAAAGAAGAGCCCCCTCACCCTGCCCTCTCCCACAGGGAGAGGGTTCTGGGAGGTTACGACAGGAGGGTGCCGGCTTCTTCTGCGCCGAGACGTCGGAACTTCCGGCCGGTCCGGGTCCGATCGAGAAGCGCCACTTCGAGCGCGTGCAGCGAGACGGTCTGCCCCGTCGCGGTCTCGAGGGCGTTCATGCACCGGGTCAGGGCGGCTTTCAGGTCCGGGACGTCTCCCGCTCCCAGCGAGCGCAGGGTGGAGACCACGGTATCCGCACGCCCCCCGATGGCCACGAATGCCTTTTCGTGAACAATCGTCCCGTCGAACGCAATGCGAAACAATTCCGTCTGGTCGGGCCGTTCACCGATTTGGGCCAACAGGATTTCCACCTCGAAGGGTTTCAATTCCTGGCTGAAAATCGTCCCGAGGGTCTGCGAATATCCGTTGGCCAGAGACCGAGCCGTCACGTCTTCACGACTGTACATGAACCCCTTCAAATCCGCGTGCTGAATGCCTGCCTTGCGCAGGCTTTCGAATTCGCTGTAACGCCCTGCTCCCGAAAAGGCGATGTTGTCGTAAATTTCGGAGATCTTGAACAACGAACTGCTGGGATTATCCGCCACGAAGAGCACGCCGTCCCGGTATTCGATGGCCACGATCGACCGGCCTTTGGCAATGCCTTTTTTGGCGTACTCTGCCTTATCCTGCATCAGTTGTTCGGGAGACACGTAGAACGGCAGCGTCATCAGGATTCCTGTTCGGAGCGTGAACGAGCCAACCGGTCGCACTCGGATGCCACGTCGGACTCTTCGACGTCCCGCACGCCCTGGGCGTCGATGATTTTGATGGTGGGATAAATACCGCGGAACGGGTCGGGGCCGCCGGTTCCCACGTCCTCTTCCGCCGCGCTCAAAAGCGCCTGGAGCGCGAGAGCGATGACTTCCGTTTGGGACAGGTTCTTCCGAAACCGTTCCTTGATGGTCACACGAGCGTCCTTTCCCCCGGACCCGACCGCGTGATAGTCCGTTTCTTCATATTTCCCGCCGGTGACGTCATACTTGAAAATCCGTCCCTGTTGTTGCTTCAGGTCAAACCCCACGAACAGGGGAATCACAATCAACCCTTGCAGGACCATGGGCAGATTCGCTTTCACCATCTGCCCCAGCCGATTCGCCTTGCCTTCGCAGGACAACGGCACGCCGTCCAGTTTTTCATAATGTTCCAGTTCAATCCCAAACAACTTGGCCATTTCCAGGCACGGACCCGCGGCTCCCGCAATGGCGATGGCCGAATGACTGTCGGTTTTGAAGACCTTCTCCATGCGACGCGACGCCACTTGATAGCCTTCGACGGCGCGTCGATCGCCGACGATCACGACGCCCTTGTCGTATTTCACGGCCAACACGGTTGTGCCATGAGAGAGTTGCGACAGGACGTACCGTTGCATGTCGTCGACCGAGGCGGACGCGTTCCCCTCACTCCCCCACCGCACGGCGGGTGTCAGTTCGGGTCGCGTTTGATAAATAAAATCAAAAAAACTCGAACACTGGTTCACGGGCATTTTGGAGAAGATTGATTCCATGTTTTGCAAAGATCTCGGTCAAACCGACAAACGTTCCAGGAGTTGTTGCGCCGTTTCCACGCCCTCCAACAACTCGTTGGTTAAATCCTGCGTTCCCCTCAACGGATCCATCAACGGAACCCGTTTGACGGAAACGTCTCCCACGTCAAAGAGCACCGAGGTCCAACTCGCCCCATAGATCTGAACGGGAAATTTCCGTAGACAGGCGCCGCGGAAATAGGCGCGCGTGCCTCGCGGCGCATGAAATTCCGCATTGGCGATTTCCTCGTCGTCCAGCAACCGCTCGATACGCCGGCTCCGCTCGAGCGTATAGTACAGGCCTTTGTCCGGCCGGACGTCATGGTATTGCAAGTCCATCAAGGCTACGCGCGGGTCATCCCAGCCACAGCCCTTCCGTTCCACGTACGACTCGATCATCTGCTGTTTTGCCACCCAATCGAGTTCCGCGACCAATTGCCTGGGATCCCGCTCGAGTGTATCCAAGACGCTTTCCCATCTGACCAACACGTCCTTCGTCGCGGGCGACAACTCGCGACAGGCGTAAAAATCATGCGCGGCCCGGAGATAGGCGCGTTGGATGGCCAGCGCGTTGGTCGCGCCTCCCCTGGACAACTTCAGATCGGCCTTCATGGTGAGATCCCGTGAGACGATCTTGACGGCTTCCACGGGATTCTCCAGGACCAACGCGGGAACGTCGGCGCCTTCGTCCAACATGTGCGTCACGATCGCCGTGGTACCCACCTTTAGATACGTGGACAGTTCCGCCATATTGGCGTCGCCGACAATGACGTGTAACCGCCGGAACCTCGCGGCGTCCGCGTGGGGCTCGTCGCGGGTATTGATCAGGGGTCGTTTGACCATGGTGTTGAGATCAGCCACGCATTCAAAAAAGTCCGCGCGTTGAGAGATTTGGTACGTCGCAGGGGCGGCTCCGTTTTCAGCCCCGACTTTCCCGGCTCCCGCAAAAATAGGACGCGATACGAAAAACGGCAACACCCCCTGAAGAATCACGTCGAACGGCACGGAACGGTTCATCAGATAATTTTCGTGGTACCCGTAGCTGTTGCCCTTTCCGTCGGAGTTGTTCTTGTACAGCACGTATCCTCCCCCCATGGTCCGATTCATGGCCTTCAGGCACTTGGCGGCGATGAGTTCACCTGCCCGTTCATACGCGACCAGTTCTCGAGCCGTACTGCATTCCGGCGTCGAATACTCGGGATGCGCCCCGTCGACGTACAGGCGACCGGCGTTCGTCAACAGCTTGTTGAGCGCCCGGTTGTACTCGGGACCCGGACATTCGCGTTCGCCCTCGACTTCAAACCCCCTGGCATCCCGCAGGGGGTTTTCGTTCTCGTAATCCCAAATCGCGCGTGGGGCAATGAGAGACGGGTACTGACTGATCAGTTGGAGGGAATTTTCAACGGGATCGGATGCGTGGACATGGCGCGAGGCGACACCAAATTCCGTTTCTGTGCCGATAATGCGCTGCAAGGACTCCTCATTCCAACTTGAGCAGGAGCATTACAAGTAATGCCCGGCACTCACGGTTTCAATGTCGCGCGTTTCTTCCGAGCCGGGGGTCAGGGTCCGCACGTGGATGATTTTTTCGCCTTTTTTCCCGGCGATGCGGGCCCAATCATCGGGATTCGTCGTATTGGGCAGATCTTCATGCGCCTTGAATTCATCCCGAATGGCACACAACAGGTCTTCTTCCTTCAGACCCTTTTCGCCCGTGTTGATGGCTCGTTTTACCGCGGATTTTTTCGCTCTCGAGACCACGCCCTCGATCAGCGCGCCACTGGAAAAATCTTTAAAGTAGAGGAGTTCTTTCTCTCCATTGGCATAGGTCACTTCCAGGAACTTATTGTCTTCCGACGTGGCATACATCGTCTCCACCGTCACGTCGAGAAGGTGCGAAGCCACCGCCTGCCGGTCCCGTCCGTGCCGGTCGAGTTCCTCCTTGGCAAACGGCAGGTCACCGGTGAGGTACTTGGCAAAAATGTCACGTGCACCCTGTTTATTCGGCCTGGGGATTTTGACTTTCACGTCCAACCGCCCCGTTCTCAACACGGCCGGATCAATGAGATCCTGCCGGTTGCTCGCCCCGATGACGATCACGTTCTTGAGCTTTTCGACCCCGTCGATCTCAGCCAAAAACTGCGGGACGATCGTGGATTCAATATCGGAAGAAATCCCGGACCCCCGCGTGCGGAACAACGCGTCCATTTCATCAAAAAACACCACCACCGGATTCCCGGTGGCCGCCTTGTCCCGCGCCTTGGCGAACACCTCACGGATGTACCGTTCCGATTCGCCCACGTATTTATTCAACAACTCGGGCCCCTTCACGTGCAGGAAGTAACTGCGGACTTCCTTGCCGGATAAATGCCGCATCTTCCGGGATATGGAATTCGCCACGGCTTTCGCGATCATGGTCTTTCCGCACCCCGGAGGTCCGTACAACAGGATGCCCTTGGGCGGGGTCAAGCGATGTTCCCTGAACAGGTCCGGGTATAAAAAGGGCAATTCCACGGCATCCGTCACCTGCTCGACTTCTTTGGCCAACCCTCCGACGTCTTCATATTGCACGTCCGGCACTTCTTCGATGACCAACTCTTCGATCTCAGCTTTGGGGATTTTCTCAATGACGTAGCCGGACCGGACATCATAGAGCAGATGGTCGCCCACGCTGAGCGGCTCATGGAGCAACGGCTCACCCAATTCGACGATCCGTTCTTCGTCATGGTGCAACTGAATCAGCGCCCGCGTTCCGTCCAGTTGATCCTTTAACCTGACCACTTGCCCCTGGGGATCGAAGGCGCGCGCCTCGATGATGTTCAAGGCTTCATTCAGAATCACTTCCTGCCCCTTTCGCAGGGACGCGCTCGCCACCGAACTGTGCACGCTGACGCGCATTTTCCTGCCTGAGACGTAGACGTTGGCGCTGGCATCATCATTCAGACTACAGAAGAGCGCATACGACGACGGGGGCGCCGTGAGTTTGGCGATTTCCGTCCGGAGGGTTTCAATCTGGGTCTTGGCTTCCTGGAGGCTGGCCGTCAAGCGTTCATTCTGCTTTTGCGATTGCTGTAATTTCATGCGGGTTTCATACAGGTGGCGCATTTCGGTTTCCAGGGATTGGAGTTCTCCGCGAAGTTTCTCGATCTCCCGGTTGTAGTCTTCGTGTTTTCTCAAGCCCATGGCATCATCACCCGCCCGACCACGAAAACAAAAGCGGCCTGCTGTTACGCGCCGCTGAAACCCTTGTATTGACAGGGCTAAACCCACATGAGCACCTGTCTCGTCTCATCGGACATCAAATTCTAGCACTGGTTTTCTGAAAGGGTCAATATAAAGGAGGCCGTTTTACCGTGGCCTCCATTTGCGCAATTGCGTGCTGTACGCCGCCACCGCCTCACGCGGAGAGGCGGCTTGAAAAATGGAAGAGATGACCGCGACGCCGGCGGCGCCGGCCGCCAGCACGTTCTCCACGCGAGCAGGCGTCATCCCACCGATCGCATACACGGGAATGGTACAACGCTCGCTGGCTTCATGAATAACCCGGACGCCCAACGGCGGGCCGTACTGCCGTTTCGACGGGGTCTCATACACCGGACCGAGCACCACGAAGTCCGCACCGTCTTGCTCGCTTTGGAAAACCTCTTCCGCGGAATGGACCGACTTCCCGATGAGATAACCGGCCCCCAGGCACTTCCGGGCTTCTTGGGCAGGCATGCTGTCCGCGCGAAGATGCACGCCCGCCGCCCCGGTGGCGAGGACGAGGTCCACGCGGTCATTGATTAAACACGGGACTTGAAAGGGACGCGCCAGCCGGTGAACCTCCTCGACAAACCGCAGGAGGTCCCGGGCGCCAAGGTCTCTTTCCCGAATTTGGATCATCATCCCCTGTTCGGGGATGATGTCTCCGAGGATGTGGAGCAATCTGTCCGCTCCGGTCTGGTGCCGGTCGGTGACAACGTACAAAGGCGGGAGAGGGGGTTGTGGTGCGAGCATGAGACATCGAAGCGCACGTTCAGCGTCGGCCTACAGCATGCCTTCGATCGGGCTACTCGCGGTGGCATAGAGTTTCCGGGGAATGCGCCCGGCCTTATACGCCAACCGGCCGGCCTCCACCGCATACTTCATGGCCTCTGCCATGGCAATGGGCTCTTGGGCCCCCGCGATCGCGGTATTCATCAATACCGCATCCGCTCCGTATTCCATGGCCAACGCGGCATCGGAAGCGGTGCCCACGCCCGCATCCACGATCACGGGCACGTTCACGCTTTCGAGGATGATCTTCAAATTGTAGGGATTGCGTATGCCCAATCCTGAACCGATGGGAGCCGCCAAGGGCATGACCGCCGGGCATCCGATATCGACCAGCTTTTGCGCCACGATGGGATCGTCGTTGGTATACGGTAACACCACGAATCCCTCCTTGATCAGGATCTTCGCGGCTTCAATGAGGCCGGCGGTATCGGGGAACAAGGTCCGCTCGTCGCCGATCACCTCGAGCTTCACCAAATCCGATACCCCGGCAGCACGGGCCAACCGGGCATAGCGGACCGCATCCTCCACCGTGTAACAACCCGCGGTATTGGGAAGAATGGTGTATTGTTGGGGATCGAGATAATCCAGCAGATTCTCGGAATTTCTGTCCGTGATATTGACGCGACGCACGGCGACGGTGACAACGTCCGCCCCCGACGTTTCAATGGCTTTCTTCGTTTCGACGAAGTCCTTATATTTGCCCGTGCCAACCCACAAACGGGATCGAAACTCCCGCCCGGCTATGGTCAAACGATCGTCACTCATTGCCTCGCTCCAAGAAGAATTTTGGATTGTGGATTGTGGATTTGGGAGTCAGGATTTTTGCAATCAGCAATCCACAATCACAAATCAGAAATCTTTACCCCCCTCCGATGAAACTCATAATTTCAATGCGGTCGCCTTCCTGTAACCTTCTGGCCTCAAAGTCCCGTCGATCGAGGATTTCGAGATTGATCTCCACCGCCACTCGTTCAACGTTCAGTTGCAAATCCTGGAGCAGTTCCGTCACGTTTATCTCCTCACGCACCTGGCGTGACTCCCCATTGACTTGGATATGCATGCGTGGGACTCAAAACCCTCCGGCACGCTCCATTCACTCCGAACGTGTCTCCGGTCACTTGCCGGCATCCTACGAGAGCCTCTCAAGCCTTGTCAATTTTGGAACACAGCCTCTTCGACGAGCAATGGCCGGAAGCCCTATCATCCCCAAGCACAATCTTTTACAATAGCATCACCTCGTTGTTCCAAATGAACTCGCCGTATGCCGACCGGCCACGACTCAAACCATACGCTCGCCAATCTTTTTCTGTCCATGGCAGAGTTGCTGAACAAACGTGGAGAAAACCCCTATCGGATTCGGGCCTATAAACGGACAGCCGACACGATCGCCAACTTGGAGTCGCCCATCGCCGAGATTGTTCAGGCCGGGGATCTGCGAACCCTTCCCGGCATTGGAAAAGATCTCGCAGCAAAGATTCAGGAATTCGTGGAAACCGGGGCGATCCAGGCCTATGAAGAACTCAAAACGCCCCTGCCGCCCGCCATTCGTCACTGGATCGTTCTTCCCGGGCTTTCCGAGCCCATCGTGCACGACTTGTATCATCGACTCGGGATCCGGACGCTGGACGATCTGGAAACGCTTGCCCGTTCTCATATGTTACGGACTCGACCGGGGGTCAGCGTGACCGCAGACGAACTGCTCGCGGCCATTCAACGTTTACGCGAACAATCGAGGAGTGATTGACCGGGCGGCAACGCCTTTGTTAAGGTCAGATCCCGAAGAGCTTTTTCCTTATTCTTCTGTACAAAGAGGAAAGAACCGGTCATGGCCGTCTCGGCGTTCATCATGGTTGACGTGGCGGGAGATCACACGAAAAGTGCGTACAAAACCATCACCCGTATTCCCCGGGTCAAGAAAGTCTATGCCGTCACCGGTCCCTTTGATCTCGTGGTCCAGATTGAAGCGGAAACGTTGGAGATCCTCAACGAATTGGTTCTTTCACGGATACGCGGCGTGGACGGGGTCATTAAAACCAGTACCGCCATTATCCTCAACCTGTGACCCCCGATTCGAGGGGATGCAGGTCTTTGAAGACTTTCCAGGTCTTGAGCAATTCAATCGCCTTTTGAAGCTGTACGTCCTTTTTCATTAATTCCGCTTCAAGATCTTTGGGTTCCTCCGAATCAGTGTCCCGTTCAGAGGAAGAGGGGGCGTTCTCTTCAGAAGAGGACGCTTCTTTTTGTTCCTCATCCACGGTGATCGGTTTTTGCTCCACCACGATATCCGGTTTGACGCCGACTGAATGGATCGACTCGCCGCTGGGCGTATAATACTTCGCCGTTGTCAGCCGAAGTCCCGAGCCATCCGACAACGGGAGAATCGTCTGAACGGAGCCCTTTCCAAACGTCGTCTTCCCCAGGATGACGGCTTTCCCCCAATCCTGCATGGCGGCAGCAACGATTTCCGACGCACTGGCAGAACCCTGGTTGACCAACACGATCATCGGATATTCCTGGGGATCCATCGGCGGGCTGGCACGATATTCGTCTTTCCGACCATCGCGGCCCTTGACCGACACGACTAAGGTATCAGGCTGCAAAAATTGCTCGGATACCCCAACCGCCGAGGACAACAAGCCTCCGGGGTTATTGCGTAAGTCCAAGATGAGGCCTTGCGTGCCCTCGTCCTGCAACTTCACCAATTCCCGGCCAAGATCTTTGGGCGTGGATTCCTGAAACTGAGAGATCCGGACATAGCCGATGCGATCATCCATGATCCGGGATCGGACACTGCGAATCTTTATCGTATCCCGAATCAAGGTGAAGCTCAGCGTTTCCGTGGCCCCTTCCCGCCGGACCGTCAACGTGACCGAGGTCCCCTTGGGTCCTCGCATACGTTGTACCGCTTCCATCAGCGTCAGGTCTTTCGTCGGTGTCTCATCGACCTTCAAAATAACGTCTCCGCTTTCTATGCCTGCCGCGTGGGCCGGGGTCCCTTCAATGGGAGCAATGACGGTGACATGATGATCCTTGATCCCGATCTGGATCCCTAATCCCTCAAATTCTCCCTTGGTTTCAACTCTCATTTCTTTATACATCTCCGGGGTCATATACGCGGAATGCGGATCCAACGTTTTGAGCATGCCCCGAACGGCCCCATGGACAAGATCGTTCGTCTGAACTTCTTCGACGTAATGTTTCTTGACTTGAGTCAGAACTTCCGCAAAGATCCTGAGTTCTTCGTAGGATTCACTGGCATAGCCTGTTTTTTCTACTCCCTTTCCAAGCATCAACCCCAAAAGGAGCGCACCAAACACAATAAGCCCGGAACCCCACGGTATTGAAGATCGTTCTTTTTCCATATCGACGTCCTAACTCTTTAAAAAGACAATGAACATGGTGGACTCCCGCGATCTGTCGTGCGGCTCCACCTCTTCCGATCTCCCCTTCCCCTCACCCCTGCTCTTGCCCTCCCGGGGAGAGGGTGCTATGGGGCGGGAATGATAATAAAAAATCGTGCCGGCATGCTCACCGTTTGGCCAACCAATGCAACGGGTTCACCGGCTTGGTTCCTTTCCGTAACTCAAAGTATAAAACGTTTCTGTTGGTCAGTCCGGAGGATCCGGTCTCCCCAAGCACGGCTCCTTTGGCAACCGTTTCTCCCTCTTTCACCGACAACTTGGAGGCATGAGCATAGAACGTAAAATAATTATTACCGTGATCCACAATAACCACAAGTCCATATCCTCTGAGCCAATCCGCATAGACCACGTCCCCGCCTGAAACGGCCCGGATCGCACTCCCTTCGCTTGAGGCAATTTCAATCCCTTTCTTCCGGACGTACGTGTCAAACGTCGGGTGTTTTTGCCGGCCGAAGAATCCCACCAAATCGCCGTCAGCCGGCCACAACAATGCGCCTCTTTGAAATGAATCCGTCGTCCGTTTCTGGATTTTTCCGTCGGCAATTTGACTGCGCTGCTCCAGTTTTTTGAGCAGAGTTTCCTTTCGGTTTTCAGCCTGATCGAGCGTGAGTAACATTTGCTCATGGGAGCGTGTGGTCTTTTTTAAACTCGCCAGGATCACACGCTTTTGGGATTTCACATCTCGAATCACGTTCAATTTTTTGTCGATTCTGCCCTTCCGCACCACCAACGATTCACGGATTTTCGCTTGTCGGGCATGAAGTTGCTCGCTTTGAGCCACCTGGCGCCGGTATTCCTCGAACAAGTCACGCTCCCACCTGGCAAGCGAGGAGAGATACAGCAACCGGCGTTGAAACTGCGCATAAGAAGCCGCTTCCACCAAGGGAGAGACCCAGCCGGCTCGCCCTTCCATATAGAGTCGTTTTAAACGGGTTCCAAGCACGGTCTTTTTGTCGTTCATGTCAGATCGAAGCCCGGTTGCCTGAGCGTCTATTTTATTCAGTTCCCGGTCGATTTGTCTTATTTCCCGATTGATTGAAGCAGCCTCCCGCCGTTCCTTGTGCAATTGACGATCGAGACGCTCAATCGATTCCAGGACCTCCATTTGTTTTTTCCGTGACTGATCCCGCTGTTTCCTGGTTTTCCGGATGTCCTGCTTTAACTGTTGAAGGGTCTGTTTTTCTTTGTCAATTTTTTCCTGCAAAGAGGCTCCCCACAACGACTGGACGGCAATGAAGCCAACGAACATCGCCAAACACGACGTGAGTACAAGAAAGCGGTTTTCAACCTTGATTGTGGATTGTGGATTGCGGATTGTGGATTGTGGATTTCTCATCAGTTCCTCACCTTCATCAAGCCGAAGATGGAAAGCAGACTGCTTCCACATCCTAACAACATACCAGTCATCACCAAAAGAAAAGAAACCTGTCGCGGGAAAACCGGCAGAATATGCTCCATCCCCCCAAACCAGCCCGACGCGTTGAGTTCTAATCGAAAGAATTCAAATATCCCTTTCAACAACGCGAGGGACAGACCGCCGCCGACGGCCCCAAGAATCGTGCCTTCGATCACGTAGGGTATCGCAATAAACACCCCCGTGGCGCCAATCAGCCGAAGGATTTCGATTTCCTCCTTTCTGGTGTGTAACGACAAACGGATTGTATTCGCAATGATCGTCACCGTCGCCACGGCCAGAATCATCCCAATCAGCACCGCCCCCAACTCAAAGTAACTGATCACCAACGCCAACGTGTCAATCCAGTCCTGGCTGTACGCTACGTGGATCACACCGGGAAACTGCTTGACGCGCTCGGCAAACGCACTCAGGGATTCGGCATCCAGAAATTGCGGGGACAAACTGACGACAACGGACGAGGGTAACGGATTGCCTTCCATCCCTTCCAACAAGAGAGACTCCTCCGGAAATTGTTCGGAAAAGTCTCGAAGGGCCTGTTCCTTGGACACGAAGGTCAATGCCACGGCTGCCGGTTCGCTCCGGAGACGTTTTTGCACCAGAGACACCACCTGTTCCGAAGCCTCAGAATCCAGATAGACGACCACCTCCATGTCGCTCTGAAGCGTTCCGGTCAGG
The DNA here is from genome assembly GCA_012270585.1 of Nitrospirales bacterium. Lineage (GTDB taxonomy): Bacteria > Nitrospirota > Nitrospiria > Nitrospirales > UBA8639 > Bin75. The sequence continues at coordinate 17,455 of JAAXIB010000058.1, forward strand.
TTTTTAATATTCAAATACAGCAACAAAAACATTCCAAAACAGACCAAGGTAAAGGCCGTCGTGACGATGCCGATCATCACGTTCCCTCGATTCACGCGGAGATTGGTCACGGCCTCCCGGAGTAAATACAGCGGCCGCATTACGACATCGCCCCTTCCTCAGACACGACGCGGCCTGCCTGCAAATGGACGACCCGACCATTCATCTGTTCGACCACCCGTTGGTTATGCGTCGCCAAGAGAATCGTCGTCCCCTGAGCATGAATTTTTTTAAACAATTCCACGATTTCAACCGCCAATTCCGCATCCAAATTCCCCGTCGGTTCGTCGGCCAACAACAGAATGGGGCTGTTCACGATAGCCCGCGCAATACAAATTCGTTGTTGCTCTCCGGCTGAGAGCACACCCGTACGGACCGTCCGTTTATGGTCCATGCTAACGGCCTTCAGGGTGTCCAGCACTCGTGTCCGCGCTTCGCGTCTTTTGACGCCTTGAATAATGAGCGGCAAGACCACGTTGTCATAGACGGTTTTCTTCGAAAGCAATTGAAAGTTTTGCAGGACGATACCCATGGTGCGACGCAGATAAGGAATGGCACCCCCACGTAACCGGGCAATGTTGCGATTCTGCACGAGAATCTGTCCCGCATCCGGAATCTCAGCGCCAAAGATCACCTTCAACAGCGTGGTCTTTCCCGCACCACTCGGTCCCGTCAGGATGACGCATTCACCCTTGTCGATCCGAAACGAGACATCATCAAGCGCCGTACATCGATCGTAGAATTTGGAGACATGGAACAACTGAATCATGGGGACAATGGCTCGGCACGACGACACGTGCCCGGACATTCATCGCGATCTTCCGCGTGCTTACCAACGCCGATCATCGCCGGCCACCTCGAAGGCATGTTCAATGTGTTCAAGAACGGGAGAATCAGGAGCCCCGGCATCATAGAGGAGCACGTCGAACCGACAGGGCTGATGTTCCAGACGATGGCGTGCAAGGTATCGAGCAGCCAATTGAATGAGTTGTCGCTCTTTTCGTGCCGTCACCGCGTGGGCCACGCCTCCGTAGTGATCCGTTCGACGGGCTTTGACTTCGATAAAAATCAACGTCTCCCCCACCCGGGCTACGATATCCAACTCTCCACGACCGATCCGAACGTTGCGATCAAGAATCCGGTATCCTTTTTGGCGAAGAAACCGTTCGGCAGCAGCTTCGGCTTCTTTGCCCAGTGTCTGTCGGGTGAAGCTCACGCATCCTCCTGACGGGTCGCCAGACAATGTCGCACCGGACCAAAACTGCGCCGATGGACCGGACTCGGTCCAAACCTCCGGAGTAAGCGGAGGTGCTCCGGCGTGGGATACCCTTTATGAATATGGAACCGGTAGCGGGGATCGCGCTGGTGGTATTCACACATCATTCGGTCACGGAAGACTTTGGCAAGGATTGACGCCGCGGCAATGGAAGCCGAAAGCCGATCGCCGTGAATCACGGACCGATGAGGAATGAAAAAATCAGCGCCCAGGTGCCCATCGATCAATAAGAAATCCGGTGGGATACGCAACTGATTGATGGCCCGCTGCCAAGCCAACCGCGTCGCACGGAGCACGTTCAACGAATCAATTTCGGCTTCGGATGCGACGCCGATTCCCCACGCCGTGGCAGACTCGGTAATCACCGAAAAAAGCGCCTCCCGTTCCGTGGGACTCACCTTTTTGGAATCATCAAGACTCCGCAATGAAAACCGGCGGGGCACAATCACCGCCGCGCCGACAACCGGCCCTGCCAGGGGACCACGTCCGGCCTCGTCCAATCCGGCAACCTGTCGATACCCACGGGCCCGTGCCTCCTCTTCGAGATCGCACGTGGGGCCAACAGATCCCAACCCTATGGCCTCATTGGTAAACGTCACAACACATCGGATTATTCGGCAGGGTCATCTGCTGAAGCCTCTGCGCTTGCCGTAGCTGTAGACTCGTTCTTTGCGGCCGTTGTTCTGCTTGCGGTTCGGAAAAATTCCCGTTCGGCGACTTTGGCCTGCTTCCCTTTTTTGTCACGCAGATAGTACAACTTTGCTCGCCGCACTTTCCCTTTTCGTATCACGTCGATCTTCGCGATATTGGGGGAGTTCACGGGAAACACCCGTTCAACCCCAACCCCATAAGAGATTTTACGAACGGTAAACGTCTCACTGATTTTCCTGCCTTTTCGAGCAATCACGACACCTTCAAATACCTGGACCCGTTCTTTCTCACCTTCGATCACTTTCACGTGCACGCGAACGGTGTCCCCGATTTCAAACACGGGGACCGGATTCGTCGGGAACGTTTGCTCTAGCCGTTGAAGCCGATTCATGATGGTCATCCTCCCCCTTCACGGGGGGACACGGGGGTCCCCCCTCTACATTCACGTTCCTGGGAAATATCCGACAATAATCGTTGATCTTCCTGGGTTAACGACTCCTGCTGCAACAAATCCGGACGCTTGCAATAGGTGTTTCGCAGGGCTTCTTTTCGACGCCACCGTCGAATGGCCTCATGATTGCCTGACAGCAAGACGTCGGGAACCTGGTGTCCGCGAACCGTCCGGGGCTTGGTATAATGGGGAAAATCCAACAGGGGTTCGGCAAAGGAGTCCCGTTCCACCGACGCGGGGTCACCTACCACCCCGGACACCAATCGGACGGCCGCATCGATCATCACCAGGGCCGGCAGTTCTCCTCCCGTCAACACGTAATCACCAAGAGATATTTCTTCGGGTTCCAGCCGGATCAGCACTCGTTCATCAAGGCCTTCATAATGACCGCAGATCCACACCAGCCGTCGCGATTCCCGACTCAACGCTTGGGCAAGCCGTTGCGTAAAAGGCCGTCCTTGTGGTGAAGGCGCGATCATTCGTAATTGACTCCGCTCGTGGCCCAACGCCTCGACCGCACGGAAAATAGGCTCGGCTTTCATGATCATGCCGGACCCGCCACCGTAGGACGTATCATCAGCCACTCGATGCCGATCATCACTGAAGTCACGAATATTATGGATGCGAATCGAAACCAGCCCTTTGTCCTGCGCACGCTTCACGATGGAGTGCGAGACGACGTTCGCCACCATTTCAGGAAACAACGTCAGAATGTCACACTGCATCGTCACCCACCCATTCCACACTCGGCGTGACGGTCATGACGCCTCCGGCGAGGTCGACCGAAGAGATCCATTTGCGCAAAGCAGGCAAAAGATATTCCTTGTGGGCCCCACGAACCACAAACAGATGTTGGTGCGGTAAAGCCACCACTTCCTCCAACGTTCCGAACACGTTGCCCGACTCGTCTTTTACCGTTAATCCGATCAATTCAAACTGATAATGGTACCCTTCGGGTGCCGGCGGAACGTCCGCTTGGGGAATTTTCAGCCAAGCCCCGCGATAATCCCGCACCTCCTCCGGCGTCGAGAAGGCCCCAAATCGCAAGAGATAGGATCGGCCATCTGCGTGGACGTCGGTGACCGTCGTCACCAAGGTTTTGCCCGTAGGCAACTCCAGTGTTACCTCTTGAAGAGTCTCGAATCGATTCGGAACGTCCGTGAGTGAAAGGACGCGAGCCTGCCCTCTCACCCCGAAGGGTTTCACCAGTTTCCCGACGGTGACCATGTTCTCCATCGATTCCCTCAACCGTCACGATTTCCGGCAACGTGATCCAAGGATGGCAAGGAGCCCGGTTGCTCGGAGCGCCACCGCCACACCGGGGAATGGCTCTTCACCGAGCAACGGGCGTTACGCGTTCGCTTTTTTCTTCGATTCTTCGAACGTCTTCCAAATTCCGGATCGCCGAAGGAGCGTACGAACGGTCACCGAAGGCTGGGCCCCCTTCTGCAGCCAATCCAGCACACGATCCGACTTCAGATTGGTCACGGCCGGATCTTGTAAAGGATCATGCGTACCGACAATCTCGATGTACTTCCCATCCCGACGCGCCCTGGAATCCACGGCAACGACCCGATAAAAAGGCCGTTTATGCCGGCCCATCCGGGTTAAACGCAAATGTACTGCCACAAGTCTGAACCTCCTGCGAAATGAATTTTTTAAGGTTGATTATTATACGTTGTTTAAGAGCAGAAATACACCCTGTGCGTCGTTCGGTCCATTATGAGACAGCCCGGGCTAAGGCGATTGAAGGGCACGAATCAGTTTCCCCCGTTTCTTGAGTTTCCCCAGCTTCCCCGGTTTACCGGGCTTTCCCCCAACCAGTGACTTCAACATGTTGCGCGCCGTCAAAAATTGCTTGATGAGTCGATTGATCTCTTGAACGGAGGTTCCACTCCCCTTGGCCACGCGTTTCTTGCGGCTGCCGTTCAGGATCACATGATCCAAACGCTCTGCCGGCGTCATCGAATCAATAATCGCGACCACCCGCTTCATTTCCTTTTCCGGCAGATCCTGGCTCACCCCTGCATTCATCATCGACTTCAGCTTCCCGGCGCCGGGCAACATCCCCAAAATCTGCTCCATGGATCCCAACTTGTTGACCTGTTTGATCTGATCTCGAAAATCTTCAAGGGTCAGGGCATGACTCGAAGCTCTTTTCTGCAGGGCCAGGGCTTCGTCTTGCGAGAAGGACTGTTGTGCCTTTTCGATCAGCGACAATACGTCGCCCATCCCCAAAATCCGAGAGGCCATACGATCGGGATGAAAGGGTTCCAGGGCGTCGGACTTTTCCCCCACGCCAAGATACTTCACCGGCTTCCCGATCGCCGCCCGCATCGAAAGCAGGGCTCCCCCTCGCGCGTCGCCTTCGATCTTCGTCAAAATCACCCCGGTCACACCCAAGCGTTTATCAAACTGTTCCGCCACGTTGACGGCTTCCTGGCCGGTCATCGCATCGGCAACCAACAACACTTCCCGTGGCGTCACCGCGGCTTTGATCTGTTCCAACTCCAACATCAATTCGTCGTCAATATGAAGCCGCCCTCCGGTATCCAGGACCACAACGTCATAGCCGTGTTCCCGACCTCGATGGACGCCCTCCGAACAAAAACGCACAACTTCCCGGCGAGTCGACAGCAGCCGGTCCGCACGATGAACGGGAACGTCGAGGCTGGCTCCCAAGGCGGCCAATTGTTCCGCGGCAGCCGGGCGTCGGGGATCCGCCGCAATGAGCAACACGCGCTTGCCCTGTTCGGTAAACAAGCGGGCGACTTTGCCGCAGGTGGTGGTTTTCCCGGCCCCTTGCAGGCCCACCATCATCATGATGGTAGGTGGTTGAGAGGAAAGCGACAGGCCGGAATGGTCCTGGCCCATCAGGTCGCGCAATTCTTCCCACACGATTTTGACGACTTGCTGCCCCGGCGTCAGGCTTTCGAGGACTTTGCTGCCCGTGGCTTTTCCCTGCACGCGTCCGATGAAGTCCTTGACCACTCGAAAATTGACGTCGGCCTCAAGCAGGGCCAAGCGTACTTCCTTCAAGGCCTGGACGACGTCCTGTTCTTTGAGAACACCGGCACCACGGAGTTTTTTGAGGACGCCGTCAATTTTGTCGGTGAGAGATGAAAACACGAAATCGCTCCTGGCCATTGGAAAATACGAAGAAAATGTTGTGCAGTCTAGTCAAGCCTCAAAAAGCCTGTCAAGAAGCCCGCTTTCTTGACTTAACGGGAAGATTGCCTTACGTTTTCCAGTAGTTTCCCTTATTCCAAAGAAAATGTGTCTTCTCAATTTCCGGCTTCGGCGAGCACACCGGTGAAAAAATCAGGCTGGACGTTACTGGGGTTTATTTTTATCGGAGGTCTGCTGGGGGGAATGTTAGGTGAAATTCTCACCGTTTTTTCCCCCTCAGAACAGATTCAAACCATTTTTGCCAAATCGCTCTCCCCAGGCATAGACCCACCCCTTACCGTCAATCTGATCCTGATCAAGGTGACCCTCGGCTTTCTCTTCAAAATAAACCTGCTCACGATCCTGGGTATCTTACTCGGCATCTATCTCTACAAAAACATCTAGCAGCGTACGACAAATAACGCCGGCAAAGGAACACGTCAGCGTCTCGATTCACCAAACAGCAGTTCTTGCTGCCGCAACGCCCGAATCCGATCACGCAACTTCGCCGCCCGTTCAAACTCCAGCATTTTGGCCGCCGCCTTCATCTCCCGTTCCAGGGACGCCATCGTCTTTTCCATGTCGGCTTCGGTGGCATAGACGGCTTCCTCCTCGGCGGCAATGCTCACTTCAACGTAATCGGCCTCGGCAATGTGATAGTCCAGATCATGAATGCGTTTCTTGATGGTCTCCGGCGTAATCCCATTCATGCGATTATACTCAGCCTGGATCTGCCGGCGCCGTGCGGTCTCTTCGATGGTGACCTTCATGGAATCGGTGATCGTATCGCCATAGAGCACGACTTTGCCCTCGCGGTTGCGGGCCGCGCGCCCGGCGGTTTGAATCAACGCGCGATGGCCGCGCAAAAATCCTTCTTTATCCGCATCCAACACGCCGACGAGCGCCACTTCCGGAAGATCCAACCCTTCACGCAACAGATTGATGCCGACCAGCACGTCAAACACGCCTCGACGAAGATCGCGAATGATCTCCGCCCGTTCAAGCGTCTGGATATCGGAGTGCAGATATCGCACCTTCAACCCCAAGTCGTGGTAGTACTCCGTCAGGTCCTCGGCCATCCGCTTCGTCAAGGTCGTAACCAACACCCGAAAGCCCTTGGCGATGATTGCCTTCACTTCCTGCAATAAATCATCCACCTGCCCCTTCGCCGGCTTGACTTCGATCACGGGATCCATCAAACCCGTCGGTCGAATAATCTGCTCCACCACGCTCTTGCCGGCATGTCTCAATTCATACGGTCCTGGCGTGGCCGATACGTAAATGACTCGATTCATGACTTGTTCGAATTCCTGAAACTTCAACGGACGGTTATCCATGGCCGACGGCAACCGAAACCCGTATTCCACCAAGGTCTTTTTGCGTGAATGATCGCCTTCGTACATCCCGCCGAATTGAGGCACCGTCACGTGGGATTCATCGACAATTAACAGATAGTCCTTGGGAAAATAGTCCAGCAGCGTCGGGGGCGGTTCACCCGGCGCACGCCCGCTCAAATGTCTTGAGTAATTCTCAATACCGTGGCAATAGCCCATCGCCCGAATCATCTCGAGATCAAACTTGGTCCGCTGCTCCACGCGCTGCGCTTCGAGGAGTTGATCCCGCTGCCGGAAATAAACCAGGCGTTCCTCCAACTCTTCCTCAATGCCCTGGAGGGCCCGGTCGTATCGATCAGGCGCAATCACGTAGTGACTCTTGGGATAAATTGGAACCTTGGACAGACGCCCGAGTGACCGGCCCGTCAACGGATCAATTTCAGCAATCGACTCCACCACGTCCCCGAACAATTCCACGCGGATGGTATTCGAATCCGAGGCGGCGGGAAAAATCTCGATCACGTCCCCACGCGCCCGAAACGTGCCGCGCTGAAGCTCGACGTCGTTCCGGGAATATTGAATCTCCACCAACTTGGCAAGAATGGCTTCTCGTCGAATGGTCATGCCTTCTTCGAGATACAGCAACATACCATGATAGATCTCCGGCGAGCCCAAGCCGTAGATGCAGGAGACCGAGGCCACGATCAGAATATCGTCGCGCTCCAACAGAGCCGACGTTGCCGCGTGCCGCATCTGATCGATGGTATCGTTGATCGAGGCGTCCTTGGCGATATAGGTGTCCGTGGAAGGGATGTAGGCTTCGGGCTGGTAATAATCGTAATAACTGACGAAGTACTCCACGGCATTGTGCGGGAAAAAACTCTTGAACTCCTGGTACAACTGGGCTGCCAACGTCTTATTGTGCACCACGACCAACGTCGGCTTCTGGACCTTGGCAATGACGTTCGCCATGGTAAACGTCTTGCCCGACCCCGTGACTCCGAGCAGCACCTGATGTCGCTTGCCGGCGTGCACCCCTTCGGTCAGCGCGTCGATCGCCTGCCGCTGATCGCCCTTGGGCGAAAATTCCGATTCCAGCATAAACATGTTCATGGCACACCAGGAACCCTCATCATAGCATACTCGCCGGCATGCAATGGGAAAGGCGGGCTGAAGGCTCCTTCCTGATCGTTCCAACAGCCCCACCGATTTCGAGCTTCACAAGTCCAACGGACCACGGCATAATGTTCGTTACCTCTATGATGACCGAAGCCGACACCTGTAGAAAGTACGTCCTCCCCAAATTGATACAAGCCGGGTGGGATAACGACCCTCATTCGTTTACCGAGCAAAAAACCTTTACGGATGGCCGGATCGTAGGTTCGGGCAATCAGGTCCGTCGTCGTCCTCAGAAACGGGCAGACTATCTACTGCGGTACACACGCGACTTTACGATCGCAGTAGTGGAGGCTAAAGCTGCCCACCAGTCACCCGGAGATGGGCTAGCCCAAGCAAAAGAATACGCAGAAATCCTGGGGCTAAAATTCGCTTATGCCACAAACGGACACGGCATTATTGAATTTGATTACATAACCGGAAAAGAGCGCGAAATAGAAACGTTTCCTTCTCCCCATGAACTATGGCAACGTTTCCGAAACCACCAAAACATCTCCGACGAGAAAACTGCCCGACAACTCTTAACTCCGTCCAATCATCTCACCGGAAAAAGTCCTCGTTACTACCAGGAAATTGCCATTAATCGCACAGTGCAAGCGATTTTGGAAGGTAAACAACGAGTCTTGCTCACCATGGCCACGGGAACGGGAAAAACCGTGGTTGCATTTCAAATTTGCTGGAAACTCTGGAGCAGCCGCTGGAATAGAATCGGCGCACACCGTCGCCCCAAAATGCTTTATCTGGCTGACCGCAATATCCTGATCGATGACCCTAAGGACAAAATTTTCGCAGCCATGGGAGATGCCCGCTGGAAGATCGAAAACGGGGAAGCCAACAAAGGCCGTGAAATGTACTTTGCCATTTACCAGGCCATTGCAAAAGATGAACGCCGGCCAGGGCTCTACAAGGAATATCCTCGTGACTTTTTCGACCTCATCGTCGTGGACGAGTGCCATCGAGGAAGCGCACGAGATACCAGCAATTGGCGTGAGATCTTAGAGTATTTTTCACCGGCCTTTCAACTCGGCATGACGGCAACGCCACTTCGCGAAGACAATCGAGACACCTACCAATACTTCGGCAACCCGATTTATATCTACAGTCTTAAGCAAGGCATCGAGGATGGATTTCTGGCTCCCTACCGAGTCCACCGAGTCATGACCACCTGGGATGCTGCGGGATGGAGACCGAGCCAAACCGACCTCGACCGATACGGCCGAGAAATCCCTGACGAAGAATATCAAACCAGGGATTTTGAACGCGTGATAGCACTTCGAAAACGGACCGACGCCATTGCGCGACATCTGACCGACTTTATGCAAGCAACCGATCGGTTTGCTAAAACGATTGTATTCTGCGTAGACCAAGAACATGCCGACACCATGCGCCAGACACTCAATAATCTCAACTCGGACCTTGTCAAACAATATCCGGACTATGTCTGCAGGGTGACATCGGAAGAAGGCCAGATCGGCCGAGGTCACTTGGGACGCTTTCAGGATGTAGAAACAAACTCCCCGGTGATTCTCACAACGTCTAAACTGCTCACCACGGGTGTAGATGCACCAACGTGTAAAAACATCGTGTTGGCAAGAGTGGTGGACTCCATGACAGACTTCAAGCAAATCATCGGACGGGGAACCAGAGTTCGGGACGATTACGGGAAGCTCTACTTCAACATCTTAGACTATACCGGCTCGGCCACCCGACTCTTTGCCGATCCGGATTTTGATGGAGAACCCGCGCTCATCACTGAAGAACAAGTCGATGAAGATGGAAATACCATCCCCACGACCTATGAGATCATTGAAGACCACAGTATCTCCGCAGAAACAGAGGAAACTTATCCATTAGATCAAACGATCGGAGATGATGCTGAAGGACCGCCCCGGAAGTACTATTTTGATGGAGGACAAGTCGAAATTGCAGCCCATTTAGTCTATGAACTCGATCCGGACGGCAAACAACTGTCGGTGGTCAAGTTTACGGATTATGCAGCAGACAAAGTCAGAACCCTGTATCCCTCAGCCGCCAACCTCAAAACCCAGTGGGCCAACCCGGAAAAACGCTCGGAAATTATCGAAAAGCTGGCTGAACGAGGGATCGACTTTGAGGAACTGGCCCTGGTGACCCAGCAACCTCAGGCCGATCCATTTGATCTGCTCTGCCACGTTGCCTTTAATGCGCCCCTCCGGACACGAAGAGAACGCGCAGATCGTCTTCGCAAAGAGAAAAAAGACTTCTTCGAAAAATATAGTCAGGAAGCTCAGACAATATTGAACGAACTGTTGGAAAAATACGCCGAACACGGAACAGCCCAATTTCTGATTCCGGATATCCTAAAAGTCCCGCCGCTCTCCAACCATGGAAATGTCGTAGAGATTACCGACCTCTTCGGAGGACCCGATCAATTGCGAGCCGCCGTCCACCAACTTCAGTCTCTCCTGTATGCAGCATAACCAATACTGCAAAAACCTTACATTAAATGTAATTTTTGTGTTGATTTTTAGAAATTTTAAGATCATAATGCTTACATTAAATGTAAGGTTTTTGATCCATGAAAAGAGATCCACGGGAAACAGAACGAGCACTGATCCAGATTGCCAGAGAACAGGAAGGCTACTTCACCGCCGCCCAAGCTCTCTCAGTCGGCTATACTTACCGGCAACATCATCATCACAAGAACCGAGGCAATTGGGAACAAATAGACCACGGTGTCTACCGCCTGCGCACCTACCCTGAAAGTGAATACGAAGACCTGATCCGTTGGTCTCTTTGGAGCCGTAATCAACGAGGCGAAATCCAAGCGACTGTTTCTCATGAAACAGCTTTGGCGATCCATGAACTTGGAGACACAATGCCTAGCAGAATTCACCTCACGGTCCCTCCTGGTTTTCGAAAGAAGCTTCCCGGCGGATGCATACCCCACAAAGCCGTGCTCCGGCCTGATGAGATTGAACGACGACGCGGATTCAATGTGACAACACCTCTTCGAACACTTCTGGACGTAGCAAACGGTCCCATCAGCCAAGATCTTCTTGAAGGAGCAATACGTGATGCTTTCGAGCGAGGTATTCTCCAGAGGAAAAAGCTCCTATCCAATACTCTCCCCGACCACTCAAAGGCTAAACTGCTGGCTGCGATTAAAACGGTTGAACGCATGGAGGTTGCATAGTGCCCGGACCAAGTCGGTTCAGCACGGCAGGGGCATTCCGGCAATCGTTGGAAGAAAGGTTAAACCAGCTTGCCAAGAACCAAGGGACCGACTTAGGCCGTTTGCGTCGCCGCGTGGCCTTTGAACGTCTGCTTGCACGACTCTTTACGCAGGAGAATCCACGCTGGTTACTGAAAGGAGGATATGCCATCGAGCTTCGCCTTCAAGAGATTGCCCGAGCGACCAAGGATATTGACCTTAGTATGCACGACTCTTCTTTCCAAATACTTCAAGGACAAAATCCGCAACAAATGCTCCGTGAACTACTGCAAGATGAACTTACAAGGGATCTGGACGACTGGTTTACCTTTCATTTGGGTGCACCGACAGCGGACCTGCGAGCGGCTCCACTTGGCGGAGCGAGATTCCCGGTAAACGCTCAGCTTGATAACCGACTGTTTGCCAGATTCAATCTTGATGTGGGGCTTGGAGATGCCGCAGTATCCGAACCGGAATGGATCACCGGGCATGAACTCCTGAGTTTCGCAGACGTCCCTCCAGCACGAATCGCCATGGTACCACTCGACCAGCAGTTCGTGGAGAAGATCCATGCCTATTCTTTTCCACGAGAATCGTCGAGAGTTAGAGACTTGGTTGATCTCGTTCTCTTGATCGAAAACGGTCTTCCCGAACCCATGCAAATCATTCGAGCACTGAAAAGCACGTTCACGCGCCGAGACACCCATCCCTTGCCAATAAACCTTGCGCCTCCTCCCGAGCAATGGAGAGAGCCGTACGGAGCATTGGCCTCAGAATGCCATCTGCACTCCACAACCCTAGAGACCGCATACGCATGCCTTACGGCCTACTGGAATCGACTCGAAATAACCGTTGAGGAAGGGAAAGATCAACCGCCAAAGAAAGTTTAAAAGGACAAGCAACGGCAACATGGCAAAAACAAAAAAACCGATTGAACCCCTGACTACGGCGCAACGACTCGGCAGTCTCATCAAATCCGCACGCGACATCATGCGGAAAGACAAAGGGCTGAATGGCGATCTCGATCGCCTGCCTATGCTGACATGGATCATGTTTCTCAAATTTCTCGATGACCTGGAACATAATCGAGAAATCGAGGCCGAACTTGCCAAAGAACCTTTTCGCCCAACCATTGAGCAACCGTATCGCTGGCGCGATTGGGCGGCAAAGCCTGATGGCATCACCGGGGATGAACTCATTGCCTTTGTGAACAACGACGAAGTTGTTAGGCCGGATGGCACTCGTGGAGCCGGCCTCTTTGCCTACTTGCGCGAACTTCAAGGCATCAACGGCGGCGACCGACGCGACGTCATTGCATCCGTGTTTCATGGCACCATTAACCGAATGATCAATGGCTACCTCCTCCGTGATGTCATCAATAAGGTCAACAACTTTCACTTTACCTCAAGCGAGGAAATCCACACGCTCGGGCACCTTTACGAAGCCCTGCTTAAAGAAATGCGCGATGCGGCCGGAGATTCCGGAGAGTTCTACACTCCGCGAACGGTTGTACGGTTCATGGTGCAGGTCACTGATCCTCAACTTGGAGAAACCGTACTCGATCCGGCCTGCGGAACCGGCGGCTTCCTCGTGGAAGCCTACACCCATTTAGAAAAACAATGCGCGACCGTCCAGCAACGAAAAACTCTTCAGACCAAGAGCCTATTGGGAGGGGAAGCCAAGCCCCTGCCGTACTTGCTGGCACAGATGAATTTGCTCCTGCATGGGTTGGAGTCACCCAAAATCGATTCAGGCAACAGCCTCCGTTTTCCCCTCAACGAGATTGGCGACAAGGACCGCGTTGACGTGATCCTTACGAATCCTCCCTTCGGCGGAGAAGAAGAACGTGGCATTCTCTCGAATTTTCCTGAAGACAAACAAACCTCCGAGACGGCTCTCCTCTTTCTCCAATTCATCATGCGCAAACTTCGACGCCCAAGAAGTCCTTCTCCTGCTGAAAGAAAGGATGGCCGGGCTGGAGTCGTTGTGCCCAACGGGACGCTATTCGGTGATGGAGTCTGCGCCCGGATCAAAGAAGAACTGTTGAAAAACTTCAATCTTCATACGATCGTCCGTCTGCCCAATGGGGTGTTCGCGCCATACACGTCGATTCCCACCAATCTGTTGTTCTTCGACCATCCCGGCCCGACCGAGCACGTGTGGTATTACGAACAACCCTTGCCCGAAGGCCGCAAGCAATATACCAAGACCATGCCCATGCAGTTCGAGGAATTCAAAGACTGCCTCGCCTGGTGGAAGAGACGTAAGGAAACGGACCGAGCGTGGAAAGTTTCAGCAAAAGACCTGCTGGCCAACAACTGCAATCTCGACATCAAGAACCCCAGGAACAAACAGGACCTCGAACACCTCCCCCCGGAGCAATTGGTTGACAGCATCCTCAAAAAAGAACAGCGGATAATTGAAATCATGGGTGAGATTAAGCAAATGCTAGGAGAAACAGACAAATGAACAGCCCATGGCAGCATACAAAGCTTGCCAAGACACTTGCTCCTGTATCACGACCTGAAGCCGTAGACCCAACAAAAGAGTATCGGCTTTTGGGAATCCGTTTAGATGGTGGAGGGCCATTTCTACGTGAGACCATAATTGGTTCACAAATTGCAGCCACGAAACTTTCTAAAGTTGAGGCAGGAGATTTTATCTATAGCCGTCTGTTCGCATGGCGCGGAGCATTTGGTGTGATTGCTAGTCCCTTTGATGGTTGTTACGTCTCCGGTGAGTTTCCGACTTTTCGATCAATTTCGGATATCCTTGACACTGAATTTTTAAGATTGTGGTTTCGCCTACCGTCGACAATCAGGCGAGTGGAAGAAAATTGTACTGGCAGCACGCCATTAACACGCAATCGCTTTAAGGAGAATTTCTTTCTTGACCTTGAAATCCCTCTCCCCCCACTTCCAGAGCAACGACGAATTGTGGCGCGCATTGAAACTCTCGCGGCCAAGATTGAAGAAACAAAAAAGCTGAAAAAGCAGATTGAACAAGATGCGGATAAATTGCTTTTGGGTACGTTCTACAAATTGATTTCTGGCGCAAAGGAAGAACTTTTGCGAGAAATCGCTCCAATCACACGACGCCCTGTCAAGATTGACACCGCTTCAAGTTATCCGGAAATAGGCATTCGATCCTTTGGAAAAGGAACGTTTCATAAGCCCAACCTAAGCGGTTGGGAGGTCGGATCAAAAAAGCTTTACAGGGTTCAGGCAGACGACCTTCTTTTTAATAATGTCTTTGCTTGGGAGGGCGCGATAGCCGTTGTTCAACCTGAGGATGCTGGACGTGTTGGCTCACACAGGTTTATTGCCTGCGTTCCCAAGAAGGAACTCGTCACCGCACATTTCTTGCGATTTTACTTTCTCACTGAAGCAGGTCTCGAAAAAATTGGGCTTGCCTCCCCAGGTGGAGCAGGCAGAAATCGAACTTTGGGATTGGAGAAACTTGAAGCCATAACCGTGCCAGTACCCTCTTTTGAAAAACAACTTTGGTTTGACAAACTACAGCTAACCATAGAAAAGATAAGAGAAGGACTCTCTCAAACCGCCCTTGAACTCGACACGCTCCGCCCCTCCATCCTCGCCAAAGCCTTTAAAGGTGAGCTGTAAGGACAGAATGATTAAAGACTATGAAAAAGCAGCACTCATTATTCAGAAGCATTGTAAATGCTTTTCCATAGTCTCAAGCCTGCACCAGAGGCAAAATCGTATCTACTCCCAGCGAAGGCTTAGGTATCCTCTAAAATCATTCAAAAAAGGACCGCCTTTATGATTAGAAAATTAAAAGTGGACTTTTTCAAAGTCGTCCTTCCAGATGAAACTCTCCATTCATTCGAGGATATCTTAAATGCTGTGCATGTTTCTCCTAATGACGATACTCGAAATGCCACCAAAAATGCTTGCCCGTTCAGGTTGCAAAAATCGAGAAAAATTGAAGATTGCTGGAAGGGCGAAATGATGCGAATTCGAATGGATCAGTTGCCGATAAAGGCCAAGCTTAGTGGAGACGTCTCGTCTATTGACCTCGAAGATGATGAAGGGATTGGAGAAGAGACTGCTTTTTTATATCATGTCCCAACTAAAGTCCTTGCCATCCAACGAAACCGTTATGGGGTTTCAGCCGGAGTGTTTGCCTGGTACTTTGAAGAAAAAGGGTCTGTGGATTCAATCGAACTTCAACCAATTTTGCAAAAAGATGGATTGCAACGCCTTGCAAATATAAAAGACGTGCGGAAGCTATCTCTGAATATTGCCGGCGTAGAAAATATGACTGCCTTTAAAGGCTTAGGAAAAGGCGTTAAATCCATGCTATCCCTAATAGATCAATTTAAATCTCCAAATCTGATGCTGACGTTTTCAATGGGTAAACGACAAGGATCACTCAAATGGGTCAAAAATTTTGCTCAATCGTTTGTAAAGTCTAACCAACAGGGAGAAAACTCAATTCATAAGTTTGAAATATCGGGAAAAACCGAGGATGGGGAAAAGTCAGTTTTAGATTTGATTGAGTATCGAATGGTGGAGGAAATTGAAGTTCAATTGAAGTCTGGGCGAACTATCTCTTCATCTGAGCGGGAATATGCCGTTGAAAAAGCCTTCTCCTCCAGAAAGCAGGAATTACTTGAAATGTTCTCAGGACAATGAGGACCCATAATGACATCTGAAACAATCGAGCGCTGGTACCCGTATGTTTTCGGTTTTGTCATAACTATTTTATATTTTTATTTCCATCGACTAATCGATGTACTTTCAACGGCTAAAGTTCTTTTTCCCGTATTGGCCAGTATAAGTGCAATCGCTGTTGGGTTTCTCCTTACCGCACAATCTATTCTCTTATCTATGGATCAGCGAAGCGTCATCAAAGGCTTAAAACAAGGAGGGGTTTATGGTTATTTGGTCGGGTACGTCGTCCAAGCAATCTATTGGTCATTCGGCACAACAATTGTCACGGCGACAGGAATGGTCTTGAGCTTACACGTCAATGTAAGCGACAGGGTGTCCTTCGTCATTTTTACTGGGGTGTGGATCTTTTTTACCACAACAGCTGTCATGTGTTGTTACCGAGTGATTCGTATCTTTTCCAAAATTTTGAGACAACTTGCAAAGGGTGAGTCATAACCATACTCAAAAAATGGAAATCGTGACTAGGGCAAAAAGATTCGAATCGCAATCTGATCAGGCTCACGATAAAGAACCCCTAATCTGGTCAGACCGCCAAGACTTTGCATCACGTCTGAACGGTAGCTCGCAGTGAGTGAATATGTCTCTTTTTATTGTTTGCATAACTAGAGTCACTGCCACGCTCAACCTCCGCTCTATCTCGACCACGTCATTAAAGGAGAACGTTTGTCATGGCCAAACATACTCCACTTGTTTCCCAATACCTTGAAAAAATTTCCCGATCGGTTTTGGAGAAATATCAGGGCATTATTCGGGAATATGTGGCCAAGCGGCATGGGGTCTATGCCTTGTATCGCGGGAACCGGCTGTATTACGTGGGCCTTGCGAGTAACCTCAGAAACCGACTCCGACATCATTTGCGGGATCGACATGGCCAGTCATGGGACCGCTTCAGCGTGTATCTCACGATTGGTGACAGTCACATCAAGGAATTGGAATCTCTTGTTCTGAGGTCGTCAGTCCACCAGGGAATAAATTGGTGGGCACCTTTGGCAAAGCAGAAAACCTTCGAAACCGGCTTGGTCAGGCCATTCGCCAGCAGCAACGAAAAGAACTTGGGGAACTCATCGGAGGCCGAACTAGAAAGCCACCCGTCAAACCAACATCAGCTTCTCCTAAAAACCGCAAGGGACAATCGCTGATCCTTTCCAAATATATCTCCACACCTTTGAAGCTCAAGGCAAAGTTCAAAAACAAAACCGTCACGGCCAGAGTTATGCAAAACGGAACAATCCGTTTTGCAGGGAAGACGTATTTTTCACCCTCGCTGGCAGCGGCTGCAGCCTGCGGCGGCCAAAAGCGCAACGGCTGGATTTTTTGGAGTTACGCACGGACGACCGGTGATTGGGTTCGTTTAGACCAGTTGCGAAAGTGAATCGAGGCTAGTCAGACCTTGGCAAAGACGTTCGCCATGGCAAAGGGCTCTCCCGCCCCCGCGGCGATGAAAACGCAAAGAAGTGTTATCCTTTGACAGCTTGCGTTTGCCGTTGATTTTGAATCACCACAGTCGGATCAGGGTTACGGGACGGGATGGACAGCCCCGTTTCTTTTAGAAAAGAGACATGCTCCTGCATACCCCATTTAGCCTTGTAGACGCAGTCTTCAATGGAGTGACCGATTCTGGTGAACCCTTCAAGCTCTTCCGAATAAAATCCAAAAAAATTGGGGTCGTCAGTCGCTTCAATGATTAACGAATACTCCAGATCAATCATGCTTTCCTTCCCCTTTTTTGGATAAACCAGCCGCCATGCTGCGATCAGAACAGGCCGACGACGTCTCCCTTGGCATCAAGGCCCACGGCTTCGGCAGCCGGCACGCGCGGGAGCCCGGGCATCGTCATGATCCCGCCGGTCAACACGACGAGAAACTCCGCGCCCAGGGACAACCGGATTTCTCGAATGGGGATCGTAAAGCCGGTGGGCGCACCTTTTTTTTCAGGGTCGGTTGAAAAGCTGTATTGGGTCTTGGCCATGCAGATGGGAAATCGGCCGTATCCCTTGTTTTCCAGTTCCTCGAATTGTTGGAGCACGGCTGACGGAATATCCGCATCATCCGCACCATAAATCTCTTTCGACACGATCCGGACTTTTTCGGCAAGCGGCAGGTCATCGGCATAGAGTGGACGAAAGTCGGTGGGTTCGTCTTCGATCGTCTTCACCACCAGCTCCGCCAACGCAACGGCCCCTTCCCCTCCTTTGGCCCAATGATTCGCCAAGGCCATTTTCACGCCGCGGCCGGCGCAGATTTCCCGCACCAGATCCAATTCGGCTTTGGTATCACTCGTGAATTCATTGATGGCCACGACCACGGGTACCCCGAATTTCTTCACGTTGTCCAGGTGCCGTACGAGATTCGGCAGGCCGCGTTTGAGCGCGTCGAGGTTTTCCGTTGTCAGTTCTTTGAGTTTGGCTCCGCCGTGCAACTTCAGCGCCTTGACCGTTGCCACCACCACGGCACAGTCCGGCCTCAACCCTGCTCGCCGGCATTTGATATTAAAAAATTTCTCCGCACCCAGGTCCGCACCGAACCCTGCCTCGGTCACCACGTAGTCTGCCAATTTCAAGGCCGCTTTCGTGGCCACGACCGAATTACACCCATGGGCAATATTGCCGAACGGTCCCCCGTGCACGAAGGCGGGATTCCACTCCAGGGTCTGAACCAGGTTGGGGTTGAACGCATCCTTCAACAAGGCGGTCATGGCGCCCTGAGCTTTCACGTCCTTGGCAAAGACAAATTCTTTTTGCGGAGTTTGTCCGACATTGATGTTCCCCAACCGTCGCTGCAGATCGCGTAAATCCGTGGCCAGACACAACACCGCCATGACCTCGGAGGCCGCCGTGATGTCGAAGCTCCCTTCCCTGGCAAAGCCGTTCACGGCAGAGCCGAGCCCCGTGACAATCTGGCGTAACGACCGATCGTTCATATCCATGATCCGTCGCCAACTGATCTGCCTGGCATCCAAAAAAGGAGCATGGCCCCAATACAAATGGTTGTCTACCATCGCCGCGAGCAGATTATGCGCCGAGGTAATGGCGTGGAAATCTCCCGTAAAGTGCAAATTGATGTCGGTCATGGGCACGACTTGGGCGTACCCGCCTCCGCAGGCGCCGCCTTTCATGCCGAAACACGGCCCCAGGCTCGGTTCCCGCAAGGCCACCATCACTTTTTTCCCGATCTTCGCCAGCCCGTCGGTCAGGCCGACGGACGTCGTGGTTTTGCCTTCCCCGGCCGGCGTGGGTGTCATAGCCGTCATCAATATCAATTTCCCATCGGGTCTTTCGTTCACCCCCCCGGGTAAGGAAAACGGAATTTTGGCCTTGTGTTTTCCATAGAGATCCAGGCTCTCCCGATCGAGTCCCAATTTTTCCTGCGCCACCTGCTCAATTGGCCGGAGGATGGCCTTGCTGGCAATTTCACTATTGATGTTTGTCTGTGCCATGCCTCACCTCAGTCGACATTATTGACGTTTTTGCCCACCAGATTGCTGAACGGCATCACCTGTTGGCCCCCGGCTCAACAACCGGATGCTGAAACGAGCCTGCCAGTCCACACTATCCTTCTCGGCCAGGGTTTGGTATGTATGAGTAACGTGTGCGGGAGATCGTGATGCGGACGGATTCCTGGGTTCTCAGCCTCATTGTGGTTGCAACGTTCGGGGGCACTGACGTCGTTCCCGTCTCCCTGGCCGATGCCTTTGAAACGGCACCTCAGCCTGCTGTCCATCAAAGCTCTTCCCGGGAAGAAGCCTTGGTATGGAAATCTTCAACGCACTGTGAACGCGTTGTCAAGGATGGCGGTCGCATGGCCGTCCCCGCTTCCGACACACTTCGGATCGGGACGTGGAATATCCGGTGGTTTCCCCATGGCAGCCCACCCGACCGGCCGGATCATTCCATTGCACCGACCGACTTGGGATGGCTGACGTGCACCCTTGTCTGGATGCAAACGGATATCCTGGTCGTTCAGGAGAGCCTGGCAACCACCAAAGCCCGGGCCTCGTGGGACCGCGTTTTGACGGCACTTGAACACCGAACGGGAGATTCCTGGCAATGGGCGGTTCAACAATGCGGAACGCCCGAGGGTCACCACGTGGGGGTGCTGTGGAACGCGAGTCGGGTGACGCTTTCTGCAATGCAGAGTCTCTGGCACTTGAACAGTAAAGCCACGTCCGCACAAAACCCGTGCGAGGGTGGACTCCGTCCCGGCCACTACGCGCGCATTCGATCAAAACACCAACCGGGTGCAGACTTCCACGTGATCGGCCTTCACCTTAAGTCAGGCCCCACGGTCTCTGCGGTCGAGCAACGACATGCGGCGCTCAATCGGATCGACACTGCGGTTGCGCGCTTTCTCGAAGAGGATCGGGACGTGATAATCCTCGGCGATTTGAATACCATGGGCGCCGGCGATCGGCATTCACAACGCTCTGAATTGAAATACCTCAGACGAATGGTGGCGAAAGAAGCGCCAGGATTTGATGATCTTTCCCCGGAGCCTCGGTGCTCGCAGTATTTCCGCGGTCGGGGCGATTGGTTGGATCACGTGTTGGTCGCAAAAGACATGGCCGAAATGCGTACGCGGTCGGCGCGCGTCACCGGCTATTGTGCCATGGCCGGATGCCGGCGAATCAAAGGTGAATACCCGCTCGCCTACCGTCGCCTGTCCGACCATTGCCCCGTGATCATCGCGATCGACAACCGGGACCTGGACTGACCATGAGCAAGCCGTCACCCACACGATGTACCTGGGCGACCAATGCGCTCCTGATTCAGTACCATGATCAAGAATGGGGCGTCCCCGTGCACGACGACCGGCGGTTATTCGAATTTCTCATCCTTGAAGGGGCTCAAGCCGGGTTGAGCTGGAATACGATCCTGCAAAAACGTGAAGCCTTCCGAACAGCCTTTGATCACTTTGACCCAGCGTCAATTGCCAGGTACGACGTACGAAAAGTGCGAGACCTGTTGAGCAACCCCGGTATTATTCGGAATCGGCTCAAAATTCAAGCGGCCATTTCAAATGCCCAGGCTTTTCTTCTCCTTCAAAAAGAAGTCGGCAGCTTTGATGCGTATATTTGGCAATTCGTCAAAGGGCGACCGATCCGCAATCGCTGGAAATCTCTCCAAGACGTTCCCTGTCACACGCCGGTCTCCGATGCCCTGAGTCGAGACCTGAAACGCCGGGGGTTCAGATTCGTCGGCTCGACGATCTGCTATGCGTTCATGCAAGCCATTGGAATGGTCAACGATCATACGACCAATTGTTTTCGATACCGAGCACTTTACCAGCCTGTTTCATCACCCACACACCATTTACCGTGAACCGCGCCCGGGCCAGGGTGGCAGGCCGCGTGGCGTGGTCATTGCCGGCACCTTCCGGGCATGTGACTCTACCCCACCCGCATTCCCTCTTCGGAAATGCGCCCCTTACAAAGGGGAGGAACCCACAAGAAGAACGGCACAGGGCTGGCCTCCGTTTTCGTGCAAAAATCTCCTGAAAACCCTTGATAAAAATCTCAATATATTGTATATAAAGTGCTTATCCTATACAGGATATAGAATCTATGGAATAAATAGATGGGAACAAACTTGTTACAATTCTCTTACATGAATGGCACCACACAGGAATCCCTCATGCAGGCTTGCCGCCTGCACACCAAGAAATGAAAGGAAAAAGAACGACCCTGGATTCCTGCTTTCGCAGGAATGACAGCTTCGGGTGTTTCTAGCTATTTTCATACCAAGCCATTGTAACACCAGAAAGTTGCTGCTCTCAGGCTCGATGATTCATTCATAAAGCACAGAAAGGAACATAGCTGTTTCCACACGAAAGGAGGCACGTTATGGCAAGTCAAGGCACCATTGAACAAGAAGTCGCAATTTTTAAAAAACACCGGCACAGGGGACAAACACAATGGTTCGTTCGCGTATCCTGCAACTTTCTCGAACCACGAATTTATGGTCCCTTCCCGGATGAGCACGAGGCCGAACGGTTCCGAGAGGGTGCCGAGTTCGAACTCCGAAAACTGTTAGACTGCCAACTCCCCAGCCTCTCCGTTGATTGTCATTTCCCTGCACTTCGTATGAAGCCCTGCTAAACACTGCGGGGACGACAAGAGGAACATCGAATAACAGGGTCGGTTCCGCTCTCTGACGTGTCTTCACACCAGATGTCAGCGGGTGCATGTGTAGGCCCACATCATATGCCATTGCATGTCAGGGCCGTCTTCCTCTCCTCGGGCCTGTCTGAACAGCGGAAGCAATCCTCTGAGTAATTCACTAACTATTCACAGGTACTTATTGTGAATTACGAAAAAAAGTTATCGCAACTTGTTGTTTTTATTTTAAAAATTAATGATTAGACCAGTCATCAACAAAAAATGTGGACAACATTGTGGATTGGTTTTGTACCACAAAAAAAGGCAAGGCACAGAAGGTATTTTTACCAATTTGCCTATATTTTAGGCATAGTGGCCTCATGATGTACACCACAAAATCTAGTGTCGGAAAGACCCTTGAGGGCTGGTACGTAAACGGATGGCAGAACGGAGGTCATTCGTGTATTGTGGCTTGTTTATTACAGCTCTCGTTACTGACGTGGCGCTTTGTACAGTCCTTTGCGGCATGACCCGGTTCGTTGAATAACGAGAGGGACTTCTTATGCCGAACCCAACGCAAGCACTGGCTACCTTAAAGTCAAGACTCCTGGAAATACAGCACCTCAAGGATGCCGCAGCTCTGCTGTCCTGGGATCAGGAAACCTATATGCCGGCGGGCGGGGGGCAAACCCGCGCCGAGCAACTGGCCACGCTTCAGACCCTGGCCCACGCCAAGTTCGTATCCCCCGAGATCGAAGACCTCCTGTTGCACCACATCGATCCGGCAACCGGTTTGGCGAACACCGAAGCGAACGGGCTCGATGAGGCATCCAAGGCCTTACTCCGGGAAACCTGGCGCGACTTCAGCAAAGCAAAAAAACTCCCATCAGATTTCGTCAATCGCCTGGAGCGCGAATGCTCCCTGGCCCAGCAAACGTGGGCCGAGGCGCGCCGGCGCGGTGACTTCATGCACTTTCTTCCCAACCTGCAAACGGTCATCGCCCTGAAATTGGAAGAGATTGATTACCTGGGCTACGACGATTCCCCGTACGACGCGCTCCTGGACACCTACGAACCCGGAGCCACCGTGGCCCAACTCCAACCGCTGTTTGCCACGCTTCGTCACGGATTACTCGATATATTGAAGCATGTTCAGGAGGCCTCTTTGCCGCCGGACGATCGGATCCTGTTTCAATCCTACGATGAAAACCAGCAAGTCACGTTTGGGAAACTGGTGCTCAACCGTATGGGGTATGACTTCAACCGAGGACGGGTGGATCTCTCGGCCCACCCCTTTACCACGTCTTTTCATCCCACCGACGTACGCGTGACGACGCGCGTCTTTGAAAAAGAGCTTCCCTCCTGCCTGTTCAGTTGCATCCATGAGGGAGGACATGGTCTCTATGATCAAGGGCTGCTCCAGGAGCAGTACGGCACGCCCCTGGGCGAGTCGCTTTCTCACGGCATTCATGAAAGCCAGTCACGGCTATGGGAGAACAACGTGGGGCGATCCAAAGCGTTTTGGACGTATTTTTTCCCCTTGCTTCAGGAACACTTTCCATCACAACTGGGAGCGGTGCCTTTGGATGCCTTCTATGCCGCCTTGAATACGGTGAAACCTTCTCTGATCCGAGTGGAGGCGGACGAAGTGACGTACAATCTGCACATTCTCGTACGTTTTGAAATAGAATTGGCCCTGATTGAAAAACGTGTTGAAGTCAAGGACCTGCCTGGTCTGTGGCGGGAGAAGATGCAGGAATATCTTGGGATTGTCCCCGAACGGGACTCCGAAGGTGTGCTGCAGGACGTCCATTGGTCCCTGGGAGCATTGGGCTACTTTCCCACGTATACCCTGGGCAACCTCTATGCGTCCATGTTTTTTCAGCAGGCCCGTCAGGACATCCCTGCACTGGAAACCGACATCCAACGGGGGCACCTGCTCTCACTCAAAGCCTGGCTGAACCACAATATCCATCAGTACGGGCGGCAATATTCAGCCACCGATCTGTTACACCGGATCACCGGCTGCGAACTGAGTGTCGAGCCGTTCCTGTCATACCTCCGTGCCAAAATCGGAGACATTTACGGCTTCACCATCACTCGATGACCACTATAGCGTCGAGTCCCACACTCGGCTTGACGGCCTCATTCACAGAAACTTCCTTCACCCGACACCCGAGGATACAACAGAGCATCCCCGAGTAGACGGTCCATTCTGTTCTCAGGATCACGCCGTACCGCCCATCCTGAAGGGAAGCCCCCCAAAAACCCTTATGAATCAAAGGCCTTTCCGAACCATTCGTGTTCCCAGCCTCCTGGCACGTTCCTTGCTGAGATAAAAATCATCGACGCTACTTTTCACATTCACCATCTTTCAAAGGAGGAACAGCCATGAGAAACATTCACCAACTGAGTCGGTCCTACTTCACGATCAGCCTGCTTGCGCTGATGCTCGTCGTCAGTTTTTCAGGAATAGGCTTCGCGGGTGACGGCCAAGTGGATCTGAACACCAGCACCGGCAAAGAGCTTCAACAATTGCCGGGAATCGGCAAGGGGTTGGCCAAGCGGATTGTCGAATACCGGACCACCAACGGACCATTCAAGAGCGTGGAGGAATTAATGAAGGTCAAGGGTATCGGCAAGAAAACGTTCGCGAAGATGAAGGAACGCCTCACGATCGGGGAATCCGCTGCGGTCGTCGCAGCACAGTAATTGACGAGTTTTCTTCATCGAAGCCGCCGCATCGGCAACTGCGGAGTGGGGTCGGACCGAATCGGTCCGGCTCCACTCCGCACCGTTTTTTACGATGCAATTTCCTCTCCCTTGATGGGAGAGGATTAAGGTGAGGGTGGTTCAAGGGGCGGGAGAGAGAGTCATGACGAGCGCCGGCTATGAACCCAATGCTTTATTCAGGAGAGACAGGGTTTTGGGAAGAACGGAAAATTCTCCGGCGACTTCGATGCGGGATGGGACCAGTATGATTGAATGAAACGGAATGTCCCGAACACACAATTTTTCTTCGGGTCGATCGACCACGCTGATTTCAACGTCTTCCACGGATTTCGTGATTTCGCCCACTTCTTGATGCCCATAGGTTTCCACGACGGATTGCAGGATTTCCATTACCTGTTCGTTGACTTCGACCCCGGAAGCCACCTCTTCATCCAACAACGGGATGCATTCTTCCGCCGGACCGACGATGTCAAAATTCTGCAGCCGTTCTTTCTTGCGCAACGCCAGCAAATCGTTATCGAGGTCTTTGCTGAACGCCCCATAAGGAAATCGCATAAATTCGTAATGCAACCCGCGCACCCCTTTCCCGAGCATTTGCAACTCGGCCAGAAAAATGAGTTGTTGAACCTTTACGTCGCTGACCATCGAACATTCTTTTTCCTGGGCCAGGTACAGCCCATAGATCAGCAACGTCCGATCAATCGCGATCTCTTGCGGTTTTCGCATAACGTGACCCAACAGGAGGGTGATCCTAACGAGCCTTCAGAAGACCCGTCAACGCGAACGGACGTTCATCATTTCGCAAACAAGCCACATTCCTGCTTGACCCTTCGACCCTATTCCGGTTAAATAGGCTTCTCATATACGCGGAAATTTGTTGTTATGGCGAAGCCCACCAAAGAGCTTGAGATTCTCAAGCAGCACCTTTCGAAGAACGGCCTGAAACTCACCCGCCAACGCGAGAACATCCTCACAACTTTTTTGAAAATGGAACACGTGACGGCCGAACAGATGTATCGGCTGCTCTCCAAGAAAGACCCCCATATCGGCCTGGCCACGGTCTACCGCACGCTTAAACTCCTGTGCGAGACCGGCTTTGCGCAAGAGCAACATTTCGGCAGTCAGACCCAGTTCGACAACGTGGCCCACAAAGGGCACCATGATCATCTCATTTGCACGGTGTGTGACAAAATCATAGAATTCGAGAATTGCCAGATAGAAGAGTTACAGGAAGAAGTCGCCAGAAAAAACGGGTTTTCGATTCGCACCCATAAACTGGAATTGTATGGCACTCCCATGCAATTGCCGAATGGTGATTGCAAAAACTGCGGGCGAGACCTTGTCACCAAGGCAAGGATAGGCCAACGTTGAGACAACGGATTCAGCAGTATCGAGAGTTTTGATTTTTGATTGCGAATTGCAGAGTAAACAATCCCAAATTCACAATCTTAAATCCCCAATCCCAAATCGTTTCACCATTCCGATGCCGAGGGTCTTTTTTTTATTATTCGTAGTAGTGGTTGCCTTGGCCCTTCCCTCTTGGAACTATGCCGAGGACACGCTGGTCGTCTACTCCGGCCGAGCCGAACGGCTCATTCAACCGGTACTCGATGCGTTTCAAGCCGAATCGGGCATCAGCATTCAAATGCTGACTGCAGACAGCACGGCCTTGATCAACCGGCTTCAGATGGAAGGGGCTCGTACTCCGGCCGACGTACTCATCACCAATGACGCCGGCACCCTGGAACGCGCGCGTGAATTGCAGTTGTTCCAACCCACGACCATCCCCGGCATCGAGGAAACTATTCCCGGCCGGTTCCGGGCCCCGGACAACAGTTGGATCGGCTTGTCGGGTCGAATTTGGGTAATCATCTATAACACCACCATGGTCCGACCCGGCGACATCTCCTCCATCCTGGATCTTGCCGACCCCCAATGGAAAGGCAAAATCGCGATCCCCAGTGCAGGTAGCGTCTATTTGCAGACCGGCGTGTCGGTTATTCGTGCGGTAAAGGGGGATGAAATCACCACCGCGTTCCTGCGAGGCTTAAAAGACAATGCCGGGGAATTCGTTTATGGGAAAAACCGGCAAATCGTGGCAGCCGTGGCACGCGGGGAAGTGGCCGCCGGGCCGGTCAACCATTATTATATCAACCGCCACTTGGCCAAACATCCCGATGCGCCGATTGCCCCACTGCTGACGGATCAAGGAGAGCAAGGCATGGGCGTCGTGCTCAATGCCGCGGGAATCGGCATCACCGCGCATACCAAACGCCTCGAGCAGGCTCGGGCCCTGATCCGATTTCTGATTTCTCCCAAAGGGCAACGTACGTTTGCAGAAGTGAACAAAGAATACCCTTTGAATCCTCACGTGACGGCTGCGCCTGAGTTGTTGCCGCTTCAGAGTTTTCAAGTGGCCCGCGTCCCGTTAAGCCGGTTGGCTCAACTCCGCGATCCCACGATGACCGTCATTGAAGACGTTGGACTCCGCTAACCCCTTTCTCCCACTGCCATCGCTCCGTTTTCGGTTTCCTTCTCCGCTTGTCCTGCTGGGCTTTTGTCTGGCCGTCGCGCTCATGCTGCCGTTGCTTTACGTCGTCTTTTCGGCCATGACGGCCGACCCGGCCGTATGGCGACGACTCTGGACCACGCGGGTCCCGGAACTGTTCCTCAACACGCTCTCCCTATCGCTTGGCGTCGCGGTCATCAACCTGACTCTGGGCATCTCGCTCGCCTGGATCCTGACTCGCTATACGTTTGCCGGGTCGAGAATATGGGATTGGCTGCTGATTTTGCCCCTGTCCATCCCCTCGTACGTCCTGGCCTATACCTATACGTACCTGTTGAAACGCGGGGGCACGCTGGAACAGATATGGCAGACGATTGCCGGACCGGAGGCTGTTTTCTTTTCACCTTTCAGTTTCTCTGGCGCCGTGCTCGTTCTTGCATTGAACACGTTTCCGTTCGTCTACCTGCTGGCTCGCTCGGCTCTCAAGAATTTCAACGTCTCCTTTGAAGAAGTCGCCCGCACAACCGGAGCCGGCCGTGTGACGACGTTCTTCCGGGTCTCGCTTCCGCTCATCCGCCCGTCGCTGATCGCCGGGCTGTTCCTGGCGATTCTCTACGTCGCTTCCGATTTCGGCGCGGTGTCTTTGTTGCGCTTTCAAACGTTTACCTACGCCGTGTACCAGCAAATGACCGGACGATTCGACAACACGGCGGCCGCCTGCCTGAGCCTGGTGTTGGTCGCTTGCGCGTTCGTCTTTCTGTTCGGTGAACGGTGGTTCCGGCAACGAAGCCGGTTCTACCAAACCACCGGCCGGTATCGAAAGCCGCTTCCCCAACCCTGTCGTCCGCTCACCGCCCTGCTTTTTACGGGCTATCTGGTTCTCGTGTTCGGAGCCGCATTCGGCCTGCCGGTACTTCTGCTCATCCAATGGACCATCAAGGCGACATCCGCCGGAGAGATTTCTCATGAGTTCATCGGATACGTGTGGAACAGTGTCTCGCTCTCGGGCATCACGGCCACCACGGCCCTGATCTGTGGGATTCCCCTCGCCTATCTGGCCTGCCGGCGCCGGACCTGGGCCAGCACCTTCTGCGTGCAAGGGGCGTATACCGGCTACGTTCTTCCCGGACCGGTCGCCGCCCTCGCCGTCCTGGTCCTGGTCTCACAGATCGTTCCCCAACTGTACGGTACGATTCTCGTCCTGCTCATGGCGTATCTGGTTCACTTTCTCCCTGCAGCCCTGCAAGGGATGGAATCCACTCTCCAGCAACTCACTCCGAATCTCGAAGAAGCGGCGCGCAGCCTTGGGGCTCGATCCTTTCGAACCTTTTTTCACGTGACCCTGCCGTTGGTGCGGGGCGGGTTTCTGAGTGCCTGGATCCTGGTATTCGTCCAATGCATGAAGGAATTACCAGCGTCACTCCTGCTGCGACCCGTGGGGTTCGATACCCTCGCCGTCAGGATTTGGCTTGAAGCCAGCGAGGAACTGTATCAATTGGCGGCTCCTCCGGCTCTGCTGATCGTGGTCATTACCATTCCGGTCGTGCTACTATTGATGCAAAAGGATCAGACGTAACCACACCACACCTACCCTGCCATGCGTTCATCTTCAGCAAGCCCGGCAGGCAAATTCTTCCTACACGGATATGACGCCTTCCGACGATAAGCCTATTGTGCTCGATCTGAAGGACGTGGCCTGTTCGTATGAAACCGGTTCCCTGGCGCTGGAGGGTATTTCCTTCTCAGCGCGGAAAGGCGACATCGTCAGTTTGTTGGGGCCATCCGGATGCGGGAAGACCACAACGCTTCGAGCCATCGCGGGGTTTGAACCGGTTTCCTCCGGAGAAATCAGCCTGAACGGGTCCATCGTCTCGGCGACTGACCGGCACGTCCCTACCGAACAACGACGAGTCGGCATGGTGTTTCAGGACTATGCCCTCTTTCCACACTTGACGGTACGGGACAACGTGGGCTTCGGGCTGGCGTCTGCCATGGCAGACAACCGTCACAGCCGAATTGACGAGATGCTGTCTCTCACCGGGCTGTCGGAACTGGCCAGGCGATACCCGCACGCGCTGTCCGGCGGCCAACAGCAACGCGCGGCATTGGCACGCGCCCTTGCCCCCCAACCCGTGTTGCTCCTGTTGGACGAGCCGTTCAGCAACCTGGATCCCGATACGACTGAACGCATGCGTATGGAACTCCTGCACCTGCTGGAACAAACGCAAACCACCGCCGTGCTCGTGACGCATGATCATGAAGAGGCCTTTGCCATGGCTGATTACGTGGCCGTCCTGAACAACGGGAAGCTCGAACAATTCGCAACACCCGAAACCATGTACCACCTTCCGGTTTCGCCGTTTGTCGCGGAATTCGTGGGGCAGGCCGACTTCATTCCCGGAACCATTCGCGATTCCGTGGTCGTGACTCAACTCGGCACGTTCCCCGCACCCCCAGACTACAGGGGCGGTCCCGAAGTCGTGGTCATGATTCGACCGGATGACGTTCACATTCGTGAAAACAGGAATGGAGACGGGACCGTGGAATCCCGTCAATTTCGAGGCTCGGAGACAATCTATGGAATCCGCCTGGGTTCCGGCGACTTCGTGCACAGCAGTGAAGCTTCGACCCGATTCTTCCCTCTCGACTCGAAGGTGGAATTGGAAGTCATGGCCACCCATACGGTAGTATTCGACAGGAAGGCATGGAAGACATAATGCGTGTTTTTCCTGGCGTCACTTGAAAAAGACCCGGAGGCTCAATTCGCAATCTCAGATTTCAGTGTTTATAATGTGGTCATGGCTGAGGTTGCCATGCCGGAAACGTCGAAACTTCCAAGCCCTTTATCCTATCGACTGAACGTCTATGAAGGAGGAACCGAACATGAAAACCCATGAACCACCTGCCTGGTTTTTACCCGTTTCCCTGTTGACCATTATCATCCTGTTATCCACCGTTCCGGCCTTTGCCGATCCCCATGGTTCCATGCCTAGACATTCGAAGACTATGCATTCGAGTTCGGGAAGCCATGGCTCATCCGGGCATGAAGGGTATGGTGACCATTCCAGGTCTTCTCATCATGACGGCATGAACAAGAGACACGGCGGAGGCCGTCATTCGAAAGGTCATGGCGGCCATGGTTACGGGTCCACGCATCCCGGCCACCATCGGGACGCCATAAAATTCATTAAACATATCTTGAAATTTAAAGAAGGCATGAGCTTAACGGCCGAACAGGAGCAACAACTTCGTGCGCTCAAGATGAATTACAAGAAAACCCGAATCAA
Organism: Nitrospirales bacterium; assembly: GCA_012270585.1. Taxonomy (GTDB): domain Bacteria; phylum Nitrospirota; class Nitrospiria; order Nitrospirales; family UBA8639; genus Bin75. Next base: position 48,063 of record JAAXIB010000058.1, read on the forward strand.
AGCGAAGGCGGAAGTGGATTTAGCCAGTATCGATCTGCATGAAGTCCTGAAAAACGAGAAGGCGAGTCTTTCCGACGTTGAAGCGGAATTCAACAAGTTTCATGCCTTGAAGACGAAGCTCTACATGGCATCGATCAAAGCCAAGCGGGACGCCAAAGCCGTGTTGTCCGAAGAGCAACGATCGCGGATGGACAAAATTCACGAACGCATCAAGTCCCATGGGGGAGGCAGCATGGGACATCCCGGCGACTATTCCAAGTATAAAAAAAGCAAGGGTTACGAAAAGCACCATGGCGACCGGGACCACAGGTGACAGACTCCAAGTAAAAACAAAAACCACGAAAAGCAAATATTCCCGGATATGAATCACCTCTGGCCTGAGGCCTGCCTTGGCCGCAGACAGATCGGCTGAAAATCGGCAACCCCGGCGTGAACCCGCTCCAGTACCCCAGAAGCCGCTCAGACGGACGACTTATCCTCCTGTTCAGCGGCATCACCTTCCCGTCCGTATTTGCCACCGCGCTGTGAACGTATATGACAACCTCATCCTTCAGTTTGCCCGGGCCGCGATGTCCATTGGGACGCCGATTCAACGCCAGCCGGCGATGCCGGTTAGGCGATCTGTGAATGCACAAGTCACCCGATCATGTCGAAAAAGAGAAAAGAGGAAAAAACGCGCCACAAAGGGTCGCCTGCAAATGCAACACCGGTTGCCCCGCGGCGAACGAGAGCGGGTTTGCACAAACGCAGGCCGTTATCGCGTGCCGGAGGCTGGTTTGATCTTCGGCGTCCGGAGACGACGTCGGACGCCCTGTTGCATCCACAGAAGGTCGACGGACGACCATGGAAGCACCTGCCGCTGATCCTCGTGCTGGCCTTCGCTGTGCGGGCCTCGGTAGCCCTGTCCGGCGACTTCGTCCTGCACCCCGACGAAATCATGCAGTACCTGGAGCCCGCGCACCGCCTGGTGTTCGGCAACGGCGTCATTTACTGGGAATTCTTCTACGGCGCCCGCTCATGGCTCGTGCCCGGCCTGGTTGCCGGAGTCTTGAAACTGTTCGATCTGGCCGGCTTCGGCCAGCCGTTCTGGTACGTCGGCGGTGTCAAGCTGACGTTCTGCCTCATCTCGTTGGCTGTTCCGGCGGGGATGTATTTCTTCGCGCGGCGACACTTCAGCGAAGCCGCGGCGCGGGCGGCACTTCTGGCCGGCACATTCTGGTACGAGCTGATCGTCTTCGCCCACAAGCCGATGACCGAATTCCTCGCCACCGGCCTGCTGATGGGGTTGCTTGTGCTCTGTCTCAGTCCGGCGGCGGACAGGGTCCGGACGGTCTGGCTGGTGGCTCTCCTGACCGTGCTGACCGCGGCGGTCCGGTTGCAGTACGCACCCCTCGCGCTCGTGCTGCTCGGCCTGTTCTTTCTGCGCACTGAAAAGAAATGGCAGATGACGCTTGCAGCGACGGCGTTGTTCCTGGCAGTCGGCGTATTCGATATGCTCACGTGGAACCTCGCGGCCGGCTCATTCGGCAAAGCGACTTGGGACTATGGACTGTTTCATTCGTACCTGACCAATATTCTGGTCAATCTCACGCGCGCCGAACGCCTTTCGATCATTCATCCCGCCTGGCAATACCTGGTGTGGCTGCTCTGCGCCGGTGCGGGACTGACCCTGCTCTGCGTGGCAATGGCGCTGCGCGAACTGCGGCGCTACGGATTGCTGCTTGCGCTCATCGGGTTGCCCCTGCTCCTCCACGCCGCACAGACACACAAGGAGTACCGCTTCGTCTTCGTCATCGTTCCGCTCTGGCTTCTGATCGGCACGGACCTCGTGGTGCGGTTCACAACCGCAGCGAGCCGGCAGCGCCTGTGGACCGGAGCCGCCGCCGTCGTATTTGCCGCCGTTTCATCGGCCGGGCTCCTGGAAGCGTTGCCGTATCAGAACCGGTCGTACCAGGGGGTCTACATAAGACCGCCGGAGAGACTCGGCTTCATCGGCGGTCAGGATCCCGCTTTCGCTGCCTACCGCTATCTCGCCCGCGCACCCGGGGTCGCCGCGGTCGTGCAACCTGAGAGGGAATACGCATTGACACCCGGTTACTACTATCTGCATCGCAAGATACCGTTCTATGCCCGCGATACTCTGGATATGGTAAAGAAGGATCTGCCAGCGTTAACGACTTCTGTCAGCCACGTGATATCCGAGAGTTCGAACCTTTTCCTTCCCGGCTACTCGGTGGAAAAAGTGTTTGGCCCTATCCGCATTTGGCGCCGTGAAGAGAACGGAGTGCCGGTCCGCCAGTGGCGGAGCTACGCGCCAATCATCAATTCCGATTATGCGCAACTCCTGCGCCGGCTGGACCCGGATGCCCCCGCCGTACCGCCCGATTCGGGAATCCAGTTCGCGGATGGAACGCCACCGGAGTCCGATTCGTGAAGATCCGATCTCACGCCTCCGAGTCCACCTTGAGAAAGGACACCTCGTGCAGCTCGAATACGCCAGCGCCGGTGTAGTGGATCGTCCACCGGAAGAGGTTTCCCGCCAAGTGAGGTGGCGGCGTGAAGGTGACCCTGGTCTCGGAGGCGGGCAACGGTACGCGAAAATCTCGTACATGGGCGCCCACGTGCTGTCGTATACGTAGAACCGAGTTTCCGCGTTCGAGCCCTCGGCTCCGTGGGACCGGTAAGAAATGACGATCCGATGCGCGCCCGCGCCGATGACCGCGCGCCGAGTCTGCTCCGAGGCGCGGATGGTTATGCCTTCAATCTTGTCGTTGATGGCGACGTTGAGATCCATCACGTTTCCAGGCTCGTCACGACCGGCCCGAGCGACGCGAATCCGATTGTCGCTGTCCTCGCTCTTTTTGGTATCTCCGGTTCGGCCGGGCGTCAGGAAGCCGGGCGCGGTGAATTCCCGGATGGGCGAGGCAATAGCCCGCCTTCGGAAGAGGTCCAAGGCTCGGCCCTGGGGCGTCCGTTCCTTGAAACAAAACCGCTCGCATGGAAGCAGACGACCCATGTCCACCCAGGCATAGATGGTCGGGCTGGTCCAGAAAAAAGCCGCCAGCACCAGCGGAACCATTGTCCACGGCCAGACGACGATTGGCCGCGGCACAGCCCGCGCCTCGGACAGCCAGAAGACGGCGACCACGAAGAATCCGAAATACGTCCACCCCATGAGCCGGGACAGGTCGAAGGCGACCACCAAGAACGCCACGGGTGACAGCGTCGCCGTGACCGCTACGCCGATATCAAGCCAGGCCCGCTGAAACATCGAGAAACCGAGCCGGCGCATGACACAGACCCAAAACCCGGCGCACAGGGCCGCCGGCAATACGAACACGGTGGCTAGCCCGAGGTAGGTTCTCCAGCCTTGCAGCAGCTTCTCAAGCTCATTTCTGATAGCCGTCCCTATGCCCATAAACGTCTCCCTAATGATGTTCTCCTGTCCCCCTATCTTTTGGAGTTGAGACACCGCTGCGTCGTTGTCATGCAGCAGCACTGCAAGCAGCCCCGAGACCAGCGGCAGCGATAGGGCAAAGACTTCCCGCCTCCGACAGGCGGCAAGGATTCGGGACAGCGGGGACGACTCCTCGTCAGGGGGGCCAGAGCGTCGCGCGCGAGCAGGCACATGATCGGGAAACCCAACGGCAGCCACACGAATATGGTTCCCCAGTAGCCGATTACGGCGATAGCCACCAGGGTCCCGGACAACACGGGTCACTTGTGGATAAACGCGGCCAGGCCACCAACCACCGCGAGACCGGACAGCCAGTCCAGGTAGCCGTTGTCATAGATGCGAGTCGTCCACATGGGGTTGATCAACGCGAAGGCGGCGAATGCCAGTGCCGCCCACAGGACGGATCGATTCCTGACCCGCACAGCGGTGAATATGAAAAGCCCGAAGACGGCCGCCAGCCAGAACCAGGTTGCGGTATAGGATATCTGCGAGGCGAACTCGACCCGGACTTCCCTGGGCCAGTGGCCGACCAGGAACTGAAAGATGGTCCCCACGAGCCCCCGGCGGTGAAAGCCTTCGGCATAGGTCATGAACCAACGATGCAGCCCGGCCACCGCCTAAAACTCGACGACGATGGAGGCCAAATGCGCCGCTGCGAGCAGGGCGATGCCGCCAGCGCAGAGCCCTTGCACCCATGTCACCTGCAGGCCCGCCCCCAGTGCACCCTTCGTCCGCTGTTCCCTGCCCAGCGGGAATCGATTCCTCCGCCTCTTATTCTTCATGTACGGCCACCAAAAGCGGGGCTCACGCCGTTTGTCGCTGCCTGTTCAAACGCCGTCGCTGCCATGCGCAGGTTTTTGATCGCCATGTTCAGCGACTCCGCCTGAAGAATGCCGATGCCGCCGTAGCATGTCCGAATCCTTGCTGAAATCGGCTTCGTGCAGATAATACTCCACCTTGTCGCGTAAAACAGCACAATTTCGCGCTTGGTGTCGTTCAGCACTTTATTGCCGATGTTGAAGGGCATCCCTCCGAAGGCAGAGCCGATGATGGTTGCCGAAACTCTCGCGTTTCGGTCAACCCCGGCTGCTCCCGTCTTGCAATGACGTCTCATCTCAGCGACACTTGCAACAATCCCACGACCGCTGTAATCAGAATCTGAAAAGCACGGAGAGCAATGATGCCCACCTTTTCTGATCTGCCCGAACATGTACGGACCCACCCGTATGCAGCGCTTGCCTTGGGTGCTTTTCTCGTCGCCGCCTACCTGTGCCTCGTGAACCTGGACTACGCCGCACTGTGGCACGACGAAGCACCTTCGGCCTTTATCGGCAAGAACCTGCTGGAACGAGGGGATATCGTCGGCTGGGATGGGCGAAACCTGGTTGGCGGCACCAATGGACGGACGCTGAACGATGAATTACGCGACGTATTGCCGCCGTTGATGTACGTGCTGAACGCGGTGGGCTTCGCCGTCTTCGGCGTCAACGAAGTCAGCGCGCGCATCATGCACGCGCTGCTAGGCATCCTGTCGCTGGCTTTGTTCTGGCTGCTGTTGCGCCAGCACGTGCGGGACCATCCGCGCGTGCTCTTCCTCTGCTTTCTGTTTGTCGCCTGGTCACCGCAGCTCCTACTGTATTTTCGTCAATCGCGCTATTTTGCGTTCATGGTATTGGGTGTGGTGGCCGGTTTCTATTTTTATGAACGTTATTGGCGGAGCCGAAACAGCCTCTGGCTCGCGGCGCTGACGCTGGTTGCGGCACTCTCATTCTTCAATCACTATGCCGGCGGTGCGGTCACCATGCTCTCGCTTGCCGCGTGGCATCTGCTGTTTCGCGCCCGCGAGACAACGAGTCACGAATGGCTGAGGTTCGCCGCGTGCGGGTCGATCATCGGAGCACTCGGTCTCACCTACCTTGTCTTCATAGGTGTCATCGGCGGGGAACGCAGCGGGCATCTCGCCTTCTCCGGTGTCACGGGAGTTGGGGAGTATCAAGGGACTACGCCCCTGGTACCGTTGAGAATCTGGATCTATGTGCGTGAGCTGTTCACCGCGGACTGGATTTCCTGGCCGGTATTTCTCTGGTTCATCGGCATGCTGTTCCTCGTCAGGAGAAAGAGCAGGCCAGCGACAAAGGCCCAAAAGGTCAAGCGGAAAAACAGCAAACAAAAAAAGGCGCATGGGCAGCCCGTCTTGAAGAAAGAGCCTGAACACGATCTGCCGGTGACCGCCGTGGGCGGGATCGTGTTGATGGGTCTCTTGTTCGCGTTGTTCTCAGCGGTTCTCTCACAGCAGGCCATTTGGGCCAATCCGTTTGCCGATTTGCGCTATTACGTAGCGGCGCTACCGTTACTGTTGCCCATGAAGGGGCTGTTTACGGAATGGGCGTGGCGAAAATCGAAGATCGCGGGGGCGGCCGTGCTCGTTGTCCTGCTGTTCTCAAGCGCCGGCGCCGCGCCATTCAACATCAGACTGTCCTACACCGGCGAACCAACGTTAGGCCTGCACTTGTTTCAGTTCGTGCGGGAAATTCACCGGCCCTACCGCGACTCCATACGGGAGGTTTCCGATTACCTGATGCAACACGCCGAACAGGACGATCTGGTATATGTTCCGGGTTTTGCCGACCGTGAGGCGCTGACGGTTCGCATTGGCCAGCGGGTCCTGTTCTGCTGCATTCTAGATCAGGACTCGCCCCTGCCCCGAGCACGTATCGAAGAGATGGGATCATATCTCTCCGTCAAGGGAGTCGTCCCTGACTGGATTGTTCTCTTCGGTGGGCTGCCGAATAAGTACTGGGAGCAAGTCAAGACGCGCTATACCGTAGCCGCGCAACTCGACGTACATCCCTATCCGGCACAGCGTCCCGAGCTCAATACCCATGCCTTCGAACCACTGCCAGCGCGTGGGAGGGGCGTGTATATCCTGCGCAAGAAACAAGGATAATCGGTCATGGTTAAACAAAGATATCATATCTACATATGCGCCGCTTGTGATAACAGACCTGCTTCATACCGATTGGTTAGACGTGTATTATTATCCAACGCAGCGACCGGAGTTGCATTGGCACGCCTTCACGCCCTTGCCGCCACGGTCTGACTGGGGCATATACGTCTTGCGCCGGAAGGGCGAGCCATAGGGCTGGTCCTCTCGCTCAACTGCAACCTGGAGGCATCAATTCATGGCAAAAAAGACGGATAAAACACGCCCTCGCAAGAGGCCGTCACAGACGACAAGGTCTGGCGCACGGATACCAAAGTCGCGCAAACGAGCGGTGTCCCGTGTCGTCGGCCTGACGGTGTGGTTGCAAGACGGTGTGGCTGCGCCCGCAACGTCGCCCATGCAATGGTGGCTGCTTTGGGGGGCGGCAGGCATGATCTACCTCGCCGGGTTTGCCGTATTGTTAAGCGGATTTTCAACCGGCACCATTTTTCCTCCACCGTCAGGCGCCGATTTTGCAAACGTTCACCTGATCTTCCGGGACCTTTTTTTGACCGATGACTACCCTGTTTCTGGCTGGCGGCTTGGCGTGGCGCCGTATTACGTGCCGGACTTCGCACTGATTTGGTTGGCAGCGACGGCGCTTCCGCCGTTTGTTGCCACTTACGTTTTCATTTTTGTCAACGGTTTGCTGGGCGCGGCCGGCTGGATTGCCGTTTGTCGCAAGAGCGGCGGTGGCACCGTGGCGCAGAGCACACTGCTCGCAGCGGTTGGCGTGCAGTGGATTTTGCTTGCGCACGGCGCCGACATCTTCTGGGCGACCGGCTCCATCATGGGTCACAGCGGCACTTGGGCAATGGCGCCGTGGCTGTTGTATGTCTCGTTGTTCGCTTGCAACGGGTTTTCACCGGCGCGTGCGGCGGCGCTGGGCGTGTTGCTGACATTGATGGTTGCCAGCGATCTGGTCATCGTTCCCTGGTTTGTTGCGCCAATGACCACCGTTGTGCTGTGGATGGTCTGGCGGCGGCGGGCGAGCCGGCGCGACGGCTTGCTGTTTGGCGCAGCAATGGCCGGCGGCATCGCCAGCGGCCGGTTGCTTCACGAACTGATGCCGTTTGTTGAAAGCCCGAATACTGGCACATTCATCAGTCCGAATCTGGACAGACTGTCTGCAACGGCTCAGTGGCTGCTGGATTATCTGTCAGCGCAGGCGGTGGCTCATTGGTGGGCGGGGCCGGTGTGGGTGGCATTTGCCGTCATCAGCGTTGCCACGGCATGTTGCTGCGCGTTCGGAATAAAGAAGGAAGGACCGGAATTACGCGAGAATCGTCGCTCCGACGACGAACGACGGAACGCCGTCCTCGCGGTCACGCTTTTCGTGCCGCTAGCGGTACTCTTCTCATTGGCGGCCATCCTTACCACCGGGACACTGCCACAACCACATGAACCACCGGGATGGCAACCGCGCTATTTTCTGCCGGCACTATTCCTGCCCTTTTTCACCGCCTGGATGCTGCCTCCATTCTCGCGGTTCATTGCCGCGTACGCACCGAGACCGGCTGCATTTGCCCTGCCAGCCGTTACCCTGTCGCTGGCGTTGTTGACCTCGCCGACATGGACGAAAATTGACGTCGCCATGCTGTTGCCGGAAAAATCCCCCGCCGGTATTTGCGCGCGCGAGGCCGCCGCACGCTTGAACTGGCGTGGCGGAATCGCCACGTTCGGCATGCTGGCCGACATGATGGTTGATGAGAACAATCCGGTTGAGCGTTCGCTGATTGTGGAAAATTTCCGCCGTCGCGGTGACGCATACGCTGACTATCCGCTTCTGTCCATTTGGGATGCTTCCAACCGCCATTGGTATGCAGGCGAATTCCAATTTGTTGCCATCAGCGACTATCGCGGACGCGTGTGGAAACATGCCCATCGGCGCGCAAGCGATCTGTGCGAATACCGCAAATCCCCCCGTGAATGCTTCGGCGGCGCGCTTACCCGCACGCTTGACGAGCAAACGGTGCGCAGCATTTTCGGTGAGCCGCAGGAAATTGTGGAATGTGAAGGAATGTTGTTTTATCACTACGACCCACCGATACGCATCGGCGCGCGTCCGCCGGAACAGATTGTGCCACTGCAATTCAGCCGCTAACCCCTCGACCCAGCCACGTCAGGCGCCCGCTGCCTCCGGGGCATCTGGAAAGCGTTGCCGCAGATAAAGAGAGCGGACCACCTTCACCTCTCCCGATCCACCTTGCGAGAGGTTTCCGATGACCTGATGCAGCACGCCAAGCCGGATGATCTTGACCTTTCCCTTAGGTGGGGTAGAATACGGGCATGATCGACAACACAGGGCATCCCTCCAGCGTCCGGGATGTGGAAAATGAACGCAAATGAGCGGTCGGTGCAGCGCATGATGGCGCCTATGACGGGCCGACTGACTCCCCGTGGCGAGGTCGGCCGCCCTAAAAAAGAGCAGCCGAAATCCCATGATCAAGGAAGGGGTGTTTAGATGGGCAGGCTTGGAACGGTAATCACCCAAACCCCCTTTCGGATCAGTTTTTTTGGGGGTGGAACGGATTTCCCCAGCTATTTCAACGAAAGGGGTGGCGCCGTTCTGGGAACAACAATCAACAAATATCTGTATGTTACCGTAAACTCTCTGGAGCGACTGTTGGAGAAACGCATCCGGCTTTCCTACTCCAATTTGGAGATTGTTGACCAGCCGGAGGACCTGAAACACGAACTTGTGAGGCAAACCTTAATCAACCATAAAGAGTTTATGGATGGTGGGTTTTTGGACATTCATTCGTTTGCGGATTTGCCCAACCAAAGTGGCGTGGGGTCGTCTTCCTCGTTTGAAGTGGGATTTTTGAACGCCCTTTACCTTCTTCATGGGCTTTACAAGTTGCCGAAGGATCTGGCCAGGGAGGCCATTCTGATCGAGAGAGAGCAGTTGGGCCACCATGGCGGCTGGCAAGACCAGATCCACGCGGCGTTCGGAGGATTGAACAAAATTTCCTTTGCCCAAAACGATTTTCATGTGACACCGGTATGCGTGCCCCGAGATCGGTTGGAAGCTCTTGAGACGAGTTGCATGTTTTTCTTCACGGGATCCGTTCGTTCGAGCACTCAAGTGCAAAATAGCGTCTTTGGGAAGGGTGAGGACATACGGCTGCGAACGAGCAAGGAAGTGCATCTGAAGAGAATGTTGGAGATGGTTGATGAAGGCGTCAAAATTCTAAGCCAGGCCCAGGGAATCAAGGCAATGTTGGCTGAATTTGGAGCGCTTTTGGACGAAGCCTGGTATTGCAAACGTTCCTTCTCCTCCCTTGTCAGCAATCCAACCATTGATGATATCCATGAAGTTGCAAAAAGGGCAGGGGCCTATGGTGGAAAATTAGTGGGCGCCGGGGGAGGGGGCTTCATGCTATTTGTGGTTCCTGAGGACCGGCGTAACAAAGTGATACGGGCGCTCTCCGGTTTGCGTCAAATTCATGTGCGCTTTGAAGCGCAGGGTTCAAGAGCCGTTTTTGCAAACCAGATTTCGTAGCGGTGTGTCGAGAAACACATTTGGCTTGGAAACCGCTTTTTGAATGAAGGCAGCCATACTAGCGGGAGGCAGGGGGACACGGCTTCATGGCCTCATCCCCCATCTTCCGAAGCCCTTGGCTCCCATTGGGGGTCAGTCCATGCTGGACCTTCAAATCGCACAACTCCGGACATGCGGCGTCTCGGAGGTTTTCCTATTGACGGGACATCTCGCCCGGAAAATCGAAGAGCATTTTGAGAAGCGGCCGACAGAAGGCGTCAGACTATTGCGTGAGGATTCACCTCTTGGAACGGCGGGCTGCCTGGCGTCGTTGCGGCCCTATATGCATGGAGAAGAGTCCTTCCTGCTGCTAAATGGGGATACATTCATTGATGCGGACTTGATGCCGTTGCTGGCGGGCGCCGGATCTGTGTCTGAATCAAGTCCTGTTTGCCTGTCCCTTATAAAAGTCAGAAACGCCGCTCGCTACGGCAGCGTCACATTCATGGAGACCTCGGGAAACGTGGTCGGATTCGGCGAAGAGCAAGCTGTAGGAGAACCGTCGTCATGGGTCAGCGCGGGCGCCTATCTCTTATCCACGCATCTTCTCGACCGGTTGGACGGTCGCTCATTTGTCTCTCTCGAAGACGATGTTCTCCCCGCTCTGCTTCAAGAGGGAAAATCGAAAATCCGAGCCGTTTGCCTGAACGGACGGTTTTTTGACATTGGATTGCCCAAAAGCTACGCCGCGTTCTGCGCCGAGCGGTTTGCCTCTTGCTTTCCTGCTGACTCAAACGAGCAGGAGCTGGTTTTCCTGATTGGGGCGACCGTATTGGAAGGCGGGCACATTTGGAGTCTTGAGGCTCTGCCGGACGAACTGGAAGGATTTTTGGAGAAGTGCGGTGTGCCGAACGGGTATACAAGGCTTTCCGTGCAGAAGCTGGCTTCGGCACCGCCGGCATTCACCGAAAGGGATTTGCTTATCCGGGTAGTCCCCTCCGCAGGCAGGACACCAGCGGCGCCCAACAACGTTCTCGCCAAAAACTACGTCGTTTCCGGGACGGCGAATTTGGACCAGCGCATCCGTGACGCCATTGCAAACCTTGAGCCATGGACGGAATCCTTTCGACTGAGCCGCGGACGTGTGAAGGGCGTCGGAAAGGCCGGAGGAATTGGAGATCAGGTTTGAGAAACAGGGTGATAGTGGAGTGATTCCCAATTTTCGGGATTTGGAGTGAATATGGCGGAACGGGCGTTGATCACAGGCTTTACCGGGATGGTTGGATCTCATCTTGCAGACTATCTGCTCGAGAATACGGACTGGGACGTTTATGGCATGATCCGGTGGCGCAGTCCGCTGGATAATGTCGAGCATTTGGCGTGGAGGGTTAACTCGGGAAATCGCGTTTTCGTTCGCTATGGGGATTTAAATGACTCAGTGTCCCTATTCGATTGCCTGGCGTCGGTGAAGCCTCACTACGTCTTTCACCTGGCGGCGCAGAGCTACCCGAAAACAAGCTTTGAGTCTCCGATCGAAACCTACAATACAAATATTCTGGGAACGGCTCGGCTTATGGAGACGTTGCGCAAGCTGAATCAGGATCCTGTGATTCACATCTGCGCCTCCTCAGAAGTTTTTGGCCGGGTGGAGGAACAGGACACGCCGATCAGGGAAACGTGCGCCTTCCATCCCGCTTCACCCTATGCCATCTCAAAGGTGGGGACCGATTTGGTGGGCCGCTATCATGCAGAGGCCTATGGGCAAAGGGTGATGACGACTCGAATGTTCACCCATACAGGCCCCCGCCGGGGTGATGTCTTTGCTGAATCGTCTTTCGCCAAGCAGATCGCCTTGATCGAGGAGGGGATCATCCCTCCAACCGTCAAGGTGGGAAACCTGGATTCGTTGAGGACCTTTGCGGATGTTCGAGACGCAGTCAGAGCTTACTATATGCTGGTTACCATCAATCCAACGCCCGGCGAATTTTACAACATTGGGGGAACGCACGTTGCGACCGTTGGGGAAATGCTTCAGACCCTGATTTCCCATTCTTCGAAAAAGGATGGGATTGAAATTCAAGTGGAGCCTGACCGCTTGCGGCCCATTGATGCTGATTTGCAGGTGCCCGACACGACAAAGTTTCGGAATCATACGGGCTGGAGGCCGGAGATCACATTTGAGACCACAATGCAGGATCTCTTGAATTACTGGAGGGAGCGAGTGCGTTCCGGCAGGGGTTTTTTGCAACGCTGATACGAAGAGGCTTTTATGGCGCAGGAATCTTTGAAGGAAATTGACCGATCCGCGAAGTTCTTTGTGGCGGGCCATCGCGGAATGGCCGGGTCCGCCATATGCAGAGAGTTGAAACGGAGAGGGTTCAGGAATCTGCTCCTGAGGCCCCGTTCGGGACTGGATCTGATGAATCAAGCGGCTGTCCGGGACTTTTTTTCACAGGAACGCCCGCAATATGTGATACTGGCGGCAGGAACGGTTGGGGGCATTGCGGCCAACAACGCCATGCAGGCAAAATTTTTATATGAAAACCTCATGATTGAGGCTAATGTCATTCATTCTGCGGCGGAGACCGGGGTCGAAAAACTGCTATTCCTGGGGTCAAGCTGCATTTACCCAAAGTACGCTCCCCAGCCCATTCGGGAGGACTTTTTGCTGACGGGTTCTTTGGAGCCCACCAACCTGGGATACACGCTGGCTAAGTTGGCAGGTGTCAAGATGTGCGAATTTTACAATAGGCAGCAGGGAAGACGCTTCACTAGCTGTCTGCCCACAAACTTATATGGCCCCGAGGACAACTTTCATCCGGAGCACTCCCATGTCATTGCCGGTTTAATGCGTCGCATGCACCAGGCGAAAGTTGAAGGGCGGTCTGAAGTCAGGGTTTGGGGTACGGGAGCGCCTTTCAGGGAGGTCATGCACGTTGATGACATGGCCACGGCTTGCGTAACTCTGTTTGAGAAATACGAGGATCCTGAAACGATCAATATCGGGTCGGATATGGAATATACGATTGCGGAAATCGCACAGTTGGTAAAAGATACCGTTGGATTTTCCGGCAAACTTGTTTTTGATCCATCCAGGCCGGATGGCACGCCACGCAAGAGGCTGGACAACTCCAAGTTGAGAAGTTTGGGTTGGGAACCAAAAATCACATTGCCGGAGGGGCTTAAGGCGACGTACGCCTGGGCCTTGGAATATCGCGCCTTGGAAAATCCGTCTGAGAGGGTTTTCGCTCTTGACTAAAGGATGCTCCGATCCTCCCCCGTCTGCGAACATGACCGTCATCATTACCGCGCTGGATGAGACCGACTCTCTGCGCGAAACCATTGAGGTTCTGATGGCGGACAACGACGACGATATTGCGGAAATTATTGTCGCCATCGCGCCACGCACGACCGGCAGTTGCCGCGCGGTGATTGCAGAGATGGCGGCGCATTATCCGGGCGTGGTACGTTGGCACGAACAGGCGACCCTGCCCGGTGTCGGCGGTGCCATTCGTGAATGCCTGGAATTGGCTCGCGGCGAATGGACAATCGTGATGTCCGCCGACCTGGAAACGCCGCCGACGACAGTGAAAGCAATGCTGGCAAGGATGCGGCAGGGAGACGCCGATATTGTCGCCACCTCCCGCTGGGCCAGCAGCGGCGGCTTCGGCGACTACTCGCGCGTCAAATTCGTTTGCAACTGGGGATTCAATTTGCTGTTTTCCACGCTGTACCGCACGTCGCTGACCGACATGACTTACGGATTTCGGCTTTTCCAAACCGCGGAATTGCGCCGTTTCGTCTGGCGGGAAACCGGTTTCGCCTTCTTTTTCGAGACAACCGTCAAACCACTACGCGGCGGCTGCCGCATCGTCGAAATTCCGGTGCAATGGCGGCGGCGGCAGGAAGGCGTCAGCCACTTCGGCTTGCGAGAATACCTGAATTACATTCGCATCGGCATCATCACGCGTTTCCAGGCAAAACGGCATTTTCAACGAGACAACGCATGACGGCAACGGCATTAATTACCACCACCGTCAACATTCCCGTGTTATTGCGCGACTACGCAAAAGACGCGACGGCGCATGGGCGGGAAGTCAAGTTTTACGTCGCCGGCGACAAGAAAACGCCACCCGGCGCCGCACAATTTTGCCGCGACATCGAGCGTGATTTTGCGGTGACGTGCGAATACCTCGGCGTTGCCGAACAAAACGCGCAGATGCGCGCCCACCCACGACTTGCCGCGCATCTGCCTTGGAACTGCGTGCAGCGGCGCAACGTTGCCGTCATGAAGGCGGCGGCGGACGGCAGCGACATTGTCATCACCATTGACGACGACAACTTTCTGGCGGAACCGGACTTTTTCGGCCTGCACGGCATCTGCGGCGGAGAAGCAGAACTGGACGACTGCGGGGAAGCCGGACGCTGGTTCAATGTTTGCCGGTTTCTGACCGAACGCGACGGCCGCAAATTTTTTCCGCGTGGCTATTCCATGCGCGAGCGCGGTGGCGGCGGCGAGCAGCCCGCGACAGTTGCAAAAGCCAAAAAACAGGTAGTGGTCAACGCCGGCCTGTGGCTCGGCGACCCGGACATTGACGCCATCACGCGCATGGCGGCGCCGCCGGAGGTGACCGGCTACGCCCGAGAAGACAATTTTTTTGTCGGTAACCGGGCGTGGACGCCGTTTAATTCGCAAAACACCGCGCTGGCGCGGCGGGTGCTGCCGGCGTATTTCTTGAGCCCGCACGTCGGACGATTTGACGACATCTTTGCCAGTTTCATCGTCAAGCGCATCGCCGACCACCTGGGCGAAGGCGTTGCCTTCGGGCGGCCGCTGGTGCGCCAAATGCGCAATGAACATGACTTGTGGCATGACCTGGACCTGGAACGCATGGGTTGCCGTTTATGCGACGAATTCGTTGACGCGCTGACGGATATCACGCTGCCCGGCGGCGGCTGGGGCGACTGTGCGGCGGTGATATGCGATGAACTGGAGGCACGACTGCAGGATTCGGGGACGCCGACAGCCATGGAGCGCGCGCAACTGGCGGAATTTTTTGCCGGCTACCGCCTGTGGCCGGCGGTCATCAAGGTCTGATTTCACCGGCAGCACCGGCCAGGACGCCAATCCGAATAAGCCTCAAGCATCAATTCGCTTCCCTTGGCAAAAGACAACCCTGTCATCATCAAACTCAAAGGCTTTGCCCAGGGTTACGGTTGCGGGTTCAACTGCAACCGGCCTTGTAATCCCGATGAGACCGACACGGTGCCGTCCGCACCGACGATCACGCCTTCGACTCCGGGCAGGCGCTCGATCAAGGCCATGCCGCTTTCCGGACCCATGATGAAAATGCCGGTATCGAGACCATCGGCCAGCACCCCGGTTTTGGCCACGATGGTCACACTTTGGGAAAGCCGCGCGGGCTGGAGCGTTTGCGGATCGAGAATGTGATGGTAGCGAATACCGTCTTTCTCGAAATAACGTTGATAATCACCCGCCGTGGACACGGCCTCATCTTCGAGTTCGAATTGTCCGATCGTGATCCCATTGTCCTTTCGGGGATGCTGGATACCGAACACGAACCGTTGGCCATCAGGCATGCGGCCGAAGGTCTTGATGTCCCCGGAAATTGCGACCACGCCGGCCGAAGCCCCGGCTTCCCGCATCACGCGAGCCGCAAAATCCGCGGCATATCCCTTGCCGATGCCGCCGATATCCACCCGCATTCCGGAACGCGCCAGATACACGGTGCCCGCCTCCTTATCGATATGGATGGCGGAAAGATCCATGAGCGGACGCGTGGCCTCCAATTCTTTCCGCGACGGAATGCGCCCTTTCCGACTGACGTTCCAGGCCTCGACGGCCGGACCGATGGCAATGTTGAAGCCTCCCTCCGTCAACCGGGCCATTTCCAAAGAATACTCCAGGAGTTCCATGGTTTCCGGACCGGCTTTGACGGCCCGATGCCCGGCCGCGGCATTGATCCGTGAGAGTTCGCTGTCGGGAATCCACGTGCTCAGGATTTGCTCCAGGCGATGAATTTCAGCGAATCCCCGATCAATCGTGGCGTGGGCCAGTTGTGTGTCCGAAGCCACGGCAGTCAGAAAGACCAGGGTGCCCATATGCATTTGGGCGCGCTTGACCACCTGCGGTGCGGCATGGCCGGGAAAGCCGGGCCAGCAGACGACAGAGAGCCCCCAGATCGCCAGTAAGACAAGACGTGTCGGTTTCATCTCCTGCTTTTCTCCTTCCGTCATTCCTGTCTGTGTTCAGTATTTCGCTGACAATTTCCGCCAGGCCTTACTTCTCTGTCATCCCCGACTTGATCGGGGATCCAGGGTTTTTCTTTTTTTCGCTTTCGTGAATTAGCGACGACGGAAATATCTGGCGTTCGGTTGCCCGTCAACCATGAACCCGCGCGTTTCGAACGTCTCGGGTTTCGGCAGGACCGTGGCAATGGGCGTTCGTTCCAGTCCGAGTTCTTCGGAAAACTTCTTTGAAAACTCCGCCTCTCCTTCGAGGATACGGATCTTCACACCTCGAATGGTACGAGGCGTTTCAATCTCGATGTGCCACGAGCCCAAGTACGCCAACTTTTTCTCGGGCACCTGAAAGGTCAATCGAACGTGGGATTCCACCCTGAACGGGCCTTCACTGAATTGCACCCGATCAACGACATACCGTCCCGCGGGCAGCCTGATGGAAAACACTCCCGACTCGGTATTCACGTTCACCCGGGATCGTGCTCCGGTCTCTTCATTCGTCAGGAAAAAGAACCGGAGTTTGGCTGGATAGATACGCGGATAACGCCCTTTGGTCTCGACTCGAACGTGACCAAACGCCAATTCATGCGGCGCGGAGTCCGGAGGCGCATCCTGGGGCACGGAAACGCATCCAGTCGCCAGAACAAGAGCGAGACTCGCCAAAAAAATTCTTGCGCCCATCACATGTTGTCCGTCTTGGTCTTGAGCGAAGCCGGTGTAGGTCGGAGTAGGTCGGATTAGCGAAGCGTAATCCGACGATTCGGCAGGGTGTCGGGTTACGCCTGCGGCTAACCCGACCTACTATCATACCTATGACGTAGGGCCCCCCGTGGTTGTCCGTCTTTCTGTCGTCCCAGTCTGTGTTCAGTGCCCCCTCACCCCAACCCTCTCCCTATTTCCCGCTTAATGCGGAAAATAGGGAGAGGGGGTTATACAAGTCAATCATCTCATTCTATCAATACAAGCAACAGGTTGCAGTCATATTTTCTTCATGGCGAAATATTATAGTTGACAGGCCATGGAAAATCTTATATTTTAAGAACCGTTATCAAAATCATTTTTATCAAAAACAAAAATCATTTTTATTTTTGCAAACTTGTGACGGATTTATTACATTTTCCGTTGCTTCCGGTTTTCGTGCAATGAATTTTGACAGAAACACCAGGGAGATCGGAAGGCAACTCAAGCAGGCCGAAGCCAGATGTGAATGCGGCCAGCTTATCGCAAAACTTCGCGGAGATAATCTCGAAGTCAAGTGCAAACGCTGCAAACGAATCGTCACCATTTCCTATGACAATCTGAAGGAGAGTGAGGTCATCTTAACGCCATGCGCACAGTAGCAAATGGGTAAAGGAGAAGCCACCTTCACCCCCTCACCCTAGCCCTCTCCCATCAAGGGAGAGGGGATTAAAAGGAGCGATACAAGAATCCAGTAAACACACTTTCAGGACATAACACGTGAGGGCCCTAAGAGCCCCTTTAGTGACCAGAGGACCGGCGAGAGTCCCCAACAACAAGGAGGTCGTCCGATGCGACGATTTTTTTTGATCGCGGGGGCCCTGGCAGTCCTCATGATTGTACCACAGACAACCGTGTGGGCGCAGATTACGTCACCTAAGCAACCACCCAAAAGCACATCATCCGTACCGACCATGGGCGACACCACAAAACAGTCAATCCGATACGGCCAGGAGTTCTCCGGTGGTAGCGGCCTGCAGGGTGGACGGACCATCTACGCCAGACCCTTCGTCAAAGCTCCGAAGACCATCGTCGGGGGTTACATCGACTTTACCTACTCGAAATGCGATAAGGGATCGCGGGAGGGAAAAGCGCGAGATTGTGACGATCCAGGGTCATTCGACCAGGAACGCCTCGTGCCGTTCTTCTATTCCCAGATCACGGACCGGCTCAGCATGGCCGCGGAAATCGAGTTTGAACACGGCGGGACCAATAACAACCAAAGTGACGGGGACGTCAAGGTTGAATTCGCCACCATGGACTACCGGTTCAACGACGCAGTCAACCTGCGGGCCGGCATCATCCTGTCACCCATGGGCCGGTTCAACCTCATCCACGACTCGCCCTTGAACGATCTGCCTCTCCGGCCGATGGTGAGCCGGGCCATCCTGCCTTCCACGCTGGCCGAATCCGGAATAGGCTTTTTCGGCACGTTCTATCCGACCGCGCTGTCCAAGATCGACTACGAATTGTACATCGTGAATGGCTTTGCCGGCAGTGGCGGCAGTAATGCTGGCTTTATTAGCGAAGGATCAGGAATGAGAAGTGCTCGCGGAAGTCAGCAAAAGGATATCAATGAAAACAAGGCGATCCTCGCCCGTGTCTCGTTCAGCCCGATGTTGGGGATCGAGGTGGCCGGGTCCGTTCACCACGGCAAATGGGACCGTGAAGATAGGCATGACCTCACCCTGATGGCCATCGACGGGGCCCTGCAACGAGGCCCCTTTGAAATCACGGGTGAAGCCGCCTGGGCCGACATCGAAACGCCCTGTGGCGATGTGCAATGTGTTGTTATTGCAGAAGCGGGGACGGAGACATTCCAATCCGCTTTTGACGACGCAACGAGGCGCCGAATTGTTTTAGCGGAAGATACGCAGAGGGTTATACCTGCGGGCATGTTCGGATATTACGTACAGTTGAATTACCACTTCATGCCGGAAGGGCTCACCAGGGCCATGCCCAGCTATTTCGGCCAGAACTCCACGTTTACGGGCATCCTTCGTTACGGACGATCGGATACGAACACCGATTCCGACCTCAACCCGAATGACGAAGAACGGTTGACCTTGGGGCTCAATTTCCGGCCCGTGGAAGATTCGGTCATCAAGTTCGCCTATACGTGGAACACGAAGGGCGTGAACAATCCTGCGGGAACCGAGAGTCCCGATGGGTGGCAATTTAACATGTCGTCGTATTTCTAAGAGAAAGGTCCCTTCACTCCCCCCTCACCCTAACCCTCTCCCCCCGATTAAAAATGTCGGGGGCAGGCTCTCTAGGAGAGAGGGGATGAACGAGGGAGAGAGGGTGAGAAGAAACTATGGGTAAGCATATTGTACCTTCCTTGTTGCTGGTTATTCTCACGGTGGGGTGTGCCGCAGTTTCCGGCGCGCCCAGCACCGTGAAGGCAGGCTGTTCCTATGACCAGGCCTGGGCCGTAACCCTCGCGGGCATGACCGAATTCGTATTGACTCAAGAGGATAAAGACAAAGGGGTGATTGAAACCGACTGGGCAACCTTTGCTTCCCAGCGAACATACGGGGTATTCCAACGCCAAGGTAACAAGGAACGCGTGCGGTTTGTAGTGAACGTCGACGCGGCCCGGCAGCCGGTCAGAATCTCGGTCCGGCAAGCCCGGGAATTCTTTTCTCCCGGGGGCGCGCGGTCGCAAGGCATAGCCTGGAAACGTATTCCTCCCAATGCCGAGGAAGAACAGCGTCTGGTCCGACGGATTACCAATAACCTGCTGAGTGAGGGATGTCCGGTCGTCGGTTGATACGCAGGGAAGAGGCTGGATTCCATCCTCCGGCTCTACCTCCCCTCGCCCCTCCTTACAAAGGAGGGGAAGAAGCAGGGCACCCTGTCCCTCCCCTTTGTAAGGGGAGGGTAGGTGGGGTAGAACGCTCCGGCCTAGCAGAAGATTGCGGCAGAAGGGGAAACGCGGGAATTCGGCTTTTCGTTATGCTTGTTGTTTGCAGTGTTTTGACGGGCTTCCTTTCATCTCAGGTCCTCGCCGACAAGGATCATCAGAAACGGACCGAAGAGGAATCTCAGGAACGGATCTGGGACCATGAGGTCAAACGCTGGCTCACGCCCGAGGAACTGGGCCATCTGGAAATCTATTTTACCGAGGAAGAAGCGGCCCAAGTCATGTTCCCGGATTCCGAAACCATCCGCCGGGAAACCTTGACGTTAACGGCCGAACAAAAAGCGTTTGTCGAAGAAGTCATCGGCTGGGAATTTCCGGAATATACCTTCGACGTCTTTATCGGGGAAACCCAGGGAAACATCGACGGCTACGCGCTCATCCAGAATACCATCGGGAAGCATCGCCCGATCACGTACATGGTCGGCGTGACCGCGACAGGCGAATGCATGAACTTTGAAGTCATGGTCTACCGGGAAGCCCGGGGTAACGAGATCGCCACGAAACGCTTCAATTATCAGTACCAGGGGAAAACCATCGGAGACCCGATACGGATCAATCGCGATATCATCAACATCACCGGGGCCACGATGTCCGTGCGTTCCGCGAGCGCCGGGGTGAAACGCGTGCTCGTCCTGGTGAATGAATTCTATTTGAAGCCTCGCGGGCTCGGCCGCGACGTCCTTGCAGCCACCAGTCAAGAAAAGGGGTTCTTTGAAATCCTCTTTGGGCTCTGAGGAAGAGAAAGACACTGGATTCCCGCATTCGCGGGAATGACGGTTTCGTGGTGTCGTTGACTATTTGCATATCAATGATAAGAGGGCGCTCGGCATGACCAAGAAAAACTACCAAGTGGTCATCCTGAGCCGCAGGCGAAGGATCTTGTAGTTGCAGTACTCGGTTGCTCGGTGAGAGATTCTTCACTTCGCTCAGAATGACGGCAGGGGCTCAGGGCTCTACGTGAAGACGCTTTGGCAATGCGGAATTTCAACACCCGGTTTCGGCTCCGCGACACCGACCGGCAGATCCGGTTGGTGTACACCTGGTTCCTGCTCCTGATGTTCGTGGGATTCGTCTTCACCTTTATCTGGGCACACAGCATGACCGACCTGACCCCGAAGGGCATTGCCCTGCACTATCTCGGATCCCCTGAAAATTTCGGCGAGCCCATGTCCTTCGGGCAATTGGCCGAAACGACGCACTTTCACTTGTTCACGATGCCTGTCGTCTTTCTGATCATGGTGCACGTCTTGTACCTGACCATGGCCGGACCGCTCACGAAGGTGCTGACCACGTGGGTCGCGTTTGTGGGCGTGACGTTGGATCTCGTATCACCATGGCTGATCACGTACGTATCTCCCCTCTTCGTGGTGACCCTCTTAACCGGCGACGTTCTCATGACGGTCACGTTTTTGATCATGTTTGCGATACCCATGTACGAAATGTGGATTTTGAACCATCCCTTTATGATGGGAAAAGGTGCCAATACGGATAAAACTTCCTGATTGACTCAATTGAGTAGAGCCAGAGACCGTGCGTCCAGAGCCCAAGCATGCCGTATGCATCCTTGGGCTTTTTTTGTTGAAGGAGCGGGGAAAGTCCCGCTCTTCAAGGCCGGGAGGGACACTCCTCCTGACAAGCCTCCCGGCCCCCCCTATTCATCCATGAAAAAGAGAAGGGGCCATACTCTTCTTTAAAAAGCTTTCGCTGAACATACACGTGGTTCACTCATAGAGTAGACCGGCGATGAACTCGGACATCGGCACTGAGCGAGACATTCCAAAAGCCACTTTCTTCGATTCCGCCGGCGATTCCACCGACCCCAAAACCTCCATGCGGTCTACCTCGGACATCACCCTCGCTGAGGATAAGGATCCCCTTTCTCCGTCCGGTCCGGCACAGAAGCATGCCTTGCTCCGTGAATTGTTTGCGTATACGGCGAATTGGGCCAAACGCTTCTATCAAGGCCGGCGAAATCATGACAGGCAAAAAATCGTAGAATTCGTGTCACGGGCACTCCTGCCTGATGCCTGCCCTTCCGCGGCGACAACTCTCGACCTGCCCGACCAGATTCACGAATTCATGGTCACCCACCTTCATCAGGGATTGACGCTCAAGGAGTTATCGGAATTTTTAGGCTATTCGGAAAAGTACTGCTCCGATTTTTTCATTCTGCACATGGGAGAACCTTTCTCCGTGTATTTGAAAAGGCTTCGCCTTCAAACGGCCAAACTCCTTTTAAAAAATTCTGAACAGAACCTGACCGAGATTGCCCAAGCCATCGGATTTCGAGATCAGTTCTCTTTCAGCCATTTTTTCAAAAAGGCGACGGGCATATCGCCACGGCAATTTCGAGACAGCTTTCCCAAGTCCGGTTCTCAGGCATGAGTCCCGGCGAAAAGGATCGGGGGCAGGCTTCTTCTGCCGCCTCCTCAGATAAAGACGGACCGGATTTAGATGACCTGATCATAGAGAAAGGTTCCCCTCGCAAAAGAAGGAAGTTCGGGAAAGGTATCGCGTTCGTCGTCGGAGTCGCTTTGATTCTTCTATCCATCAATGCCTACTTGAGCAGTGATCTCTTATCGCGCGCCCCGCGCGTTGAGTTGACCCGCGTGCAACGGCTGTCCACGGCAACGGCTCAAGGGGCCTTGACGGCAACGGGATACATCGTCGCACAGCGTCAGGCATCCGTCGCGTCAAAAGGAACGGGCCGTTTGACGTCCGTTCAGGTCGACGTGGGAGACCGGGTGATCAAAGGACAAGTTCTGGCGACCATCGAGCAGGCTGACGTCAAGGCCAAGCTCTTACAAGCCCAAGCCCGATTGGACGTCGCGAAGGCCGCCTTGGCCAATGCCCGGCCCGAATTGCGGGAAGCGACCCTCCATTATCAACGAACCAAGGCGTTATCGGATCAGGGCTTGGTCACTCGGGAAGAACTCGACGTGGCAGAAGCCCGCTTGCGTCGATCCCGGGCCGCGATCCGGTCATCGCGCTCAGCAGTGAACTTGGCGCAAGCGGAAATTCAAGCCGTGCAGATAGAAGTTGAAAACACCCTGATTCTGGCCCCTTTTGACGGAACCGTCATGAAAAAGCTCGCCGAAGTCGGCGAAATGGTGGCACCAATGGCCGGCGCCTCCAACTCCCGGGGCTCGGTCGCCGTGATCGCCGATTTACGCGTGTTGCAAGTTGAAGCCGAAGTTTCGGAGCCCTTTCTCAGCTCGGTGGACCTCGATCAACCCGTTTATATCAGCCTGGAAGCCGTTCCGGGTCACGTCTATCACGGCAGCGTGAGCCAGATTGTTCCCACGGCCGACCGGACGAAAGCCGCCATTCCCGTAAAAATTCGCATCGACGACCTTGACGAAAGAGTCTTTCCGGACATGAGCGCCACGGTAACCTTTTTGAAACAATCTTCGCCGGCTTCACCAACAGAAGTGCCGCCCGACACCTTGGGGGTTTCCCCCGAAGCCATCGTAACCCGAAACGGACAAACGATGGTCCTGCTGGTCGTGAACAACGTCGTATCGGAAATACCCGTCGAAATCGGATCGCCTCTTAACGGGCTCATTCCCGTTCGTGGGGAGGTTATCGAAGGCGATAGGGTCGTCGCGAACCCTCCCGAAAATCTCACCAAAGGCAGCATTATTCAAAAACGTGAGTGAAACCCCATGACCTCATCCATCATCGACGTTCAAAAGGTATCGCATTCCTACTTCCGGGACGACATCGAAATCCCCGTTCTGAAGCAACTGACGCTCAGCATCGCACCAGAGAGTTTCGTCGCCTTACTGGGCCCGTCCGGGTCGGGAAAGACCACCATCCTCAACCTCCTGGCCGGATTCGATCGCCCCATGCACGGACGCGTGTCCATCAATGAAACCAACGTCAGCCGACTGCCCGAACGTCAACTGGCTCGCTGGCGGGCCAAGACCATCGGTTTCATCTTTCAGTTTTACAACCTGATTCCGGTCCTGACGGCCGCTGAAAACGTCGAGTTGCCGTTGCTGCTGACGTCCCTGTCCCGCGCACAGCGCGTGAAACACGTGGCGACCGCCTTGCGTCTCGTCGGACTGGGCGACCGGATGACGCATTATCCCCGTCAACTCTCGGGAGGACAGGAACAGCGCGTGGCGATTGCACGAGCGATCGTGATGGATCCGGTGATTCTTCTTGCCGATGAGCCGACGGGCAACCTGGACAGTGAAGCAGCGGAAGAGATCATGACCCTTCTCCAACGCCTGAACACGGAACAAGGCAAGACGATCGTGCTGGTCACCCACGACCTCGAAGCGGCACAACGCGCCACAACCATCTGCAAGCTGCAAAAGGGACGATTGGAGTAAATGTTGCTTCGCTACGTCATCCGCAACCTGGCCCGGCATCCGCTCCGGGCAACTTTAACCGTCCTGACCATGAGCATTATCATTCTGGCCTTTGGTCTCCTTCGCACCACGGTTGCGGCCTGGTACGCGGAATCGCTCGGTACGCCGCCCGATCGCCTGAGAACCCGGCATGCCGTTTCCATTTCCTTTCAACTGCCGGTGACGTATCAACAACGCATTGCCATAATTCCCGGTGTGAGCGGGGTCTCCTATGCCAACTGGTTCGGCGGACGATGGAAAGACGGCAAAGCGTTTTTCCCACGCTATGCCGTGGAGCCGGACTCGTATTTGGAACTCCATCCTGAGATTCAATTGCCTCCTCCACAACGTGAAGCCTTTCTCAGGGATCGTCGTGCCTGCATCGTCGGGCGAAAACTTGCCGCCAAACTTGGTTGGCGAGTTGGTGACATTGTCCGCCTTCAGGGCAGCCTCTATCCGGGCAATTGGGAATTCACGATACGCGGGATCTACACGGGAACGTCTCAAACAACCGATGAAGGGAGCATGTATCTACACTGGGTCGCGATGGATGAACGACGACGAATCGAAGACCAAGCCCGTGCTGGGACGGTCGGCTGGTTTGTGGTCAGGATGGCCAACCCCGAGCAGGCCGCGCAAATCTCCACGACAATCGACCAGACCTTTGCCAATTCCATAGCTGAAACACGAACGGAGACGGAGCAGGCGTTTCGCGCGAACATGGCGACCATGTCCGGCGCCGTCATCCGCGTGATCGAAATCATGTCCGTCCTCATCCTCGGCATCAGCCTCCTGGTCGTCGCCAATGCCATGGCAATGACCGTTCGAGAACGGCATCATGAATACGGCATCTTGAAGACGTTGGGATTTCGGGCGCCTCATCTCGGCTTTCTGATTTTCGGCGAGTCGGTGTGCCTGGCTCTCTTCGGCGGAATTCTCGGAGTCGTGCTATTGTATCCCGCGAGCAAGGGGTTCGGCATGTTCCTCACCAGCAATTTGGGTGGATTTTTTGCCACTTTTACGTTGCCTGCCCAGTTGCCGGTCCTGGCGGTGTCACTCAGCGTGGGGATTGGCCTACTGGGAGCAATCATCCCGTTTTTGCTCTGCCTGCGGAGCCGGATTCGAGATGAACTCCGTCACATGGGGTGACGACGCCGATACGGCAACGTCTTGCCGCGGTATACAAAAGCCCGAATCTGTCATTCCTGCAGAAGCAGGAATCCAGGGGTGTTGTCTTTTAAAGAGAAGGAAAAGGCAAAGACCCTGGATTTTCGATTACTAATGTCGAGAATGACAGAAAGGGGCAGAGGCAAAGGCACTGGAGCCTTGCTTGCCTTTGCTGTCATTCCTGCGAAAGCAGGAATCCAGGGGTGTTGTCTTGCAAACGAAGGCAGCAACAAAGTGCCTGGATCCTCGATCAAGTCTGGGATGACAGAAAGACAGATCCATGCGTATCTTTTTCTCATACAATCTCCGTCACCTGTTCGCACGACGGATCACCAACCTGTTGACGATCATGGGAATCGGTCTGGTCGTGTTCATCTTTGTGGGCGTCCTGATGTTGGCACACGGCGTCAAGCACACCTTGGTCAATACCGGGTCCAAGGAAAACGTGCTGGTCCTCCGGAAAGGAGCCATCAGCGAGATCGGAAGCGGACTCTATCGGGAACAGGCCGCCCTCCTGCGGACGTTTCCGGACATTGCCCTGCAGGGGGACCACCCGCTGTTTTCACCCGAAATCGTGGTGCTCATCAACTTGGAGAAAAAAGGGACCGGCACCGCTGCAAACGTGACCCTTCGTGGCGGGGGCACAGAATCGTTTCGCGTACGGCCCCAGGTGAAGATTGTGAAAGGTCGCATGTGGCGAGCCGGATCGAACGAAGTGGTGACGGGCAAAGAAATCGCACGACGCTTTAAGAATGCGGGGTTGGGGCAAACACTGAAGTTCGGCAGACAGACCTGGAAGGTTGTCGGAATTCTCGAATCAAGTGGAAGCGGCTTTGAATCCGAAACATGGGGCGATGCCGATCGATTCATGGATACGTTCGGGCGCACGTATTTTTCATCGGCCATCTTTCGACTCCGCGATCCCTCATTGTTTTCCACGCTTCAATCCCGCATCGACCAGGACCCT
The DNA here is from genome assembly GCA_012270585.1 of Nitrospirales bacterium. Taxonomy (GTDB): domain Bacteria; phylum Nitrospirota; class Nitrospiria; order Nitrospirales; family UBA8639; genus Bin75. Next base: position 74,407 of record JAAXIB010000058.1, read on the forward strand.
CGCCTGCAGATCTCGGTCACCCCGGAAGCCGCTTATTATGAATCACGATCCGGGGGTCTCGTGAATTTCATTCGAACCCTGGGGCTCATACTCACGGGGCTCTTCAGTGCAGGAGCAAGCCTCGGCGCCATGATCACGATGTACGGCGCCGTCGCGAACCGCACCACCGAAATCGGCACGTTGCGTGCGATGGGATTCACGCGAGGCAGGATGTTCAGCCTCTTTGTGTTCGAATCCGCCTTGATCGGGTTTATCGGATCAGTTCTGGGCATTGCGCTGGCTTCATTGCTCCAATTCACTTCCCTGTCGACCATCAACTTCGCCACCATGTCGGAACTGGCCTATGGTTTTGTCCTGACGTATTCGATCGCCATGTGGGGCGTACTCTTCGGCGTCAGCATGGCAATCCTCGGCGGGCTGCTTCCGGCCGTTCGCGCCATGCGAACGAACGTTGCACATGCTCTCAAATTCAGAGGAGCGTGAGTCGTCCGCCTCTTTTGACGAGCATCTCGTTTTTCCTGGGCACACTCATTCGTTGACAAAATGCGGAGCCGCCCACAAGAGACAGCAGGGTCGTTTGGTTCCTCCCCTTTGTAAGGGGAGGAGAGGTGGGGTAGAGCCACCCGGCCAAGAAGCATGGGGTGTTGACGTCCTGGCCCCAGACTCCGGATCAAGTCCGGGGCAAGCCTAAATGCCCCCTCACCCCAGCCCTCTCCCTCAAGGGGAGAGGGAAGCGGAAATGGTCAACGAATTAGTGAACACAGACAGAAATGACCCAGGGAAAAAGTCTGTTCCCGTCCCTAAGCACCGCTACAACGATCTTGAACCATTGCGAGAAGGCAGGCCCCCTGTCCGATGGGATGCGGGAACCCACAAATCCGGTAATCGGACATGTTAATCCGGTGATTCGACATGTTCTGGAAAGTCCGTTCTGGTATATACTTGTTTGATTTTGATAATTGGATTCATGATTGTGATCTTCGTCATCTGAACCCGCAAGGATCGGAAATGAAGCGTTTCGTCTTCTGCGCGATACACGAGCCATCCTATCGGAACAGTTGGGCATTGTCCGGATGCTTGCATGCCGTGATGGTCGGAGTAGCCCTGTTCCTTTCACACCAACTCCCTACTCCACAAAAAGCCGAGCGTAATCCCATCGCCGTTGCCTTCTTTACTCCTCAGCCTACCCACACGGCTCCCACCCATCGTCCGACAATGAAGAAGTCACCGCCCACCCCAACTACCAAACCAAAACAGGTGCAACCCGAAGCGATTCCCAGGCAGCCGACTCAATCGAAGCCACGCCGGCAGAATCAGAACCGACAGAAAATATCTCCACAGACGGTTGTCCAACCTGCCCCCAAGCCTGCTCCTCAACCGATGCTTCATCAAGTTACCAACGTGACACACATACCCGTGGCCCAACCCAAGACGGTCAGACACACTTCTCAACCTACAGTCAAAAACGGCACGGTCTCGACTCAAGCAATCGCACACACGGTCGGCAAACCCGCGCCAAAAGCGATAGCACAACACCCCGGCATCACACGACAATATGCGGCTGCCCAGGTTCACGGCTCGCCTTCTCACAGGAAGCCGATTCACGTCAACGCGACGATCGACAAGGTTGTTCCTGTTACGCCGCGCAACCAGGTCGTCCGCAACCATGTCATGAACGTCTCTCAACCCATCGCCACCCCCATCAAGTCAGCACCCAGACGGCAATCCGTTGATACCCTGCCGTCTCATGAAGAGGAGAGAACCCGTGCTCAGGCCATGGAAGTCATGAAACAGCACGTCACACGTGCAAAGTTTCACACGGCGGCCAAACACGTTTCTTCAAAGGCTACGCGTCAACAGGCATCACTCTCATCGGGACGTCACGTTGTGCAGGCACGCACAACGATGAGTTATGCCCGCCAAACGAGAAAAGTCCGTCCTGCAACCATTTCCAGGTCCGTTTCGGCGGGCGGCCTTTCTCCCGAACTTCTGGCCTTCAGCAAGCTCCTGCGCGAGAAAATCGCCCGAACTCTCGAATTCCCGCGTCTGGCCAAGCGCCTTGGGTATTCCGGGACAACCCACGTGGCACTTGCCTTGTCAAAGACCGGAATCGTGCGAGACTTAAAAATCTCGCAGCCGTCGGGCTACGAAATTCTGGACAAGGCGGCCATCGTCACGTTGAAAAAGGTGCTACAAACCACGAAACCGCCGGTCGAGATTGAACAACTCGTCATTCCCATCGCCTTCAATTTAAAAAGGAATTGAGTGCTCAGAATACATCCCATCACAAAGGAGAATATGTCATGACCCGCCCTAATCGCTCTGTCTTACTTTTGGCTGTGACGCTCTTGTTACCGGCTGTTGCACCGGCACAAAACAACACGTTTACCGCTAAAACCACTGATGCCGAAGGCATTGAGATGTCGGTCTCAAATGCCCGGTTATATTGGGAAGAAAAAATCGATGAGACAACCTTTGTCCCCCATGAAATCACACACGTTCCGGTCAAGCATGGAGCCGCCACTATTAACGTCAAGTTTCAACAGATCGCGAAAATCCAGGTCAAACCCGATCACCCGGCAAAGGGACGCCAAGCCCTGACCATCAAGCTGTTAAATGGTAAATCCGGTGAATTCCCCCTGGCTAAGGAGGTCACACTGATCGGACACTCCGATTTCGGCGAAATCCGCCTTCCCATGAAAAACCTTCGGTCCCTCACCTTTTCCAAGTAACCTCGTGCTCAATGATCGACACAAGCCCCTTGAGCCGTGAAGACACGATAAAGGAGAACGCGACCGCATGACCACCTTACACACCATCATCGATTTCGGAATTATCGGACTCCTCCTGCTGCTGAGCATGTGGGCCATTGCCGTGGCCTTGGAACGTTGGCTCTTTTATCGGCGCGCACCCCTGTCCCAGTTTGCCGATGTGCAGCAATTGGAGATTTCTCTGACCAAACGACTCGTCGTCATCGGCACCGTGGCCGCCAATGCGCCTTATATCGGGCTCCTCGGCACCGTCCTCGGGATCATGGTGACTTTCCACACCATGGGCACGACCAAGACGATCGAAGTGAGCGCGATCATGGTCGGGTTGAGCCTGGCACTGAAGGCCACGGCGGTCGGACTGCTGGTCGCCATTCCCTGCGTCGTCTTGAATAACGCGCTACGCCGCCGCGTGGCGGAACTGCTGACGCAATACAAGGCCCTCAATGGATCATGAACTGAATCAAATCAACGTCATTCCCCTTGTCGACGTGATGCTGGTCTTGCTTGTCATTGTCCTGACGACGGCCACCTTCATTTCGACGGGACAAATTCCCGTGGATCTCGCGCAAGCCGATGCCACAAGCGCCACACCAAGCGAGCCGATTACGATTACGATTACGTCCTCAGGGGAGACCTTTCTGGATGGCGCCCAGCTTCCCCAGGAAGCGATGCTCAGCGAATTGCAGCGGTTCTCGCCGGAAACGCTGGTGCTCGTCCGGGCAGATCGTGTGATTCAGCTCGAACGATTCGTCGACGTCGTCGATGACATAAGAGGCGCAGGCCTGACTAAGATCAGCTTGGCGATGGAACAAAAGTGACGACCGGCAGAAGAGCGCATCCGTCCTTGTGAATTCCGTGGCATGATCAAATGCTTGTGGAGTATTTGCTGGTTCCTTGGGATTGGCACGTTGACCATCGCCTCCGGTCAGGCGGCTACCCTCCACGTCACGGTCGAGGGAATCCGGAATCAGTCACAGCCCGTCCGCGTTCTTCTTTTCAATGTGCCGGACTCGTTTCCCGATGAAGAGCAATCTTTCAAAACTCAGGCAACGAAAGCCGTAGAAGGAAGGGCCGTTGTTGAGTTTACAGACCTCGCTCCCGGCACTTACGCGATCATGGCCTACCATGATGAGAACGGAGACAACAGGCTCAATCGAGTCCTGGGCATGTGGCCGTCGGAAGGCTACGGGCTGAGTCTGAACCCGCTTGTCATGAGCCCTCCTACCTTTCAAGAGACCGCCTTCGAGCTTCCGGCGCGCGGATTCTCATTGACCATTTCTTTGCAATATTAAGGGAAGATCTGATCCCCGAAAGAGCCTGGTCCTCGACTCCATCGGGGATCGAGGACAGGCGCGGGGGACAGACTGTTTGGAATCGGGGGGCACACCGCAGCAGCATGAAAACCAAAAGGTCCCAGACACCAACCGCATGGGAGATGCCTATAACACAATGCCTTCTTCTTTCAGGCGGGCATGGGTACGGGTCCCGGCGCGCTGAATGGCGGTTAGTGCCCACTCAGAACTAACCCGAAACAGATCATCCTGCATTTCGAGCTCAGCATCTACTACTTTCTTCCCCAGGTTGCTTTGATAAAAGGCCACGAGCCCTTGTAAGTCCTCCCCGGTGAAATGTTTGGCATATAACACAGCCATAAGGTGGAGAAGGTCCGGCATCTGCGTGGTTAATTCTTCCAATAATATCGTTTTGAATTTTTCCAGTGTTTCAGGATCAAGTTCAGGATGGCGCGAGAGAATCAGTTCCTCTTGCTGCCGGACAAGGGAGTTGGCAACAGCATCAAACATAGAAGCTGATCCATTCGCCTGAACGAAAGCAATGGCGAGATCCAGGTTCTTGGGATCTTCGGCTTTTCCGTCCGACACAACGAACACGAACAACAAACACAAGCTGAGCGTCACAATAGTTTTGAGTGTGAACATCTCCTCCATCTCCAGATGAGTTGTTACCCGAAAACCCTCTCACAGGGTTTTCAAAAAACATACAATTCTGTACTTTTCGCTAAACAATATACGCACACAGTATACGCTCATCTTCTTGAAGGGAATGTTCAAGCGACGGAAATTCATGTTCAATCACCGGAATGCCCTTCATTTTTGTTGATTTCGGCGTACAGGAATTTAAGCCCGGCAAACTGGTGATCGTGACTCCCAGTGTCAGGTTTGCCGCCAATCCTGATACCCTGAATGGAGTCCGGCAAGGCGTGTGGCGCTCTCAGTCGTCCGTCACCCTGGGGATGGCCTACAGCCGGTCAAAGTCCACTGTCGTGAACGTCAACGCCCGAGTTGGGGTCGGCGGCAACAACCGTACGCAACTGAGTATGTTTGTGACCCACCGTTTTAATCAGTAAACCTTCCCCTGACTCCTGATTACACGAGCATTTTCCATCCGGACTTACAACCGGCACACCAGGCGGAGACGAAAAAGGAACGCGCTCGGCTCCAACCACTGCCTGACCTATCCTCTTCCCTTCCCTTCCCTTCCCCTCACCCCAGCCCTCTCCCTCAAGGGGAGAGGGAGTTGTACAGCAGAAATTGTCAACGAATGAACAAGTTCATACAACAACTCCAAACGTCAATAAGGGTGGTCGGTTGACCCATTGAACGAAAGAGACATTTTCCGGCGAATGGACATGAATTTCCGGTGAATGAACATGTCAAAACAAAATTTGTTTGTGATATGGTCTTAATTTGAAAATGATTATGCGTGTCATAATTGTTCATGGGCTTGTCTTTTTCCAAATATGAGCACGAGACCGCAAGCCATATCCTGCATGCTCATGATCGGAACAAAAGGAGAGATGCATGACCAAAAAATTGTGTCTGTTGACCGTCCTTCTGCTTTTTGGGCTTTCCACAACACTGATTCATGCACAAAGTGCTGAAGACGCCGAAGACTCGCAGTCACAGAAAGTCAAGCTGCGACTCGAACAGGTGACGGTCAGCGCGACCAAAACCAAACGGGACACGTTGACCACGCCGGGTGAGGTCAGCGTCCTGAACCAGGAATATTTTCAACAACGCCAGGCGCAAAGCCTGGACGACGTGCTGCGCTACGAACCAGGCGTTGATTCGGGAACAGGCCCGCGAACCATGGGAGAGGGCCCGAACATTCGAGGAATGTCGGGTGCGCGAGTCCTCACGCTGCTGGACGGTGTCCGGCTCAGCTTTCAATCCGGTCATACGGGCCGACTCTTTATAGACATGGAGCAACTCAAGCAAGTCGAGGTAATTCGCGGACCGGGGTCGGCCTTATACGGCAGTCAAGCCTTGGGCGGAGTCGTCGCCATGAAGACCAAAGATCCATCCGACTTTCTGGCTCCGGACATGCAGTACGGCATACGACAAAAGTTCGGCTACCAATACGCCAATGAAGAACTCCTCTCCACCACCACGCTATCGGCTCGCCTCACTGATCAGTTGGAAGTCATGACCATGGGCACCTTTCGGGCCGGAGAGAACATCCGCCTCGGCGGCGACTTGGGACGTTTACCCAATTCTGCGCAAGATACCGCAGCCAATTTAAGCAAGCTCGTGTGGAAACCGACTCCGTATGATGAAGCCGAATTGTCCATTCAAGCCACTCGACAAGCCGCGCAGATCCCTTTCCAGACCAACATAATTGCCGAGCCTATAGGCAACACTCCTGCAGCGAGTTTCATCGCCGACCGAACAAATCGTCAAATCACGTATCGCCTGGGATACACGCATGATGATCCGGCGAATCCTTATCTGAATCTTCAGGGGTTTGTCTATTATACGACCTTGGATATTACGCAAAGCCGGTCCAACGACCGCTCGCAACGAGACGATATCGCTTTCGATACATTTGGATATGATCTGAGAAATTCCATGAATTTCGGCGATCCTTCGACGCACCACCACATTCTGACCTTCGGATCGGAATTTTACCGTAATAGTCAAAAAGGAGAAGGCACCCGTACGACTCTGGCCGGATTTGTCCCTATAACTTTTCCAATTACAGAAGATCGTGAGGGCAACCCTCTTCCTCCGGAACGGTGGAGCACAGGTATTGTAGGTGAAGTAGATGACCAAGGTAATTTTATACCTAGCACGAGACCAGATTTCGCCCCTACAGGAAGCCGAGTATTTTTCCCCACCGCGGACTCTGACGTCTTCGCATTGTACGCACAGGATGAGATCACAATCATGGATCGCATCACCCTCATTCCCGCGGTACGCTGGGATCATTGGAAAAATGAAGCGTCAGGCCAAGAAACCAAATCCGTAGGCACGGTAAACCCGAAAATCGGCACGGTGATTCAGGTCACGGACTTCCTGTACCTGACGGCAAACTATGCTCATGGATTCCGTCAACCCACATTCGGCGAACTCTTTATTGCCGGCACTCATTTTCCGGGCAACATTTTCATCCCTAATCCCAATCTGAACCCGGAACGCAGCCGCAATATCGACGCGGGGTTCCGCATGAACCTACCAAAGGTCTTGTCTGGCAATGATCAATTCATTTTCAAGGGGACTTACTTCAGAAACCAAGTCAAAGATTTTATCGATTTTGTACCGGTACAAGCAGAGAGAGCACTCCAGACCTTTCCTTTTAGGGGACCATGTATGGGGGACCAACAGTTCGTCATATCCTTTGCGATTGGACCGCTATGCCTCGACCCTGGACAGAACGCGGTCCAAACGTTCAGAAATGTCCAAAACGCCTTAATTGAAGGCGTAGAAGTACAATTTGAATGGCGCATGTTTGAGGATGTCACTCTGTCCGGGAACTACAGCCAGATGTACGGTACCGATGAGACAACTCAACAGCCATTATCAAACATTCAACCAAGCCGGGGGGTTCTGGGTATCGACTATCAATACCCTCCGTGGGGATTAACCTTGGGCGGGAGAACGGTCATGAGAGGCGACCAAGATCGAGTGCCGGTCTCCGATGATATCTTCGCAGCCGGGACGCCTACCCCAGGCTACGTACTTTTCGACATTTGGGCTACCATCCAACCCGCCAGGGCGTTGCTCCCCGACCTTCCCAAGTCATGGGTTCAAGGATTTCGAGTCAACCTGGGGGTCGATAACCTGACGGATCGCAATTACCGACGACACTTATCAGGGCTTCCAGAGGCCGGGATCAATCCCAAGGTATCGGTGTGGTACTCCATGAACCTGCCCTGACGTCAACCTTCCTCAACTCGTGACTCACTGCTGCTCCTCCGATCTCCCCCCTTGCAGGAGTCACATCCGAGAGGCCGGCACTCGTCGGCCTCTCTTTTTTTCTGAGCAGTTGGCAAAGCGATACGTGCAATGTCATGGGTTCATTTGCAAAAATCCGTGTCTATTGTCTTATCATTGGTATGAAAATAACCTCCTTTTGTCATTCCCGACGCCCCCTCTCCCCATCGTGGGAGAGGGTTCTACAAGATGAGCACACTGATTCTGCTGTTGTACGCTGTTCATTCTTTCGTCGGCATTGCCTATGAGGTCGTGTGGATCAAGCTGTTGACCGCTTCCATCGGCATGACGGTGACCGCCTTCGGCGTCGTCTTATCCACATTCATGGCCGGGTTGGGCCTCGGCAGCTACGTCATCGCCCGGTGGAAGGGTAACCCCGAGAACCATCACAACGGTCGCGTCACCTATCGCCTCGTCGCCATTTTGCAAACCCTGATGGGTCTCCTGGGCATCGCGTTTCCTCTGTTCCTGAACTGGGCGGACCATCTCTACGTGATGGCCGCACCGGAAACCGAAGGGCTCCAGCATCTTGTGGTGAGAGGTCTCTACGTCGGTGCGCTCCTCCTGCCCGTCACGACCCTGCACGGGATGAACTTTCCCGTGCTGGCCTCCCTGCTCACGCGATGCTTGACCCGTTCACCTACGACCAAACCCGGGCTGCTTTACTGTGTCGGCCTCTTGGCCTCAGGATTGGGCTCACTCGCTTCGCTGGCCTTGATTCCCGCGCTGGGATTGCAGGGCGCATCCCTGGCACTCGGGGCAACGAACCTCGTCCTCGCCATGACCGCTTTTCTCGCAAGCCACCGGGCAACCGGTCGTACCGACCCGATCCGCGAAGGAGCGCCCTCCTCTCACAAACGTAGCGCCCGGGAATCAGGCGCCCATGCTCCATTGTCTTTATTCGGCCTCCAAACGCTGGGCGCGGTTGTCGGATTTCTCGTGATTTCGTTGGAGATCGTCGGCGCGCAATACGTCTGGCTCATCGTGAACGTCACTGCCTATGCGGAAGGAATCCTCTTGACCACGGTGTTGCTCATGATGGGACTCGGCTCCGGCCTGTATCTCATGCTCAGGGAAAGGGTTCGGAATCGATCCGGACTGTTCGCGTGGGGACTCTTCATCGCCCTCATCGCCCAACTTACGGTCGTGCCCATCGCGGGTGATATTGCTTCTCTGTTTGATCGCACCTTCAATGAACTGCGCCCGCAAGAACTGACGATCGTACAGTTCCTTCTCAGCGACGCGTTGCTGGCCGTGACGATTCTGGGTCTGCCCATGTTTGGATTGGGTATGGCCTTTTGCAGCCTCTGCGACCTTGCCACCATCTCATCATCCCACCAAGCCGTGATTTCTCCCCTGGGACGGGTATACGCGTGGCACAATTGGGGCGCCGTTATCGGAGCCGTACTCACGACCTTTGGGTTTCTCATCCTTTTGGGGTTGACCCATACCTGGCTCTTACTCTCAACCTGTATTGTGGCCACACTGGCGTGGCTTATATGGCGACTTTCCTTGACTGCCGCGCGGGACAGGACCGGACGACACCGTGCCGGGGTTCCCGGCATATGGAGCAAGGGATTCGCCTCCCTGGTTCTCCTTGGAGTTCTCGCCTGGCTTGCGATAAGCGCAGACCTCACGTTTCGACACGCGGCTGCAGGGAATTCCCAACGAGTGCTCTATCATCGTGAAGACGCCCTGGGCGTGACGGAAGTCTTTGAAGACAAGAAAACCCTGGCCCGCACGCTCCTGACCAGCCGGCTGCGACAGGAAGGAGGCAGCACTCCCAAAGAGATCCGCGTTCAACGCATTCAAGGCTATTTGCCGCTCTTACTGCATCCCGATCCCGGACGTGTGCTCGTGGTGGGATTAGGCACGGGCATCTCCCTCTCCCCGACCTTGCGCGAGGAAATCAAACGGGTCACGGTAGTCGAAATTTCGCCTGGCATCATTGAAGCGGCAGAGCACTTCTTTAATCAAGCGAACGACCGGGTTCTCGAGCATCCCAAAGTCCGGGTTGTCGAACAGGACGGCCGCAACTTTGTCAAGTTGACGCGCAATACGTACGACCTCATCGTGCAAGAACTGTTCTTTCCCTACCAAACAGGGGTTGGCAGCCTGTACACCCAAGAACATTATGAGCAATGTCGAGCCAAATTGGCTCCCGGCGGCCTCATGGCCCAATGGATCACCATCAACCAGTTGAGCACGGATGATTTGCGGACCTTGGTCCGTACCTTCCACTCCGTGTTTCCCAAACATCTTTGTGGTTGAACGGCGGATACCTGCTGATGCTGGGAGGACCGGATCCCCTGCGCGTTCCCCTGCAACGCTTCCTGGAACGATACGCAATCCGCGATCCATTGGGCGGCATGACTCAGATTGATTCCGATCCCTATAACCTGCTGGGCCTGTTCGTCAGCCACGGTTCCGCCATTCGGGAGTGGACGCACGCTGCGTCATTGAATACCGATGACAACCGCTTCATCGAATACTCGACGCCTCTTGCCTTCAACACGTTGAACACGGTGACCCTGGCGGCGGAGACATTGGCAAGTTTACTCCCCCACTTTCGGCCCCTTACCGACGTCGTGCGGGTCGCCCCGTCCTCGAACGACGCGCTCGATCGGTTGGCGCAAGTCTCCGAGGCCACACAACTCCTGACGAAAGGCATCGTGGCACGCGCAGAAAATCGCATGGATGAGGCCATCGAGTTGTATGCCCACGCATGGGAACTCCAGCCCTCGAATTATCAAAGCCGAACGTTTCTGGAGCAGGCGTGGGCAGCCAAAGGTCACGAACTGGTCCTCGAAGAACAACACGACGCCGCGATCCCCTGGCTACATAAGGCGCTGACGATCAACACACGAAACCTCACCGTGCGGTTCGACCTTGCTTTGAACCATGCGCAGCAGGGGAACTATCAGGCCTCGGCGGATTTCTATGAGTCCATCATTCGTCTGGATCCTGGATGGGCCCAGATCTCGTCCGTTTGGTTCAACTTGGGGTTGATCCGTTATAAAATGGGGCTCTACCAATCGGCAGCAGCATTGTTCCGCGAAGTGCTGCGACGCGAACCCGCGTCTATTGCCGCTCGATTCAATTTAGCCAATAGCCTGGCCCAAGCCGGTGAATACCAGAAAGCCGTCACCCATTATCAAGACATCCTGAAAGTCGCCCCCGATCATCGGGACGCCAGGGCAAATCTCAAGGAGATCATTGCCTGGACCGAACGCGATGAGGGGGAGTGAAGGAAGAGAGTCGGCCCCTTTCCGTCGTTCCCGCGAAGCAGCAAACCGGCGTTCTGTTTTTCCTTTTGTCTGTCATCCTCGAGGCTTGTCCTCGACGTTGGTAATCGAGGGTCTAAATCGAGGATCCAAGATTTTTGCTTTTTTCTCTGCCTTTGTTTTTGTCCCTTTCTGTCATTCTTGACATTAGTAATCGGGGATCCAGAGTCTTCTGGCTTTTCCCCCTCACCCCAGCCCTCTCCCACGAGGGGGAGAGGGGGAAGCGGGAATGACCAATTCGGGGAGGTCGTTGATTATTTTTTCATACCAATGACAGAAAGAGAGATCGAAAATCCAGGGTCTTTATCCTCATAAAAGAAAAACCCTGGATCCTCGATGAAAAATGTCGAGGATGACAGGAGGGAACGTCGAAGATGACAGGAAAGCACGCAAATGGAAGCGCTATAAGCCTGCCCCCGGCTTTCGGCGTCGCTGCATCTTTCCGGACAACCGGTCATTGAACATCTTTTTCCGGCGAATGAACATGTACGTTCATCACCCGTCCTGCTACAATTTTAAAATTGAAATTGATTTGCTATTTCATATACAAGGAGGGTTGTGATGGAACGCCCAATGAACTACCTGTGGATTATTCTGCTCATACTGACGACAGTCGGCATCGGCCCCTACCCGGTTTTCGCACAATCCCAGCCAGGCTTTCTGGTCGTTGCGCCGGACCGCGGGTTTCTGGGGAATCAGGAAACCAAGACACTCTTCAAGGAATTTCAGCTTCATTATCCTGCGGCTCTGGCTTTTGCCGGCAATAAGTATGGAAACCACGGGACAACATATGCGGAATACGTCAAAGAAGCTCTCAAGCAATTACGTTCATTGAACGCAACGTCCGTCGTCGCTATTCCGTTGTTTCTTTCCGATGCCGATCCGCAACTGCATGCAGTTCGTGAGATGGTGCCCACCTACGCCGCCGACATGGACGTGGAATGGGCTCCGGCAATGGCCGGAAGCTACCTGATCGGGCAGATCCTTGTGGATAGAGTCCAGGAAATAAGCCAAGCACCTCAAAACGAGAGACTCCTTTTGATCGGAATCGGTGCACGTGATGAAAAAAGTGAGCAAGCCATCAAGAAAGACTTGACCTCACTGCTGCAGTACGTTAAACGATACACGTCATTCCAGGACAGTGAAGTCGCCGTCTACTATCACCGCGATGCTGAAAACGCCAGAGAAATCAATGACGGGATTACGGCCCACATCACGGAATGGGCTGCCATGCAAGGACGCACCCTGGTGGTCCCGGCATTCATCGGGGTCAAGTTCGATCACATGATGGCCATGACGAACTGGCTGCAACGGAAATTTCAGAAACTGAACGTGGTGTTCCAGCCATCGGAGGTTGTGCCTCATTCCAACCTGCTCCTGTGGCTCAAGAAGACCGCCAATCAGTACGTAAGTGACGTGCGTCCAAACGAAATCGGGGTCGTCATCATGCCCCATGGTTCAACCCAGCCGTACAATGATGCCATTGAAAAGCTCGTTGCACCGCTGACAAGCCGCTATCAGATTGAGATGGCGTATGGTATGGGCGACTCAGCCATCATTCAAGAAGCCGTGTCTCGTCTTGAACAGCGAGGGGTCAAGAAAATCGTGTTCGGAAGGATGTATGGACTCATCGGGCATATGAAAGCCAAAACGGATTACATCCTTGGTCTGTCCGACGAGTATCTCCATGAATTCAAGCACGGCCGCACCCCGCCAGCACAAATCAGAAGCGCCGCGATTTTTTCCACTTTCGGGGGATATGAGGAAGGTGCCGACATTGCACAGGTGCTGCATGAACGGATTATGGAGGTCAGTGAAAACCCTGAGAAGGAAACCGTCATCCTTCTGGCTCATGGAACCAAATCCGATGAGGACAATCAGGCGTGGTTGTCGGTCATCAACGCAAACATCGAAAAGCTCAGGCAGGATCCGCATTGCGCGAAACTGAAAAGCATCAAGGCCATGACCGTCAGGGAAGATTGGCCTGAGTTACGAAAAAAAGCGGTAAAGAAAGTACGCGAACTCATTGAAGAAAGCAACAAAACCGGAAGGGTCCTTGTCATCTCGAATCGCCTTTATGGACCGGGACCGTATCCCAAGATGTTGGCCGGCCTTGACTTTGAACTCAATGGAAAAGGATTTCTCTCTCCGGCCATTGCGCACTGGCTTGAACAATCCATTCAGCAAGTCACCGAACGACTGAAAGGACCGAAAAGGGTTGCGGAGCAAAGCTAGAGCGTTTATATTATTAACCCATTACCATCAACTAATAAGGAGGAAGCCAATGCAGCATATTCACCAACTCACTCGATCTTGCGTGATGCTCAGTCTGCTGACATTCGTCCTAGCCGTCGGTTTTTCTGGAATGGCCTTGGCTGATGAAAAGGCAGCCGAGGAGAAGGCTCCGGCAGCCGAGGAAAAAGCTCCGGCAGCCGAGGAAAAAGCTCCAGCAGCCGAGGAAAAAGCTCCAGCAGCCGAGGAAAAAGCTCCAGCAGCCGAGGAAAAGGCTCCAGCAGCCGAGGAAAAGGCTCCAGCAGCCGAGGAAAAGGCTCCAGCAGCCAAATAACTCCACTGTCCTGCGGAGCTGAAGCCAACGGCCTCAGCTCCGCCTCTTCTCTTGTTTTTCTCCGACAATGCTTGATTGTTGTCAAAGCGGGAAAAATGCGCAACACGTCCTCTCCTCAATGATGAGCAAAAAATCCATCACGGCATACACCATCCCCATGAAAGACGCTGTCTCTGCGGGCAACTTGCTCACATAGAGCAAAGGTCCCTGTCATGCCCCTCACCCTACCCTTTCCCACAGGGAAAGGGTTTATAAGGCACTACCATGGCGACTCTCATGGAACGGTGATAAATCGGCGAATACTGACGTTAGAAAGGCTGTGGAGAGGGGCGCGAGAATGCAGGACGGGCATAAGTAACATGTACAGCCTTGTGTCTCTTCATAAAAAACCGGCGAATCAACATGTTTTTCCGGAGGATCGACATGGCAAAACCAAGCCCACCATGATAGAATTCGTAATGATATTGAGATCCATAATTAAAATCATACAATGACGCTTTCAATTGTTCTGAGTACGGTAGACTCTCTCAAACCTGAAATTCTTGAATAGGGCTTGACATTCTGCGGTACAACAAAATGATCATTATATTCATTATCTTTATTGTCAGATCAAAGTTCGCCTGAAAGACAGACGGAAACCTATCGGGGCGTCGCTGTTCCACAATAGCCGCCTATTTCGCCTACATCAACGACACGAGGTGAAACCATGGTCAATACGCGCGATGAAAAAAATGCCCATAGCCCCGTTCGGGAAAAGTTGTCTGACTGCAATACGATTCAGTATCTCGTCGAAGCCATACGACGTCACGATCCCGCGTTGATCGAACACGGGATGCGCACAGCCTCCTACTCCCTGGTACTCGGCTGGCTGGTGAACCTTCCCGGCAATGACCTGAAGGATCTTTACCATGCCGGGTTACTCCACGACCTCGGGAAAATGTCTTTGCCGAAAGAAGTGATCCTGCAGGACGGTGTCTCCATCATCGGTGAATACCTCATGACCGAATGCACCCCTCGGGCCGGTGCCGACATGCTCCGTCCCTGGCCGGCCTTACAGAATGTTGCGACCCTGATTGCGCTTCATCACGAAAGATGGGATGGAACGGGTCTCCCCTGCGGATTACGCGGAACCCAGATCCCCCTGGGCGCCAGAATTCTGTCACTGGCCGACACGGTCGATCAACTGCTCACCCAAAAGTCCAAACTCATTCTCCGCTCAGGCCACAGCCGTGGTTCGAATTCTTCGCACCCTTTCCGGGTCCCGGTTCGATCCCAAATTGGTCCAAGTGTTTGTCGAGTGGTTTCAAGACGTCTTCTTGGAAACGTTGGTCAATTATCCATGGATGGAGAACTCTCCCGAGTCGTACTCCTGTCCGACCTTCACGACCGCTACCATCGAGACTACAAAACTTATTTACAACATCATATAGAAGAAAGTCTGCTTTGGACGAATCGTGACCGCTTCGTTTATTTCTCACGGAAACATAAGAAAGGATACGTTTCATGATTGTGCGAACCTTCTTCATCATCGGCAGTGTTCTGGCGGGATTTGCCTTGGGATCAAGCCCAGGTTCGGGAACGTTTACCCCCGGTATCTTGAGCGGCCTCTTAATGGGAGCGCTCGCCCTCGCATTGATCCGGCTTGAACGTCTAACGTTTTCCGCTCAAGTGAGTGAGACATTGGGTGGTTTCGCCGGTTTTGCTATCGGACTCTGTTTGAGCGGAATGACAAGTTTTATCAACCAACAGATTTTTCTTCAGCGTCCCGAGATCGTTTCTTTTGTCACCACCGCCACCGTACTCGGATTCTGCTACCTCGGCACCATATTGGGAATACGGATGGGAAGAAGATACTCTTTGGCTCCCATCTCGCACGGTGACCACTCCACATCACAAACCCAGCAACCTAAAATTTTAGATACAAGTGCCATTATCGACGGACGCGTCGCAGACTTGTCACGGACCGGATTTTTGGAAGGTCCGCTCCTTGTGCCGCAATTCGTTCTTCGCGAACTCCAACGCATCTCGGATTCCTCTGACGGCCATAAACGCATTCGGGGAAAACGTGGCTTGGACATTCTCCAGGCCCTCACGAATATGGAGAACATCAACGTCCAGATCGTTGATGCCGATTTTCCTCAAGTTCCCGACGTCGATACCAAGTTGGTGGAATTGGCAAAACTTCAAAACGCAAAAATCGTGACCACCGACATGAATCTCAATAAGATTGCTTCCGTACAAGGCATCCAGATTTTAAACACTCACGAGTTGTCGAACGCAATTCGCCCGGCCGTCCTGCCCGGGGAGTCCCTAAAGGTTTTCCTGTTGAGAGAAGGAAAAGAAGCGGGACAGGGTGTAGCGCACTTGGATGATGGGACCATGGTTGTCGTCGATCAAGCCAGGCGGTGGATTGGGAAACACGTCGAGGTGGTCGTCACCAGTGTCATTCAAACCAACGCCGGTCGAATGATCTTCTCCAGCCTTCGGGAAGGGACGCCTCGCTTGCAGGCCAGTTACGGCTGATATTGGCCAATCCTGAAAATGTGTCCTCATTCGTTGATAGAGTGAATGAACGTTTACAATTCTTCACGTTGCGTCGTCATATTGCAAAAATCGATCGACCCGTTCTTGTAACCTCGCTTGAATGAATTCATGCGTCTTGGCGTCTTCCACTTTGTTGCCGTTTCGTTCCGTGACGTGAAACACGTCCACGACCTGATCCAAGCGCGTCCCGATCTTGGCCGAATGCACCGAGAGCCCAAGGTCATACAAGGTTTTGGCGATCTCATGCAGCAGGCCCTGTTTGTCATCGGCAAACACGTCGATAACGGTAAAGTGGTCGGACGTCTCATTATCAATTTTGACTTCGGTGCGATGCCGGCGAATCGGCATGTGACTGCGAAATGACATGCGTTGATTCTGTTCCATAAACGCTTCGATCGAGAGTTCTCCCTTCAACACGCTGACAATCGCCTTCCCCACTTTTTCCAACCGCGCCGGCGTGGGCTCACCGCTGAAATCGGGATCCTTGACCCAAAACCTATCCACCACAATGCCATCGGCTCTTGTCACGATCTGAGCATCAAGCACACGCAGGCCCCTTGCGGCCAACACGCCCGTCATCTTCATAAACATTCCGGACGCTACGGAATCAAAGGCAATGAGCGAATACTCACAGACCTTGAGTTCCCGATTGTAAGTGGATTCGACCCTGGGATGTTCCGGGGTCAAGGACCGGATGGCGGAAAGGTGGGCGATGATTCGATCCTTGGCCGTGCCGGCAAGATAGCGCACTGGAAAAGCTTCCAATTGACCCTTCACCCATTCACGGTTCGGAAGAGCTTGGCCTTCGACGGCTTGTCCTCCCGCTCCAACGCAGGAAACCTGCGTTTTCCAGATCGCCAGAACCGCGTCGGTGACGCGTTCGACGTCCAGAGCGTATTCCATCCGTTCGCTTTGCCCGGAGACTTCAGGAAGCGCCAGAAGATATAATTCGATCAGCAACGCTTCTTTCCATCTGGTCAACATGTCCGGTCCCACCGCCGCAATGTCCGCGGCAGTCAGAAGCAAGAGGTGCTTCAATCGTTCGGGACTGCCCACGGCCCGGCAAAACGTCAGCCGCACTTTTTCATCATGGGGGTCCCGTCGAAAGGCCGTATTCGCCATCAGCAGGTGTTCATGGACCAGAAACTCCAGGGTCCGCGATTCCTGGGCGTCGAGTCCCAATCTGACGGACATGTCCTGGGCAATCTTCTTGCCGACTTCACTGTGGTCTTCAGGGAGGCCTTTCCCCACGTCATGAAGAAGCACGGCCAAGTGCAGGAGATCCTTCTCTCGAATCTCCTGGTACACCTTTCCCAACGTGCCGGACTGTTTCCCCAGATACTCGACTTTCTTCACGGCCAGCAGGCTGTGCTCGTCAACCGTATACTTGTGGTATTGGTTAAATTGCATAAGACCCCGGACACGACCAAAGGCAGGAACCAGTTTTTCCAAAACCCGGGCCTGATGCATCAACGTCAAGGTGTCGGCAACCGCCTCAGGGCCCGATAACAATTCTCGAAACCGCCGGCTGACGGCCGGGGAAGCGAACAGATGGTCGGGTATGCTTTCCATGTGGCGGTGAATCTCTTCCAGCACCAGGCCATCGATCGTCAACCCCTGTTTTTGGGCAACCCGAAAGAGACTCAAGAGATGCTGCGGATCATCAAGGACCTGCATGAGTTTTTCATCATGAATGGACAGCCTCCCATCAACCGTCCGAAAAAACCCGTCGATCAAAGGAGACGGCCACAGTCTTTTGAGGCGAGTCCATAGAGAGACGGAGCCTGCGCGCTCCACGAATCGCATCGCACGATGATGAATGCCCGTGGTCAGACGATAATAGTGCTGCATGAACTGTTCGACTCCCAGCATGTGCGGTTCATCCCGATAACCGAACTCTTGAGCCATGCGCACTTGCTCATCGAACGATAATATTTCCTGGGCGCGACCCGCACCCAAATGGAGCAAGGCGCGCACCTTGAACAGGAACTCTCTGGCTTCGCGTAACGCCACGTAATCCTGGTATGCCAATACTCCACGATCGACCAACTCCCGCAACGTGGAAGCCTGATACCGGACCATACCGATCCATTGGAGTAAATGGACGTCTCTCAACCCGCCTTTGGTTCTCTTGATATTCGGTTCCAGGAGAAACACCGTTTCGCCGAATTTGGCATAATCCTGACTCCGCTCCTCGAGCTTTTCGCGGATAAAACTCCCCACTCTCCTCGCAAGCACGCGCTTGGCGAACCGTCGCTTAAATTCTTGAAAAACCGATGGATTTCCGACTAAAAACCGCGACTCCATCAGCGCGGTCTTGGCCGATAAATCTTCCTCTGCAACGACCATACAATCGTGAATCGACCGGACACTATGCCCAACCTGAAAACCCAAATCCCACAAATGGTGAAACACCTCTTTGGAGAGATTCTGAACGCCCCTTCCACCGCCGGCGCGATAGAGCAGCATGACGTCGATGTCGGAATAGGGCGCAAGTTCACGTCGACCGTATCCCCCGACCGCCGCAAGGCAACAGTGCTGCGTGCCAGAAGGCGCATTGCCGCCCCGTTGCCTGACCACGTTTCGATATCGACCGGTCAGGACCGTATCGACGAGGGCGGTAAAATCCGACACGACTTCCGTTCCGGATGCTCCCTCCTGTAATCGCCGGAGGATGCCTTCACGGCGCGCCTCAAGGACGGCTTGTGTTGAGGTCACACGCGATTGAGACGATTCCCCTGATTGTTCCATACGTTCCTGATTCACGGAGATACCTCTATGCCGTTATCAGTAGGGAACAACGATCGTTGTTCCGTACCGGCTCGAACATTGTTCGTCAACGCTTGACGTATCGATTGGTAATGGGCATCCGTCGATCTTTCCCAAGCGCCTTTTGCGTGATTTTGATCCCGATCGGAGATTGGCGACGTTTATATTCACTGCGGTCCACCATGGCCATCACGCGCTTGACAGTTTGCAGGGGAAAGCCCTTTCCGGCAATTTCCTGAAGGGAACATTCTCTTTCGACGTATGCCGCCAGTATGGGATCAAGGACTTCATAGGGCGGCAAGGCGTCCTGATCCGTTTGACCGGGCTTGAGCTCGGCCGAAGGCGCTCGGTCGATGATACGTTGGGGGATCACGGCTGTGCCATGAGCATCAACGGCTTTGAGGTTCCGATACCTGGCCAAGTCATAGACTAGAGTTTTGGGGACGTCTTTAATCACGGCAAAACCGCCTGCCATGTCTCCGTACAAGGTGGCATACCCGACGCTCATTTCGCTCTTATTGCCGGTCGTCAAGACTAAATGGCCGAATTTGTTGGACAGGGCCATCACAATCGTTCCACGAATGCGAGCCTGGAGATTTTCTTCCGTAACATCGGGAGAGCGTTCTCCGAACGTTGAAGACAAGGCCCGGACGTATTGTTTCCAAAGACGCGTAATCGGAATGGTCAACAAACGAACGTTCAGCGCCTTCAGCAAGGCGTTGGCGTCAACACGGCTTTCCCGCGAGGTAAACGGTGAAGGCATGAACACCCCCGTCACTTGCTCTGGGCCGAGGGCATCGGTGGCAATCACTGCCGTCAGGGCCGAATCGATCCCCCCGCTGACGGCGATCAATACGCGTTGGAAACGGTTCTTCCTGACGTAGTCCCGCACGCCCGTCACCAGGGCCTGATAGATTTCTTCCAGATCGTGAGGCACGGCCGGATTCTTCAACGTCACGGCCTTGTTGGGCTTCCGTCTTGCCACCGAAGAAAGTTGCACCCGCTTGACGGGATACCGCTGCCCAGCCGGGTTCCCTCGACCTGCAAGGCGCGTCTCCCGTGGACCGTCGAACGACAGATCGGCCACAAGCAGCTCTTCTTCAAACGCCCCCGCACGCGTGATGACCGTTCCGGTTTGATCGACTATCATACTGTTTCCATCGAATACGACTTCGTCCTGCCCCCCGACCATGTTGGTATAACTGACCATCACGTCATTCTCCCTGGCGCGTTGTCCCAACATCCGTTCCCGCGTCTTTACCTTGCCCACGTGATAAGGTGAGGCATTGATGTTCAGGATCAGTCGCGCACCCCCGATGGATACCTGATCACGAGTAGGCCCACCGGTGTACCAGATGTCCTCACAGATATTCACACCAAACCGCACGCCGTGGACTTGGCAGACCAACGCTTTTTTGCCGGGCGAAAAATACCGGCTTTCGTCGAACACCCCGTAATTCGGCAGGAACGTTTTTTGGCAGGTGTCTACGACTTGCCGGTCATGAATCACCGCCGCCGCATTGAACACGTGCCGTGGTCCCGAGGGAACAACCAACGGGATCGAATCCCGTAAACGAATCATTTCCCCTTCTTCCAGATATCCGACGACCACGGTGAGGGCCCGGCACTGTGTGGTCAACCATTGGAGTGCGTGATTCGTGTCATGGAGAAAACTTCGTCGTAAAACCAAGTCTTCCGGAGGATAGCCGGTGATAGCCAATTCCGGAAAGACGACGATCTCCGCTCCCGCCCGACGAGCATGTTTGATCCATTTGCCCATCGCACGCACATTCCCATCCACGTCGCCCACGACGGGATTCATTTGAACCATGGCAATTCGGCAAGCGCGCATCGCAAAAAAAAACGTCCTCTTCCCTTCGGGGGAGGGAGGACGCCTTTGTCCCAACAGCTATCAAACGTACACGAGTCGTCTCTTGAGCTTGTACCAACGACTCGGATGGCTTGTCAAGGGAATCGGAGTGAACAACAATCGTTGTTGTCTATTTATCCCCACCTTCCAATTCTCCAGCCAGAATAATGGCCTCGGCAATCTCCCGCATGGACTTTCGCATGTTCATGCTTTGACGTTGGATCAACTTGAACGCATCGGCTTCTGATAATCTGCGAGAATGCATGAGATAGCCCTTGGCTCGCTCGACCAGTTTCCTGACGGTCAGCGCTTCCTGCATTTCAAATGATTTTTCCATGAGACGAGTATGCTCAATGGCGACCGCCGCCTGGTTGGCAATGGCCTGCATGATCTTGATTTCCTTGTCGTCAAACGCATGTAACGTGGAGGTATAGGTGTTGAGCACGCCAATGACTTTTTCCTTGCTCATCATGGGCACCGACAATAACGAACACAATGACTCCCGTTTGGCTAAATCCTGGTAGAAAAACTCTTTTTCCTTCTTCACGTCGGAAACGTAAATTGGCCGTCGTTCCTGGACCGCCCGCCCGCTGATGCTCTGGCCAATCCTGAGCGGCGGTTTCCGACGATAGGCTTCGCTCAGGCTCTGGGTCGCCGCAATGCGCAACCGCTGGTCTTCTTCAACCAACATGAGCGAACAGATCGTCGAATCCATCATCTGAGCCGTCGTCATTACGATCAATTGCAGCATTTCCTCAAGCACGCGATTCGAAGCCACGGTTTCCGAAACCTGGGACAGGGTATCCAGTTGTAACGTTTGCCGTCTCATTTCGTCATATAATCGCGCGTTCTCAATGGCACCCCCGACCTGATTCGCGATCGTCGAGAGCAACGCCAGTTCGGCATCCTGATACCGCCTCGTCCGTTTGTGTTGAACGTTAATGACTCCTATGACGTTGCCTTTGGTTACGATAGGCAACGACACAAACGCCTGATACCGGTCTTCAGGCAGATTGTGAAAGAATTTGAACCGTGGGTCATCACTCGCGTGACGCGGGATGACCACCAGTACCCTTTCTTGTGCCACCCAACCCGTAATCCCCTCTCCCAACCCCACGGAGATACGGCCGATGAGCTTGGGATGAGGATTCTTGGATGATCGCAAGACGAGTTCATCCCGATTCTCGGAGACGAGATACAACAAACAGGAATCGGCTTTCGTCACTTCGACCACCACTTCGACGATATGTTTGAGAACCGCTTCCAAATCGAGCGTGCTGCTGATCGATTCACTGATACGGTACAGCACTTCCACTTCCCGCGTTCTTTCGCGAAGGACGGCCTTGACGTCCTGTTTGGGCCGCTTGAGGGATTTCTTGGCTGGCATCATCTCAAGCATCCCATGGAGGTCTCCCTCTCCCCATACGGGAGAGAGCTTGCCTCGGACTCGATCCGGGGGCTGGGGTGAGGGGGGACCGACCGAATGGTCAACTGAATTGCGCAAACCACCGTCTCACCGTGCGCGGTTCCAGCGGCATA
Source organism: Nitrospirales bacterium (assembly GCA_012270585.1). Classification (GTDB taxonomy): domain Bacteria; phylum Nitrospirota; class Nitrospiria; order Nitrospirales; family UBA8639; genus Bin75. The sequence continues at coordinate 96,981 of JAAXIB010000058.1, forward strand.
ACCTGGACGTTTCCTATCGACCGGGGAAGCACGCAATGGACGGTTCCACGCGCCACTTTCTTATCATGACGTACGGCCCCCCAGAACCTCGAAAAACTATGGGCCGGCATCTGCACGGGAAGACCCGTCCGCTGTATCAACGCACGCTGCCTGTCCACGACGTCTTGCGAGCACAACTCCAAATAATTGGCAAGAAGGGCTTCATACACCATACCGATTCCCACGGCCTCACCATGGATATAATGTCGGTATCGGCTTAAGGCTTCCAACGCGTGACCGATGGTATGTCCATAGTTCAAAATCCGACGCAGACCCGATTCCCGTTCATCTTTCGCCACTACGCGCGCCTTGATCTCACAACAACGCGTGACGACCGTTTGGACGTCCTTCTCCTTCATGTCGAGAATATGTTCCATCCGGTCCTCTAAAAACGCGAAAAATTTTTTGTCGGCAATGACCCCATATTTAATCACTTCGGCCAACCCAGCCAGCCATTCCCGCTTGGGGAGGGTCTGCAACGTATTCGTATCGGACACCACGAGGGACGGCTGATAAAACGCGCCGATCAGATTCTTTCCCAAGGGATGATTGACCCCAGTTTTCCCACCCACGCTGGAATCCACTTGGGCCACAAGCGTGGTGGATGCTTGAACAAAGGGAATGCCCCGAAGGTACATTGACGCGGCAAAGCCGGTGATGTCTCCAATCACCCCTCCACCCAACGCCACGAGCGCGGACCGGCGTTCGAATCGCTGCTTGATCAATTCATCGACGATGTATGAGACCCACCGAAGCGTTTTGGTTCGCTCGCCGTCCGGAATGCTTATGACGTGACAGGTGAACCCGGCTTTGACGATCGCCTTCTTGAGCGATGCCCCATAGAGACGCGCCAACGCCGGATTGGTCACGACTCCGACTTTCCCGGACAGTCCCAATGATTGTAAATACTGCCCCATCCGGTGAAGGCCGCCGGGACCGATCACGATATCGTAGCTTCGCTTGCCGAGACCGACTTTCACGGTTTGGTTAAAGGGGGTCATGAGCAGCCCCGCACGCGGCTTATCCAGTTGAGCCATGACATCGATTCACGTTGGTTGAGAAGGCAAAACCACTCAGAAATTTTTCACGTAGTCCTGGTAGGCGTCGAAATTTCGCTTCATTTCATCCAAACTATCGCCGCCGAACTTTTCCAACATGGCATTGGCCATTTCATAGGCAATGACGGCTTCCCCTACCACGCCGGCGGCAGGAACCGTACAGATATCGGAACGTTCCACCGTGGCTTCAAATGGTTTTTTCGTCAGAATATCCACGCTGTTCTTCGGTTGATACAGAGTGGCAATCGGTTTCATGGCAACCCGTACGACAACGGGTTGTCCGTTCGTGATGCCGCCTTCCAACCCACCGGCATGGTTGGTCATTCGTGCAAAACCCGGCTTGGTTTCACTGGGGTAAATGTCGTCGTGCACTTCGGACCCAAAGCGACAAGCCGACTCGAACCCCATGCCGATTTCCACGCCTTTCATGGCTTGGATACTCATGGCCGCCATGGCCAACCGTGCGCTCAAACGCCGGTCCCACTGCGCGTAACTGCCCAACCCTACGGGAGGATTGGTCACCACGACCTCAAAAACCCCGCCCAAGGAGTCGCCGTTACGTTTCGCCGATTGAATCTGCTCGATCATCTTTTCATTCGCTTCCGGATCCGGACACCGGACCTGAGACCGTTCAGCCTTTTCATAGGCCACCAAGGAATCATCCACCGATGCTATCGACACCGAGCCGATGCGGGTCGTATAACTCACCACCCGCATATCGAATTGCGACAAGAGGGCCTTGGCCACACCGCCAAGAGCCACCCGGATAGCCGTTTCCCTCGCACTCGCCTTTTCGAGCACGTTGCGAATGTCCCGGTGTCCATATTTGATGGCTCCCACCAGGTCGGCGTGACCGGGTCGCGGACGGGTCACGACGCGTTCCTCTGACGGGGGACCCGGTTCAGCCGCCATAATCTCCTGCCAATTTTCCCAATCACGATTGCGAACCAACAAGCCCAATGGATTGCCCAACGTTTTCCCTTTTCGGACGCCACAATAAAATTCAACCTGATCCTTTTCGATTCGCATCCGGCCCCCACGACCATACCCACCCTGTCTTCTCGCCAGATCCTGATTAATCTTTTCTGCGGTGAGAGGAAGCCCTGCCGGGACCCCTTCCAACACGGCCATCAACCCCTTTCCATGGGATTCACCGGCATTTAAATATCGCAACATCTTGCACCTTCATCCATCAGGGCCATCAGGAATCCTCGCCGGAACGTGATTCCCGTAAGTCCCGTTCATCGTACAACCAATACGTCCTCTCCGGTTGAGGCCCTGCCTTTTTCCCCAGTGCCGAAAGAGTCACTCCTTGATCCGTGATGCGTTTCACGATTCGGGAATAGGCGGACATGACTTGTCCCGGCATGACAATGAATCGCTCTCCGTCCTCAAATTCCAACATAGCCCAACGGCCTTGAGCAGATGACATTATTCCAACGACCTTCACGGTTTGACGGCTCACGTCTTGCCCCTGCAAGGAAGAACCGGCGGGGTTCCGGACAACCGATTTCGGCACGAAAGGATCACGATAGTGATCCGAACGATACCGGAATACGCGAGATAGCTCTTGCGCGTTCGTCACTTTCTGATCACCAGGCCCTGCATGAACTTGAGTCCCGGCAAACGAGAACATGCTCCCACCCAAGAAGAACATAAGCACTGATAGGGCATGAGTCATGGGTTTGCGCCTTTAACCTGTGACCGTCCCGGTAGCGGGCTGTTCCTTTTGTTCGACCGCCGTCGCCTGGAATCCTGTCAATTCAAAAGAAGCTTGAATCGGGCGCTCCGGGCTTTCCTCACTCCGTCCCAGGGCGTGAAAATCCAGCGACTTCAACGTCAACGTGTTCGGAAGTGTTTGCAGCTCTTCAAGAAAGTGAGCGAGCGCATGATAGCCCCCTTCTGCGTGGATCCGAAGGGTGACTCGATTCAAATCAGTTTCCGGAAACGGAACGGGATCCGCGGACTTCCAGGACGTCAGGGCCACGTCAACCGATCGAGCTTTGTCCAAGACGCCATTGAGTATCTGATCCATGGGCATGGCCAATACGTTTTTCTGCGTTTCGAGTTGGCTGGCCAGAACGGCGATTTCTTCTTTGAGGGTCTCCAATTGACGGTCCCGTTTCATCGTTGCAAGCTGATGGTCCAGTGATTGAAGGGTTTGTTTAAACGCCTGGGCGCGTTGCCGTTGCGGTTCCACAATGAACTGAAACAGGATCATCGACGTTAACCCTGCCAAGAGAAGCAGGATGATGACCTTTTGGGTCATGCGCGTGTCTTCAACCCAATCAAGAATTCTCTCGACCATGACCCGTCGAGTCCATCAATACGTTCATTGAAAATTGAAAGAGGTCAGGCTGTTCGACATAGGGCCCGGCATCAACGACGTCGACCGGACCAAGCATCTTTTCGAAATCCTTTGCAAGTTTCAAAACGTCTTCGAGGGAACGGGAAAAACCCGACAACGTGATCTTTTCATCATTCGCCTGAAGATGCATCAACCACACGTCCAAAGGATCAACCATCCGGCTGATCGTCGACAGCAGGTGAATGGGCCTGGCCAACGCACTCGTCGATACCTTGATCCTGTCCTGTTCAGTGATCATGGCTTGCCGTCGTTCCTCCAGCATCAACACTTCCTGGTGGGTTTTCTGCAGAAAAGCGACACGTGCCTGTTTTTCTTGCACCTCTTGTTCAAGCCGTTGCGTCGCGTCAGTGACATCGATGGCGCCCCATCCCCAAAACGCACAGACACTCGCCAGGACGCCTATCCCCGCAAATACCTCTGACTTGGTGTGCCTCCGCACCCGACGTTCATCGCGTCGTTGGTCTTTCAGTAAATTAATGCTAACCATGGTTGTCCTGATGCAGGGCCAAACCGACGGCCACTCCTCCGAGATGGGCCGAAGCCGACAGTTGTTCGCGGTCCGGGTGATCGGCCTGACATTCGATTTCATCAAAAGGATTGAACGGCAGAACGGGAATCGCCAAGGCGTTGTGCAACTCACTTTGCAATTGTGGATGTCTCGATTGCCCTCCACAAAGAAACAGCTTTTCCACGTCGAGCGCCGGGTAGCGTTCCAGGACGGACTCGATACAGCATTTGATTTCCCTTGTAATTTCCGCCACAGCCGACGGATTCTCCTGGCAACCGGTTCCGCCAGGACCGCGTCCGGCGGTGTCTTCGACGGCTCCCGCTTCGCCGATAGCCCGGTTTGACGAAGTTCCCTCAAAGCTTACATCACGAACCATGAGGGGCTGCTCATCGTCTACGAAGACGAGATTCATTCCGCTTGCTCCCACGTTGGCAACAGCAAACGATCTGCCCCGGAAGTCTGGACGACGACGCATCATCGTCTTCATCAGTGCCAGACCATCCACGTCACACACGATCGGATGCACCCCGATTTCTTCCAACAACGTTTTGCGGCTTTCAACCACCTGTTGCTTGGCGGCCACAAGCAACAGTTCCGTTTCCGTCGAGGCGGGCCGCGGTCGAGGAGGAGGCAGGATCCAATAATCAAAATAAATCTCACTCATGGCATAGGGAATGTATTGATGGCCTTCCCACGTCAAGTATTCATCAAGGGCATCCTGCTCGACACCGGACACGCGTATCCGCTTGACCATCACCGATGGTCCGGATACAGAAATGGCAACGGAGCTGCCGAGCAACTCAAACTCTTGCAGCAGATCGCCGAGTGCGGCTTTGAGCCGATGGGAATCGTGGCTTGCGTCCTCTTCCGCAACCTCTGATCCCAGGTTACACACGCCAAATCGTTTGAGGCGATACCGGTTGGCGCGTTGCTCAAGTTCGATCAGTTTGATCGTGGAAGAGCCGATGTCCAACCCGACCCGGCGTTGCGATCGTGAAAACACATGAGTCCATCTCCGGAGTCGCTTCATCATCGGCTACAAATTGCGAGAACTGCTTGCTGTCACCCTGTTTTCGCTTAAAAATTTAAACCCTACACTGTTCTCGATTGAGCGTCAAACAATGGCGATTTGGCCCACGCGCCCATGTGATTTCTTCTAAAAATGACCGTGACCGTGAACGTTCCCTTGTCGCGATTTGTATCGGAAGCAGCCGGGACCGGAAGAATCTGTCATGCGGAAAACCCGCCGCCTGAAACAACGGCACGTCAATATTCCGAACGATCCATGTCCCGATGGGTGAGCGTGGCACTGTAGCCTAACAACGCAAACAGGTCCTTCATCTTGTTCGCAATCGCAACGGAACGGTGCCGCCCACCCGTACAACCGATGGCGACGGTCAGATAACTTCGCCGTTCCTGCTCAAACAGCGGAAGGAGGAACGCAAAAAAATTCTTCATGTGCTCAAGAAAACCTTGTGCCTCTTTGTTCTCGAGAACGTACTGCTGAATATTTTTTTCATTTCCCGTTAACGGCTTCAATTCAGGAACGAAGTGAGGATTTTGCAAAAAGCGAACGTCAAACACGAGATCGGCTTCATAGGGCACACCAAACTTGTAACCGAACGTCATCAAGGACACCTTCATTGAATGCCGATGATCACGGTCCTGGTACTGCTGCACCATCCAATCTCGAAGTTCATGTACTGTCAACTCCGACGTATCCAACACCCGATCGGCACGAGAACGTAGTTCCCCAAGGCGCTCCCGTTCAAGTCGGATCCCTTCAAGAACGGGCTGCCGTGGCAGGAGCGGATGGGGACGACGGGACTCAGAAAAGCGACGGGTCAGGACCACGTCAGTCGCTTCCAAATACAACAGTTCCACGGCGGAGACGTTCGCTTGGAGTCGCTCAAGATTTTCGAAAAAATCCAAAAAGAATTCACGTTCGCGAATATCAATGCACAGGGCGATCTTTCGAACGGTGTGACTCCGTTGACCACAAAATTCTGCAAATGAGAGGAACAGCGCCGGAGGGAGATTGTCCACACAGAAGAACCCTAGATCCTCGAGACATTTCAGGGCTTGGGTTTTTCCGGAGCCGGACAACCCACTGACAATCACGAGATGGAGTGAACGTTCCGGTTCATGATCTGTCATGGTGACCTGAAGGGCCATCTTCCTCATCAGCAAGGGAGGCAAGCCCCTGGGTAAAAACGCGGCTACGGTAAGGGGAATTCAATAGATACGTTTTCGCTGGCTGGCCGGGGCGATATTGAGTTCCGTCCGATATTTGGCGACCGTCCGTCTGGCAATAACAATCCCTCTGACGCGCAACCTCGACACAATTTCCTGATCTTTCAACGGCCTCCCGGGACTTTCCTGCCCGACCATTTCACGGATCAACTCCCGAACGGTGACCGAGGATAAATCTTCAGCACCCGGTTCCGCCCGTTGAATGCCCGCGTTAAAGAAAAATTTCAGTTCCAACATGCCCTGAGGGCAATACATATATTTATTCGTCGTCACCCGACTGATGGTCGACTCATGCATGCCCACGTCTTCGGCGACTTGCTTCAGCACAAGCGGCTTCAGGTACTGAATCCCTTTTTCCAAAAAGGCTTCTTGGAATTTGATTAAACTTCCAACGACTTTCAGAATGGTTTTGTTCCTCTGCTCAAGGCTGCGAATAATCCACTGGGCCCCTCTCAGTTTGTCCTCCAAGTATGCCCTCGTGGTATCTCCTTCTCCACGGCTCATTCCCAACATCTGCGTATAATAAGGATTGATGCGCACTCGAGGCATCCCATCGTCATTCAGGAGCACCTGCCATTCGCCCTCGTCTTTGAAGACGAAGACATCGGGCACAATTGTTTGGTTGATGTCGGAACAATAGGGACGTCCCGGCTTTGGTTCCAACCCTTCAATGATATGCACGGCCTCCACAATTTCTGCGACGGACCTGCCGACGGCTTTGGCGACGGTGGAGTATCGTTTTTTCTGGAGGTCCTGAAGATGGCTCTTGATAATCAATGCAAGGAGTGATTCCTGGCGAGCGCCGCCATGCACGCATCCATTGCCAACGGGTTTATGGAGGTGGCGAAGTTGAATCAATAAACATTCTCGAAGATCTCGGGCAGCCACACCAATCGGATCGAACGTTTGAATCAGGGATAAAACAGAATCAACTTTTTTGACGGATACCTGAGCTTCGTCAGCAATTTCCTCGATCGACGTGCGAAGATACCCGTCTTCATCGAGATTGCCGATGATCATATGGCCAATGGCTTTTTCTTCTTCATCCTCGGAAGAAAGCCGCAACTGCCAAAGCAAGTGTTCTTCCAGTGTGGCCGGTTTGGTCAGCGTTTGGTCATAAGATGGAAAATCTCCTTCTGAAAACGCCTCGTACTTCCCACCCCCCGGTCGCCAATCACTTTCATAATAGTCTTCCCATCCTTCCGGCGAGAGCGGTTCGGAAAATTCGTTGGCTTCTCCTGCTCCAACCTCACCGCCAGCGGCCCCGTCTCCGCTATCAGCCTCACCGATGACTTCTTCCTTTCTTTCAGCAACGGGTTCCTCCGTTGGCCCGTCTCCTTCGTCCGCATCAGCACTCAACTCTTCAAGGAGTGGATTTTCCAACAGATGTTGAGAGAGCACCTGCTGTAAATCCAATCTGGATAACTGCAATAGCTTGATGGCCTGTTGAAGTTGGGGAGTCATCACCAACTTCTGACTGAGCCGAAGATCGAGTTTGAGTTCCATTGCCGTCATCAAGGCAGAACGTTCAGAGTCGGAAGCGTTCGCCCAAATAGATTTCTCTGACCTTGGGGCTCCTGACTATGGCTTCTGAAGTGCCTGCCTCCAGAATCATTCCTTCATTAATGATATACGCTCGATCGGTTATGGAAAGCGTTTCTTGCACGTTGTGATCCGTCGTCAGGATCCCGATTTTCTTGCTTTTCAGGGATTGAATGATTTTTTGGATGTCGGCGACCGCAATGGGATCAATTCCGGCAAATGGTTCATCCAACAACAAAAACCGAGGGGTCGTGGCCAGGGCTCTCGTGATTTCCAACCGACGACGCTCTCCACCGGAGAGCGTGAAGGCTTTACTTTTTCGAATATGGGCTAACCCGAGTTCGTTCAACAGAGTTTCCAAGCGTTCCCAACGCTCATCCTGGGAAAGATCCAACGTCTCCAAGACGGCACAGATATTATCTTGAACGGATAATCGACGAAAGACAGAGGCCTCTTGCGGGAGATACCCAATACCGCGGCGGGCCCTCTGATACATCGGCAAGTCAGTGACCGGATCGCGATTTAAGAAAATCTGGCCATGGTCGGGCTGGCAAAGGCCAACCACCATGTCGAAAATAGTCGTTTTTCCTGCTCCATTCGGTCCCAATAATCCGACAATTTCTCCTGACTCAACTGCTAGCGAGACGCCTCGCACGGCATCCCGTCCTTTGTAACTTTTTCGTAGTTCCTTGACGGAAAGCCTGGAGTGCGCCATGACGGGCTGTAACGGCTCAACGATTGTCAACGGCCTTACGGCCTCTACTCTCCGAGGATAACCACACGGGATCCTCCCTCGACGATGCTTCGTTCTTCCTTTAAAAACATGGTCATTTGGGATCCCTCAACTCTTGTACCGCCTTGCCAGGCCACCGGCGACTCCGTCAGGACGAGTTTCTCTTCATCTTTGTCATACAGTGCGCGCCCGCACGTCGCCTTCCCATCCGATTTCTCAATGACCACTTTGCCGCTGGCCTCAATGCGGTCAACTTGGCTCGTGGTCCCCCCTTCCGTTTCCTGACTGTCAGTTTGCGCGCCTTTCTTAAACGTCACCACCATATGATCGGAACGCATGACGAAGTCCCTTTTCTTGAGGACCACCATTCCTTCAAAGATCGTTCGTCTCGATTTTCCTTGGACGGTCATCCTCTGTGAAGTAATCGTCGTTTGCTCCTTTTTTTCAGCAAAAGCGAAAGGGAGGGTCTGCGCCGAGAGGAGACCACAAACCAGAATCGCAATCGAAATCGGATTGCCGTATTCAGGACGCAATTTGAACGTGAACATCATCGAGAACTACTAACTTTTCTGTTTTCAACTCTGCGATCAAACCAATACCCGTAATGATCAAGCCAGGCCCGTGTATGGTCACTGGCCTGTCCGTGCTGATTGTCTGTTCGAAGTCCACCCAGTGCACGTGCGGGGTGAGGATTGTATATCCATTTGCCAATTCAATCGCAATCAATTCGTCTTGATTTCGAAGATCAAAATCGCCGTTGGCCGTATCAATCATTCCTTCCTCAGCCGCTAATTGCATTTCTTGCTCTTGACCCTCCTTGTCAAACAACCGAACCTGAACCTGCTTCAGCAGCACGCGCTGTTCAGACTCATGCCTCTCGGCTCTTTGCGCTTCCACCTCCCACAGGACCCGCCCTTCATCGGTTTGACGGTAGACAAAACCTTCTATGCCGGCGTCGGCCGTTTCAAAAACCGGTTCCGTGATCACAGGAGACGGCTGATTCAATTGCATCTGCTGCATCAGGACATACCCGAGGAACCCCGCCAAACTCAGGATGATCCCTCTCAAAATCCATTGAATCCACGAGCGAGGCATACGCAACCAGCTTGGAAGGAACTTAAAACAGAATACCATACGCCCCCAACCAAGTAAACTAAACGGCCGCGGAACTGTTGCTGAAACAAGGTTTGCTTATGACGGGAAAAACGGTGGGGGAACACGACGGGACGTCATCCACTTCCAGAAAACCGGACACGTGAGGCGGAAAGAACGGCAAAAAGATTAGGAAGCCTTGTCTTCGGCCACGGGTTCAGGAACGTCGTCATTCGCCGGCCCGCGCTCGATCAACTCGACGGCCACAAGTTCTGCAGCATCCCCGGGTCGACGTCTCGTCGGAATGATCCGGACGTACCCTCCGGGTTGGCGATGGAATCGTCCTGCAACGTCGCCAAACAATTTGGATACGATGTCTTTTTTTCGGATAAAATCCAAAGCGCGCCTGCGAGCATGCAGAGAGCCCTCTTTCCCCAAGGTGATCATTTTCTCTGTGATACCGCGGATCTCTTTGGCTTTTGCCTCCGTGGTCTCAATACGTTCATGTTCCAGTAACGCGGTGACAAGGTTCCGAAACATGGCGTGTCGATGTTTGGTATTTCGCCCTAATTGTCTGCCTTTTTTTCGATGACGCACGACGCGGCTCTCTTGATAAAATGTTAATGCGACTGGTTGTTGGTCTGTACCAGACTTTCTCTTCTGAGACCCAAGCTTAACCCCATTTCTGCTAACACTTCCTTAATTTCATTGAGAGATTTTTTCCCGAAGTTTTTGGTTTTCAGCATCTCCATTTCCGTCTTCTGCACGAGGTCTTCAATGGTTCTGATGTTTGCATTTTTCAGACAATTCGCCGCACGCACGGAAAGCTCCAGTTCATTAACGTTTCGAGCCAGATGTTTATTCAATTCGGCTTGCGTTTCCTCGGAAGCGGAATCATGCTCCACTTCCTTCATTTCTTCGCTGGGAATGCAAATGGCCAAATGCTCACGAAGAATAGAGGCCGATGAGGAAACCGCCTCTTGCGGGGTGATACTTCCATCGGTCCAAATTTCAAGATTCAATTTGTCATAATCGGTCACACGTCCCACACGGGCATTTTCCACATGAAAGTTCACTCGCTTAATCGGGGAAAAAATCGAATCGACCGGGATGACCCCAATCGGCAACCCCTCTTCTTTATTGCGTTCAGCCGGCACGTAACCGCGTCCCGGCTTGACGATCAACTCCATGTCAAGCACACCATCTTTGTCCAACGTAGCAATATGCAGTTCAGGATTTAAAATGGTGATATCCGCGTCATGCTGAATATCGGCGGCACGCACTTTACCCGGCCCTTTCTTCTTTAACCGCATCGCTTTCGACTTATCGGTATGCAATTTGAGACGAAGATTTTTGATGTTCAAGATGATAATGGTCACGTCTTCCGTAACGCCGGGGAGGGTGGAAAATTCATGAAACGCACTTTCGATCTTCACAGAGGTCACGGCCGCACCGGTTAACGAGGACAACAACACGCGGCGCAGAGAGTTGCCGACCGTTGTCCCAAACCCACGTTCAAAAGGCTCCGCCGTAAACTTCCCATAGGTGGACGAGGCAGTTTCCTTTTCCAATTCCAGTCGCATCGGCAACTGAAAATCCTTGATCCCTTTGCTCATTACGCCCCCTTTCGCCTCATCCGTCACAGCCGAAACATCGGCTCACGTATGGCTGCCAATTCGTTTCCTTCTAGCGAGAATAGAGTTCCACAATAATCTGTTCATTGACCGGAGCTCCAATGTCCTCCTTCGTCGGCAGCGCCCGAATCGTCCCTTTCAAAGCATCCCGGTCACAGTCGATCCAGCTGACTTCAGGCTGGCTGTCGGCAGCCTGGGCCGCTGCTTTGATCGCCAGCAACTCCAAGCTCCGTGGTCTGACTTGAACCACGTCTCCCACGGCCGTCGTATAAGATGGAATGTCGGTTTTTCGGCCATTCACTAAAATATGTCCATGATTGACCAACTGGCGTGCTTGTTTACGCGAAAAAGCCAAACCAATCCGATAGACGACGTTATCCAACCGTCGCTCAAGCAAAGCCAGTAGATTTTCACCCGTCACGCCCTCTTGACGTTCAGCGCGCTCGAAGATTCCCCGAAATTGACGCTCCTGGATGACATACATCCGGCGCAATTTCTGTTTTTCACGAAGCTGCATACTATAATCCGTTACACGGGGTCGCGCTTGCCCATGCTGACCTGGAGGATAACTGCGACGTTCAATCGCACACTTGTCGGTCATGCACCGTGTTCCTTTAAGGAACAGCTTGACCCCCTCCCTTCGACAAATCCTGCATACTGGACCACGATAATTTGCCACGTCTCTAGCCTCTCACTTGCAAGACTCCAGAGTCTGCATTGGCACCTCTGAAGGTTTCGTCAATCACCGCTTATACTCGTCGCCTTTTCGGCGGTCGGCATCCGTTATGGGGAACGGGGGTCACGTCGCGAATCAAATTCACCCGCAAGCCTACGGATTGCAGTGCTCGCACCGCCGACTCACGTCCAGACCCCGGCCCGTTGACGTACACGTCAATCTGGCGCATGCCTTGCTCCATGGCTTTTCGTCCCGCCGCCTCCCCCACGCGTGTCGCCGCAAAGGGCGTACTCTTTCTGGCTCCCTTGAAGCCCAAGCCTCCGGCATTCGACCACGAGACCGTATTGCCGCTCATGTCCGTAATGGTCACAAGCGTGTTATTAAAAGACGCTTGAATGTGGGCAATCCCCATTTGCACGTTTTTTTTCTCTTTTTTCCGACCCTTTTTTACACTCATGCTGACACCTGAATGGCTGTTTATTTTTTAGTCCTGCCGATCGAAGCCCGTTTCCCTTTCCTGGTTCTTGAATTCGTTTTGGTCCGTTGTCCACGAACAGGCAGACCTCTTCGATGACGAAGACCTCGATACGTCCCCGTATCGATCAGGCGTTTGATGCTGAGGGTAACTTCTTTTCGGAGAGCCCCCTCCACGGTGTAGTCTTTATCGATCGTTTCACGAAGTTTGACAATGTCTTCCTCGCGAAGATCCTTGACGTGCACGGCGCAATCAATACCGGTCTTTCGTAAAATCTGCCTGGCACTCCACGGTCCGATCCCGTAAATATAGGTCAAGCCAATCTCAATGCGTTTGCCCACGGGCAGATCGACGCCTGCTATCCGAGCCATGTCCCCTCCTTCTTCACGTGACGCGGCTTGTGCCGTTACCCTTGTCGCTGCTTGTGGCGAGGATTACTGCATCGGACCCGAACAATGCCTCGTCGTCTGAATACAATACATTTTGAACACATCGGTTTGACGGACGATTTGACTTTCATGAGAGCGTTTTTCTCCTTGCTATTTGAAGCGATAGGTGATCCGTCCCCTCGTAAGATCATAAGGAGACAACTCCACGGTCACTTTATCGCCCGGGAGAATTCGAATAAAATGCATCCGCATTTTCCCTGAAATATGTGCCAAAATTCTATGTCCACTCTCCAACTGCACTCGGAACATGGCATTGGGCAACGTTTCCATGATCACCCCTTGTACTTCAATCATGTCTTCCTTTGCCATCAGCCTGAACCGCGTCGCTATGAATTGACGCTCACCTGCTCCTTCACCGTCGTCAGAATCGTGGGCGGCCCTTCGGGTTGGATCGCCACGGTATGTTCAAAATGCGCCGACAAACTGCCGTCTTTCGTGACGGCGGTCCATTGATCGTCCAACACTTTTACCTGAGGCCCACCAACGTTCACCATGGGCTCAATGGCCAACACCATCCCGAACTGGAGACGCGAGCCTTGCCCCGGACGTCCATAATTGGGAACCTGAGGGTCCTCGTGAAGCTGCCGACCAATCCCATGTCCCACAAAATCCCTCACAACGGAAAACCCGTGTGCTTCCACGTAGCTTTGAATCGTATGGCCAATATCGGACAACCTGTTCCCTACTCGTGCTTGATCAATCCCTTTATGCATCGCCTCTTCCGTCACCTTGAGCAGGGTTTCAACGTCGTCTGAAACGGGTCCGACGGGTACCGTCACGGCCCCATCGCCATAAAATCCCTGAACAATCGCTCCCAAGTCAAGCCCGACGATGTCCCCTTCTTTCAGTTCGCGGCTGGAGGGAATGCCATGGACCACCTCATGATTCACCGAAGCACACAGGGTGTTGGGAAAATTACGGTACCCTTTAAAGGCCGGGATTCCCCCGTGGTCACGAATAAACGCTTCAGCGAGCTCGTCCAAATACAACGTGGTGACACCGGGCCTGACCTCCTGCTGGAGCACCTGATGCGCTTCGGCCACAATCTTCGAAGCCTGTGCCATCAGCGCAATTTCTTCCTCGGTCTTGAGCATTATCATGAAGAGCTACGACCTGGACAACAAAGCAAGCAACCGCTCCTGCACCTGTTCCACGGATCCCGTGCCGTCTAATTCAGCCAGCACATTTTTCTCTTTATAATAGTCAATCAAGGGGGACGTTTGCTCTTTATACACCATCAGCCTTGATTCGACCGTTTCCCGTTTGTCGTCACTGCGTTGAACAAGGGCCGCCCCACACTCATCACAGCGTCCTTCCTGCTTGGGCGTAACGTAATCAATATGATATACCGCCAAGCACGTCGAACAGCTTCTTCGTCCGCTCAACCGCCTGACCACTTCCTTGCGGGGAATCACGAAATACATGACCCGATCCAGCACCACCTCCTGCTCCTGAAGAATTTCCGACAAGGCGTCCGCTTGAAGAATGGTTCGCGGGAAACCATCAAGAATAAATCCCTTTTCGCATTCCGGCGAACCGATTTTTTCCGCTACGAGACCGATCACTACATTGTCGGGCACGAGTCCCCCCCGCGTCATATACTGCTGTGCTTCAAGACCCAACGGCGTCTTTTGAGCCACGCCCGTTCGCAATAAGTCTCCCGTGGAAATTTTGGGTATTGCAAATTTAGCTGCCACCATTTCAGCCTGCGTGCCTTTGCCCACCCCGGGCGCACCAAGAAAAACTAATCGCATGCCTTGCTATCCGCTCCGGCCCTTCAACCGGCCCTTGGCCAGGAACCCTTCATAATTCCGCATCAGCATATGAGACTCGATCTGCTGAGCGGTATCCAACCCGACACCAACGACAATCAACAGCGACGTTCCTCCGAAATAAAAGGGAACGTTTAATTTATAAATCAATAATTCCGGAATCACACAGACGATCGCCAGATAAATAGAGCCGGCGAACGTGATCCGAGTGAGGACTCTGTAAATATAATCCGCCGTTCGCTGGCCCGGCCGAATGCCCGGAATAAACCCTCCATACTTTTTCATGTTGTCCGACATATCGACCGGATTCAACACGACCGCCGTATAGAAAAAACAGAAGAAAATAATGAGGCCCACGTATAACAACGTATAAACGACCGACCCAGGAGCCAAATGCGCCCCCAACGCTTGCACCCACGGCACCTGAACAAAGGAGGTAATGGTGGCCGGAAACGCAATAATCGAAGATGCAAAGATCGGCGGGATTACGCCAGCTGTATTGATTTTCAATGGGATATGAGTACTTTGTCCCCCGTACACCCTACGGCCGACGACCCGTTTGGCATATTGAACCGGAACCCTTCGTCTTCCGCTTTCCAAAAAGACAATGGCCGTGATCACGGCCAGCATGCTCACGACTAAAAGGATCAGGAAAAGCAGGCTCAGTTCCCCGACACGGTACATTTCAAAGGTTTGAGCAACTGCGCTTGGAAGCCGGGCGACAATCCCGGCGAAAATGATGAGTGAGATTCCGTTCCCCACCCCCCGCTCGGTGATTTGTTCACCCAACCACATGAGGAAGGCAGTTCCGGCGGTCAGGGTAATCACGGTCATGAGCCGAAACGGCCACCCCGGCTCCAACACGTATTGGCCGCCATTCATACCTTCGAGCCCCAGGGAAATCCCGAACCCCTGAATCAGGGCAATCCCGATGGTGCCGTACCGGGTATATTGGATAATGGTTTTTCTGCCTCGTTCACCCTCCTTGGCCAGCTTCGATAAATGCGGGATAACAACGGTCAATAATTGCAGAATAATCGAAGCACTGATGTAGGGCATAATGCCCAGCGCAAAAATCGTCAGCCGTGATAGCGAGCCTCCGGAAAAAATATCCAGGAACCCGAGGAGGGCCCCGCCTTGGTCCAATAAGAATGCCGCCAATTCATCATTATTAATCCCCGGAGTCGGAATATGAGCCCCGATCCGGTACACAGCCAACATTGCCAACGTAAACAGGACACGGCTACGTAACTCCGGTATTTTGAGGATGTTCTGGAAGCTCGTAATGAGCCGTTCAAGCACGGCCAATGACCTTGGCTTGTCCGCCCGCCTGTTCAATTTTCCGAAGAGCCGACTGACTGAATTTATGCGCTTCAATTGTCATGGGCTTGTCCAGCTCTCCCACACCAAGAATCTTGATGGGTCTTGACTGCTTCTTGACGATCCGCTTCTCATACAAGACTTGAGGGGTCACGTTCACGGTCTGGGCAAGGGAAGAAAGGGTTTTGAGATTGACCACGGCAAATTCGGTACGAAACGGATTATGGAATCCTCGTTTGGGTAATCTCCTGGCCAGCGGCATTTGCCCGCCTTCAAAGCCTGCGACGTTCGCCCTGCCGGATCGGGCGAGCATGCCTTTATGTCCCTTACCTGCCGTCTTTCCAGATCCCGAACCCGGACCTCGCCCCAGTCGTTTTTTCGATTTCCTAGAACCTGGTGCGGGCTGCAATTGATGGAGTTTCATTGATCGTTGACCTCAACGAGGTGCATGACCTTCCGAATCAACCCTAATACCTGGGGCGTCTTGGAGCGCTGCACCGTTTGATGGAGCTTTCGTAAGCCGAGACCCTGCAAATACAGCCGCTGTTTATAGGATCGCCCGATGGGACTGTGCTTCAGCGTAATGGAAAGCCGATCAAGAGATTGAGACACGACACCGTTCCTCACACCATGTTAGAGTGACGATTCATTCAGGACCTGACGGAGTTGCTTCACGTCCTCCGGGCCCTTGAGTTGAGACAAACCGGCCAGGGTGGCTTGTACCACGTTATAGGGGTTCCCGCGGCCTAAGGTTTTCGCAATGATATTGTGGGCCCCGAGCACTTCCAAAATGGCCCTTACCGCTCCTCCCGCGATGATCCCCGTCCCTTCTTTCGCCGGTTTCATGTACACGTGTTCTCCGCAAAAACGACCATGCACGTCATGGGGGATACTGCCGTTTCTCAAAGGAACCTGGAGCAGTTGTTTCTTGGCCCGTCCCACAGCCTTGGAAATCGCCGGCGGCACCTCGGTGGCTTTCCCCTTGCCGATGCCGACCCATCCCTCCCCGTCACCGACCACGACCAGCGCGCTGAAAGAAAATCGCTTTCCCCCTTTGACGACTTTCGCCACCCGGTTGATCGAGATCAACTTATCCTTGAGGTTCAATTCTTCTGGATTCACTTGCACCGAATGCCATCCTCCCGGTTAAAAGGCCAGTCCCCCTTCACGGGACGCGTCGGCCAACGCTTTCACGCGCCCATGATACAGTCGCCCGTTCCGATCAAACACGACGCTGGTGACGTTCGCGGCCCTTGCTCGTTCGGCCAACAACTTTCCGACGGCCTGCCCCGCCGCCTTCGAAGAACCGGACTTCACGATCTTGCGCAGGCTGGCGTCCATGGATGACGCCGCAGCCAGGGTAAGACCCGCGACATCATCGACGACCTGGGCATAAATGTGCGCGTTACTGCGAAACACCGTCAGTCTCGGCCGTTCAGACGTTCCCTGAACTTTTTTTCTGACTCGCGCCTTTCGCCGTTTCAATCGACGACGTTGTGTACTTTGATTCATACGCTATTTCTTGCCGGCCTTTCCGGCTTTCTTAATCAAGACTTCACCGGCATACCTGATGCCCTTCTGCTTATACACGTCAGGTGGCCGTACCCGTCGAATATTGGCGGCGGTCTGAGTCACCAGCCGTTTATCAATGCCTTTGACGGAGACCACGGTTTGCTTCTCGACCGATGCTTGCACGCCGTCTGGAATCGACAAGGTCACGGGATGCGAAAACCCGACGTTCAGGATCAGCGATTGACCTTGCACTTGTGCCCGATACCCCACCCCCGTCAATTCCAAGGTTCGTTGGAACCCCTTGGTGACGCCCTCGACCAAATTCGACAACTCAACGCGGGTCAGCCCATGTAAGGCTTTGACACGAGGAGAATTCCCCCGTCTTCCCACGCGAACGGCTCCCTCATTGATTGTGACGTCAATCCCTTCGTTCAGTTCCCACCCTAATTGACCCAAGGGTCCCTTCACGGAGACGGAACCATCTTCAACCTTCACCTCAACAGTGGGGGCCAGCACAATTGGTTTGATTCCGATCCTAGACATCGTTGACGTGACTTATTTGTTGAAATGAACCGGGTCGTCCTGGCCCTACCATACGTGACACAAGACCTCTCCCCCGATACTCTGCTGTCTGGCTTGCCGATCGGTCATGACCCCTTTCGAGGTCGAAAGAACCGCAACCCCCAACCCACCCCGCACTCGCGGGATGGATGCCACTCCCACGTACACCCGCTTGCCCGGCTTACTGACTCGCTTGATTCGCTCAATCACGGGTTTCTTTTCCCGTCCGGGGATATACCGCAATTCCACCTGAAGGGCCGGGTGTCCATCGAGGGTGGTGGGCGAGAAATTCTGAATAAACCCCTCGGCTTTAAAGACGGCCAGCACGTTGGCCTTCAGCTTGGAGGCTGGAACGTTCACCGTCGCATGCCCCCGTCGAATGGCATTCATCATGCGAACAAAAAGATCGGCGATTGGATCCGTCATACCCATAACGTCATATCCTCATCATCCATGGCCTGGAGCCCCCCTACCAACTTGACTTGGTGACCCCGGGAATATTCCCGCGCAGGCTATGCAGCCGAAAACAAATTCGACACATATGGAAGCGCCGTAAAAAGGCCCTCACGCGACCGCAGAGAGGGCAGCGATTGTATCGCCGGACGGGAAACTTCGGCTCCGCCGCAGCCTTGTTCCGTAATGCTTTTCTTGCCACACAAGCCTCCGTCTCAATCGCGTGGATTCAACGAAACGGCATTCCCAGATGAGCCAACAAGGATTTTGCCTCATCATTTCGTTGAGCACTGGTCACAATCGTAATGTCCATCCCGTGAATCGCTGCCACGTCGTCATATTTAATTTCAGGAAAGGTCAACTGTTCTTTCAACCCGAACGTATAGTTGCCGCGACCATCAAACGCCTTGGGGGATACCCCCCGAAAATCTCGAATCCGAGGCAAGCCAATATTCAGCAAGCGATCAAGAAACTCATACATCCGGCTTCCGCGAAGCGTGACCTTGGCCCCGATCGGCATGCCCTGTCGAACTTTAAAGCCGGCTATGGCTTTTTTCGCCCGGGTCACGACGGGCTTCTGACCGGTGATTAACGTCAACTCGGCCACGGCACTGTCCAACAATTTCACGTTTTGGATCGCTTCTCCCATGCCGACGTTCAGAACCACCCGTTCCACGCGGGGCACCTGCATCGGGTTGGAATATGAGAATTCTTTCATCATCCGAGGAATCACCTCATTCCGATAGCGATCTCTTAACCGCGGAGGAGGTCCGCTCTGCGCCGCCTTTTGCCTGGCTGCGGGTTTGGTTTCTCTTTTACTCATCACACCTTATCCAGCACGTCATCCGGACTTTTCTGTAGGACCCGGACTCGACGCCCATCATCCAATCGCTTGAATGTGACCCGTGAAGGCTTCCCCGCGGCCTGGGAATACACCATGACGTTCGAAATCGCCATGGGTGACTCACGCTCTAAAATTCCACCTTGTCTGACTTTTTGAGAGGGTTTCGTGTGGCGCTTAATCACGTTGAGTTTTTCCACCGTTACCCGGCTTGTCCGTGGATCCACGTGCAAGACCTTCCCCATTTTTCCCTTCTCACGTCCGGCAATCACGATCACCATGTCACCCTTGCGAATACGCGATTTGGTCACCGCCGGGCTTCCTGTCGCAGTTCGAGTCCCCATATGCCCTATAACACCTCGGGGGCAAGAGAAATGATTTTCATGAACTTCTTTTTCCTCAATTCCCGAGCGACGGGACCGAAAATTCTCGTACCCACGGGATCCCCCTGATTATTCACCAAAACACACGCGTTGCGATCAAAGCGAATATAAGAGCCATCCTCACGACGCCGGCTTTTTTTCGTTCGCACAATCACCGCTTTGACCACGTCACCTTTTTTGACAGACGCTTTGGGGATCGCCTCTCGAACCGACACCACCACGATGTCGCCAATACCCCCATACCGGCGGCCAGTCCCTCCCAGCACGTGAAAGCACCGCACGCTTTTGGCGCCGGAATTATCTGCGACGTCAAGATAACTGTAATTTTGAATCATCCTCGCAACCCCTGCGTCGCCGATTTACGGCGACGGGTTCTGCTCGCCCCGCTCTATAATTGCCGCGACCCGCCAATGTTTATCCTTACTGAGCGAGCGCGTCTCCACGATTTTGACATAGTCGCCAATCCGAGAGTCATTCCGTTCATCATGGGCTTTCAGCTTGGTCAGCCGTCTCACCACTTTTCCATACAACGCGTGCGACACCAATCTCGGGACCGCCACGACGACCGTTTTGTCCATTTTGTCGCTGATCACTTGTCCATACGATGCGCGCTGTCGTCTTGCAGTCATGTTTCGTCAACCCTCGCTTTTCGAATGCCCCGACACCTGTTTCTCACGAAAGACGGTTTTTGCCCTGGCCACGTCTTTACGCACCTGACGTATTTTCATCGGATTTTCAATTCGTCCAAGGGCATGTTGACAGCGAAGGTGAAACAATTCCTGCTTCAGCTCATGCACTTTTCCGACCAACTCTTCCGTTTCCATGCCTTGCAATTCTTTGACGTCCATGGGTGTACCTCAGACGGAATACTCGCCTCGAACGACAAATTTTGTCGCCAACGGCAGCTTATGACCGGCCAAACGAAACGCCTCCATGGCGACATCTCTCGACACGTCATCCATTTCGTAGAGAATGCGACCGGGCTTCACCACGGCAACCCAAAACTCCGGACTCCCTTTTCCTTTCCCCATTCGAACCTCTGCCGGCTTTTTGGTAATCGGCTTATCCGGAAAGATTCGGGTCCAGATCCTTCCGCCACGCTTGACGTGGCGCGTCATCGCAATTCTCGCCGCCTCGATTTGCCGGGCCGTAATCCGACCGGGTTCAAGCACTTTAAGCCCGAATTGCCCGAAAGACACGTCACCGCCACGGTAAGCCTTCCCCCGCATGTTGCCTTTCTGCACTTTTCGAAATTTAACTTTTTTCGGAGCTAACATACTCTGAGCCCCTCAACAATCATAAGTGAATAGAACCGACGTTTTCATGCATTCGACAAACGTCGCCGCATCTCTAAAGCAAGCTCAACGAAGCCTCATCTTTCGCCGCGTTCGGCAACTCGGCATCGCCCTTATAAATCCACGCCTTCACCCCGATAATCCCCATGGTCGTATGGGCTTCCGCAAAACCATAATCTACGTCAGCCCTGAGCGTGTGAAGCGGAACCCGGCCTTCCCGATACCATTCCGTCCTGGCGATTTCATTGCCGCCCAACCGGCCGGCACAAGACACTCGAACACCCTGGGCGCCAAACCGAAGCGCCGAGGCCACGCTTCTTTTCATGGCACGACGAAATGAAACGCGTTTCTCCAATTGCAAGGCAATGTTTTCAGAAACAAGCTGCGCATCCAATTCCGGCTTTTTGATTTCCTTAACCGTCACGTAGACTTCCCGGCCATATCGTTGCTCCAGCATCGCCTTCAACTTATCAACTTCCGCACCCTTTCTCCCGATGATAATGCCGGGACGAGCCGTGTAAATGATCACTTTCACCTGATTCCCGGAACGCTCGATTTCCACCCGTGAAATGCCGGCGTGAAACAACCGGGATTTGACCGTCTTCCGAATTTCCACGTCCTCATGCAGCAACTTCACAAAATCTTTTTTGGCATACCATCGGGAATTCCACGTCCTGGTGTACCCCAGCCGAAAACCATATGGATGTGTCTTTTGTCCCATACTCCCGGTTTACCTCACTCCGTCAACTGAAACGGCCTGCACTCGCTTCACCTAGGAATCTTCCTTCGTCGGAGAAACCGCAATCGTCACGTGACTGGTTCGCTTGTGAATGGGATTCGCTCTCCCCATGGACCTAGGCCGAAATCGCTTTAACACCGGACCGCCATCCACGTAGGCTTTTGAAACTTTCAAAGATTCAGGATCCCCCAATTCCCGTTGTCCGGCGTTCGCGACAGCGGAATTCAACACCTTTTCTACGACGGGGGCAGCGGCCCTGGGCAAGTATTTGAGGACCGTCAACGCCTCAGGCACGTCACGCCCGCGAATCAAATTGATGACCATCCGCACTTTTCGCGGCGTCATTCTGACGTAGCGCAAGACTGCCTTTGCTTCGGCCATGAGGTTCCTTTCCGAATGCTTCACCCGTCCCACACTACTTCAATGGAACGGCTTTTTCCGTTTTGGCGGCTCCATGCCCCTTAAAAAACCGGGTGGGAGCAAATTCTCCGAGTTTATGCCCAACCATATTTTCCGTCACGTAGACCGGAATAAACTTTTTCCCGTTGTGCACCGCAAACGTATGACCAATCATTTCAGGAATAATCGTCGAGCGACGAGACCAGGTCTTAATTAATTTCAGATCACGAGACGCGTTCATTTTTTCCACCTTTTCCATGAGGTGGACATCAACAAACGGCCCTTTACGAATCGAACGCGGCATCGACGCTGGTTTTCCTTATTTCGTCCGCCTGGAGATAATGAATTGCGATGACGATTTTTTCTTCCGGGTCTTGAAGCCTTTGGTCGGGCCCCCCCAAGGGGAAACGGGATGAGGATTCCCCTGCCCGGACTTCCCTTCGCCGCCACCATGCGGATGATCCACCGGATTCATCACGACCCCTCGTACGTGCGGCCGCTTTCCCATCCACCTCGACCGCCCGGCCTTTCCCACCGAGACGTTCTCGTGATCGAGATTCCCAATCTGTCCCACGGTCGCCATACACGTTCCCAGAATCCGACGCATCTCGCCAGAGACCAAGCGCACCTGAACGTACTGTCCTTCCCGGCCCATTACCTGACAGGCAGCGCCGGCACTCCGCGCCACTTGGGCGCCCTTTCCCGGCCTGAGTTCAATGTTATGAATAGTGGTCCCCAGCGGCATCGACGACAAGGGCAACGCATTTCCGGGACGAATGTCCGAGCCTGGGCCGGCCTGAATCGAATCTCCCACCGACAAGCCGATGGGCGCCAGGATATACCGTTTTTCCCCGTCCACGTACGCAATCAACGCAATACGAGCCGAACGATTAGGGTCGTATTCCACCCTGACGACTTTACCCCGCACACCGACCTTATTTCTCTTGAAATCAATGACGCGATACAGGCGCTTATGCCCCCCGCCACGAAATCTGGTCGTAATACGCCCGAAGTTGTTTCGCCCCCCGGAGCGAGACAGAGCCGTAGTCAAGAGTTTTTCAGGCTGCTCTTTCGACAGCATCCTGTCCTTGAGAACCGACATGCCTCGACGACCTGGCGACGTTGGACGATAAGGTTTACTCGGCATCGCCTGCGACCTTTTTCTGCTCCAGCTCCGAACGAAGCGCTTTCAACGTCCTGCTAGGCACTTTCATACAACTCCACCTTTTCTCCTTCATGAAGCGTCACAATGGCCTTCTTCCAATCCGGCCGTTTTCCAAGAAAGCGCCCTTGACGCTTCTTCTTGCCCATGACCTTCATGATGTTTACGGACTTCACTTTGACTTTGAGAACCGACTCTACCGCCTGACGAACCTCGATTCGATTCACGTCATTTTGCACGACAAAGGCGATCCGGTTGGCGGACTCCTGAAGCCCCGTAATTTTTTCGGTCAATAACGGCTTCACCAGGACGTCGAATGGATCACGTTTCACGACCATAACTCCTGGACGCTCGGCAACTCGTCCTTTAACACCACGAGCGTCTGGTAGCGAAGAACGTCGTACACCGTGAGTTCTTCCGGCGGTACGGCTTTCACTTGAGACAAATTCCTCGTCGCACGAAAGACGGCATGGTTGTTTTTCCCTACCACGAACAGAACGGTTCCGGTCGCCCCCAATTGCCTCACAATCTTTGCCATCAATTTGGTCTTGGGTTCCGGAAGCGAGAGATCGGAAAGAACCAGAAGCTCCCCGGCTGCCTTCTTGGACGAAAGGGCACTCTGCATGGCCTTTCGATACATTCTTTTCGACATGGCGGAACGATACTTTCGGGGCCGAGGCCCAAACACTGTTCCCCCATGACGCCACACCGGCGAACGATTCGAACCCACTCGAGCCCGTCCCGTATGTTTTTGTCTCCACGGTTTTTTCCCCGTTCCACTGACCTCACTTCGGCCCTTCGTACTTGCGGTCCCTTGCCGAAACGAAGCAAGCTGCATCACCACTGCGGAATGGACAAGAACACCACGAGGCTGGGCCCCAAACACGCTCTCGCCCACCTCAACGAGACCGACGACCTGATTGTGTTGGTCTACCACTTCTATGGAGGCCATGCCGAAGTCTTATCCCCCTGCCTTCCGGATAAGGACCAGCCCTCCCACGGGACCAGGAACGGCCCCTGCGATGAGGACGAGATTCTCTTCCGGTCGAGTTTCGATCACGGTCAATCCTTTCACCGTGACCCGCTTATTCCCCATTTGCCCGGGGAGCGCCTTATTTTTCAACACGCGCGAGGGATACGAACTGCAACCGATCGCCCCCGGCGCACGATGGAACATGGAACCGTGACTGGCCGGCCCCCCACCGAAATTGTGGCGCTTCATGACGCCTTGAAACCCTTTTCCCTTTGAGGTCCCCTGGACGTGAACCACCTCACCTTTTTCAAAAAGGTGGACCGTCACGGAGTCTCCTACCTGACAATCCGGCACGCAACGAAACTCCCGCAAATGCCTGAGCAGTTTCTCTTGCCCGGAAGAACGCAGATGCCCAACCTGGGCTTTGGTCAGCTTTCGCTCCTGGACCTCCGAATACCCAAGCTGCACCGCATCGTAACCATGATGATCTCTGGTCTTCACGGCCGTGACACGACAGGGACCCGCCTCAATCACCGTCACGGGATGGAGACGACGGTTTTCGTCGTAAATCTGCGTCATACCCAACTTTTTTCCTATTAATCCACTAACCATGCTACCCTTGCCAATCCTTTACGACGACGACACGCTACAGCTTGATCTCCACATCCACCCCTGCAGCCAGACTTAACTTCATGAGCGCATCCATCGTTTCCGGGGTGGGATCGAGAATATCCAACAAACGTTTGTGGGTTCGGATTTCAAATTGCTCGCGGGACTTCTTATCCGTATGAGTGGATCGCTGAATGGTAAACTTTTCAATCCGAGTGGGAAGCGGAATGGGGCCGGCAACGCGCGCGCCCGTTTGCTTGACGGTATCCACGATTTCCCTGGCCGATTGATCAAGGATCCGATAATCAAAGCCCTTCAATCGGATACGAATACGCTGATCTACGCTTACCACCATTGGATTCCTTCTCTTATCAGGACACTGAAAAAGTCCGCCAGCTCTGTTCTCGCGGCACTCTGAGACTCAACGTACCGGAAAAGGCACGCCTCGACTCCTCAACAATTTCGTGCAGCCAAGCTGACACCAGTGTTTTTCAAGACCTACCTAGGCAAGGATTTCGGTCACGACCCCG
>JAAXIB010000048.1 GCA_012270585.1 Nitrospirales bacterium
CTCGACATTTTTAATCGAGGATCCAGCGTTTTTGTTCCAGGCGGGTTCGCATAAATGGAGGGGCCGAAGAGAAAGCCCCTGGATTCCAGATTACTAACGTCGGGAATGACAACAGGAGGTTATTTTCATACCAATGACAGGCAAGGCAATCGAGGAACCAGGGGTTGTGCTTTTGCCTTCTCTTTACAAGGAGACCGCCCCGGGATTCCGGCTTCCGCCGGAATGCCAGCTTACAGCTCTTTTCCTCCCAAGGCCAACAGGAAGGCAGCAACCCGTTCCAGCCCCTGGCTCAACCCCACCAAAGCACAGAAACGATCTTCTCAAGCGCAACGAGCGTCATAGGTTGTGGAATGATTCCCCACTTTAGGTTGTTGACTCTCCGTCTACAATGTCAGGTTCAACACATAATTCCCTGGGCGTGAGCGGCATGTCGTTTCGCAAAATATCCTGTTTGCATACTTTCACACCGTTTCGGAATCATGAATTCAGTGAGTAATAGCTGCAACAATATCCTTGCAATACGAATATCTACATTTTAATATTCGATGATGATTCAAAGGCGCGCATACATGGCTGTCATGGAGGCCTTGAACAGGCAGGCAGCCGTGGCTTTGATCGGGCCGCGTCAAGTCGGCAAGACGACGCTCGCACACATGATCGCCGAAAACCACGAGGTTCTTTATCTCGACCTCGAATCCCGCGCGGACCGTGCGAAGATTGCCGACCCCGTGCTGTTTCTCCAGCAATACGAGGATCGTCTCGTCATTCTGGACGAAATTCATCGGACGCCTGAATTATTTCAGGAACTGCGCAGCCTGATCGACAGGGCGCGTCGGCGGGGAAGGCGGACGGGGCATTTCCTGATTTTGGGATCAGCTTCAGTCGATCTGCTCAGGCAGTCGGGAGAAAGCCTGGCTGGACGGATCGAATATGTGAATCTGAATCCGTTCGACGTGCTGGAAGCCGCTCCCGATACGGCAGCCACGACGAAGCTTTGGGTGCGCGGCGGCTTCCCTGGCGGCTTCCTCGCTGCAAGCGACGCCGACAGCCTCGTCTTCAGCCAGAACTTCATCCGCACCTATCTGGAACGCGACGTTCCGCAATTCGGACGCCGCGTTCCTGCGGAGATGCTGGAACGGCTCTGGACCATGCTGGCGCACGGCCAGGGAACGCTGCTGAACGCCTCAAAGCTGGCGTCCGGCCTTTCGGTCAGCGCGCCGACGGTGGTTGGCTATATTGATCTGCTGGTTGATCTGCTATTAGTGCGGCGTTTGCGGCCGTTTCATGCGAACACCGGGAAACGTCTGGTGAAATCGCCAAAGGTCTACGTGCGGGATAGTGGGATCGTCCATGCTCTGCTTGGGATCGAGAACCATAACGCGCTGGCCGGCCATCCGGTGGTCGGAGCGAGTTGGGAAGGCTTCGTCATAGAAAATCTGCTAGCGGTAGCCCCACCGCGAACCATGGCGAGTTTCTACCGCACCGCCGCCGGTGCTGAGATCGACTTGGTACTTGAACTCCCTGGTGGACGCGGCCTCTGGGCGGTCGAGATCAAGCGGAGTCTGACGGTGCGCCCTGGCAAGGGATTCCATAATGCCCGAGCGGATTTGAAGCCGACGAGATCTTTCATCGTCCATGCTGGCGACGAACGGTATCCGATCACGGTTGGCGTCGAAGCGATCGGCCTCAAGAACATGGCCGCCCTCCTGGCAAGCGGATGATCCGAGTCAGAATGTATGGCGTTGGTTTTCAATAACAGATGGGTAGAGACTTTTCCAAACTGAAGCGTCCACGATACCCCATGCCGGATTTTGTCAGACAGGCTCTGGATGCAAGGGGCTTGATGGAAGCGTATCGCAAGCGCCCCGCGTATCAACAGAATGATTATATCGGTTGGATAAACCGCGCCAAGCGCCGGGAGACAAAAGAAAAACGACTGCGCCAGATGCTTGAAGAACTTGAAAGAGGCGGCGTATACATGAAGATGAAGCATCCGGCATCGGCATAGAAGTGCATGTGCTCCATCTACGCGTATCGCAACCTTAACAAGCGCTTGACCTCGAACTGACTTTGAGTATCTTGCGTGATGAATCGGGTGTCGCGTGGAAAGAAGAATGGGCATTCGTGAATAAGCCCCAGCAACAAGAATAACGCTTATGAAACAGTTACAAGCAGACTTATGGCAAAGCACGATCCATAGCATGGGCACGTTAAATACCCATGCGTACTTCCTCCGGCGACCGGAAGGAAACGTGCTTATTTACAACATCGGCAACGATGGTGATCTTGAGAAAATAGCCGAGTTAGGAGGTATCCAGTTCCAACTTCTCAGCCACTGCGATGAAGCGGGTCCGTCATTGAACCGCATAAGAGATCGATTCGGTTCCAAGTTGTGTTGCAGTGCCCTGGAAGCCCCGATTATCGGCAACGATGCGCGGGTTGATATAACCTTTCAGGTAAGCGACCATCACTTGGGCGATATTGAGATCATCCATACCCCCGGTCATACCGACGGCAGCATTTGCTTTTTCTACAAGTCGCCTTACGGGAAGTCCTACCTTTTTACCGGTGATACAATCTTTCAGTGGGATGCGAAGTGGGCGACTTTGGTAATCCCCAGGGCAGGTGCCAGCGAAGCGTCGCTTGCCGAAAGCCTGTTACGGCTGCGAGACCTCAATCCCGACATTGTCATGAGCAGTGCTTTCGTCGGTGACGTGTCGTTCGTGGAAGTCAGCGGCGACGAATGGGCTCAAGCCATTGATGACAATGTCAGCCGATTGAGGAAAGAGTCCTAACCACCAAATTCAGCCACCGCTTAGTGCGAGAGAAGTATGGCTATGCGACCTCGACGGGTGAGAGACCTTCGGCCTTGGCGGCTCGAACGAGCGCAGCGTCGAGGCTGGCGAGTGCTGCATCCTGCCGTTTGGCCAACTCCAGGTAAACGGCGTCGTAGAAAGACAGGCCGTGCGTTTGGGCGCGGGAAAAAGCCGCTGAGAGGTTAAGTTCCGTATCGGTTTGTATGGGAAGCCACTTCAAGGCTTCCAAACATTCAGTCACACGTTTCGTGGAGATGTGACCGCGGCGCTGGGCCACGATCAAGCAGTTGTGGACTTCCAAGTGCCACAATTGCGGTACAAGTGTCTTGTCCTTTGTAAGACGGGACTGCGCAACCTCGGCTCGAGGATCCGTTTCATCGTCGAGGAACCACGACATGGTGACCGAGGCATCAAGGACCAAGGCGCTCAATAGCGATGTCCTTCATGGCGAGCGGCGAGAAGTTCCTCGATGGACATGTCAATGCCTTTCCATGTTGCGCGCCATGCCTTGAAACGCTCGATGGCCGCCTTGCGAGCGTCGCGGTCCTGCTTCTCAGCCGGAACGAGGTGGGCAATCAGTTTGCCGTGACGGGTGATAGCGATCGTTTCACCGCGCTCAACCGCGCTCAGGAGTTGTGCGAGATGGGTCTTGGCTTCGGTGGCTTGAACTTCGCGCATAATTTTTTAAACCAGTTAATTTAACTGGTCAATATTAGCATAAGCTTCAAGAACAGATCAATTCTATCTATGGGGCGGGCCAGCCTGACGGCTTTTCCCCCCACCGGTTCGCCTGCGGGCTGGGACGGCACGTAGGCCGTCCCCTACAGCCGACTCCCCCTCAAGGGGGGAGGGATTTACTTGGCTTTTTTTACGTAGGCCTTATACACCGTTTTTGGATCAGTCTCTTCTTCTTCGAGACCGACCCATTCGTGGCCGGTGGTTTGGCACCAGGCTGGCATGTCTTTTTTTATTCCTTCGTCGTCGGAGAGGACTTCGAGGACTTGGCCCGTGGTGAGTTCCTTGATTTTCTTGGAGGTGAGAATAATGGGCATGGGGCAGAAGTACCCCAGTGTATCGAGTGTGACGTCGGATTGGATCATGTGATTCATTCCCCTGCTTCCCTTTTTCCCCTCACCCTGCCCTCTCCCTCAAGGGGGAGGGGAAGAATTTTCGAGAGGAGAGGGAATGCTTTATTGCTTAAATAAACAAATTCACCGAGCCGTCTTTGGCTTCCGCGAGGTAGGTGGAGACCCCGGCGAGTTGGTCCACGCCGTCGATCAGGGTTTCCTTTGAAATGCCCAGCAAACCCAACGTGGTGGTACAGGCGATCATCTTGACGCCGAGATCCTGCGCGGTTTCTATCAGTTCAGGGACCCCTGGCATGTGATTGTCCCGCATGACCTTTTTCATCATCGTGGTGCCCAGCCCGCCATAGTTGAACTTTGAAAGAGGCAGGCTTGCGGCTCCTCCCCTGTTGAGCCAGCCGAAGGCCTTGCGCAGCAGGTCTTTGGCGGCGCTGGTCGCCCCGGGCTTGCGAATGACGTTCAGCCCCCAGAAGGTGAAGAACATGGTCACGTGCATGCCCATGGCTGCGGCGCCAGTGGCGATGATAAAGGCGGCCATGGCTTTATCCATATCTCCGCTCAGGAGCACAATGGTCACCCGTTCCGGTTTGGATTCCTGAAGTTCGGCAAGAGTCGCAGTTGGTTGGACTTGGGTTATTGTCATAGGATCACCTGTTCTGATCTGCCAGAGAGTCGATGCTTGCAAGCACTGTTAGAAGTTTTATATCACCTTTTTGAGGTTGTCAACAGAGCACGATTTCAGTAAACAGGGATATGGCCGGGATCGTTGAGAGCATTCCCAATTTTAGTGAAAGCCGCGATCCGGTGGTGATCGAGAAACTCAAAAGCGCCCTGGCCTCGGTCCAAGGGGTTTCCCTGCTCGACCAGCACAGGGACGTGGATCACCACCGATGCGTCCTGACCGTTGCGGGGTCTGTCGAGTCGATGGAGGAGGCTGTTTTTTCGGTGGTTGCCAAGGCTTCGGAATTGATCAACCTTCAGCATCATGCAGGCCAGCACCCTCGTCTCGGAGCCTGTGACGTCTTGCCGTTCGTTCCATTGTCAGGCTCGACGATGGAACAATGCGTCCGGCTCGCGCATCGGGTCGGGGCGCGAATCGGACGGGAACTGCGGATCCCGGTTTTTCTCTATGAGGAAGCCTGCGAACGACCCTTTCGCAAGCGGTTGGAACAGATCCGGAAAGGAGGGCTGGAAGCCCTGATGAAGCGAATGGCAACCGACCGGGCGTGGGCTCCGGATTTCGGCCCGGCCGAGCCGCACCCCACGGCCGGCGTGATCGTGGTTGGGGCTCGTTATCCGCTCATTGCCTTCAACGTGTTGTTGCAGAGTCACGATTTGTCCCTGGCACGGGATATCGCCAGGACCGTTCGGTCGTCGAATGGCGGGCTGCCGGCGGTCAAGGCCATCGGGCTGGAACTGAAGAGCCAGGGATGCGTACAGGTGTCGATGAATCTGACCAACTATCATCAGACGCCCGTTTACGTGGCGTTTGAAGCCGTGAAACGAGCCGCGGCCCTCAAAGGCGTCACCGTGGTGAAAAGCGAGTTGGTGGGGCTGATCCCTCAGGAGGCTCTGGCGCAGACCGAGGGGCACGATCTTCAGTTCGATGCCTTGACACAGGCTCAAACATTGGAGCATCGGCTCGAACAATGCGGGTTGGGGTAGTTTGTAGGGACCAGCGATCGCTGGTCCCTACGGCCTTCCATTGTACAAGGGTAGGTAAAGGTCACAAACGATGAAACGGTTCGCGCAACGATTGGTCAATGCTCCCGGGTTTGAGTACGTGATTATCGCGCTCATTGTCGGGAATGGGGCGTTGTTGGGTATGGAGACGTCTCCCGACCTGGTTCGTCGATACGGAGAATGGATGCACCTGGGGAACCAATTCGTCTTGGAAGTGTTCATTCTCGAAGCCCTGCTGAAGATGGTTGCCGTGGCCCCGCAAGTCGACCGGTATTTTCGGGACGGGTGGAACGTCTTTGATTTTTCAGTGATTGTGTTCTCGCTGCTTCCCGCGACCGGGGAGTATGCCATGATCGCCCGGCTCGCCAGGCTATTGCGGGTCCTGCGGTTGATTTCCACGATTCAGGAACTGCGCTTGATCGTCTCGACGCTCGTGCGCTCGATCCCGAGTATGGGACACGTCATGCTCCTGATGAGCATCATCTTCTATATTTATGCGATTACGGGCTACCAACTGTTTCACGAACACGATCCCGTCCATTGGCGAAACCTGGGCATTTCCCTTTTGTCGTTGTTTCGGGTCGTGACGCTGGAGGATTGGACGGACATCATGTATACCGCCATGGAACTGCACCCGCTGGCCTGGATGTATTTCGTCAGCTTCGTGGTAGTCGGCACGTTCGTCGTGATCAATCTCTTTATCGCGGTGGTGCTCAACAATCTCGAAGAAGCCAAGGCCGAGCGCCTTCGAGAACTGGAACAACCCGTATCGCGGGAAGAAATCCTGCGCGACCTTCGCTCGACCCGGAAGGCCTTGCGACGCCTGGAGGAACGATTGGAACGCCAACGTGAATCCTGACGTCGTTCCGTACGGTCATGATCCAAGCCGTTGCGCAATCTTCGAAACGCCCGCCTGGAGATCCCGTGGGTTCATGGTCGAAGACCATGACAGCCGAATCGCAGGTGCATCGCCTTCAGGATACTCCACAAAGGATTTCACGATAATCTCCGCTTCGGAGGCAAGCCGTTTGGCGAATTCTCCATGATCCAGGGTATCCGCTCCTTTGAACGTGAGGATGCCGGGCGCGTGGGGCCCCTGCCATTCCATGAAACGGCAATTCGGATGCCCGCCCAGCAGTTCCTTGGCCGTTTCTCTGAAGATCCGCTGTGGTGCTGAGTTGATGCCCCGTAGATGTCGTTGTTCGCAGGCCTTGGCGAGTCCCGCAATGAGCCCGATGTTGTGCGTCCCGATTTCAAATCGGGCCGCCGGCGACTCACCGTGTTGTTCTCCTCCTTCTATCGCGCGATAGCGGGGATGCGTCAAAAAACTCTCACGCAGCACCATCGCCCCCGTGCCCAGAGGGCCTTCACACCACTTGTGCCCGGCAAAAAAGTAGCTGTCGAAATCGAGCGCGTTCAGATCAATGGGGATGTGCCCGACGGCTTGTGCGCCGTCGATAATGACCAGACACTGCCGTGCCCTGGCCAACGAAGCCACTTCATGGATCGGGAAGACACGCCCGTCAACGTGCGATACGTGGCTCATGACGATGGCTTTGACGCCGGGCTCGTTGAATCGTTCTTCCAGCGTATTCAGAAACGTCTGAAGGGACGCAGGCCTGAC
Source organism: Nitrospirales bacterium (assembly GCA_012270585.1). Lineage (GTDB taxonomy): Bacteria > Nitrospirota > Nitrospiria > Nitrospirales > UBA8639 > Bin75. Next base: position 7,209 of record JAAXIB010000048.1, read on the forward strand.
CGCATGTACGTGGACGTCTTCCTGTTCGAGCGCGTGAAGCTGGCTCGTGATGGAAGGGTTTTCGTGCGTGGTGGTGAGAATGGTATCACCCGGCTCCCATTTCAAAGAAGAGAGCGTGAGATAGTGCGCGGTGGACGCGTTCGTGGTGAACGCGATGCTCGAGGGATCACTCACGTGCAACAGGGCGCCGACTTGTTGCCGGCACTCGCGAATCTTTCGGAGATACCACTCGATGCCGGCGTCCGAATACAGATAGCGTTTGAATTCGGTCAGCGTCCGCTCAACTTCCGCTTCAGCCTCTGCAAGCGTCGGGCACAGGGCTGCATAATTCAGATAGGTCATGGGAACCAATCAGCCGGAAGGCTTTTGAGCCAAGGCGAGACCGTGCAGGTGGGCCGGATCGGCATACCAGGCAACGGGGCTGAATCCCGCTTGGGTCAACAGGGCTTCCACGTGGGGCCCCGTATATTTCGTGCTGATTTCCGTGAGGATTTCTTCCCCTTCTTCGAGGCGAAGGGTTAACTCCAATTCGGGAACAGGAATCACTTGCTCTCGAACCGATCGAAGGTGCATTTCAATTCGATGTTCGGATCGATTGAACCGTGCCACGTGGTCAAAGGCTTCAGGATCGAACGCGGCTCCAATCACGGGCTGTAACGCGTGCAATATATTCTTGTTGAAGGCGGCGGAGAGCCCGGCTGGATCATTATACGCCGCTTCCAGGCGATTCACGTCGGTGATGAGTTGAACCCCGAGGAGAAAAGAATCTCCTTGTTTCATTTCATGAAAGACCGACGACAGAAATGCCGGAACGGCTTCAGGTCCAAAGTTGCCGATGGTCCCACCCAAAAACATGACCAGGCGTCTCCCGCCCTGCGGAATGTGTTCCAGATGTGCCAGGAAATCTCCCACGACGCCGTGGACCTGTAATCCGTCGTATTCCTCGACAAGCTCTTGCGCAACCCGTCGCACGATGCCTTCGCTGACGTCAAACGGGACGTAACAGCGGAGTTGTTGTGCCCGAGCCATGGCGTCCAACACGACCCGGGTTTTGGTCGCGGCTCCCGAGCCCAATTCCACCAGTTCATCGGCGTCGGTTCGGGTCACGACGTCATCGGCTACGGTTTTCAGCAATTCGTGTTCGGTACGGGTCGGGTAGTATTCCTGGGATTTGCAGATTCGTTCAAAAATTTCAGAACCGTGATCATCGTAAAAATACCTGGTCGGAAGCGTCCGTGGAGTCGAAAGCAGTCCCGCGCGAATTTCTTCCTTGACGGCATCGGGATCCCGGTTGTTCAGGTGTACGTCGATAATGATATTGGATTGCTCAAGCATGAAAACGCATCTTTATCGTGATGAAAAGATGACGGATAACGTCGTTGAGAGGAGTGGAATCGTGGAATCTGCACTGTAACGAGTCACTCCCATTTGTGCAAGGAGTCATACGCCACGTGGTCTGATCCACGTTTCCACCCTGCCGAGAAACCCGTCGATCACCAATGCCAAGGCCGCTGCGGGCAATGCCCCGGAAAGGATCACGGTGGTGTTGGCCATTTGTAATCCCGCGACAATCGGTACGCCCAAGCCGCCCGCGCCGATGAACGCGGCCAGTGTGGTCGTGCCCACGGTGATGACGCCGGCCGTTCGGACGCCGGCCATGATGACGGGCGCAGCCAACGGCAATCGTACCCAATGGAGTATTTGCCATTCCGTCATGCCGAGTGCGCGGGCTGCTTCCACGGCCTGGGGCGCCGCATCGCGGAGACCTGAATAGGTGTTTCTCACGATCGGAAACAGGGAATAAATCCATAAGGCGATCACGGCCGGCAGCATACCGATACCGAATACGGGGATCATAAAGGCGAGTAACGCGATGGACGGGATCGTTTGCGTGAGGCCGATTCCTCGAATGACGGGTTCGGCAACCGTTTGGTGCCGTTCGAGAAGCAATCCCAATGGAACAGCCACCAGGACCCCCAACCCCAAAGCCAGCCCTGCCAGGCTCAGATGTTCGGCCGTTCGACGCATCAGAGTCGTTCGCTTCGACCACACATGGGCAAAAAGCCCTTCCTGATGAGGAACCGGTTGAGGGGCGTCATCGCCGGCAAACAGGTGCAGGGCGGCCAAGGCATCGCGTGCTACGACCTCCGGCGGTTCCCCATCTTCCTGCAAACGATAATTCAATTGCCGCATGGTCTTCGCGTTGAACGCGTTGGTCAGCAATCCCAGGATCGATCCCAACTGGGGGTGCTGCGCAAGCGTGGAGCCTCGAATGAGTCCGGACGCTTCATAGGGCGGGAAAAAATGTCGATCGTCTTCCAGCACCACGAAGTCATACACGGCAAGCCGTCCATCGGTGGTATACACGTCGAGCACGTCAATCTCTCCGGCAGCGGCTGCCTGATATTTCAGAGTTTGTTGCATGGCCTGTACGCGTTGAAAGGTGAGGCCGTACCGTGTTTCAAGACCGGGTAATCCATCGGGCCGGTTGATGAATTCATACCCGAACCCTCCCGTCAGAGAAGGCGCAATCCTGGTGAGATCCGAAATGGTTCGCAGGGGCGGGCCGGTCGTTCGAGAACGAGGAACCGCGAGCGCATAGGCATTCTCAAACCCCAAAGGATTCAGCCACCACAAATCCCAACGCTTTAAAAATTCCGCGCGAACGACGTTGAGCGCCGTTCTTGAATCTCCGGTCGGCGGTTGCTGAAGAATGCTGACGAGCCCGGTGCCCGTATATTCGGGGTAGAGGTCGATGGCGCCGGTACGAAGTGCTTCGAAGCAAACCTGCGTGCCCGCCAGGCCCAATCGCCGTTCCACGGAAAGGTCCGTGTGGGCTTCAATGAGTTGAGCGAAGATCTCAGCCAGGAGTTTGTTTTCCATAAAGTTTTTCGAACCGACGACGATGCGGTTGTCCTGCGAGAAGGCCGGCAAGGGAAGCAGCGCGAAGAAGACCAGCGCCACCAAACAAATCAATTGAAGGGGCTTGGTCATGGGTACACCCCATGAGAGCGATGGTGAAGCAATTGCACAATGTAGTCGTGGGCCGGGTCATTGAGAAGGTCGGTGGGGGTTCCGATCTGCAAGAGGCGTCCTTCCTTCAACACCGCGATGCGATCGCCGAGTTGCAGCGCCTCATCCACGTCGTGGGTGACCATGACCATGGTTTTTTTCAGGCGTTGCTTAAGGTCCAGGAATTGACGTTGGAGTTCGTGACGGGTAATTGCGTCGAGTGCGCCAAAGGGTTCATCGAGCAGGACGATCTCGGGATCGGCCGCGAGGGCCCTCGCAAAGGCCACGCGTTGTCGTTGCCCGCCGGACAGTTCAATGGGATAACGCGCTCGAAACCGTTCCGGCTCAAGATGAACGAGGTCCAGGAGTTCACGCACCCGGCTCGCTCTTCGTTCGGGCTCCCATCCAAGTAACAGGGGAACGAGGCCGACGTTCTCTTCGACGGTCCAATGCGGCAACAATCCGGCATCCTGCTGCACGTACCCAACGTGGCGACGGAGATCGATGGGATCCTTGACTCGTATCGGTTCGCCATGAATGCGAACTTCTCCTGAACTGGGATGAGTCAACCCGTTGAACATCCGGAGCAGGGTCGTTTTGCCGGACCCGCTTTCCCCGATCAGGACCAGGGTTTCGCCTTGAACAACTTCGAGATCCACGCGATCGAGGACTCGAACGTCAGAGTCGAACTCCTTGCTCACGTCGCGGATGCTCAGGACGGATGGGTTCATCTCTCCCCACTGTCATTCCCGCAGTTTTTAGGGGGAATCCGATATTTCTTCTTGACAAGACCCGACCATGAATATATTTAAAAAAAGTCCCTGAGAGAGAGGCCCTCGACCCTCCCGCGCGGAAATCGGCGTGGAATCGGACGGCGCCTCACAGTAAAAGGTTCGGTACCTCAGTGATTATGCCGCGTTTAGTCGAAATACGAAAGGAATTATCCGCGGCGCGAGCCTGCACCGATTCCATCTTTTCCCTGTTTCAACCGGAGACGCTCTATGAGCGTCCCATTCCCGAACGCCATCGCGTCGTTTTCTACCTCGGCCATTTGGAGGCCTTTGATTGGAACCAGATTTGTCGCTGGACGTTGGGACAGCCTTCCTTTCACGACACGTTTGATTCACTGTTCGAGGCAGGCATTGATCCCGAGGTAGGCTCGCAACAGAAAGACGTGCGCTCGGATTGGCCTTCGCTCGAAGAAATTCGGCACTACAACGTCAGAGCGAGAGAGTCGGTCGATGAAGTACTGGCAGACGCTCCCGAGACCGTCCTGCGCATGGCGATTGAGCATCGGTGGATGCACGCCGAAACCACGGCCTACCTGCTGCATCACGTTGCTCGCAACGAAAAAATTGCGCCGCCTTTGTCCCCACCGCCTGAAGGTCCGTCACCCCATTATGCCATGATCGATGTTCCCCAAGGCGTGGCGACGCTCGGCCGTTGCGACGGGTTTGGCTGGGATAATGAATTTGGCGAACATCGGGAAGACGTGCCGGCCTTTGCGATCAGTAAATATAAAATCACCAATCAACAATATAACGAGTTCGTCGAGCAGGGCGGTCCCATCCCTCCGTTTTGGGTCAAACAGGGAGAGCGCTGGTTCCTGCTGACGATGTTCGAGGAAAGGCCGCTTCCCCCGCATTGGCCCGTCTACGTGTCCCTGAGCCACGCGCAAGCCTATGCGCAATGGGCCGGTCTTTCACTTCCGACCGAAGCGCAATTTCATCGGGCGGCATACGGGACGCCGGGCGGCGAAGAGCGTGCCTATCCCTGGGGCAACCGGATCACCAACGGCGTGCACGGGAATTTTCACTTTCGGTTTTGGGATCCCATCCCGGTCACGGCCAATCCGCAAGGTGACAGTGCATTCGGGGTTTCCCAATTAGTCGGGAACGGATGGGAATGGACCTCGACCCGGTTCCATCCCTTTGAAGGCTTCCAGCCCCATCCCACCTATCCCGGATACTCCTCGCGCTTCTTCGACGACGATCATTTCATCGTCAAAGGAGGAGCCCCCGCCACGGCCTCCTGCCTGTTGCGTCGTTCGTTCCGGAATTGGTTCCGCCAGGGCTATCCCCATGCCCACGCCGGCTTCCGGTGTGTCCAAACCACCTGACGGACCGTTGCCACCCGTTCGCTTCGCTTCCTTCGACAGGCCCAGGGCAGGCAGGCTTCTTGATCCGTCACTGCGTTCATGATGCCAAATTAGTGTGCAAAAATGATACAAAAATATGAATAAAATGTGATAAATAGAGCAATTTATATGTAAAATAGAGCAATTATGGTGAAAAATAGATGTACGAGCGCTGCTTACGGAGCGCGCCGGGTAGTTTGCTCATGACGCCTGACCAGATGGCAATGTCGGTTGCGTGTAATTTGACTGGATCGGCTTCTGATCACCAGAGCCGGCGGACGCCATATTGATCGAAGAGCGGTTCAATCGAGATGAGCACCAAGTTGCGGGACAATGCCTGCGCGATGAGTATTCTGTCGAAGGGGTCGCGAAGGGGAACCGGCGCGGGAGGCTTCGTCCACGGTGATGGCCAACTCGCCGAAGCCTTGGTCGATGATGGCTCCGGGTATATCTGGCGCGACCGCGTCGGCGCTGGGAAGCTTGCCGAGGCGGTGCTTGGTGGCGATTTCCCAAGCGGACGCGGCGCTGATCAGCACCTCATTGTTGTCCTTGTCTTCAATGGCTCGCCGAGCGGGTTGTCGTAAGCGTTTGTCGTCCGTAAGCCACCAGAGAAGAGCGTGGGTGTCCAGCAGCAGTCGCAAGGCTCAACCGCCTTCCCATGCGATCAGTTCCTCCTCGGGGAGCGGGTCGAAGAAGCTGTCGGGGACGGTTATCTTCCCCTTGAGAGTGCCTGGCTGGCGCTTTCCTCGGGGTTTGCAACGCACGAGTCTGGCCACCGGCGTGCCGTTGCGGGCAATGACGATCTCCTCCCCTGCCTCAACTTGCGCAAGCAGGCGTGACAGGTTGGTCTTCGCTTCATGGACATTGACTGTTACCATCGTCGGCTCCTTGAGAATGGAATTAGCTAAGAATATGACTAAGAAGAGGACTTGTCAAGCGGGGAACTTGTCGTGACCGGTCTCAAGATTACTAAAGCTGCCTCGTCCAGTTCCCCATGGTTCGCCACGCGGCGGAGGTCGGATGGACGCCGCTCCCACCGGAAGGCGCGATGCACAAGCGCGGTGGTGAGGCGGGGAATTGTCCTGTCAGATTTTCCAAGCCCACCTCATTAATTAATGCATCCAAGTTGATCTTCCGGAATCGGTGTCACGCTTCCGGCAGGCGGATGCGTTCGACTAATGCCCTGATTCTTGCAGGCGGCGGCGCGGTGAAGTATGAGACCGTCAGCGCGACGGTCAGGTTCAGGACCATGCCGACCGTGCCGATGCCTTCCGGCGAAATGCCGAGAAACCAGTTGGCCGGGACGTTCTCCGCCATGGGATCGATGAACACGCCTTTGAAATAAATAATGTATCCCATGGTAAAGATGAGCCCCGTCAGCATACCGGCGACAGCCCCCCACTTGTTCATGCGCGTACTGAAGATGCCAAGCAGGATGACCGGGAACAGGGACGAGGCGGCCAGCCCGAAGGCGAACGCCACCACCTGGGCCACGAACGCCGGGGGATTGGACCCGAGATACCCTGCGATGGCAATGGACACGGCCGCGGCGACGCGGCCCGCGGTCAATTCCTGTTTGTCCGAGAGGTTTTTCGCAAAGGTGCTTTTCAGGATGTCGTGGGAAACGGCCACGGAAATGACCAGTAACAGACCCGCCGCGGTGGACAGCGCCGCGGCAATGCCGCCGGCGGCAATCAAGGCGATCACCCAATCGGGCAGGCCGGCAATTTCCGGGTTGGCCAACACCATGATGTCCCGGTCCACGTAGATTTCATTGGCAAAGGGCGCGCCAACGGCCACGTCGCCGCGACTGGGATTCGTGACCAGGCGCCCGCCTGATTCCCCACGGGCCTCAGGATCAAACACGGGTTTGCCGCCGGTAAAGGCGCTGCCCGCGGCATGCTGGACTTTGCCGTCGTGATTGTGGTCGTGCCAGGCGATCAGACCCGAGTTCTCCCACGTGCGAAACCAACCCGGCATGGTTTCATAGGGGGTCCCGGTACCGTCAATGCCGTTGACGGTCGTGATGAGATTCAAACGCGCCAACCCGCCGACGGCAGGGGCGACGGTATAGAGCAGGGCAATAAAGACCAGCGCCCAGGCCGCGGACCGTCGCGCGTCTTCCACGCGGGGCACGGTAAAAAACCGCACGATCACGTGGGGCAGGCCGGCGGTCCCCGCCATCAGGGCAAACGTAATGGCCAGCACGTTGATCATGGAACTGTCGTTGAAGGGATGCGTATAGGCGTTGAAGCCCAGGTCCATGAGGACCTGATCCAGTTTCAGCAGGAGATACCCGGACCCATCTGCCATGGTGGACCCCAGGGCCAACTGCGGGACCGGGTTGCCGGTCAATTGGATGGAGATAAACACGGCGGGCACGGTATAGGCGAAAATCAACACGCAGTATTGCGCCACCTGCGTGTAGGTGATGCTTTTCATGCCGCCGAGCACGGCGTAGATAAACACGATCCCCATTCCGACGGCCAGACCCACGTCGATCTCCACTTCGAGGAAGCGGGAAAACACGATGCCGACCCCGCGCATTTGTCCCGCCACGTAGGTAAAGGAGATGAAGATGAGACACAGGGCGGCCACGAAGCGGGCCAAGTCCGAGTCGTACCGTTCGCCGATAAATTCCGGGACGGTGAATTTGCCGAACTTGCGCAGATACGGAGCGAGCAGCATGGCCAACAACACGTACCCGCCGGTCCAGCCCATGAGGTACATGCTGCCTTCATACCCGAGAAAGGCAATCAGTCCCGCCATGCTGATAAAGGAGGCGGCTGACATCCAGTCGGCCGCGGTGGCCATGCCGTTGGCCACGGGCGGGACGTGCTTGCCCGCGATGTAAAACTCACTGGTGCTGTTGGCACGGGCCCGGAGGGCAATCCCGATATACACCACGAACGTGAACCCCACGACGAGAGCCGTCAGATCCTGTAAACTCATTTGCCCTCCCGTGTATCACGCCCGGCCCGGTAGCGTTGATCCAGCTTGGTGACTCGCCAATTGTAGAAGAAGATCAGGGCGACAAAAGCATACATGGCACCCTGTTGCGCGAACCAGAAACCCAGTTTATACCCGCCGAGAGAAAAGTGATTGAGTTGTTCGACAAAGAGGATGCCGCAGCCATAGGACACCGCACCCCAAAGCGTGAGGCACAGGGCAATAAGCCGCAGATTAGCTTTCCAATAAGCGTTGGAATGATTGCTCATGATATTTCGGGTTCCCGTTGTGTGATGGCCGATGAAATCTGCCCTTGCCTCTTTCGCCGAATCATAGAACAGGGGTTGAATCTGACGTATAATGCCAAGTTTATCGACAATTTTACACGGGAGATTGGAACGAAAATAGCCTACGATTTCCCGAATTGGTCATTCACTGCGTCCATAATGACAATTAGTGTCAAAAATAGTTCCAAAAATAGTCATAAAAGGTGAATAATAGAGCAAAAAATATGCTAAAAAGTGCATTAATGGTGCAAACTGGCAACTTGGACTGATACGAAAAACAGAAGACCGTAGGCATGGAAGTCGGGTAGGTCGGGTTAGCGTAGCGTAACCCGACAATCCCAGCGTCACCAGACAGCCTGGTTTGAAGATTTGCAATGAATGGCTGCTTTTGATATGTTTGCTATTAAATAACTCAAACATATCAAATTTTATGGAAATTAAGGCCACACTACGCGTCATTCGAGCCAGACTTGATCTCACGCAACAGCAACTTGCGGAGCGACTTGGGGTGTCCTTTGCCACGGTGAACCGCTGGGAAGGTGGCATGACCAAGCCACAGAAGGCGGCGCAGGAAGCAATCGCCGCGCTTGCCGCCGAGGCGGAAGTTGACGAAGCGGAGGTAGCCGTGGAGCCGACCGAGGCCGCAGCGCGTGTCACACGACGTAGAGCACGAACAACCCGACGCGTCGCTTCCCCATCCACCAAGCCCATGGAACAGATGTTGTGGGACGCGGCCTGCTCCATCCGTGGCGAGAAGGACGCTGCCAAGTTCAAAGATTACCTGCTACCGCTCCTGTTTCTCAAACGGCTGTCCGACGTGTTCGACGACGAGATCGGGCACCTAGCCGAAGAATATGGCGACCGCGTCACCGCGCTTGAGATCGCCGAAAGCGATCACAAACTCCTGCGCTTCTACCTGCCACCCGAAGCGCGATGGAACGTCATCAACGGCCGCGAAAACTACGAGTGGCCGCTCGACGACCGGAAGCGAAGCACACGGCCCCAAGACCTCGGCGAACATCTGACCAGGGCCGTGCGGGCGGTCGTCAGGCAGAATCCCTCGCTTTCAGGCGTCATCGACCTCGTGGATTTCGCGTTCGAGCGCAACGGTGAACGCGATGTCAACCCGGCCAAGCTCGCTGCCGTGGTCGAGACTTTCTCCGACCCCCGTTACCGGCTCGGACTCGCCGACGTGCAACCCGACTTCCTCGGCCGCGCCTACGAATACCTGCTGCGCAAGTTCGCGGAAGGTTCCGGCCAGAGCGCGGGCGAGTTCTTCACCCCGACCGAGGTCGGGGTCCTGATGGCGCACATCATGCGCCCGAAGCCCGGCGAGGATTGCCACGACTACGCCTGCGGTTCGGCCGGCCTGCTCGTCAAACTCCAGCTCGTTGCCCGCGAACTCGATCCCACCAGCCGTGTGCCGCTCAAACTCTGCGGCCAGGAACTGCAAGCTGAAAGCTACGCCATCGCCCACATGAATACGATCATCCACGACATGGAGGTCGAGGTTGCCCGTGGTGACACCATGCTCAACCCCAAGTTCAAGACCGCGTCAGGCCAAATCAGCACTCACGACGTCGTGGTTGCCAATCCTATGTGGAACCAGCCGTTCAACTCCGAGATTTTCGCCAACGACCCGTTCGACCGCTTCCGCACCCGCGGTGGTATCACCACAGGCAAGGGCGACTGGGCATGGCTCCAGCACACCCTCGCCTGCCTGAACGATCGTGGACGCGCGGCAGTCGTGCTCGACACCGGTGCCGTAACACGCGGCTCCGGCGCCAAACACGAGGACAAGGAGCGCAACATCCGCAAATGGTTCGTCGACCGCGACCTGATCGATGGCGTCATCCTGTTGCCGGACAATCTCTTTTACAATACCACCGCTGCCAGCATCATTGTGATCTTGTCGAAACGGAAGCCGGAGACGCGCAAGGGCAAGATCGTGCTGCTCAACGCCAGCCGACGTGTAGGCAAGGGACGCCCCAAGAACTACATCCCTGAGAAGGACATTCGCCCGCTCGCGGCAACCTTCCTCAAGGGTGAGCCGGTTGAGGGTGAGGTTGCTATCATCACGCGTGAGCAAGCGGAAGAAGCCGACTACAACCTCAGCCCAAGCCGGTGGGTGGGGCAGCTAAGTGCCGCAGAATTAGGCTCTGTCAGCGCACTATTAAAAAAGCTTGTCTCCCTTGACGATGAGGCACGCCAGCTTTCAGCTTCGTTGTCGAAGCTCCTTGCAGGGGTCGTTGATGAGCCTGTTTGACGTGAAACTTGCGGGTCACCGCCGGTGGTTGCCGGTAGGCGATGCCTATGAAGTTACGAGGAAACCACGTGGGCTTAATACGTCTCAATTGGCAGCGATCCCATTCGCGTCGATGGCTGATCTTCCGCAAGGCGGTGCGTACGCACCTGATTACACCATGAAGGTGCCGACCGAGATCAAGAGCGGAACATATTTTGAGCGAGGTGACATTCTTGTAGCGAAAATTACGCCATCTTTTGAGAACGGCAAGCAGGCGCTCACGGCCGGGTTGCCAAATCCTTTTGGTTTCGCAACTACGGAAGTCATCCCCCTTCGACCGCGTACAGACGGACATGATCGACGGTTGCTGTTCTTCTACCTGTTGCATCCAGATGTTCGTCATCATGTAGCCGAGCGCATGGAAGGCACGACTGGCCGACAGCGCGTGCCTGAGGAAGTGCTCCTCGATCTGCCATTCCCCGAGTTCGAGCCAGAAGAACAAACCGCAATCTCTGACTCCTTGGAGACAATCCAGCGGCTAATAGAGACCGAGATGAAATCTGCACAGACGGCGATTGGCCTCAAGTACGCCACGATGCGATCGCTCTTCACGCGCGGCCTGCGGGGTGAGCCGCAGAAAGAGACCGAGATCGGCTCTGTGCCAGAGAGTTGGAGAGTCTCGACTCTGGGAGAAACCGCACAACTCGAACGTGGACGCTTTATGCACCGCCCTCGGAACGAACCACGGTTTTACGGTGGGGCAACACCGTTTGTCCAAACCGGAGATGTCGTTCGGTCTGGCGGCCGTATCAGCGAATTTGTCCAAACACTTAACGAAGATGGCGTTGCGATAAGTCGCGTTTTTCCTGCGGGAACGATTCTCATCACGATAGCCGCAAACATAGGATTCACAGGAATTTTGCAGTTCGCCAGCGCTTGTCCCGATAGCCTCGTCGCTATAACACCAAATCAGTCACTCAATGTCGAGTTTTTGGAATATTTTCTCCAAACCCAGCAAGGAGAAATGGATAAACTCGCCCCAAAGGGAACGCAGAAGAATATCAATATTCAGTTTCTCACACCTTGGCCAATCGTAGTCCCTCCCGACAAAGAAGAGCAGCGCGAAATCGTTTCGATCTTGGAGGCCATCGACCACAAGATCAACCTGCATCGAAAAAAACTCGCCGTACTCGACGACCTGTTCAAAGCGCTATTGCACAAGCTGATGACCGGCGAAATTCGCGTCGCTGCTCTTGACCTCTCGGTACTCACCGGCATTGAGGAAAATATGGACACAAACGAGGTATATGCATGAAATTCAAGAGTGCCACAATTAAGGACTTCAAACGCTTTACAGATTTGACTGTTCAGAGTGTACCCGACACAGCCCGCCTGATCCTGCTTGCCGGCCCGAACGGATGTGGCAAATCTTCATTCTTCGATGCACTCATCGCGTGGCGTACGCGGGAGGCGCTGAAAAAGCAACTCGGCTGGAGCGGCTTCCAATGGGACCCGGATTATCATGACAAAGCGAATACAGGACTTGACAATAATTGGCAGTCAAAAATAAATCTGGAGCCGTTCGGGTCAGCCCCGGCTGAACCCAGAAAGGCCATATACGTTCGGTCCGCGTACAGAAACGACCCCGAGTTTCAAATACAGAACTTGTCCCGTCTTGGAGATCCGCTGGAGAATCTTCCTGTGGCACGAATGATCAATAATGATGCGGCTGTCTCCAAGAATTTTCAGCGCCTCGTAGGTCAGTCAATAGAGGGCCTTTTTGTGCCAGATGATGGCTCCATAACGTTGGATGCCTACAAGAAACAAATCCTTGGCGATATCAGAAACGCCCTTTCAGTGCTCTTTCCGGAATTGAAACTCGATAGCTTGGGCAATCCTCTAGAAGGCGGGACCTTTCGGTTTACGAAGGGCTTGAGCACAGGGTTTTCATTCAAGAACCTCTCCGGCGGCGAAAAGGCGGCATTCGATCTTATCCTTGATCTGATTGTTGCGCGTCGTTCATACGACGACACGCTCTTTTGCATCGACGAACCAGAATCGCACATGAACGCACGGCTTCAGGCTGAGCTTCTATCCGTGCTCTATGATTTAATTCCCAAAAACTGTCAGTTGATGCTGGCGACACATTCCATCGGGATGATGCGCCGGGCTCGGGACATCGAAACTAAGAATCCCGGAAGCGTGGTTTTTCTGGATTTCGGAGACCGCGATTTCGATAAACCCCAGATCATCGAACCGGCAAAACCGGATCGGACATTCTGGGAGAGAGCTCACAAGGTTGCACTCGATGACTTAGCGGCACTGGTGGCACCCAAGCGGGTTGTCATCTGTGAGGGTGAACCGATGACGAGTCAGCCTGTTGGGAACCACTCCCATGACGCTAGATGCTACGAGCGCATATTCGAGGATGAGTTCCCGGAGACCCGCTTTGTGTCGATGGGCAATGACTGGCAGGTTGTTGGGGACAAGCGCGGTCTGGCGGCAACACTTCTTTCATTGATCGATGGACTGGAGGTTGTGCGGCTGATCGATCGTGATGATCGAACCGAAGGAAAAATTGCTGAACTGAGATGTGACGGTATCCGGGTTTTATCGAAGCGCAATCTGGAATCGTACTTGTTCGACGATGAGGTTCTCAGAGCGTTCGCTGAGTCAGTCGGGAAGGCAGACAAGGCCCAAGAACTTCTCACGAGGAAGGAAAGCATCCGTACTGCCAGAACCGGCAACGCCCAAGACGACCTGAAGCCCGCAAGTGGCCAGATTTATGTAGCGTGCAAGGAAATCTTGGGTCTTACGCAACATGGAAATACGACAGAGGAGTTTATGCAAGAAACGCTTGCCCCGCTCATCAAACCAGGGTTGAGCGTGTACGACGAACTGAAGCGCGACATCTTCGGCGTACAGACAGATTCATGATGACAATGGCAGTTTGCCTTGCTCCTCGCAGTCTATCGTTGATGGTATTCGAGGGTATACATGTAGCCATGTCAAATTCGCAACAATCGGAATTGTATTGGCGTGGAGGACCTTTCCAAGTCAGCATAATATCTCCCCCTGATGCTTCGCAGGCCAGCGTATCGCAAGCATTAAAGGTGCTTAAGGGATTCCGCGATGCGTGTCAGAAACAATACGCAGCCTTCTGTGGAGCAGTAAACGGAAGGCTCTTGGCATATGAACGCTTTCGTCAGGTTATAGAACCTGCTAACGGGGATAAGAGCTTCTTTATAGGAACGGGACCTCCAGACTCCGAACAATTGCCCGGACAGTCTACGATTGTGCAAATGAGCCAAAAAGATTTTCTCGAATCCTTGAAACAAGGCGGAGCATTTGAACAGCAACACGCGAAAGCGTTTGCTGTATTCATCTATACTCTATGGGAAGAAAATTATAGGCAAAGAATTGCTAATGCCATGTCAGTCTCGAAAGACAGCGTGAATTGCGCATTGATGGGGGATATTCGCCACGTGAGGAATGTGATTATCCATGACAACTCTGTTGTCTCACAGGATTTTCCCGGCAAGCTTAAATTATTGTCACAAATATGGGATCTGAAACCGGGAGAGCTTAGAATCACGGAGAAGATGCTCCATTCCTGTATGGAACAGCTTAACGCTATACGCATACAAATAACCTCTGGCAGGTGATCGTAGATGTTCTAGGCAGTATAGGAATGTTCACATGGATAATGGCCAAATAGTAACACTGGCCGAAGTTGTCGAATCCGAGACGCTGGAGTTCAAGGCAACGGCCGAGACTTGCTGTGAGGTAACTTGATAAGAGGCAATGCTTGAAATTGCCAAATGTGCATCAGGCGCAGATCGAACGGGGAAAGATCACGGATTACCTGCTATCATCCGTCAATCCGCGTAGCAGAGCCAAGGCAGATTTTTTTCTGAGCTTCGGGTTCAGCATAGATCGTTGGGAAGAGTTTGCGGAGGCATTGAAATTTCATGTCGCATCCCATGAGGTCGCCCGAGTTGTGGAGACCGCATACGGTCAGCGCTATCATGTGGACGGCGTGCTAGAAACACCGGACGGGCGCAATCCGGTGGTAAGGACCGTTTGGCAAGTCGACCTTGGAAGTGCGTATCCCAGGTTCATTACAGCGCACCCGCGCAGGAGGTGAGAAGTGTTCAAGGAACATGCTCAGATCGTGCTTACCGCTGATGTTCTTGGTGATGAGGGGGGAGAACTGAAACCGGGAGACGTGGGCACCATCATCCATATCCATCCCGATAAAGAAGCCTTTGTGGTGGAGTTCATGTCTCTGGATGGCGGGACGGTGGCTATCGCGACTGTGTTGCCCTCACAGGTGCGTCCCGTGACGGGCGCTGACCTCATGCATGCCCGAACGGTTACGGTGGCTGTCCGTAGCGAACTCGATATCTTCCGTACTGGATCGTGAGAATGGCAAGAGTAGATGGAAATGGGCCTGCGTGCAGCCACTCCCGGAAACCACCGGCGGGACTCAGATCTTTTCCGGATCACCAGAGCCGGCGAACGCCATATTGATCGAAGAGTGTCTCAATCGAGATGAGAACGAGGTTGCGCGCAAGTGCCTGGGCTATCAGGATCCGGTCGAAGGGGTCGCGAAGGGGACCCTGCAACGCGCCGGCGCGGGCTGCGTCCTCCACGGTTATTGGCAGCCCCTCAAAGTTCTCATCGGCTATGTGGCCGGTAATGTCCTCAGCTAGCCCTTCCGCGTCCGGGAGTCTACGTGCCCGGTATTTGGTGGCGATTTCCCACGCTGACGCCGCGCTGATCAGGACGTCGTTCTCCTCATCCGCTATCGCCTGCCGGGCGGACTCGGATAAGCGTGCGTTTCCGGCAAACCACCAAATGAATGTGTGGGTATCAAGCAGAAGGCGCACAGGCTACGTCTTCCCCTCCCATGTAGTCAACTCCTCCTCCGGCAGCGGGTCAAAGAAGAAGCTGTCGTCGAAAATAGCATCGTCCAGCTTGATCCGGCCCTTCCATGAGCCGAATTGCCGCTTGCTCCGTTTTGGGACGCGCACGAGCCGCGCCACCGGCTCGCCGTTGCGGGCAATGACCACTTCCTCGCCGGCTTCAACTTGCAAGAGAAGGCGCGATAGGTTGGTCTTTGCTTCATGGACGTTCACTTTTGCCATAGAGGGCTCCTTAATGACAGCCTTAGCTAATTATATGACTAATAGGAAACTTGTCAAGCTTGGAACTGGTCGTGAGTGATCTCAAGATTAGCGAGGCTGCCTCGGTCCAGTTCCCCATGGTTCGTCACGCGGCAGAGGTCGGCTGGACGCCGCTCCCGCCGGAAGTCGCGATGCATAAGCGCGGCGGCGAGGCCGGGATGCTGTTCCGGGATGAACTCGAAGAGGCACTCGGGCGGTTCAATTCCTGGATGGCGGACGACGTTATCCGCTCCGTGATCGAGAGGATCGAAGCGGTCCCACCGACTATCGAGGGCAACCGCGAGATGCTCGCTTGGCTGCACGGCGAGCGGCAATGGTACGACGAGGCCGAGAAGCGTCACCGCCGCATCCGGCTCGTTGATTTTGAGACGCCGAATGCCAACGTCTACCACGCCACCTGGGAATGGAAGCTCAAGCCCCCTGCCCGCAAGGGCAACCGGGCGGACGTGATGTTCGTGATCAACGGGATGCCGGTTGCCATCGTCGAGCACAAGAACCCCAAGGACGCCAATGCCATCGAGCGTGGGATCACACAACTGCGCCGCTACGAGGTCGAGACCCCTGAGTTGATAGCCTCGCCACAACTCTTCAACGTCACGCACCTGGTCGAATACTGGTACGGCGTTACCTGGAACGCATCGCGGCGACACATGGCGCGCTGGAAGGAACGACCGGAGGAAAGCTATCGGTTTGCCGTCCAATCGTTCTTCGAGCCGGCCGATTTTCTGCGCACGTTGCGGGATTGGATTCTCTTTTACGTCGAGGACGGTGAAACGCGAAAATCCGTGCTGCGCCAGCACCAGCGCCGAGCGATTGACCGTATCATTGCGCGTTGCGAGGAGCCGGAGAAGCGGCGCGGACTCATCTGGCATACGCAGGGTTCCGGTAAGACCTTTACGTTGCTCACGGCCGCTCGCCTGATCCTGGAGCGCGTGGACCGATTCCGCACGCCGACGGTCGTGGTGGTCGTGGACCGGACGGAGCTTGAAGGACAGCTCAAGGGTTGGGTCGAGAGGCTGCTCGGCGAGATGCAGCAGCAGGACATCGCGGTCTGGCGCGCCGGTTCCAAGGCTGAACTCCGGGATCTGTTCCAAACCGACAAACGCGGCCTGATCCTTTCGATGATCCACAAGTTCGAGGGGATCGAGAAGGATGCCAATGCCCGCGACAACGTCTACGTATTCATCGATGAGGCGCACCGGTCGGTGGCCAAGGATCTGGGCACGTACCTGATGGCGGCTTTGCCCAACGCGACGATCATCGGGTTCACCGGCACGCCCATCGACAAGACGTCCCAGGGCGAGGGCACCTTCAGAATTTTCGGTGCCGACGACGAGTTGGGCTATCTCGACAAATACACCATTGCCGAGTCGATCGAAGACGAAACGACGCTGCCGATCCGTCACACGATGGCGCCAAGTGAGATGACGGTACCGGCGGAGCGGCTCGACAAGGAGTTCTTCGCCTTGGCCGAGTTCGAAGGTGTCACCGACGTCGATGAACTCAACAAGGTCCTTGATCGAGCAGTCGGCCTGCGCACGTTCCTCACCGCGGATGATCGGATCGAGAAGGTCGCGGCGTTTGTGGCCGAGCATTTCAGGGAGAACGTTGACCGGCTTGGCTATAAGGCGTTCCTCGTCGGCGTGAACCGGGAAGCCTGTGCCAAGTATAAGCGCGCGCTCGACAGGCTGTTGCCTCCTGAATGGACCGCGCCGGTCTACACGGAAAACGTCAACGACGTGGTGGAGCGTCCGCTGGTTGCCGAACTCCAGCTTTCTCCGGAACACGAGGCGGACGTGCGTCTTATGTTCAAGAGAGCGGATGAGAACCCGAAGATCCTCATTGTCACCGACAAGCTGCTGACTGGCTATGACGCGCCACTTCTGTATTGCATGTATCTCGACAAACCGATGCGCGATCACGTGCTCTTACAGGCGATTGCGCGTGTGAACCGCCCTTACGTGGATGCCACCGGCACCCGCAAACGCATCGGTCTCGTGGTCGATTTTGTCGGTGTGTTACGCGAGTTGAGGAAGGCACTACGGTTCGACTCCGCGGATGTGAGTGGCGTGATCGAAGACCTCGACCTGCTGCTGGCGGACTTTTTGGACAAGATCGAGCGGGCGAGAACGGACTACCTTGCCGGAGCAGGGAGCGGCGCAGCCGACGAGCGCCTCGAAGACATCGTCTACGGACGTTTCCTGGACCCGGAGCCACGCAAGGTGTTCTTTGAGGCGTACAAGGAGATCGAGGCGCTTTGGGAAATTCTCTCACCCTCGCCCGAGCTTCGCGATCATATTGGAACGTACAAGCAGCTTGCGCAACTCTACACGGCCGTTCGGAACGCTTACACAACCAGAGTCACTTACGAGA
The DNA here is from genome assembly GCA_012270585.1 of Nitrospirales bacterium. Classification (GTDB taxonomy): domain Bacteria; phylum Nitrospirota; class Nitrospiria; order Nitrospirales; family UBA8639; genus Bin75. Next base: position 25,401 of record JAAXIB010000048.1, read on the forward strand.
TAGACCTCGCCAATAAGACGCGCTCGCTGATACAGGATGGTGCAGTTCAGCAAGGTCTCGGTTACCGGACGAAAACCGTGACGTTCGACGTGAACACTCTTGAATCGCTTCGAGGGGAATCCGGCTCCGATGAGGCCAAGGTGTTCAACCTCGTGCGTGGCCTGCACCGGGAGATCGAGGAGGATCGGGATTCGGCGTCCGTGCTTCGACCGCTCAAGGAGCGCGCCGAGCAAGTCCTGAAGGACCTGGAGGAGCGCAAGACGACCGGGCTCGCGGCAATGGACCTGCTGGCCGACATTGCCAGGGAAAAGGAAGCGGCTGCCAAGGCGGCGAAAGAAAGTGGGCTCTCGCCACGCGCGTTCGGCGTGTATTGGACATTAAAGAATGATCCGGGCCTCGGAACAAGCGGCATCGCGGCCATGGACTTGGCGAAGGAAACGGAAGATCTTCTCACGCGCTTTCCCAATGCTGCCGTCAACCCCGACGAGCAACGGCGCCTGCGCATGGTTCTCTATCGACTGCTTCTGCGACTGGACAAGGAAGAACGGAGCCGTGTCGTGAAGCTCATCCTCTCAATTCTTCTGGACGAAGGCGCCGATGCGGACGCGTGACAAACGGCGTGAGGTGATTCGCCACCGCGTTGAATACTGGTCGCGGCGACTGAGCGTCCGTCCGCGGTTGGTTCGCGTTCAGCGCATGACGCAGAAGTGGGGTTCATGTTCAACGTCGGGCATCGTGACCCTGGCCTCCGACTTGGCCGACCGGGAATTGAGCTTCCAGAATTTCGTCATCGCGCATGAACTGCTGCACCTGCGCGTGCCCAACCACGGCAAACTCTTCAAGGCATTGATGACGGCTCACGTGCCCGGTTGGAAAAGGCACGATGTAAAAAGGCGGTGACCTTCGACAGCGGAGGTCCTCACTTCTCAAAGTCCCCCCAATGAACAACTCTCTCCCATGCTGGAGTCCGCGGCGGTGGTACGGGGAACTCCGGCACGTCTGGCAGGATACCCGTCTGCTGGTTCTGTCCGCGCAAATCGCGGCCATTTACGCGGCCGTGCTCATTCCGTTCAAGGTGGGGATTCCGATCATCCCCGGCTTCGTGGAACTCAGACCGGCCAACGTGATTCCCATCGTCAGTTCGCTGCTCTTTGGCCCGGCCGCGGCGTGGGGGGCCGGAATCGGCAACGTGATCGGGGATTGTTTCGGAACGCTGGGCCCGGCCAGTCTCTTCGGGTTTCTGGGAAATTTTCTCTATGGGTACGTGCCCTATCTGTTGTGGGGAAACCTGAGGTGGTTGTCGTCGGGGCGGGAACCCATGGTGCGTTCCTGGCGGCAGGGCGTGGAATACGTGATCGTTTGTGCCTTCGCGTCCATGGTGTGCGCCGCCACGATCGGATGGGGCGTGGAACTGTTGGGGCTCCTCCCGTTTTGGCTGTTGTTCCCCGCCATTTTCTTGAACAACCTGGTGATGGCAACGTTGCTCGGCCCACCGCTGCTGTTGTTTCTCCATCCGCGGGTCAAGCGATGGAACCTGTATTACGGTGACTTGGCAATCGTGGGCGCGGCCGGAGAGACGCAGGACGCTTCCGGCGATCCTCTCCACTCAGCGTCGTCGTCACGATCGGCAATCGCCGAGTCCGTTGCCGTCTCCATTCAGGACGTGACGTTTCGACCGATCCATGCGGAGCAGCCTGTGCTTAAACACGTGTCCCTGGTCGTCCCGCGCGGCGAATTGGTCGTGCTGATGGGCCGGAGCGGGTCCGGGAAGTCGTCCTTGTGTTATGCCTTGAACGGGCTGGTTCCGCAGTTTATCCAGGGCGAATGGGCAGGCACGGTGACGGTACACGGACAACCCACGACGCAATCTCCGGTGTGGCAGCAGGCGAACCGCGTCGGCATGGTGTTTCAGGATTTCGAAACGCAACTGGTCTCGACCAACGTGGAGGCGGAGCTTCGATGCGCCTTGGAGACGCAGGGAGGAACGCACGACTTCGCCGACGAAGAGTCCTTCCGCGAGCACGTGCGACGCCTCCTCGATCTGGTCGGATTATCGGGTCTGGAACGGCGTGACCCGTTTTCCTTGTCGGGCGGGCAACGGCAGCGCCTGGTGGTGGCATCGGTCCTGGTCCGGGAACCGCAGGTGATCGTCATGGACCAACCGCTGACGGATCTCGATCCCGCGGGCAGGCAGCAGTTTCTCCGTCTCTTGGCAGAACTGAAAGTCAAAGGGATAACCATCGTCATCGCCGGGCATGGAGTCGAAGACCTCATGGAAGCGGACCGGGTGTGCGTGCTGGATGCAGGAGCAATGGTGTGGCAGGGCACCCCTCGCGAACTGCTCGGTCAGCCGGATCTGGCCGAACGATACGGCGTGACCCCGTACCCGTTGGCGGCATGTTTTCAGGGACGGGGTGCTCCAACGTTACCAACGACGGTTGAAGAAGCCTGGCAATTGGCCGATACCCTCGACCTGAACATCGACGCGCCGCAGTTTGACGAGCAGGGTTTCCGACCGGAACCTCCGGCAACCGTGCTGGAACTCAGCAACGTGTCGGCGCACTACCAGCCGGGCGTGCCGGCACTCTCCCGGGTTTCCGTATCGTTTCAGACCGGGGAATTCGTGGCGATTCTCGGGCAGAATGGTTCGGGAAAGAGCACGCTGGCCAAATTATGCAACGGGCTCCTGTTGCCGTCGGAAGGCCGCGTCCTGGTGCTCGGAAACGATACGCAACAAACCGGGGTCTTGTCGTCCTTCGTCGGGTACGTTTTTCAAAACCCCGACCATCAGATTTTTGCGGAAACCGTGCGCAAGGAAATCGCCTTCGGCGCGGAGAACGCGGGATGTTCGCCAAGTGAATGCGAAATCCGGGTCACCGAAGCGCTACGAGCGGTCGGGTTGACCGGGGCCGAAGAGCGGGACCCGTTTTCTCTGACGAAAGGCGAGCGTCAGCGCGTGGCGGTCGCGTCCATCCTTGCCGCCAAACCCCGTATCCTGATTGTGGATGAGCCTACCACCGGACTCGACGCGGAGGAATCGGCTCGCATGATGGACATGATGCGCGCGCTGCATCGACAGGGCCACACCATTATCGTGATTACCCATGACATGGGGATCGTCGCGAACTACGCGACGCGATGCGTGCTAATGCGACGCGGCGAAATCTTGGCGGATGGCCCGACCCGGGACATTTTCTCGGACCCCGAACTCATCCGGTCGGCGGCCTTGGCGTTGCCGACCCTGACCCGGTTCGCCCAGCGGTGGGGTGTGACGTTGCTCACGGTCGAGGAAGTGCGAAAGGCCTGGCGCGCGTCATGAACCTGTCATTGTACGTGGATGCCCGGACGTGGGTGCACCGGCTGGACGGCCGGACGAAAATCCTCTGCCTGCTCGGGCTCTTTTCCTTGAGCCTGCTGTTTTCGGACCCGGCGTACTTGCTGGGGCTCTGTGCGGGCGTCCTGGGTTTGGTGCTCTGGGCGCAGAGTCTTCACAATCTGAAAAAGATTTGGATCCTGCTGGCGTTGTTGTTTGCGTACAGCGTGGCGCTCTGGCCTTTTTTCGTGGAAGGGATCACCCCGTTGTTCACAATCGGCGGGCTGACCGTCATGCAGGAAGGCGTGCTGCATGGGATGGGGATGGGCCTGCGGCTGAATGCCATGCTCATCAGCGGCATCGTGCTCTTGTCGACCACAACCATTGAAGAATTGGGCGAAGCCTCGAACCGACTGGGCGTGCCCCGGCCCCTGGGTTTTTCGTTGTCGCTCGCCTTTCGGTGGGTTCCCACGTTGCTGGGTTCGATCGGGGCCGTGATTCAGGCTCAACGGTCTCGAGGGCTGGACGTGCACTCAAAGGGCGTGGCCGGAAAGATCCGCCAATATCCCCCGTTGATCGTGCCCTTAATCGGTCATACCCTTCGCCAGACCAATCTGCTCGCTATGGCCCTGGAATCCAAGGGCTTCGGAGCCGGTCAGGTCCGCCGCCCCTTGTTTGTTTCGAAAATGCACGGGTCCGATTTCGCGGCGCTCGCGGTGATCGCCGTCCTGGTGATGGGAGGTCTATGGATGAGGCTCAACGGGTATGGTACTATTTGAACGGAACCGGTGACGTGCCTAAGCACTCGCACGTACAACTTACAGCGTTTAGCAGGAAAGGTGGTGGCGGGATGAAAGGGTCTGTCGCTGTTGTGAAACTTCTGAGTGCCGTTTGTGTCCTCCTGTTGGTTCAGGGGCAGTCTCTCCTCGCTCAGGAGGGAGGCTCAACCGCACCCACCAAAACGATCATAGGTGATCTGCTGGACGTGGATCGGGATTTCTACATCGTGCGGGGCGAGCGGGGCGAGATTCAGATCGAAGCCACGTACAAAACCGAGATCACGGAAGAATTCGGATATGGGGACCGCATCAAGGCCCTGGTGCTCATGAACAACAAGGCGTTGAAGATCGAACGCGCCGGGCCGGATGACGTGTCGGGGGTCACGGAAAATCTGCCGGCCACCGCGCAAGCTCCTGAAGCCCAACCAGGCGCCAAGGGGGAAGCCCCTGCGCCGGAGGCGCAGCCCAAGCAACCGGAATCCAAAACCATTGTGGGCGACCTGTTGGACGTTGATCGGGATTTCTACATCGTGCGGGGCGAGCGGGGCGAGATTCAGATCGAAGCCACGCATAAAACCGAGATCACGGAAGAATTTGGATATGGGGATCGCATCAAGGCCCTGGTACTCATGAACAACAAGGCGTTGAAGATCGAACGCGCCGGGCCGGATGACGTGTCGGGGGTCACGGAAAATCTGCCGGCCACTGCGCAAGCCCCCGCAGCCCAACCAGGCGCCAAGGGGGAAGCCCCTGCGCCGGAGGCGCAGCCCAAGCAACCGGAATCCAAAACCGTTATTGGCGATCTGCTGGACGTGGACCGGGACTTCTACATCGTGCGGGGCGAACGGGGCGAGATTCAAATCGAAGCCACGTACAAGACCGAGATTACGGAAGAATTCGGATATGGGGATCGGATTAAAGCAAAGATCCTCATGAACAATAAGGCGTTGAAGATCGAGCGCGCCGGGCTGGATGACGTGCCGGGGGTCTACACGGAATGATGTAGCGACGGAATGTTGTCTCCCGCAGTTTCTTTTTCTCACTCTTCCAGGTTGGTTATGGGGAAGGCGTCCACCGGGTCGTCGGGGACAAAGCCGAAAATCTTCGAATAGAAATACAGTTCGTTGTCGAGGACCTGCTTGATGTGCTCGGCTCGTCGAAACCCGTGCTGTTCGCCTTCAAAGGCGATATAGGCGACGGGAAGTCCTTTCGCTTTCACCGCGTTGAACATGTTTTCCGCCTGGTTCGGCGGGACCACCTTGTCCTCCAATCCCTGAAAGAGGATGAGGGGAGCGGACAGGCGGTCGGTGAAATGAATCGGCGACCGCTGGTCATAGAGGTTTTTCCGTTCTGGCAGCGGGCCGACGAGGCGGTCCAGGTAGCGTGATTCGAACTTGTGCGTATCCCGGACGAGCGCCTCGAGGTCCGAGACGCCGTAGTAACTGGACCCGGCCGTAAAGCAATCGCGAAACGTCAGGGCGCACAACGTGGTAAAGCCACCGGCGCTTCCCCCCGTAATGGTCACGCGAGCCGGATCCACGGCCTCCCGGTCGATGAGCGCCGCGACCGCGCTGACGCAATCATCCACGTCGACAATACCCCACTGGCCGTTGAGCCGTTCCCGGTAGGTCCGGCCGTATCCCGTGCTTCCGCCGTAGTTCACGTCGAGGACGGCGAATCCCCGGCTGGTCCAAAATTGAATCATCAGGTTGAACGTCGGGGACGAAGCTCCGGTTGGACCGCCATGGCTTTTGACGAGGAGGGGCGGGCGCTCTGAAAACGGGGCCTGAAAATCCGCATTGGCCGGGGAATAATAAAACGCGTGCCCGGTTGACCCGTCCCGGGTCGGATAGGTGATGGCCGAGGGTATGGACAGATAACGGGGGTCCGGGGAAAAATCCACCGACCGGCGGAGGACGGTCACGGCGTGCGAACCCGCGTCGATCCGGATGACCGCCGTAGGCTCTGCCGGGAAACTGGCCGTACACACAATGTGGGATTCCTGCACGTGCACGTCGTCGAAGGTCGTGTACGGCAAATCGAATCGTTCGAGAGTTTGTCGTGCCGTGTCCAAACGTGCCAGATACCAGAAGCCGTTCTGCGTATAGGCGCAGATCAGGTGGTCAGGCGACTCGAATCCATAGAGCCGTTGGCCAAACACCCATTGGGGTGCGCCGAATTCGGCCTCCATGGGATAGAGAGCGGCGACCCGCTCGTTGTCCAAGCGACACAGGTTCCACCAGCCGGATTGGTCTGACACGAAATGCAACCGGCCGTCCGGCGACCATTCCGGCTGAAAAATGGAGACGTCGGTGCCCCCGGCCACGCATCGCGGCCTCCGGATCGAGCCGTCCTCGCCGAGATCGGCGACCCAGAGTTCCGTGCCGTCCCACGGCATGTTGGGATGATTCCAAGCCAGCCAGGCTAACTGTCGTCCATCCGGGCTCAGGCGTGGAGAGGCATAAAAGTCATGGCCCGAAACCAGGATATCGCCGCACGTCAGATCTGAGTCGTTGTCGAGGGCAATGCTCACGATGGCGTTGTGGGGTTCCCGGTCGGAATGGGTATGATCTTCACGAATGCAAAGAAGCCGGCGGCGTCGCAGGTCCGGGACCCCATCGGCATAGCACATGGGCGCGTCCGCGGTGACCGGTTCGGGCGCTCCGCCAGGACGTTGTCGGTACAGCCGCTGATCCGCAAAATTGGAAAAATACACGAGGCCGTCCGCGACACAATACGCCCCGCCCCCGTATTCATGGACTCGCGTGCGCACGTTGAACGGGGCGGGGATAAGGGTTCGTTGGGTCCCGTCGGCGTCCCTTTGGACAATCGTATATCTACCGCCCTCCTTCGGACGGTTTTCAATCCAGAATACCTGATCTCCATCGAGGGCGATTTGTCCGAGCCTGATGGATTCTGAAACAATCCGGTCCGAGGTCAAGGGAGACTTCCACGACCCGTAAGGAGCGATAAGCGGATTCGACATGCTAATCCCCTGATCGTTTACGCACGAATGAATTCACACAGAATAACCGTGAAGAACGGGGAATGGAAGGGGGGCGACGCGAAGGGCTAAGTTTGAATTGGAACGGATGTACAGTGGCGCTTGTGTTCGCGTGAGGCAATGGTGGCGAGCTCATTGATATTGTTGAGACATCGTCCGCAACAATTATCTTCATCGTCGATTCCCAGCGTGGAGGCCAGCTTGTTCGGGCAGGTAATCCCGGCGCGACCCAGGCTTTCGACGTCCGATTCCTTAATGCCTTTACAAACACAGATGTACATGACGCTCACCGAATACGATATTGATTTCCGTTTTCACATTAAGAAATTCTAGTGAAGTCGTGGCAGGTTGTCAAGTTTTTTTGTTGGGGAATTATGTATTTAACTTGACGTTGTGGACGGAGAGTCAACAACATGAAGCGGGGAATCACTCCACAACCCATGACTCCCATTCAGCTTGAGAAGATCTTGTTCTGTGCTTTGGCGGAGTTGAGCAAGGGGCCGGAACGGTTTGCTGACTTCCTGTTTGCCTTGGTAGGAAAATCGCTGTCATCGATCATTCCTGCACCCCCGAACTGTCATTGGTATGTT
>JAAXIB010000071.1 GCA_012270585.1 Nitrospirales bacterium
ACTGAACACATACAAGAATGACAGATTGGTACAATGCCTCCTTTTTCATGCCTTGGTGTACAGGAGGCAAGCCTGCATGAAGGATTCCTGCGAAAGCAGGCATCTTCCTTACCCTTCATTCATTTGCGTTCTCTCATTCGCCGACAGAATATGCGACTGGCCGGTCAGAAGGTGATGCTCAGTCCGAAGCTCCACCGGTGATCCTGCCGTGACTCGCTACCGAAGCGTCCGGAGTACCCGACGAAAGCACTCTTGTTTTCATGCAGGCCCACGGCAAGACCGAGGTCGGTACTCGCCCACTGGCGCGGCGGCGTGAAGCCCGAAAGGGTAAAGCGCCCGGGCATGGTATTGGAGCCAGCGGTGACAGAAATAGGATCGTCCTTGAATTCCTTCTCATAGGCGATGCCGGCGTAGGGACGGAACCCTACCTGCTCCCAGTTCAGGGTCCCCGTGAGGCGGTAGCCTCCGCGCGCGATGAAGGAAGGGCGGTCGAAGCCGGAGAAGTTCATCGAGGTGGACAAGCTTCCGCTTTCCCGGTAACCGTCGATCGTCTGATCAAGCCAGGCGAGACCGAAGAAGGGACCGTGCCGAAGTCCATCGGGCGTACCGAAAATCCAGCCACCATCGAGGTCGGCCCCGAACTGACCGGCACTGGTAGAGCCCTGTTCCGCACGCACCGTCGATCCAAGGGCGATCAGACGCTTGATATCCACCGACGTGCTGCCCGCACTCAGGGCACCGCTCAAGTAGAGGCCTCCACGACGCCACGTGCCATGCAGCGAGCCGATCACCGCAAGGCTGTCGAGGTTCGTACCAGAGGCGTCATTGCTATAGCGACCGAGGCTTAAGGCGGCACCCAACCACAGGTTGGGCCCCGTCCGGTTGTTGGCTCCCAGGGTGAGTACCTGCGCGTCGGCTTGCGATTTGCCTAGACGCGGCAGGGCATCCAGCTTATGGCTACCGATGCGTGCCGTCACGTAGGCGCGCCAACTCCCGATCGAACGGTCGAGCCCGAGCTCCGCCATCCGCTCAACGGACACGGCACTGCGGTGAATCCCCGCCATCTCGACGCCTCCTTCGCCGGCGAGCGAAACCTGGACCGGCGCCGCCAGCGTGGCGGTAACCATGCTCGCGAGTAGCTCGTGAGTCGCACCACTGGGGTGGCTACGATCCGCGAACAGATATTGCCGGTTGGCGCCGGGCTCATAGGTCACGGGAGAAAGGGATCCCTCTGGCCCACATATGAGCGAAACCGCGCTTGGGGCGTTCGGCTCCCCGCAGGCCGTTCCGGTGGTGTCGGTAAAGCCGTACGTGCCGGGGTTGTCAATGATTTCATTGAACAAGTCAGAGGCATTGATGGGGACGATCCCATCCTCGCTTTCGCGAATGCCGGCGTAGAGATTCTGGTTATAGGCGTTGACCAACGGGGTTGTCGCGCCCTGAACGGCCGGCCCCAGGCTGACAAAATAGGGCGTCGAGCTGATGTCGGGCAGATTGAACACCATGATATGGCGGGCGACAGCTTCCTGGAGACGCCGGACCTGTGCAACGTTGACGGAGGAGGCCTCTAACGTGTTGGCCTGTGCTGTGGATAGATCATGCAGCAAGGAATCGGGGACGTCGTTCGCGCCGCCCCAGATGGCGTAGAGCGCATCCTGATCAGCCAACCCGCCTTGACGCAAGGAGAGGTGCTGGTCGATTTGTTCCGTCACCGTCGGGGAGTCGTCGTAAATGCAAGGCGTAGCCGGGTTCACACAAGCCCCGGCGAAAGCGTAGTTCGGCCCGCCGGCGAGTGAGTTCCCGCCCGATGCGCCAAAGGTTTCAGCCACAATTTCTGACCAGACCGGGTCAGGATTGGTAGTGAAACTCGTGCCCAACGGCAAACCCTGTGCCTGGCCCGCGTTGCCGGAATCGCTCAGGCTGTCGCCGAATACGACAACATTGCTGAAGTTCTGGCCCCAGGCGCTACCGGTGAAACCAAGGATGAAGACAAGCACGCCGAACAGACGAACATGACGAAGCATGGTATGATCTCCCTTCTTTTTCCGGACAATGCCCATCCGACTGATCCATCACCAGCCGTGTATCCCAGTTTGGTCTGACTTGAACAGAAGACGTGTGATTCACTCACACCGCCCACTCTCAAAACATGGTGCCCCCGAGACGATTTGAACGTCCGACCTGCGGTTTAGGAAACCGTTGCTCTATCCAACTGAGCTACGGGGGCAGCCAACGCTGTGCCTTCAAGGAAGGATGTGTCGGAAGCTTGGAGTCTACCGGAATGCCGAGGACGAAACAAGCAAGGGAACGGTTCGAAACCAATGAAAGATGGTTGGTTCAAGGTGACGTTGAGCGGTATGATTGGACGTGGAATTTGAGCCGATCTGCCAACAATTTCTTGCCCGAAGGATGAACCCGTGAAACCCATCGCCAATCCGCCAAACCCCTTCGACTCTCATCACCGGGAACTCCTTGAACCGGCACCCCACGTCACGACGCAAGTGTTTGAGGAAAATGCAGGAGCCATCCTGAGTCGAAACGACAGCCCCGACCTGCCTTTTCGGTGGAGCGTGAATCCGTATCGGGGCTGCTTTCATGCCTGTGCCTATTGCTATGCACGACCGAGTCATCAATATTGGGGATTCGGCGCGGGAACGGATTTCGAATCCAAACTCATCGTGAAACCCAACGCGGCGGCTGCGCTTCGCACGGCGTTTTTGAAACCCTCGTGGAAAGGCGAACTCGTGGTCTTTTCCGGCAACACCGACTGCTATCAACCGCTGGAAGCCACGTATGAACTCACCCGCGCCTGTTTGGCGGTATGCGCCGAATTTCGCAACCCCGTCACGGTAATTACCAAAGCCGCACTCATTCAACGAGACCTCGATCTTCTGCAAACCCTCCATGAACTGGCTTGGATCCGCGTATATTTCAGTGTTCCGTTTGCCGACAACGAGGTCGCTCGAAAAGTTGAGCCGCAAACGCCCTCCATCACCAAACGGTTGGAGGCCATGGCCGCCCTGTCTTCAGCCGGCATCCCGACGGCCGTCATGATCGGTCCCGTCATTCCCGGGCTCAATGAACAGGACATTCCGCAGATTCTTCACCTTGCAAGACAGGCCGGCGCCACGCGCGCCGCCTATACACTTTTACGGCTCAACGACAACGTGCAACTGGTGTTTCTGGAACGCATGGCAAAGGCCTTTCCCGATCGGATCAGAAAAATCACCCATCGCCTGAAAGAGACCAGAGGCGGCACGTTGGAAGAAAAGCGGTTCTTCGCGCGCCACCAGGGACGAGGCTCGACGTGGGAAACCATCGAACAATTATTCGATTTGGCGTTTCGCAAAGAAGGCTTTCATCGATTCGAACGGGACGACGCCGTTCCCGCAACCTTCACCAGACCACCAACGGCTCAACTCAATCTGTTTTGAGGAATCCCGATCCGTCCACATATTTCAGTTGGCACGAGACCATTTCTCTCTTTACAATCGAAGAACGTGGTCTCTGAATTGAAACGAAAAGAGACAACAATACTCCGAACGGTCATTCCTGCGAAAGCAGGAATCCAGGGTCGTTCTCTTTGCAAAGCGGAGGAAAAGGCAAAGGTGCTGGATCCATCCCCGCAGGAGTAAGCGGGGATCCAGGTCTTATTGTCGAGGATGACAGGAGAGGCCTGCTAGGATGACAGAAATTGGTCCCTATTTCATTTCTTAGTGCGCGGGCGTCAAGCCTGTGGGAGATATTTTGCAAATCCGAAAAAAGGTGACGACATGCTGAATGGCTTTTGGGGAGGGTTGATGGCAGCATGCCTGGTTGGGGCAATCGGTCTTACGGGATGCGAGGACGCGAAAGCCCCGTGGGACAGGCACGTGAACCAAGGTGATCTTCTCTTTCAACAGGGACGCTTCAAAGAGGCCAAGGAACAGTACACCGCCGCGCTCACCGAAGCGGAAACCTTCGGGGAACAGGATCCCCGGCTTCCCCGGACGCTGACGAAACTGGCCGGACTCCATGACGCGCAGGGTGAATATGAACGGGCCGAACCGTTGTTGAGGCGCGCCGTCAGTCTGAATAAAAAGATTCTTGGAGACCGCGATCCTGAATTCGCCGCCAGCCTGAGTAACCTCGCAGCCCTGTATCACGCGCAAGAACAATACGAGAAGGCCCAGCCCCTTTTTGAGCGGGCATTGCACGTTCGTGAACAGGCGCTCGGAGCGGACCATATTGATTTGACCCTGGATCTCAAGAATCTTGCAGGCGTGCTGGCCGCTCAAGAACGCTATGCCCAAGCGGAGACCCATTTAACCCGGGCCCTTGCGATTACCGAACACGCCACAGGCCCGGACGACCCGGCGCTGGTGGAACGTCTCAACAATCTCGCGCTCCTGTACCGGGCCCAACAGGACTATGAGAAAGCCATCCCGTTGCTGGAACGCGCACTGGCCATCAATACGAAACGGTATGGCGCCGAGAGCCCGGGTCTTCTCGGCGGCCTCAACAACCTCGCGTTCATGCACATGGCCCAAGGCGCACACGACAAAGCCGAAGGGCTTCTGAAGCAGGCGCTCGCCATCACTGAACAATCGTTTGGTCCGGAGAACCCGCGATTGGTGTCCAGCCTGACCAAGCTCGCCGAATTCTATCGCCTGCAAGGACAATACGAGAAAGCGGAACCCTTACTGGTCGATGCCCTGGACATTAACAAAAAGAAATTCGGCCCGGAGCATGAAAAAGTCGCCAACGTCGCCAACAATTTGGCGCTGCTCTACTTTTTACAGAAGAAGTACGCGAAAGCCGAACCGCTTTTCACCCGAGCCCTTGCGATCAATGAACAGGCTTTGGGCAAGGAGCACCCTGCAGTCGCCCGCACGCTCAAGAACTACGTCGCGCTGTTGAAGAAAACCAACCGGGAAAAAGACGCGAAGCAACTCGAATCCCGAATTGCTGCCATCGAATCACTCTCCCCCTTGAGGGGGAGTCGGTGAGCCAAGGGCGCAGCCCGCAGGTGAACCGGTGGAGGGCACGGGCGGTCAATAATCTATGACTATGGTACCCCTTGACTTGCGTGACGGTCACAAAAACCGGACAATGAAGAAAAGGGAATCCTGATGGAAGATGCTCTTCGATTCGTGATCGTTTTTTTGTGGTGTGTGTGTTTTGGGTTTTTCAGCGTCATGGGCTATTTGGACGACACCATGACGGCTCAAAAGATCACCGCGAGCCTGGTCGGGCTCCTGGCGGGCTTGGGCGTGTATTGCGCAATCGAGTGGTCCACGAAGAACAAGGGGTTTCAATCCATTCACATCCATCTCCCCACGTGGAGGAGCATCAAAAAGCGTTTCCTGCCAACGAACAAGCCCTCGGTTTCTTCCAAAAGCACCTGACCCCGTTTTCCAACACCATTCAGCGAGACATCGTCCGCGTCAACCCCGCAAGCGATAACCTCCTGTTGGGCGCACGTTCCAAGGCCAATGTGAATTGACGCCGCGCCTCGTCCCGTTTCCCCAGGCTCAAGAGCACCTCACCGAATAACTCATGCGTAGGCTTGACCGGAAACACCGGACCGGCGACAAAAGGCATGGCATCTTCCAAAGAAGCCGTTTCCCGTAACAGCGCGAGCCCCTCGTCAACGTTTCCCTCCGCCAGCAACTTCATGGCGGCCAGTTGGTTCTTCATGACCTTGATCGGTTGCCCGTGCGTCGTCGTTTTCTCCACCCGATCCGTTGGGACGCGGAACTGATCCAGCACCCGGTCGGCTATTTCCCCTTGTCCGGTCTTGAACGCACTCAGCCCGATGGCGAACAATTCGCTCATCGACGCGGACAATGGCACGGTCGATCGATCACGATCAAGCCCGGTCACGTCCCACTCCCCGGTCTCAATGATATACGTCGCAAGCATGGCCGCCCGGTACCGTTGCACGGCTCGAGACTTGACCCGTTCGGCATCATCTTCAACCATGCGAAGAAAGGGCTGGGCTTCTTCCACTCGACCCCGCTGGAGCAAGGCATACATCAGCCAATGTGCCACATGATAGGAACGCTCCGTCACGCCCTTGCGAATCCGCCGTTGTTCACTCGCAGCCCAACTCCTTTCATTCGCTTGAATGACGTCATCCCACAGGCCCAACGCCATAAAAATGTGCGAGGGCATGTGCCGGGCATGAGGAGCCGCAGGAGCAAGACCGGCGTAGACGCGTGCCGCTTCCAAGGCCCCGTGAGCGTGGGCCGGATCGTCCAGCGCGTGAATCAAATAGTGAACGGCACCGGGATGACGTGGATTTCTTTCAAAAACGGTTTGGACAATGGAAGCAGCGTCCAGGTAGAGTTTCTCCACCCGCTTGCCCTGCGAGGATCCCAAAATCGACAACGCATAGAATGCCTGAGTGTTATCATCCTCGGGGAATTGCCGGGCAAGGGCCTGCATGGCCGCCATGTACGCGTGATCACGTTGTTCCTTGTCACCGTCCCCATACAATGCCTCGACCGCTCGCAGATAACCTTGTTCCCGTTTGGTTGGAGCCGCGGCCGCTCGCCGGCTTGGCGTGGGAGCCAGTCGCTGTAACACATTCAAGGCCTGCTGAACGTCCTGCTCTCCCCAGAGGGGGTGGGTCACCGTCATGGCCTCTCCCCAGTAGGCCATTGCAAAACCAGGGTCAAGTTCCTGCGCCCGCCGGAAAGCCATTTGAGCATCGTCGTATTCAAAGTTGTGCAACAACACTCCCCGAAGAAACGGTTGTTGGGCCTCCGGAGAACCCGAAGTCGGGAAATCAATCTCGCCCAGTGAGGATGCGGTGGTTTTGTGAGAAGCCGCCCGGTTCACGTCCGGACGGGGATCCGGAACAAACCCGTTGCGATGCAACATCCGAACCTCGGGAAGCGTCTCCTGATCGAGCACGGCGTCTTTGTCCAGCAGCCCGTTTTGAAACAGAATCCAGGCCGTCACGGCATACACCTGGTCCGGGGTGAGGGATTGCGGTGCCACAAACGGCATCGCCCGATAAATATAATCGAACAGGGTCGTGGCATACGGCCAATAACTGCCGACCGTTTTCAAAGGACGCTTACTTGCAAGCGTCCCTTGCCCGCCCATCAACTTTGGGTTGGGACCTTCCACCCCGGTCGCACCGTGACAACTTGCACACTGCTGGGCATATACGCGCGCTCCTTCCTCTACCGTCCCTCTGCCGACCGGCAACCCTTCGCCGTCCGACGCGACGTCAATATCCCAGGCTTGAATCTCGTCCGGGGTTGCAACACGCCCAAGATGAAAGGGGCCACTCTTCGATATTCCCCACGAATCAGTCGGACTACCCACCACCATTACGAACAGTAAAACAAAAAGGCTTCTCCTTCTCCCCCTCACCCTAGCCCTCTCCCACCACAGGGGAGAGGGGACCGGAGTTGCCCTGTAGTCCCCTCTTCCACCATGAGTCAGGGAACAGGATTCTCCCTTACACCTGGACATTCGACACGTTCCCCTCTTCGTCTATCTTCCAGCTCTGGATGGCATTGTAATGGTAGTACGAATTGGTCCCCCGTACGCTCACCAGCTCCTGATGCGTTGGTTGCCGATACCCGGTTTCATCGGTACAGCGGCTTTGAAGAACGACTTCCCGGCCGTCCCACCACCAATCGAGACAAAAACGGGTGTGGCATTTCGGCAGAACAGGGGCTTGCAACTCTGCGGTACGCCAACTCGTTCCCCCATCCACGCTGACTTCCACTTTCTCAACCCGACCACGCCCGCTCCATGCCAACCCCCGGATTTCAACGTAACCCGGCTTTTTTAATCGTTGCCCCCCTGACGGCATCGTGATCACCGATTTTGCTTCCATGTCAAAAGTAAATTGACGCGCGGTCCCATCCGGCATCAAATCGGTATATTTCGACGTTTCTTCGCGCGTCATCAAGGGTGCGGAAACCAATTTCAGTCGTCGCAACCATTTGATGCACGTGTTGCCTTCAAAGCCCGGCACCAACAAACGCAGGGGATAACCTTGCTCCGGACGGAGTGGTTCCCCGTTTTGTGCATAGGACAACAGGGCTTCATCCAACACCCTGTCCAACGGAAGACTCCGCGTCATCGCCGCAGCATCACTGCCCTCGGCTAACATCCAGGTGGCCCCGGCGGTGAGGCCCGCTTCCGCCAGAACCGTCGAAAGTCGAACACCCGTCCACTCACTGGTGCTGGTCAGGCCATGGATCTCTTGAGCGGTCTTGCCCTTCGGTCCTTTCCATTCTTTTCCACTGTTGCCCGAACACTCGACAAAGACAATCCGTGAGGTCGCGGGGAACCGTTTCAACTCGTCCATGGTAAACAGCAACGGCCGTTCCACCATGCCATGCACCAGGAGTCGATGCCGCGCGGGTTCGATGAGGGGCACGCCGTTATGATGGCGCTCAAAATGCAGGGCCGACGGGGTGATGATGCCGTGCAAGTTCTGTAACGGCGTTCTCGACCGCTGTGGCCTGGTCAATCGCTTGGCACGTTCGAAGGGTGAACGTCGACCGTATTCCGTCGCGTGGGCTCCGGGCACCCGGGTGGGATCGTCGGGAACGTTTGCCGCGTGTCCCAGGAAAGGCGCAAGCAAGACGTGCGCCGCGGCCGTCCCCAACATTGACGTGGCGCCGGCCAAAAAGACCCGACGCGTCGGCGGCTCTTTGGGCCGCGTGGCGATATTCAAGTCGTTTCCCTGAACGTCCACCTTCTGTTCGCCCGGTGTTGACTTCTTGGCTTTCCTAGCCATCTTTCATTTCTCCCGCAGACTTGTTCATGAGCGAAGAACAGTGTAAACGAAACGGGCAACCGTTGGAAGGCACCGTTCAAGGAAGAGAACCGAACGCGTCATGAGGCACGTTTCCGGTCTTGCCCAGGAATGCCGTCATGCACGTACAATGAGATAGCCTTTGATTTTTTGCTTGACTACCCGTTCGCGTCTTGGGTAAACCGACTCCCAAGAGCAAAGACTTGGCTGCCGGGTTCCGGATTCGGAAGAACAACCGTTTACAGGACCAACGGAGACAACGAGTCATCCGGGGAGTTCTTGTCAGGAGTCTCGTATGCCCTACCTGCCAATCGAAGAATACGGCCTGATCGGCAACATGCGAACCAGCGCCTTAGTCGGCGTGAACGGCTCGATCGACTGGTTCTGTTTTCCCCACTTCGATTCTCCAAGCGTGTTCGGCGCCATTCTGGATGATCGCAAAGGCGGGTGGTGCAAAATTTCATCCCAAGGGAATGATGCCACGCACAAGCAGTACTACTGGCCGGACACAAACGTTCTCGTCACGCGATTTCTTTCCGCACAGGGCGTGGGACAAGTGGTCGACTTCATGCCGGTCGACCTTAAAGCCACCGAGGCCGGCTATCATGGAATCATTCGCCGCGTCCAGGCGATTCGCGGAAACGTGACGTTTCGCCTGGAGTGTTTTCCCGCCTTCAATTACGCACGAAACTCCCACACGACGACTCTGACCGCCGACGGTGCTTATTTCGAATCCCCGGGGCTGAGTTTGTGGTTGGGATCGACCATTCCCTTACAACGGGAAGGCAACGGCGTGGTCGCTGAATTTGCGATACAGGAAGGTCACGAATTGACGTTTTCCCTCCAACAAGTCGAGCGGATCGACGCCTGTGGCAAGGGCATCTCCGAAGATCAGGCCGATAAACTCTTCCGCCGAACCGTCGCCTATTGGCGACAATGGCTTTCCCGGTGTACCTACCGAGGTCGATGGCGCGAAATGGTGCAACGCTCGGCTTTGACCCTCAAGCTGCTCACCTTTGAGCCGACGGGAGCGATCGTCGCCGCGCCGACGTGCAGCCTTCCGGAAGGCGTCGGGGGAGAACGTAATTGGGATTATCGTTACACGTGGATCCGTGATGCGGCCTTTACCCTCTATGCCCTCTTGCGCATCGGGTTTACGGAGGAAGCGGAAAAGTTCATGCACTGGCTCGAAGCACGCTGCCATGAACTCAATCCTGACGGGTCGTTGCAAATCATGTATGGCATCGACGGCCGGCATGCGCTGCATGAAGAAACCTTGTCTCATCTCGACGGGCATAGGGGATCACGTCCCGTCCGCGTCGGAAACGGTGCCTATAATCAACTGCAATTGGACATTTACGGCGAGTTATTGGATTCGGTGTATCTCTACAACAAATACGGCAGCCCGATCTCGTACGACCTCTGGAGCCATTTGCGCCGGTTGGTGAACTGGGTGTGTGACAACTGGATGCGTTCGGATGAAGGAATTTGGGAAGTCCGGGGCAGCCAGCAACACTTCCTGTATTCCAAACTCATGTGCTGGGTCGCCGTCGACCGGGGCTTGCGGCTCGCCGACAGGCGTTCGTTTCCCGCGGATCGTGACCGGTGGCTGAAAGTCCGCGATACTATTTATGAAGAAATCATGGCAAAAGGGTGGAGTGAGACGCGACAAGCCTTTGTCCAGCGGTATGGCAGCGACGCCCTCGACGCAGCGAACCTCATGATGCCCCTGGTCTTTTTTGTCTCCCCGACCGACCCCCGGATGCTCAGGACCCTGGAAGCGATCAACCAGTCCCCGGAGAAAGGGGGATTGGTCGCCAATGCCCTGGTGTACAGGTATAACGTCAACGAAACACAGGATGGGCTTCACGGCGAAGAAGGCACCTTCAACATTTGTACGTTCTGGTTAGTCGAAGCGCTCACCCGCGCGGGCCGGATCGACGAGGCCCGGCTGATGTTCGAGCAAATGCTGGGTTATGCCAATCACGTCGGGCTCTATGCCGAAGAAACGGGCCATCACGGCGAAGGCCTCGGCAACTTCCCCCAAGCGTTTACCCACTTGGCGTTGATCAGTGCCGCATTTAACCTGGACCGGATTTTGGGTTCTCGGGGATAAGCACTCTCTTTTTCGGGACGGCACAGAGGCCGTCCCCTACCGGTTCAAATCCTGTCCCACCGTGACCCCGCTCCCGCACCCCGCATCTCGCACCCCCCGCAGCCTTCGCTCCATCATGCGTGAACGATTGTCCGTACCGTTTTTTTCGCTCTTGCAGGAAACGGGTGAACTCGCTGAGCGACGTCGGGTCAGCGTGTATGCCGTAGGCGGGTTCGTCAGAGATCTCCTTCTTGGCATTCCGAACGTTGACCTGGACCTGGTCGTCGAAGGCCATGGGATTCGTTTTGCCAAGGATCTCGCCCGACAATACAAGGCTCGCGTCACGCCCCATGAACGCTTCGGCACGGCCACCGTCACGTTCCCGGACGGGCACACCTTCGACATAGCCACGGCTCGATCCGAATCGTATGACGCTCCGGCCGCGCTCCCGAGGGTACGACGAGGTTCCATCAAGGAAGATCTTTGCCGCCGTGATTTCACGATCAACACCTTGGCCATCAGGCTCAATGCCCCTCGTTTCGGCGAATTGGTGGATCACCACGGCGGCCGGCGGGACTTAAAAGACAAAACCATTCGCGTGCTGCACGGGCTCAGCTTTGTCGACGACCCGACTCGCGTATTCCGCGCCATCCGGTTTGAGCAACGCCTGGGGTTTCACCTTCACCGGGACACGGCTGTGCTCCTGACGGAAACGGCGAAAATGGGACTGGTGCGCAGCCTCTCCCCGTCTCGCCTTTCGGGTGAACTCCTCCACGTGTTGTCGGAACGTGAACCCGGCAAGACCCTTGCCAGGCTGGCGGACTTCAACCTGCTTCACTTTATTCACGCGCAACTGAAATGGTCTGCCGGACTGGCTCGGCTGCTGGACACCGTCAAACAAGCCATCACATGGCATGCCGGACTCTCTCTCGGGCGCCTCGCGTCTCCATGGGTCGTCTATGCTATGGCCTTGCTGGATGTGCTCCCTCATCCGGCCGTTCAAGAAACCCTGGCCCGGTTGACGTTTCCCCGGCGTCACACCCAATCCCTCTTGTGGGTATCCCAAGAGAGCGCTCGTCTGTTGCAGACCCTCGACCGGACCGCCAAGCCGTCCGAAATGTTCCGAGCGCTCTGCAACCTCCCGGATGAGACGCTGGTGTTTCTTATGGCCAAGGCCCGATCGACACAGGGGAAACAAAATATTTCAGACCAGATCACAACCTACCGGCGGGTGGGATCGATCTTAAATGGAAACGATTTGAAAGCGATGGGTCTGAAACCAGGCCCTCTATACAACCGGATCCTGGATCGGCTTTTGGATGCACGAGTGGACGGCACAGTGGAGACCGAAGCCAACGAGCGCCGCCTGGTTCGCCGTATGGTGAAATAAAAACCGCTTCTCTTTTTTCTAGAGGAACGCTACAATCCAAGGCATGCCCGTTGCATGGCCCATTGCCAAATTCCTGTTTCAACTGGTCGCCCCCAGCATTCCCGACATCGTCTCCACCATTTCGACCCTCAAAAATCAACAAGCCGAGCCGCAAGCCCGGGAGGAGCCATTCCAGGCACGCATTGCGGAAATGGAGCAGCAGTTGACTCAACAACTCGAACTCATCGAGAAATTGACGAAACAAATCGACGCTTTGCAAACGATTCTTTGGCGCACGCTGATCATCGGCTTTGTCGCTCTCGGACTCGCACTGACGGGACTGGTGCTTATCTTGTACACCTGAGATTCTCATGCGGACAGGCATTTCTCATTCACGGCTGTCATTGATATGAAAATACCTCCCTTCTGTCATTCCCGACGTTAGTAATCGGGAATCCAGTGTCTTTTGTCTTCATGGACGAAGAAAAAGAAAAGACCCTGGATCCTCGATTAAAGATGTCGAGGATGACACGAAGAAAGCCGGCAAGGCGTCGCCCTCATTGCGATAACCCCGACAATGCGTAAATTATTCGTCTCACCGAATTTGGTCGAAGTCGAATCGCTGAAAGACATGCTCGATCAAGCGGGCATTCAATCCTGGATAAAGAACCAACGGGGTTCCTCCTTGGCTGGTGAAGTCCCCTTCGCCGAAGTCTTTCCGGAACTCTGGGTGCTGAACGACGCCGACTATGCCGCGGCCCACCAATTTTTAGAAAATTGGCGCACCGCCAAACCTTATGAATCCACGGACTGGATCTGCTTCCGTTGCGGAGAGTCGCACGAGAAAGATTTCACCTCGTGCTGGAAATGCGGCAGTGATCGCCCGCTGTTGGCCTGATTGGTTGTAGCCCCTGGCGTTCAGGTTCTCACGACCTGCTCGAAGGAATGGAAGCGGACGCCTAACGACTGACACACCTTGAACTGCCGGTCAAACCGATTCGTCGTGTGCATGATGTCCCGCAACGCGCCCATCCCGATCCGGCCCCATGCCGGCAGGTGAAAGACCGACAGCGGATAATCCGTTCCAAACAGCAGGCGATGATGCACCTCGGGTGCTCGCGCAGACGCAGGAGCATCTTGAACCGATTGGGAAGCGTCAGCGCGGAAATATCCGCATAGAAGTTCGGATACGTTTCAACCAGCTCCAAACAACGTGGAATGGAATTTTTCATAGAGGATCAGGCCGTAGCTACAGGCATGGGCGGCGATCACCGTGACGCCTTCATCCAAGGGCATCCGAAGCCGGTTGGGATCACCGACGGATTGATCTTTGCCAATCAGGCTGAACTCATACCCCACGTGGCTCAGCAAAGGAACGTGCCGTTGGGCCATCGCCCGATAAAATGCCCTGTACCGGGTATTCCCCGGATCGAATTGCTGGGTATTGGGAAGCACTTTGACCAACGTGGCGCCCTTATCGGCGCATCGGTGTAATTCCTCGATCGCATCACGCCGTTGCGGATTGATGGACACGCCGGCCAAAAACGTCTCGGGGAACCGGTGGGCCAGTTGCAGGACGTAATCGTTCCCCACCAGCAATTCGGTCTCCGCTTGGTCCGGGTATCCGCTGCCGTCATAGACTCCGTCCATTCCCAACAATACCGCCTGCCCCACGTGGAGAGATTGCCGCAGTTCATTGAGCAAATCATCCACGTATTTTTGGTTGGCGGCGCGCGGATTGTTCACGTCCAGCCCATGCTTCCAGATCAAAAACCTGAACAGCGGGCTCTTCAACAGTTTTGAAGAAACGTAACAGCCATTGTTCCCTTCAGGGAGCGCGGCCAGGTGCACGTGGCAATCGATCATGTTCTTCGACGACGGCGTTGTTTCAGAGGAATCGGTCATGCCGCTTTTTCCTGACCTCGCTTGGCTGTGTTCACTCATTCGTTGACAATTCCCCCTCACCCCAGCCCTCTCCCCAGGGGAGAGGGTAACAAACTGTACAATGAGGCCGGGCTAACCGGCTGAAAGATGCTCCAGCGCGACTCGTTTCAGGGCACGGAGGTCCAACTTCCCCGTCCCGAGCACCGGAAGCTGATCGACCCTGACGAAGGAGTCTTTGCGGGGGATGAAAAGATTCGGCAACCCGCTCGCGGCGATTTTTTCCAGCATATCGGGAATGAGGGCTTCGTCAAGCGTGTGCAGGACGGCCAATTGTTCACCCTTGTTGTCATCGGGGATGGAAGTCACGGCAAACACTTGCACATCGGATTCGGCGGCCTGATGTAACGCGTCTTCGACTTTTCCATGCGGCACCATCTCCCCGCCGATTTTGGCAAAACGGGACAGCCGGTCCGTAATGGTCAGGAATCCGTCTTCATCCAGGACAGCCACGTCACCCGTCACGTACCACCCGTCATGCATAGCCTCGGCCGTCAGGTCGGGACGGTTCAGGTAGCCCTGCATGACGTTGGGCCCCTTGACGAGCAACATGCCGGAGGCACCAACGGGAACGGGTTCAAAGGATTCGGGATCGACGAGACGCACGGACGTGCCGGGCAAGGGCCGGCCAACCGTCCCGCGACGCGAGGCGGGTTGAAAAAATCCCGCGGCCCGAAAGTCCGGACAATTCACGGCAATCACGGGGGCACATTCCGTCACCCCGTATCCTTCGAGGGGACGGATTCCGAACTTTTCCTCAACTGCCGTGGCCAAGCGTTCCGATAATTTCTCGGCACCGGTCAACACCACGCGAACCGAGCCGAATTGCTCCGGCAGGCACCGCCGCCAATAGAGTTGGAGAAAGGTCGGCGTCGAGATCAGAATCGTGACCTTCTTCTTTTCCATGAGTTCGCCAATGGCTCCCGCGTCCAACGGCGTGGGATGATACACCACGCCCACCCCGTGGTTGACGCTCAACCACAACGTCGCCAGGTAACCGAAGGAATGAAAGAACGGCAGGATGCCCAGGATGCGATCCTTGGCCCCGGTGTGAAAGACCTGCATGACCGCCTCGACGTTGGCATCAACGTTGAAATGACTGAGCATCACGCCCTTCGGCTCTCCCGTGCTACCGCTGCTGAAAATAATCGTTGCCAGATCATCCATTTGCGGACGCCCGATCGCACCGACGTTTTTCTCCAACGTGCGGATAGGTGCCGCCAAGGCCATGGCGAACGCCTTCATTCGTTCGGCTGTCCCGATGGTTTTGCGAACCTCTTCGATCCACACGATCTTGACGCCTTCGGGCACCTCAAGGTTGGCCTTTTCAAAAAACACGCGACTCGTCACGATCGTTTCGAGGCCGGCTTGCCGGACCATCGTTTCGATTCCTATGCGCCCCACCGTGTAATTGAGATTAACCACGGTGCGTCCGGACAGCGTGGCTGCCAAGTTGACCAGGGCCCCGCCGACACTGGGCGGCAACAAGATGCCCACGGTGAACCGGTTCGCCCAGTGAACACGCAACGCCCGGGCCAGGACAACGGCCCCGGCGAGGGATTCCAGACACGAGACCCTGGAGCGGGTCGCGTCGGCAAAGGCAAACCGGAACGGATGGCGACGAGCCGTACGGATAAAGGAATGGTGGAGGAGCCGACGATCGGATTTTCGATGTCGCCAGACTTCCTCACCCAATTCCTGCACACGTTGCCGGACTTCGTTTGCCGTCACGGTCGACGGCAGGGATTTCCCAAAGGCAACCGTGACGGGATAAGGAACGCGTTCCGGCCGTTTCATCGAGAATTTGCCGCCGATAAAACTGAAGATGCTGCCCCATATCCGATCGAGATGAACGGGGATCAAGGGCACCTCCCGCCCCTTGACGATTCGTTCGAATCCTCGGCGAAACGACAGGAGGCCACCCGTCCGGGTCATCTGCCCTTCGGGGAACACGCAGACGACTTCACCTTCATCCAGCCGGCGACCGGCCTCACGCAGGGTATGGAGGATCTCACGCGGCGATCCTCCGGCAGAAATGGGAATCGCACCCATGATCCGCGCCACCCCATGCAGCAGAGGAAGTTCGTAATAGCGACGGTCGATGAGAAACCGAATCGGTCGATCGATACTCGCCAACAGCAACAACCCGTCCAGGAACGACACGTGGTTCGGCAACAATAACGCCCCTCCGCGTTCGGGCACGTGCTCCAGTCCGACGACCCGAAGCCGATAGAGGGTGTGCGTGACAAGAAACAACGTCATGCGCACGAAGGTGTCAGGCATGAACCACACGATCCACGCCGTCAACGCTGCAGCGGCTACTCCGGCGGCAACCAGGATCCCACTGGCGTTGAGACCGGCGAACGACAATCCTCCGGCTCCCAGGGACCCGACCACGATACCGCCGAACACAAAGATGTTCCCGAACGCGATCACGGCACCTCGACGATCCTGCGGCGCGCGCCATTGAATCAAAGCATTGATCGGGACCAGAATAAATCCGCTGGAGAACCCCAGCCATCCCATACCCAGCAACGTCCCCGCCAATCCCGGAGACAGCGTTCCCAGCAGGAGCAACCCCACCATCAGTCCACCCGCACCCAAGGGGATCTGCCCGACTTCGACTTTGGCATGCGAGAGTTTCCCCGCCAACACCGATCCCAGACCAACCCCGATCCCGAACGTGGCCAAAGGCAATCCCGACAGGGAATCGGACAGCCCCAGCACCGCCTTGGCATAGACCAGTACGTCCTGTCCCACCAGACTGGCGATGGTCCAGTAGCCGACGTTGCCGGAAATCCCCAGTCGCAACACACGATCCGCGCGAACGGCCTGCCAGGCCCCTTGCAGCGTGACTCCCAACCCACCTGAATCACGAGCACGCGGGACCGCCGGCACCATCAGGGAAGCGACCACCCCCACGACCGAAAACACCAACAGCACCGCCCCACCCAACCAGGGAGAGGCGCCAGACATCTGGAGTAAGAGGCCTCCTGTTCCCGTCCCGCCGATAATGGCCAGGAAAGTCCACAATTCCAGTTGCCCGTTCCCGACGGCCAATCGTTCGTGAGGAAGGAGTTCCGGCAGGATGCCGTACTTGGCTGGACTGAAAAGCGCGCTTTGGACCGCCATGCCGCCCAACACGATGAGCGGCAGGATCCCCCCCGATGGATTGCGGTAGAGGGCCCAGGTCCCCAAGGCCATGAGCGCCACTTCGACGACTTTCATGACCACGATGACGGAACGCTTGCTGAAGCGATCCGAAAAGACACCGGAAAAGATAGACACGAGCATCAGCGGCAAGGTGAAGACGACAAAGGTGAGAGTCGTTTGAGCTTGGGAAGCCGCTTCGAATTCCGGGCCCGCTTCCATCTGCGAAGCCAACTGCCTGATGGCCAACAACGCGATCATCAACTTCCAGGCATTGTCGTTGAACGCCCCGAAGAACTGGGCAATAAGCAGCCCACGAAGAGGAGAAGGATGTGGATGACGTTCGTTGTCGCTCACTGAAGATTTCCCCGGGGTGTAAAAATCAACGCGAGTCCATGATACCTGAGGATCGATCTTTTTTCGACGCCGATCCCAGGAGTTCGTCATACTCCCGCTGTTTCGCCGTCACCCCCTCGGGACTCGTCAGCAGACTGACCGCGACAAACGCCACGGTCGCCGTCATCAACGCCCAGGTAATGGGCCCCATGACGGGCAAGTAGGCGTCCAAACCAAACAGTCGGAACTGCTTCACCACAAACACCAACAGTCCCAGGCCCATGGACCAGGACGCCCCCGGAGACGTGGCCCGCCGCCAGTAGAACATGCCGAAGACGCACGGGATAAAGATCACCGTCAGGCTCATGCCGAACACGATCAGAGCCAGAACCGGCTCCGATTGCAGCGTCAGACTCCAGAGGTACAGCAGTCCCAACAGGCCCATGGTGACCCAGCGACCGATCAGGTAGTTGCGGCGCTGATCGACGGACGTCACCACAAGCGGGACCAGGTCGCGGACAACCAACGACCCGGCCGAGAGCATCTGGCTGTCAACCGTCGACATGCCGGCGGCAAAGGCCGCCACAAGGACCAGCGCCCCAAGATAGGGAGCGTTTTCCCGAAAAATCGCTCCCACCACCGTGTCGGCATCCTGCAAGCCGTCAGGGAAGAGAGAAAAGGCCGACGTCCCGATCACCCAGGCGGAAAAAAACAGAATAATGAAGATGACGGGATAGGAACACAGGCTGAAGGCCACGGCCGACGCTGAGCGCGCCATGTACATGCGCTGCCAGATATACGGCAAAAACGGAAACGAGAGCGGCAGCAACCCGAATTCGTAATACCCCGTCCATGAGACTTTCCCTGCAAAGGTGGTGTTTTCCGGCGCATGCGCCATCAAGGCATCAACCATCGGTTTCCACCCCCCGGCCCATTGCACCGACAACAGGCCGGCGAGAATCAGCAAAAAGGCCAGCAGAAACCCCTGGGCCATGTCCGTCCACACCACCGCACGGGCGCCACCAAAGTACACATACGCGGCAATCGACGCCGACGCGATCGTCACGCCCCAGAAGTAGGTCACCTGGCCGTCGGTGAGGGCCTCAAAGGTCTTCCCAATAGCCACGAGTTGGGCCACCGAGTACGGCAAGAGCGCCAGAAGCCCGACCACGCCCGCCCAAAACTTGACCGGGCGACTCTGAAAAAAATCGCCAAGCATGTCCCCGGGTGTGACGTACCCTTTGACTTTCCCAAGCTTCCACATCTTGGTCGCGAGGAAAAAATAGATCACGGGCATGGGCGCGAAGAAAAAGAACCAGAAATATCCCGCGCCCTGTCTGAAAAACTCGGAGGGCGCAGCCACGATCGTCCCGGTCGAAAAGATACTCGCCATCATCGTTCCAGTGAGGGCGAGCATGCCGATGTTTCGACCGGCCAAAAAATAATCTTCAGAATCGCTTTTGGAGATCCGATAGGCAAAATAGGAAATACACTTTATGCCTGTCAGATAGACTAACAACAGCAGGATGGTAAATTGCGCCACGCTCATGATCGTTGCTTCCCGCCGGCTCTTATACTTCCCTCTCCCCTGGAGGGAGAGGGCTGGGGTGAGGGGGCCTTTGCTTGATGCTCCGGTCGAGACGCGCCGCGTATGGCCTCAACCACGTAAGATAGACCATCACCATCCCGATGACCACCATCCCCGTGGCCATGAACAACGCGGCGATTTCAGCCGGCATACCCAACCATCGCCCCGTGGGCCTTCCCAGGACGCCAAGCGGAACCAGCACCTGCAAAAAGATCCCCAGCACCATGACGAACCAACCCGCGTATTGCATGACCGTCCCTTTCCTTGAACTCATGATGGATCCCTGGCTAGGCAAGGATTCAGGATGAAGTTCAGCCCCGTAGGTCGGGTTAGCCGAAGGCGTAACCCGACATCCTTACTGTTAAACGAGAATAGAACCTGTCGGATTACGCTTCGCTAATCCGACCTACCGACGCTCAGGGCAGTGTGCCGTCCTTCAACCATCGGGCGAGCGCCTTGTCGGGAGCGGCAATCTCGTTGAGTGAGCCGTACCAGTAGGCCTGCCAGCCGACTTCCGGCAGGCCGGTGAACAGCATCAGGTTGAGCGGATAGGCCTCGCTGTCGGTGCAACGACGAAAGTCGTCCCTGAACAGGAACACGGGCTTGTCCCAGGCGACCGCCATACCCAATTCTACCATCACGCCCTCGTCCGGGGGACAACCGTTGACGACCGCGAACAGCCCGTCGGCGTTCCGCACGTCGTGAAGGTTGGCCTGCCCGACCCAGTAGGCCCAACCTGAGGTTGTCGGGTCGATCTGACCATTGCGAGCAAATGGCTCCCAGACCTCGGCGCCCATGGCCTCCAGCGCCGCCACGAGTGCCGACAACGGTCCCTCGCGCTGCTGTAAAGAGAAACCATACGGATTCGCCAGGTACAGGGTCTTCTTCGCGGTGGGGTCCGGGCCTTCATCACTCCAGGCCGGCCCGGCACCTATCCCACTCACGCTGACGAACGCGAGTACGAAGCCCCAGGCGACAATATTCGCCCAAGCGATGGCATTGAACCTGCTGTTTTTTTCGATAACCGGAGGAGGCATGGATTGAGCGTTACATCCGGACGAGACAGTGGGCGTCAGAGCCAGGCAATCAACCATTGCGCGAGCCACGTACATTACTACCCGAATGACTTCATTTGCAAAGACCGGCACTCGTTCAGGACAAGGAGACAGGGTCGTTCTCTTCGCAAACGGAGGAAAAAGAAAAGACCGTGGATTCTCGATTTAAATCCTCGATTACAAACATCGAGGACAAACGTCGAGAATGACAGAAGGAGGAAAGGAAAAAAACAAAACCCCTGGATCCTCGATTACTAATGTCGAGGATGACAGATAAAGGCAAGCCTCTACCTCCCCCTGCCCCTCCTTCCAAAGGAGGAGAACTTTCACCCCAATAAAGACAGTTGTTCCGGTTCCTGTTTCGACCGTCGAGGTCGGCTGGAAATGACGGTGGTTTCTTTCAGGCTCTCATCACATTCCAGAAGAAAGCGCGAGGGTTCACGGTCGCGGCGGGTCCCGAACAGAAAGCGGCTGCGGCAGTGGAGAAGAGACACTCGCTCTTTGGCGCGAGTCAGCCCAACGTAAAACAGCCGGCGCTCTTCCTCGAGGTCTCCATTTTCCCGTGGCAGGCTCCCTTCTTCGACTCCACACAACATCACTTCGGCAAACTCCAATCCCTTGGCGGCATGAATGGTCATCAGACTTACCGCATCGATGGAAGCGTCATAGTCATCCACGTCAACGGCCAGGGTCGCCTCTTCCAGGAATTGCTGAAGAGCCGTTGCCGTGTTCGTCTCATCGTATTTCGCGGCGATCGCGCGAAGCAGCAACAGGTCGTTTTCATGACGGAGATTCTGGTCCGTTCGCCATTGCCGAAGACCCGTGACGTCAGCCACGTACGCCATAAACGATGAAAGAGGTTTCTCCTCCACGTTGCGCTGCACGTCTTCAATGAGCTTCACCAGCGACTTGGCCGCTCTCAGTTGAGACGGTGAAAGGACCACGGATCGTTCCAACGCGGCACGCAGCGAGAGACCCTGTTGCTCGGCCTCGGCTTCAAGGGCCGCGTGCGTCTGCCCCCCGATTCCCCGCGGCGGACGATTGAGTACGTGCGCGAAGCTGCTGTCGTCGTGCGGATTGTGGATAACCCTCAGGTACGCCAACACGTCCTTGACGATGGTCTTGTCGAAGAATCGAACTTCTCCCACGACCCGATGCGGAATGCCCGAATTTCTCAGAGCCTCTTGAAGAGGCTTCGTCAGGGCATGAAGACGACACAACACCGCAAAGTCCCGGAAGCTTTGCTCCCGACGGCTCACGGTATCGGTCACTTTCCCCTTGTAATGTTGATAATGACTGGTTCCACCGACGCGTTCCTCGATCTGCCTGACGATCCAGGCGGCCTCGGCCTGCTCGTCGGGAAAGCTCACCACGTGAACCGGCAACCCGGACGCATTCGCGGTGTTCAGGGTCAAGGACCGTCGGGACGCGTTCCGCCGGATGACTTGTGAAGCCACGGCCGCAATCTGCGGGGTGAAGCGATAACTCTGGTCCAGCGTGATGACCCTCCCATTCGGATAATGCTGCTCAAACCGCAACACGTGTTCAGACTCCGCGCCCCGAAACGCGTAGATCGCCTGATCGCCGTCTCCCACTGCCCAGAGGTGACTTCGGTCGCCGACCAGAAACCGTAACAGTTGCTGCTGCACCGGATCGACGTCCTGATATTCATCAACCAACACGTGCGCAAATCGTTGTTGGATGCTTCCCCGGACGTCTGCAAAGCGTTCGAGCACCCGCACGCCGAGGAACAACAGTTCATCGAAATCCAGCAGATCACATTTTCGCAATTGGCGTTGATAGGCTTCGGAAATTTCAGCCAGACCCGCGTCTTCCACCGGCGGATCGACGTTGGCCCTTCGATGGCGGAACGCGGACACGTCATGGAGCATCCGTTGGGCGTCATTGTCCGGCTGTCCCAGTCGCCTCAAGGCCCGCTGCATGATCGTCACCTGATCACGGCGATCAGCCACGCTGAAGTCCCGCAGCAGATCGAGCCGATACCCTTCCATTCGCAGCAATTGGAAACAAAAGCTATGAAAGGTTCCCAGGAACACCCTGCCCGCCTGAGATCCGACCAGCCGTTCCAACCGTTCACGCATTTCCCTCGCAGCCCGGGTGGTAAAGGTCACGGCCAGTAATGCCTCGGGGGCGACCTGCCGCTCGGCCATCAGGTACGCGAGACGAACCGTCAGCGTTTTGGTCTTGCCGGTACCGGGTCCCGCGACAACGAGCACCGGACCGTCACCGGCAAGCACGGCTTCCCGCTGCCGGTCGTTGAGGCCTTCGAGCAAACGGGTGATCTCGACGTTCATGGACGAATCACTTTTCAGAGGAACTATTGACTCATTTGTTCCCCTCACCCCAGCCCTCTCCCACCAGTGGGGAGAGGGGGCCGTCTTCATTCCCCTCCTATCCTCCCCTTACAAAGGGGAGGAAAAACGGAGAGCACGATCAGGCGTGTTCCTGCGCAGGGACAGACACATACCCGATGACGCCTTCTGTCAAAACAACGGCATTTGAGAGGAATGGGAGTGCCGATCCTCTTGAGACAGCAAACAAACGGCCCCGTACTCTCCGTCGTAGCCCGGGGCAATGGTCACGTTGCCCGCGCGCATCCGTTGGATCGCAATGGCAAGGAGACCTCCCCCATGTTCTTCGATATCCGAAATCGGCACATTCATCAGAATCTCGAATTCATTGCCCAAACTCGCCAGCAACTGCCGGTAGGCTTCGGTCACTCCTTTGGTATTCACGCCGGCGTCGTGTACCTCGGCGATCAACTCGACGAGCGGAACCAGGCTCCAGTAAGGCAACGCCCTGCGGGAACGGTGGCCGGTGGGCTGATCGGCCAGCATTTCGACACGATGCATGACCCCGCGTGTCACGGGCTTTCCGCATTCCGGACAGACGTTGTCATGGGTTCTGGCTTCCTCCGGGGACAGGCGCACCTGACAGCTTCGGTGCCCGTCGTAATGGTACTTGCCCTCTTCCGGAAAAAACTCGATCGTCCCCAGGAACAGCGCGGGATCGCCACTCGTAAAGGCCGTCTTGATGCCGTTGAACGACAAGTCGCCGTTCAACACGTTGGCTTCACGGCCCAGCTTGCTCGGCGAATGGGCATCGGAGTTCGAGATCAGGGTAATGCCGTCGAGCTGACTCAGTCGCCAGTTCATAGGAGGGTCCGAAGACAGACCGGTTTCAATCACCTGGATATGGGGACTCAATTCCCCGAAACATTCTTCCAACGAATCAAACCCCGAGTTGGCCCCGAACACCGAAAAGTGCGGGGTCCAGGCATGGGCGGGGACAAACAGGGCCTCCGGGGCGCGCTCCAGCATAATGCGCAACAACTCTTCACTGTCCAATCCCAGGATGGGCCGTCCGTCCGAATGGAGGTTGCCGATACGCACCAGTTTGTCCGTCATGTTCGCCACGGCGCTGAAACTTGGCGCAAAGATGAGATTGTGCACTTTGCGCGTGCGTTCATGGCGCTTATAAATACTGCTGATCTCGGAAGTCAGCATGAACCGGACGTCGGCCCGGCACGACTCGGGGATCTCGGCATCCACCGGAGCCGCAAGTTCCGGCTTCAGACGATAAAGCCCCGGTTCGGCCGGTTCGAGTTTCTCCTGGAGTTCGGCGAACCAGCCGGGATGCGTGAAGTCTCCAGTTCCGACGACGGTAATTCCCTTGAACTGCGCCCAACGATAGAGACTCTCCGGGACCATGTCTTTGCTGACGGCACGGGAATAGCGGGAATGAATATGGAGATCGGCAATGAATGACATGAAGCGTTCCCGGATAACCCGGCAAGCTTAGCGGGTACAGCGGTAAGGGACAAGAGACGGGAATTACCTAAGGAACACCTCATTCAACCAGGCTGGATGGTTCGACGGAACCCCCGCCGTATGTTTCCATGTTGCCTCCTTGCCGGTTTCCGGTAAAGCTGGGATAATGTTTCCATATAAGGAAGCCGTTTGATCTGCTTTCCCATTTCTTCCAAAGGAGGGAACCATGTCCTCTCAGAAACCAGCCCTGATTTACTCTCTTGTTGTCAGCTTGGCGTTAGCCGTCGGCATCGGATTTGCCTTTCACCCCGCCCCGTCCATGGCTAAAGACAAAATAAAGGTACTGTATCACGTCGACGGTAAGGACTTGGCAACAGCTACGTATGCCATGGCACTCATCAACAAACACATTGAAGCCGAAGGTGGGACGGAAAATATTGACGTGAAACTCGTGGTCCATGGTCCGGCTCTTGAGCTTTTCAAGGCGGACAGTGTTGATCCGCAACTCAAAGCCAAACTCAAGTCCGCCTTGGACAAAGGAATCGACGCCGAAATGTGTCAGGTGTCGATGAAACTGTTTGGGACTCCACTTGAAAAACTCGTGGCGGGGGTTCAACCGACCGAGCATCCCGTCGCGGTGAAACGCATTGCCGATCTGCAACAACAAGGATATATCTACATCAAGCCGTAATGCCGGTTGATCATTCGTTCAGGGGAGCAGGGTTCTGAACCTTGCTCCCCTTTTTTGTCCCGATTTCGGCCTTGCCAATACACAGTCCACAGCCAGGACGGCGTACGTTTGTCGCGCGTCACCCTTGTGAGACAAGCATCTGGAACGGATTTTGCAGTAATTCCCTTAGCAAACATCATCCAATTGGAGGGCAATTCTTCATGCGAAAACACGGGATTAACACTACGCGGCACGGGCATTTGGGACGGACGTGGTCTCTTACCCTTGTGACCATTGTCTTTTACTCACTGCTGTGTGCAAATTTTGCCACAGCCGTTTCACTTTTCACCCATTCGCCGGCGGCCGCGGAATATGAAACCCCATCCGTCCTCGACGCGAGAACCCTCCTCTCTCCTGACGTACGCAAGGGAGAGCACCATACCGTCCTGGATGAAGTGGTTCCCTTTCGCTATACGCACCGTTTCAGGATCACCTCACCGTATGGCCAATTCGAGGCCTACGGGGCAGACATGCTGAACCTCCGTATTCAAGAGATTCAGGCTATCGCAACCATGGAAGCAGAAGTGAACCACCTCCAGAGCCTGGCAGCAGGGGCACAGCACGCGATCCTGAGCCCCTTTAAATTTATGCTGGGCCTGTTCAACAAACCCACGGAAACTATTTTGGCCGTACCGAAAGGCATGTGGCACATGGCGACACGAATAGGCGAAATGGCGACCGGTGAACGGGGAAACCTCGAGGACCCCGAGAACCAAGAACTGCTGGGTTTTTCAACGGTCAAACGACAAGTCGCTGACCACTTTGGCGTGGACGTGTATTCCTCCAACCGGCTCTTGCAGGAAAAACTCAACAGCCTGAGTTGGGCAGGATACGCCGGAGACGCGGCCATTCGACTCGCAACCATGCCCATTGGAGGACCAGCCGGGGCCGTGCTCACGGGGACGTCGTTCAGCACCACGGTTGGTGAACTCCTGCGAGATCATGCGCCTGAAGAACTTCGACGTCTCAACCGTGAAAAACTTGAGATCATGAAAATCGACGACTCGCGCATCGAAGCCTTTCTCAAACACCCCTGGTACTCTCCCCGTCATGAAACGGTTCTGGTCCAGGCACTGTTCGAAATGAATACCGTCAACAACCGAAAAGCGTTTTTTGAAGTCGCCACGTCGGCAGAGTTCGAAGAGGAGGCCCTGTTTTTCCAACGAATGGCTGAAATGCTCCTCTCGTACCATCGGAACGTGAAACCGCTCAAGCAACTCGTAGCGATTGAACACGGAGTGTTGATGGCGTTGACACGTGATCACACGTTGGTCGGCATGCTTCCCATCGGGTATCTTTCCTGGCAAGCCGAACTCGCCGAAGCCATAGAAACCGTCACAAACTGGAAATCCGCCCGGCAGGTTGAGAACGTGGAGTTGTGGCTTGCGGGCAAGGCCACACCGCGTGCCTACCGCGAACTCCTCGCCAAAGGAGTCACCGTGCGTCAGGAAGCCATGGACTACCTGACCTTTCACCGGCTTGCAAACTCGACCGACTCCGCGTCGCTTTCTTCAGAGAGCAACTGACCGTTCTTTTGCAAAAGCCATCACCTCCCCTTCCATTGAGAGGGAATCGAAGCACCAAGGACGCCGCCTACAGGAGGGGATAGCCAAGGAAGTGCCGATAGTGAAAGGCGAGGGGCTTGACGATGCCCTCACTTTGCCCGGACAATGAAGACATGACAGAAAAAACGACAACGGAAGATTCTCAAGACTGGTTTTCCCAACTTCGCGATCTTTATGACCGGGCCGTGGATCGCTTTGAAGAAGGGCATCGAGGTCCCGAACAGGTCGTTGGCCGTGAGGCCCTCGCGTTTCTCGATTCGATCGGCACCTCCGCGCAGGAACTGTACGATTTCGTGGAAGATTGGGTTGAAGACGGCGAGCCCGATTTCGATGCCGTTGCGGCAATGACCGACGTCCGCCGCACGTACTTTCTGACGGTGCAAGAGGGGAAGCCCTCGGACACGGTGATCCCTTCGGCAACCCTTCCGTCCGGCTATGCTCAGTTGGGTGGGTATCGATGGCTCCCCCGCATTATCGCCAAGGCCCGCGTCAAGCTTCGCGGGGAACTCGCA
The DNA here is from genome assembly GCA_012270585.1 of Nitrospirales bacterium. Classification (GTDB taxonomy): domain Bacteria; phylum Nitrospirota; class Nitrospiria; order Nitrospirales; family UBA8639; genus Bin75. The sequence continues at coordinate 26,903 of JAAXIB010000071.1, forward strand.
CCGGACATCATGTTTGCCTGCGGCGCCGACCGGCCGTTTTTGCGAAGCGTGAACATGGAGCCGGCCGAATTCCTGAAGACCGTGTGGATCGCCGGCACGGATGATCGGTCGATCCTGGACGCCGTACAGAAAAAGGCCCTGATGTCATCAACGTCTCCCTCTCCTTCCGGGAGAGGATCTGCTCCGGACCCCGAAGTCCGGAGCGGGCCGTGACCCGAGGGTGAGATTGAGGGAACATGACTGAAAAAATTCACAAATCCGAGGACGAATGGAAGCAACAACTCACCCCCGAACAATATTACGTGACCCGCCAAGCAGGAACCGAACCGGCCTTCAGTGGCCCCTACTACCACCATAAAGCCCAAGGGACGTATCATTGCATTTGTTGTGAGAACCCCCTTTTCCGGTCGGAAAACAAGTTTGAATCCGGGACGGGGTGGCCGAGTTTCACGCAACCCTCGAATGAAGAGGCCCTGGAGACCAACGCCGACCACAGCTACGGGATGACGCGCGTGGAAGTCACGTGCAGCCGCTGTGATGCCCACCTGGGCCACGCTTTGACGACGGCCCTGCCCCGACGGGCCAACGGTTCTGTATCAATTCCCTGTCCCTGCGTTTCAAGGGTGCCACCGCGGACTAGGCATACATCCGACCCTTCTTCCTGCATCCCCGTCTTTTCCTGATCTGTCATTGGTACGAAAATAACCTCCTTTTGTCATTTCCGATTCCCCCTCTCCCCACCGTGGGAGAGGGCTGGGGTGAGGGGGGAAAAGCAAAGACCCTGGATCCTCGGTAGTGCCTTACACCTTTTCAAATT
>JAAXIB010000043.1 GCA_012270585.1 Nitrospirales bacterium
GGTGAAAGCAACATACCAATGACAGACAAGGAAAGCGAGGATCCAGAGTTTTCTGGCTTTTTCCCCCTCACCCCAGCCCTCTCCCACGAGGGGGAGAGGGGGAAGCGGGAATGACCAATTCGGGGAGGGCGTTGGTTATTTTCATACCAATGACAGCGTTGGTAAAAAAAATCCCCGCTGAGAGATGAACCTCAGCGGGGATTGAGAGAGAACGGGTTTCCTTCCTGTTAGAAGTTCACCCAGAGTTGGGTATAGCCCCAGGTTTGTTCGGAAGCACTTCTACCAGCACCAGCCGCTTGGTCCATGCGCGCACCAGGCAGGAAGACACTGCCGCCGATTTGCCAAGCTACGTGGTTCCCCGGCGTAAAGAAGTGGGTGTAGACAACATCGATTTCCTCCCCTATCTCAGTAGAGGAAGCCCCATTGGCACTAACAAAACCAAGGGCGCTTTGCCCGGCATGATACAGATTATCGTCTCCCTCCTTGAGAGAGAAGAAGTGGCCGGTCACTTCGAAGTGGCTGTTCTTGTTGGGCCGCATTTGGAGACCGATCGCATAATGGTTCATGTTTTTCCAGGACATGCGGTCCATGTATCCGAAGTGAATATGGTTCGTGGGGTACAATTGATCGAAGCCGCCAAATTCGTCATCGCCAGCTTGCTCACCGGAGGCGGTGTTGTACTCTAAGCTCAGGCGAGGCTGCATAGGCACCGGCAGGGTCAGGCCGCCGTCGATATGGAAGGCATAGGCCTGGATATCCAGACACCGGCCAGCGCATCCCCCTGTTCGATCAGCTATCTCCCCGAATTGGTAGTAGCCTTCGATCGTGGCATCCAAACGAGCGCTTCCCACGGCTGCCTTTTTCACGGCCCGGCCGCCGAGAGTATGCCGGGATTGATCGGATGGCCGAGCATTTGTCCCGCCTGGGGTACCCGTTCCGCTGCTATGCCAGATATAGGTGGGTTCCAAGACCATGCCCGCAACCTTCATGGGTGCACGGACATAGATCACATCGGCATCACTGGTTGCGGCTACATTACCAGCAGTTTGAGAGGGACCAATACAGTTACCTGCTGTGACAAACCTACAGTCTCCCTCCTGCGTCCGTAACCAGCCCACTTGCAGGTTGGCGGTCTTGCTGAGCTTGTAGTTCGCGGTCAACCCATCGTGGGTCCATCCCACGTTGTTCCAGTCGAAATGCCCGAACATGCGATGATTGCCCCAGACCACCAGTTGCCGTCCGGCTTTGATGGTCAGGTTCGGTACCAGGAAGTTCCGCACCAGCATGAAGGCCTGCCGGGCGAAGAGGGTCCCACTGGTTGCATTCGCGTCGGTACCAACTCTATTAGGTTGACCGGCATCCCCGTTCAGAGCGACCCCCCAGTTTTTGGAATGTTGCGCTTGGAAGAAGAAGGTCACGTCAGGGGAGATGGAGTAGTTGAAGCCCAACCGTGCCCATTGCTGTACCATAAACGTGTTGTTCTTCGCTCCTATCCCAAAGGTGCCGTTATTCCGAAATTCCGGCCTGACCCGCAGGTCGCCGGAAATGGTCAACTTGTTGATGTCGAACAGCTTGCTCTTGGGCGGATCGAATTTGTGATACGGGATCAGATCCGGAATCGCGCGCGGCACCGCCGGCACGGCCGAGTTCTTATTCGTGGCCGGCGTGGTCTTCTCGGCAAAAGCCGGAACGGCCGTGATCCCTGCGAGCAGGACCGCGGCCAGCGTCCATTTGATACCGTGGTTCAATTCTTTCATTTGTGACTCCTCCTGTAAGTTGATTCCCCCTGCGGGCAGCGCTTGATTCCTGCCAACCCAATTATAATGGCTTCTATTATGGTGTTGCTCAACTCCTTACCGCATACAATACGGCACTACATATTCATCAGCATTTCATTAAACACGGCATTCCCCTTTTTTCTGCTTTCCTCCACCTCCTTTGTTCGATCGAGTGACGTTTTCGGGTCGCCTGTTCTGTTCGATGTTACCCGGATTTCCAGTCTGATCATATTAAAAATTCGTGTTAATGTATTCCAAAATGAATTTTATTGCAAGAGGCTGAATGTATTTGTTTCTTTTCTCTTTTTGACTATGGACATTGCTTTGGAAGAGGGTGTTATTCATCACGCGGGTTTGTTGCCTTCGTTGATCCCTGTGGATGCCGCGTCGCCCGCGCCTTTGATGGTATCTTCCGCTTCTTTCATGGACGATTGCAGATCCTGTTCCACCATTTTGACTTCCTGCTGAATCATATTGATTTCCGGCTCGACCGACTGCCGCAAGTCATCCGCGGTCTCTTTAAACCCCTTGACGGCCTTTCCTATCTGCTTTCCGATTTCCGGTAATTCTTTGGGACCGAACAACAGAAAGGCAATGATCAGAATAATCAGGATTTCCATTGCCCCCAGGCCGAACATTGCTTTCCCCCATTGTTGACCGTTCTTCGTCGCGGCGGGATTCCCCATCCCACCCACCCCGATCCTCTCCCACCAGGGGAGAGGGTGTTCATACAGAAAGGGTGTGGCTTGTGCTAGGCCTGCCTGGATTCCTGCACCTGTGCTTCGGGCTGCGGTGCCGGTGCCACCTGCGGTTCCCCGGCCGGCGGGCCCGCGGTGGGTTGCGCCACCGTCGGCTCCGGGATCTGGCCCGGCTGTGGTGCCGCGGTTGTGCCCATACCCGCCTCTTCCTGCGGCGTCACGTCCATGGCCTCCGGTTCATTGATCGACTTTTTGAACCCTTTGATGGCTTTCCCCAATCCTTCTCCCAGTTGTGGGATTTTTCCCGCCCCGAAAATAATAAGGACGATGAACAGGATGAGCAATAATTCCATCCACCCGAAGGAACCAATCATGTTTCACCCTCTTGATAGGACTTCGATTCGTGCACTCACAACCCTTACGTAAATGTGAACAGTATACTAGCACGCAATGAAGAAATCCACAAAAAAGTTTGTCACCCTGCACGAAGCGCCTCATCTGTCATCCTGCATCAACCACCAGCGTAGTCCTTCAGGTTGTCGAACAACGAGCGCCTGTAAAAAAGCAGATTCTTCACTTCGTTCAGCATGGCAGCTTTTGTAGCTGTCGTCGGTCGGATTAGCGTAGCGTAATCCGACATCATCCGCCATAGGGCCGCCGTGTCGGGGTACGCCTTCGGCTAACCCGACCTACGGCTCCTTTCCGAATACCCCCTCACCCTACCCTCTCCCGCGGGGAGAGGGTTTTAGGAGGGGAACAGGACACCTGGGATGCGCCTGCTGCCACAACATCATCCTTCTCCCGGCCCCATGCGGAAATGGAAATAATCAACGGGTTGCGGCGGGGCCATGAACGCGGCTCGGAGGGTGTTCCGGTCGTAGCCCAACTCCTCCAATTGACCGGCCGCACTCATGACTTCCTCTTCGGTGAGGTAGGCTACGGTATCCGCAACGCCGCGCTTGGCCTGTCGTTCCAGCAGTTGCTCCAATTCCCGGCGCGTCTCCTCCGGGGTCTCGGGTGCAATGGGCAATTCGATGGTTCGTTCGTAGGGACTCGTATAGCCGGCATTCACCGCCTCGATGGTTTTCAGGATCAACCCGTCGATCTCCCATGGTCCACCCTGCGGCAGGTCGGGATGGGAAGCCAGCACGTCCATGAGGCTCATGACGTTGACCCCGAGACTTCGTCCGACGAATTCCTTTTGCGGCTCGACCGTCACCGGTTCACCGCCGACCTGTTGGGCCACGTCGGCCAACAGCGCAACGTTGACCATGAAACTGAATTGTCCTCCCACCAGGTTGTAGCAGGGGTTTTCCGGATCGTTGAGCACGGACTCCTCCGCGGTACCGGCATCGAAGCTGCTGAACCCGAGCGCGTCCGGGGCCAGCAACCGATGCGCTTCCTTGAGGGAGGCGGCTGCACCGATATTCACGGGCATCAGGAGTTCTTCATCGAAGAGTTTTAAAAAGTCCATGATCAGGCGACGGAACGGCACGTCTTTGGCTTCGATCTTGTGATATTCCCGTTCCCACAGGATGTCCTCCAGAAAGGCCGGTTGCGATTTAAGCCCGGCGATATCGGCTTGATCGAACGCCTGCACCAAGCCCGACCAATCAGGAAAGTCCGCGAGCCGGGTTTCCTTCAAATTGGGCCGGATGTGTTCTTCCATGACGTCCCCGGCCTTGCGCAGCAGGAGCTTGGTCGGCAACTCGCTCCACAGTTCATTGCACATGATCCGATCGACCGACCCGTCGCGATACGATTGCAGGTCCTGCACCGTGGCCTGCACGAATTGCACGCGGTCCTGATGCCGGGTCAACTCCGCATTCGCCCTGGCGCTTGCCAGCACGGTCTCCGAGGCATCGATGAGCACGTACTGCACGCGCGGGTAGAGCGTCGCGTCTCGATCCAGGGCCTTGACGTGATCGAGAAAGCAGGCAGCCAAATTGCCGTTGCCGCAGCCCCACTCCATGATGGTAAGCGGAGCGGCTCCCGTATCGGGACGGGCTTTTTGGCGTTGAGTGGCCCGTTCCACGTAATCCGCGGCCAAGGCATATCCCAGGCGGTAATCCGCCGCGGCAAAGGTCTGATAGAGTTCCCGCAGGCGTTCGCCGCGCAGGCCGTAGAACACAGTATTCATGTGCTGTTGCCAGACGTCGATGGGCGCGAAATCCCCCAATAATTGGGGTAACGCTTCTTCGTTTTCAGCGACTTGCTCGGGCACTTGGATCAACCACGCTTCATTTCAGGATGACACGACCTTCCGAAAGGAAGTCGATTCTAGCAAAGGCGTTTTTCGCCTCGCAAGGAACGCCTTTGGCTGCTATAGTTGTAGAGTCGTATCCGGATCAAGCGGCATCTCCAAACGGCATACGATGGCGCGGCTACAAATACAAAAAGATAAAGACACTGGATCCATCCCCGCAGTAGTAAGCGGGGATCCAGGTCTTATTGTCGAGGATGACAAGAAAGAAGCGGCATAAGGCATGTCCCGGGCTTGACCCAGGAGGCGCGGCTACAAATGCAAAAAGATAAAGACACTGGATCCATCCCCGCAGTAGTAAGCGGGAATCCAAGTCTTATTGTCGAGGATGACAAAAATGCGGCGAAACTAATAGGCGCGATAAGGCAGGTCCCTGCCAACGAGCGGGCATCGCGCAGCTACAGCAGGCTCATTTGCCGCCTTGTTTTCCTCCTGTTTTTCCTGTGCCTTGCGGGTCCGGCCCGGGCTCAGGACGCTCCTCCGGCTCCCTTCGGGCCCGATGAAATCCAACACGGCTTTTCCCAGTTCGATACCATTCCCGCTGCTCCGGAGGACATGGCACCCGACCCCATGGACTATTACAAGAACCCGGCACCTGATTCGTCCGGTCTCCCGGACGAGACACCCGGGGGCTTGTTTCTTCATATCACCCTGGCGGAAAGCTTTGAAGAAGATCTGGACTTCCGGCGTGGTCACCGCTATTACCCCATCAATCCCACCCAGGAATTCCATGCCGATGCGTTGGCGGTGCACGTGGTGTTTCGCGTGTTCAAGCACTATAGCGCCTATCAGGTCATCGGGCGCTTGTTTCCGGAGAACGTGCCCGGGTTTTCCGGAGACACTTTCACCGACGAAGAAACCGCCTACCTGGCGTTGGAAGATGAAAGCGGTTATCTCAAGTTCTTCGCGCCGTCACAGAACGGCTGGATTCCGGGAGCCTACCGGGTCGACATCTTCGTGGGGTTCGAAGCCAATGACGTCACCCGCATGGGCACTCTTCGCTTCACGGTGACGCCGAAAGCCTGAACCTCGGCTAAGCCCGTCCTCCGCTGTGCCCAGCGGGCATCCATCGCTTAGGTTGTCATGATATAAAAATAGCCCCCTTCTGTCGTTCCCGTATGCGTTCGGAAATTCGTTGACAATTTTCGCTGTCTCCTTTTGTCATCCTTGCGAACACGAGGATCCAAGGTCGTTCTCTTTGCAAAGCGGAGGACAAAGCAAAGACACTGGATTCTCGATTACTAATGTCGAGAATGACAGACAGAGTTACAAACGTCGGAGACAAGCGTCGAGGATGACAGCAAGGGGGGTCCGGAATGACGATAGTGCTCCGCGGTTGGTCTTGGTCAGCCCGGCTGATAGGTTTGACCCGTTTGGGGGCGATGCGTAGAATAGGCGCACAACTTCGTGAACAACGTTCCTCCCATTTCTCCTCCCGTTGATACCCTGCACGTGAAACCGAACGTCCCCCGCGTATGACTCATTCTCCACCACCCTGGATCTCCATGGTGATCCCCATCAAGGATGAACGGGACAACCTTCAGCCCTTGACCACTCAACTGACGAAGGCCCTGGGAAGCCTGGAGCAGTCGCACGATGCTCCGTTTGAAATTTTGTACGTGGATGACGGCAGCACGGACGGCAGTTCCGCTTTGCTGGATGAGATCCGCCGGCACACCCCGGAGATCCGGGTGATCCATTTTGATCGGAATCACGGGCAAACAGCGGCCTTCGCCGCGGGCTTTCGCCATGCCCGAGGCGAATTGATTGCCACGTTGGACGGCGATCTTCAATACGATCCCGCGGATATTGCCCTGCTGCTGCCGTCGATCAAGGACTACGACCTAGTGTGCGGACGGCGGCGGCAGCGGCTCGACACGTTTGTCCGGCGCCTCTCGTCACGGCTTGCGTACCTGATCCGGAACGCCGTCCTCCGCGACGGCATTCACGACTCCGGCTGTTCACTGAAAATTTTCCGGCGGCCGGTTATCGAACGCATTCCCCTGTTCCACAACATGCACCGGTTTTTCCCCGCGCTCGCCAGGATGCACGGGTTTTCCGTGACCGAAGTGCCCGTGCAACATTTCCCGCGCGCCCATGGGCGTTCCAAATATGGAATCGGCAATCGCCTCGGTGCCGGCCTGTACGATCTCCTGGCCGTCAAATGGATGCAAGCACGGTGTCTGCGGTATGAAATTGTTCACGAACCGAATGATTCCGCTAACACCGCTCCACGCGACTCGCCATGATCCCGTGCAAGCCTCACCCATCGCAGTGACCCGGCTTCAATTTTCAATCCGATGATTCCGGCATCCATCAATCAACGTCGAAGATGCTTGATGCTTGATGTATGATGATGTACTATCATTACGATGTGATGATTGGAGACCTGTGATGCGGACAACCCTGAACATTGATACCGAACTCCTTGTCGCAGCTAAAGAGTTGGCAGAGCGGGAACATAAGACAGCCGGTCAGGTCATTTCGGAATTGCTGCGCCAAGCCATGAGCGCACGCGCGAACCTCGCACACATGAGAGAGGCATTGAACAGGGATCTTTATGGTTTCCAACCCGTTCCTTCCCGTGGTGGGGTCGTGACCAATCAACATATCAATACGCTCCGCGAGGAATCGGGCGATTAAACCATGAGGGCATTACTGGATATCAACATCCTTATTGCCCTACTCGATGAAGATCACGTACACCACGTGGAGACCACGAGATGGTTGGAAGAAAACATCGACCATGGCTGGGCTTCCTGTCCACTTACACAGAATGGCTGTATCCGGATTATGGCACAACCTCGCTATCCCAACGCCGTCCACGTTACGGAAATCGTCGCGAGGCTGCAAAAAGCGGTTTCCACACAGCATCATCGCTTTATCACGGATAATGTCAGTCTTCTGAACCCTGACACGATTGACCACGGGCGTTTGTTGAGTCCCCGTCAGCTCACGGACATTTATCTTCTGGCACTGGCCGTCGAAAACGAGTGCCGGTTCATCACTTTTGACCGCTCCATTCCAGTCAGTGCTGCAAAGCAGGCAAATGCCGCCTCATTGACCGTCATCTGATGCAGCCTGGCAGCATACGCATGGGATGGCGCCGTGACGAAAACTTCTATAAACCCCTGTCTTGATCCATGAACGAACTGCTTTCCGGTATCAGCGCCTACTTCGCCAATCTGACGATGGCGGAAAGCATCTGGCTGGGTATCGGCTTTTTCGGACAGGGCCTGTTCTTTTCCCGTTGGTTGGTTCAGTGGATCGCGTCCGAACGGAAAGCGGAGAGTCAAATTCCTCTGGCGTTTTGGCACATGAGTCTGGTCGGCAGCCTGATCGTGTTGTCGTATGCCATCCATCGCCGCGACCCGGTGTTCATTATCGGACAGGGAACCGGCACCTTGGTCTACCTCCGGAATCTGATGTTGATCTACCGAAAGCGAACGGTTCGTGACTGATTCCTCCGCGGTCGACACACACCCGTTTTCCACGCGCACCCTTCACCTGACGTTCCTGCTGATCTGCGGGTGCCTGCTGCTCCTGCTCGGGCTTGCCGACGTGGGCCTGACCGATCGCGACGAAGGCAGCAACGCCGGAGCCGCTCGCGAAATGCTCGAAACCGGGGACTGGATTTCCCCCACGCTGAATTATGAGCCGCGGTACGCCAAACCGGCGTTGTCGTACTGGATCATCGCCGGCACCTATGCCCTGTTCGGCGTCAATGAGCTGACGGCCCGGCTGCCATCGGTTGCGTTCGGACTCGCGCTGCTCGTGCTCCACTACCTCTTTCTGCATCGTTTGCTGGGACCGGCTCTCGCGTTTTGCGGCTCGCTCGTTCTGCTGTTGAACGTGGAATTCGTCGGCATTCACCGTCTGGTCCTGACCGACCCGGAATTGGTGTTTTTTACCACGCTGGCCACCTACGGCTTCTGGCTGGGCTTTTGCGACCCGGGTCGAGACCGGCGTTTCCTGTGGCTGTTTTATATCGGCATGACACTAGGCACGTTGGCCAAAGGACCGTTGGGCATTCTCGTTCCCCTGTTGGGTATCGTTCCTTACCTGACCCTCACCCGGCAGTGGAAGACGTATTTCGCGGAGGGCCGGCCGCTGCTCGGCTGGACCGTCTGCTTTCTCATTGCCGTGCCCTGGTACCTCGCCATGCTGGCCCTCCATGGCGCGGACTATGTCGCTGCGGCCCAAGCCAATACCGCCGGACGTTTTGCGAACCCCATGGAGGGGCACGGGGGGACGCTTCTGTTTTATTTCCCCATTCTCCTGCTTGGATTTTTCCCGTGGAGCGGGTTGCTTCCGGCCGCCTTATGGCACACGCTGAAAGAGTGGAAATCGTTCCGGACGGGCGAGACGGGCGCACGAGGCGAGCAGGGATTGTTGCTGTTCTGCGCCTTGTGGGTTTCCGGGATTTTTCTCTTTTTCACTCTCTCCGCCACCCGGCTTCCCCACTACGTCCTACCCCTGTTTCCGCCGGCCGCGCTGCTGGTGGCCGTGCTCTGGTCCCAGTTCTTGAAGAACGCCCGACCCGACGGCCTGACCATCTCGACGCGCCTCGTCCTCGTGACCGGGTATGTGCTCAGTCTTGTGCTGGCCTTTACGCCGGTTATCTATGAAAGCGTGAGGCACCAGATCGCCGTCCACTTTCCGGCCGCGGAAAAAGTCGACGTGGGTCCGACGCCGATCGTGTTGGCCATCGTCATCCTGCTGGGCGTGGCGACGTTTCGTTACCTGGTCCGGGAGAAAGCCCGCCGGCCACAGGCGTTTTGGGTGCTGTCGGGAATGATGGGGACGTTTCTGCTCATCGTGATCCTGTTTGCCTTGCCGCGCTTTGGGAAATATTTCGTCAACCCGCCCCAGGAATTGGCAACCATCGCCGGCTTCAACCTGGAGCCTCAGGATACGCTCATCCACTATGGACGAAAACTGCCGTCGTTAACGTTTTATGCCAAACGGAAAGTGCAGTTTATTAATCCGGGCGAGCATGAAAAATTTGTGCCTCATCTCGAAAAGAACGGCCGCCTCATGATTATCCTGCCGGCCAATCTTCATGATCGCCTGCCCGACCCCGTGGCTGCTTTCCCGCCGGTTCTCCAGCGGTACGGGTTTCTGCTCCTGTCTCGTGAACCGATGGTCGGGGGCGTTCAGGAGGGTTCGAAGAATTGAGCGAGCAGGTCGGTTTAGCTCCGTTGTCAGGTTACACCTTCGGCTAACCAGAAATGCTCATTTTGATGCATTTATGGTACATTTGTATGCAATCTAGATGCTTTTTAGATTCATATTGATGCTGTTTATATGCTATTTTGAATATTTATTGGTCTTCTTTAGGAAGACCGTAGATCAGGGTGGGTCGGATTAGCGTAGAGTAATCCGACATGGTTCTCCCCTACGGCACCAGGCCCTGGAGACTTTGCGACATCACGAGCACGATGACTAACGCGCTCGTGAGCCATGCCTCGTGCAACAACCCCATGGACTTCACTGCTTGCCGGTCCGGTTGATCGTTCAACCCCCAGGCGACGCAGGCCAGCAGTGTCACCGCGACGACCCACAACGCCTGGGTGCTGGCCGCCAGACCCAGCGCGATCACGCCATTGGCCAACAACGTTCGAGGCCCGTTCCCGTTCCCCTGCCAGGCCATGATCCACCGGGCACCGATCCCCGACACGAACAACAGCAGCCCGGTCCAGAACAGGCCGACCGCGACGCCACTGGAGGCGGGATGACTGAAGATGCTCCAGAACAACGCGCAACCGCCGATCAACAACGGGAGGCTCCGCGGCAACGCCTGCACCACGTTCCACCGCCACTCCTTGAGCGCGCGCGCCCATACGTAGGCGATCAGGAACCCCAGGACCGCCCCGCCCAGCACGTCGGTGGGAAAGTGGGACTCTCGCACTACGCGAGCCGTGCCGACGAAGAGCGCGCCGCCGTACCAGAGCCCCCTCCATTCGGGGAAATAGCGCGCCAGCACCGTTGCCACGGCAAACGAAGCCGCGGCATGGCCGGAAGGAAACGCATCAAGCCCTCCCTGCCACGATGGACCATATTCAAAAGCTTCCTGATGCGTGAACCGAGGGCGGGGCCGTCCGATGAGGTGCTTGAGGATTTGGGTGGCGATGCCTGCCAGGGCATGCGCGACGAGCCCGTCGATCCCTGCCTGTTGCCACTCCTTTTTCTTGCTGAGATAGCCGATTCCCCCAAGCCCGAGGCACAGAATCACCAACGTGAGGCCGTCTCCCAACCGGTTGCCGATGATCCCCAGTCGTTCCACGAACGGGTCGTGCAGGGACCGGATCAGCAAAACGGTCTGAAAATCGAATTGGGAAAGCTGGTACAGGCAGAAGAGAACAATGCCGCCGGAGAGGGACACCACACTGAGGGCTTTGAATCGAGACACGAGATTTCTCGCTCCTGGTTGAGCACACGGTCGCGCCGAATGGTAACACAAAATAGAAGCTGTTCGTGGGGATTCGCCCCTGAACCACGCAGAAAGGAGGGGAACATGCGCAATATGGCATGACCCTGCCTGCGAACGGGGATCACGCGGCTACAATTACAAAAAGCAGAGAAAGATCAAGAACAAAGACCCTGGATTCTCGATCTCTCTTTCTGTCATTGGTATGTTGCT
>JAAXIB010000054.1 GCA_012270585.1 Nitrospirales bacterium
ATTACTGAACACATACAGGAATGACAGAAAGAGTAAGACCGAAGGGATTTGACGTAACACAACGTTCACAGTTTCAGCATGGTTTCGTAGCCTGTTCCCGGTACTCTTTCAGGTCTTGGCCGGGAGAGGAATGGGTTTCACGACATGACGAATAAACCGATACTGGAGTTGAGCGGTTTCGACGCCGCGATTTTTGACCTCGACGGAGTCATCACCAGGACCGCGGCGGTGCATGCGACCGCGTGGAAACACCTGTTTGATGAGTATCTCCGGACGCACGCCGACCACACCGGGGAGCCGTTTCAAGCCTTCGACCCCATCCAGGACTATTGTGCATACGTGGACGGCAAGCCCAGGTACGACGGCGTGACCAGCTTTCTGGCTTCCCGCGGCATCACGCTGCCCCACGGAGACCCCTCGGACCCGCCGGAGCACGAGACCATTTGCGGGCTGGGGAATCGCAAGAACGTCCAGTTTCTGAAGGCCCTTCACGAGAACGGGGTGGAGGTCTTTCCCTCGACCATCGCGCTCATGCGATTGCTCAAGTCGCTGGGCAAAAAGACCGCGGTGGTTACGGCCAGCGAAAACGGCCGGGCCATCGTGCAGGCCGCGGGGGTCACGGACCTGTTCGAGGTCATGGTGGACGGACGGGACGCCCGCGACCTCGGCCTACGAGGGAAACCGCATCCCGATACCTTTGTGAGAGCCGCCGAGCGCCTGGACGTCCTCCCGAAACGGGCCGTGGTGTGCGAAGACGCCCTGGCCGGCGTGGAAGCGGGCCGAGCCGGAGGCTTCGGCCTGGTCGTGGGCCTCGACCGCGTGGGCCAGGCCGAAGCCCTGCACACCCACGGCGGGGACGTGGTGGTCGCGGATTTGGAGGAACTTGTGGTCCGGGACGAAGCCGGGATCACGTGGCGCAGCGCCACGGTCCTGCCGTCCGCGCTTGATGGATTCGACGACGTGCTTGCGCGGCTGGGGCAACAACCGGTGGTGGTGTTTCTCGATTACGACGGCACCCTGACCCCGATCGTGGACCGGCCCGGACTGGCCGTATTGGCTCAGGACGTGCGGGACGTCCTGGACGCGTTGAGTCGTCAATGTCCGGTGGGGATCATCAGCGGCCGGGATCGCAAGGACGTCACGGACCTCGTCAACCTGAACTCGCTGATCTATGCCGGCAGCCATGGATTCGACATTGCCGCGCCGGAACACTTTGCCCTGTCCCACGAAGTCGGAACGCAATTTGCCGAGGCCCTGGATCACGCGGAGGACGAGCTCCGGCCGCTCCTCGAACCCATTGCCGGGACCCTGATCGAGCGGAAAAAATTTTCCATCGCGGTGCACTATCGCCTGGTCGATCCCGGCGACGTGTCCAAGGTCGAAGAGACCGTCGCCCGGGTCATGGCCGAGTCTCCCGATCTCCGGCGCTCGGCAGGCAAGATGGTCTTCGAAATGCAACCGCAGCTCGACTGGGACAAGGGGAAAGCCCTGTTGTGGTTGATGGAAGGGCTGAGATGGAAAGAGCGCCAGTACCAGCCCATGTATCTCGGCGACGACCTGACGGACGAACACGCGTTTCGTGAATTGGTTGAGCGTGGAGTCGGGATCGTGGTGGAGCACGGCTCCCGCTTTTCCTCGGCCTCGTATTCATTGCAAGACCCCGGTGAGGTGAAAGACTTTCTCTTGCGATTGAGCCGTCACCTGGAAAGCCGCACGCCATGAGCGACTGGGCATTGATCTACGAAGGATTCGATCCCGCGAGGGAACGCCTGCGCGAAGCCCTGTGTACGCTGGGAAACGGGTACTTCGCCACACGAGGGGCGGCGCCCGAAGCGCACGCCGATGCCACGCACTACCCCGGGACCTATTTGGCCGGCGGATACAACCGGTTGCAGACCGAGATCGAAGGACGGACCATCGAGAATGAAGATCTCGTGAACCTGCCGAATTGGTTGGTCCTCACCTTTCGCCATCCCGGCGGCGAGTGGTTCAATATCCAGGACGTGGACCTGCTCTCGTACCGGCAGACCCTGGACCTGAAAGCCGGGGTCTTGCATCGGTCGTATCAATTTCAGGACCGCGAAGGGCGAAAGACCACGGTGAACAGCCGCCGGTTCGTCCACCTGGGCCTGCCGCACCTGGCCGGGCTGGAGATCGCGATCACCCCTGACAACTGGTCCGGCCCGTTGGAGATCCATACCGGCCTCGACGGCCGCGTGCGCAACACGGGCGTACCGCGCTACGCGGCCCTGAACAACCTGCACTTGTCACCCCTGAACGCCTTTGCGTTCGGCCATGACGGGATCTTCCTGTGTACGGAGACCACTCAATCGAAAGTCCGTATCGCTCAAGCCGCGCGCACCGGGTTCTTTCCCGATGCAGTCGGGGCAGACCTGTCCAGAACCCCGGTGCAGGACCGGGATTACATCGGCCAGGAATGTACGATTCCCATGACCGAAGGCCGGCCCTTGACCATCGAAAAAATCGCGTCGTTGTATACCTCCCGGGATTACGGCATTTCGGAATGCGGAGAGGAGGCCCGCGATGCCCTCGCGCACGCCGGCAGGTTCGAGGAACTGCTCCGGTCGCATACGCAGCACTGGGACCAGGTCTGGCAACAATGCGACCTGGGCCTCCAGGGCGGAGAAGGCTCCCAGCTCACGCTCCGGTTGCACCTGTTTCATTTGCTGCAAACGGTCTCGTCGCATACGATCGAGTTGGATGCGGGCGTCCCCGCGCGTGGATGGCACGGCGAGGCATATCGGGGGCATATTTTCTGGGACGAACTGTACATTTTCCCGGTGCTGAACCTGCGGTTCCCGGCCGTGACCAGGTCGCTGTTGTTGTACCGGCATCGACGCCTCGAACAGGCCAGGCGGAACGCCGCAGCAGCCGGGTTCAGCGGGGCACTGTATCCCTGGCAAAGCGGCAGCAACGGCCGCGAAGAAAGCCAGGTCCTGCACCTGAACCCCAAGTCCGGCCGATGGATCCCGGATAACAGTCTGCTTCAACGGCACGTGAACGCAGCCATCGCCTACAACGTCTGGCAATACGCCGAAGTCACCGACGACTGGGAGTTTCTCTCAACCCGGGGCGCGGAAATGTTCCTGGAAATCGCCAGGTTTTGGGTCAGCACCACTTCATACAATCCGGACAAGGGGCGCTATGAAATCCTGCGTGTGATGGGACCCGATGAATACCACGATCAGTATCCGGACGACGAGACCCCGGGGTTGAACAACAACGCCTATACCAATCTCATGGTGGTCTGGATCCTGTGCCGGGCCCTGGAACTCCTGGACCGACTCGAGCAATCGAGCTGCACCGAGGTTCGTGACCTGCTGCACATCAGTCCCACTGAGATCGCCCTGTGGGAAGACGTCAGCCGGAAAATGTTCGTCCCGTTTCACGAGGAGGGTATCATCAGTCAATTCGAAGGCTACGACGCGTTGGCGGAATTCGAGTGGGAGCGCTACCGGCAACAATACGGGGACATTCACCGGCTGGACCGAATCCTCGAAGCCGAAGGAGACACCACGAATCGCTACAAGCTCTCCAAACAGGCCGACGTGCTGATGCTGTTTTACCTGTTCTCGCCGGAGGAGTTGGAGGAGATGTTCGAACGGCTGGGCTATCCGTTCCGCACGGACACCATGTCACGGAACGTGGAGTATTACTCCAGGCGGACGGCCCACGGGTCCTCCCTCAGCCGGGTGGTGCACGCCTGGGTCATGACGAAATCCGACCCGGCACTGGCCTGGGAACTGTTCAAAGACGCCTTGGGCGTGGACGTGTTGGATGTGCAAACCGGCACCACCGCGGAGGGCATTCACACGGGGGCCATGTCCGGGACGGTGGATCTGATGCAACGCGCCTATACGGGATGGGAAAGCAGGAACGGCGCGCTCAGTTTCAATTCTTGCCTCCCGGCGGCCGTGGACGCCCTCCACCTCCGGGTGAGGTATCGGGGGCATTCCCTGGACGCGACTGTGACCCAGGACACGTTTCAACTCGTCTCCCGCCCCGGTCTCGCGGCCCCGATTCAGGTGTCCATCAAGGGCCAATCCCACGTCCTCTCGCCCGGGCACACCATCAAGACGAGCCTGTAGCCGGCTCGATCCCGGGCCGGACGCTGCCGCGGCCCGGGCCCATGATCGCCGGATCTCTTCACAAGCGACTCAATTCGTGTTGCTCCACGGCCGATGAGACCACCTTTACCAAACGATCCTTCCCGATCGGTTTCATGACAAAATCTTTCACTCCATCACGGATCAGCCCCGCCAGCTTTTTCGACCGCAGCATCTGGGATTGCACGTCCCGTTCGTGTTGAATCAGCAGCCACAAGAGTTTCGACGCCGCTCCGCCGAGCACCTCGACCCGGTCAGGTTTGTTCCCGGCGATGCGCGCCTCCATGGCCGGATCGCCGGTGACGTCGATCAGCAGATCCACGGTGTCATTGCGTATCAGACTCATCGGCTCAAGCACCACCGGGATCTCGAATTCCTGCGCGAACTGTAAGCCGGTGGCCTCGGGATCTTTGTCCGTGATGCCCACCACCTGGGCATCCGGGAGATGGAGGAACACGTCGAGCAGCGCCCGGCCGCCTTTGCCGGCCCCGACGATGCCGATCCGAATGGCCGAAGAATCGGAACCCTTGTGTTCGATCAAACCCGTTAAGGCAATTAAGGGAATATGAGGAAATTGGGATTTAAAATAATTCATGGAATCGACACCCAACTTTTTGTCGATATCCGTAATCACCACGTCAAGCAACAACGGATTTTCGCCTTCCGTGGCCACTCCGATAGCCCGATTTTCCGTGTCGGCCTCCAAGACGTCGAACCCCGCGGTTTCCAAGACCGTGCGTATCTCTTTGCAAACACCGGGATCGTCCTCTACGAGCAACACGCGGCCATTTCCCGGTTTGGAACCAAACATTGCAGCAGTTTTAGGTTCAGTCATGATAATCCCTCCTTGATGAAAAAGCCCATGACTCATCACCCTCCCCGCACCGCTACCCTTTTCGATGGACCGCGCTTTCGGTTTTCCGACCTCGTCGAATCCCTCGACCGTTCACGCGCGGAAAGGATCCGGTTTCGTGATCAGGACCGAAAACTACAAAAGCCCTTTGGATCCTTCACGGTCCAAAGGGCTTTGTCTCGATCTTCTCTGCCGCAGGATGTCCAGGAAACTACCCCATCACCTGCCCCTTTCTTAAAAAGTTTCTCCTAATAAAATGATAAGCCCCTTTTCCCGAACAGTCAATAAAGAAGCTCTCCCTGGGTCATCCTGAGCGAAGCGAAGGATCTGCTTTTACAGGCGTTCGGTAATTGAAACGACGAGATTCCTCGCTACACTCGGAATGACGGAAAGAGACGACGGTGCTGCATTCTCCATTAGTTGACTGGTAGAATGGCGCATGTTTCAGGCAGGACGGAAAGACTTCCCCCTTCACCCCGGCCCCCGGATCAGAGCCTGTCCTCGACTCGATCGGGGATCCGGGGCAGGCTCTCTCCCTCAAAGGGGAGAGGGAGATGACTGTTGTTGAGTCGCTACCCTGTTCGTTGCACCCGGTATGGCCCCCGGCGAGGACGAATCAAGAGACAGGCTGACGATGGTGACGCCGCAACCCCGAGACGATCCTGACCGGCACTTGTGTCTGGTGGACGGGTCCGGTTTCCTGTTCCGGGCGTTCCACGCGCTCCCGTTGCTGACCCGACCGGACGGGACGCCCGTGAACGCCGTCCTCGGGTTTACCAACATGTTGCTCAAACTCCTGGACGACCTTCAGGCCACACACGTGGCCGTGATTTTTGATTCGGCCCGGGAGTCTTTTCGAAACGAGATTTTTCCCGAGTACAAAGCCAACCGTCCGGACCCGCCCGAGGAACTGATCCCCCAATTCCCGTTGGTGCGAGAGGCCACGCGGGCCTTCAAGGTGGCATGTCTCGAACAGCCCGGGTTCGAAGCGGACGACCTGATCGCCACCTATGCGCGACGTGCCCAAGCAGACGGGTTCGACGTCATGATCGTCTCTTCGGACAAGGACCTGATGCAGTTGGTGTCCGACCGGGTGAGCATGTTCGACGCCCTCAAAAACCGGAGGATCGGCCCGGCCGAGGTGAAGGAAAAATTCGGCGTGGGTCCGGAACGGGTCGTGGACGTGCAAGCCCTGGCCGGCGATTCCACGGACAACGTCCCCGGGGTCCCCGGTATCGGCGTGAAAACCGCGGCCCAACTCATTCAAGCCTACGGCGACCTGGAGTCCCTGCTCGCGCGGGCGTCAGAAATCAAACAACCGAAGCGACGTCAAAGCCTCATCGATTTTGCCGAGCAAGCCCGGCTTTCACGCGAACTGGTTCGGTTACGGGATGACGTGCCGATGGAGGTACCGGTACCCGGGTTACTCCGCCAAGACCCGGACCCTGCACAATTACTGGCGTTCCTCGATGAACAGGGCTTCAGGTCGGTTATGGCCAAAGTCCAAAGCCGGTTGGCGTCCGGGGAAACCATGCCCAAGGAGGCTGCGGCCGGCACCCGCTATGAACTGGTCCAATCCGTTGCGGTCCTGCAGGACTGGGTGACCCGAGCCCGCTATGCCGGGGCCGTTGCGATCGATACGGAAACCACGTCACTGGATGAAAGCCGTGCGGAACTGGTCGGCATTTCCCTGTGCGTGCAACCCGGCCACGCGTGCTACATCCCCTTCGCACACCGGCTTCCCGAGCCTGCGCCCGCATCGGAGGGGTCCCGATCCTCCGGTGAGCCGCTTTCCGCTCGACAACAAGAACCGCTTAGCCAACTTCCGCTCGATGCTACGTTGGATCTCCTGCGCCCGCTCTTCGCCGATCCCTCGGTACTGAAAATCGGTCATAACCTGAAATACGACATGGTGGTGCTTCGACAATACGGCGTCGCCGTCTCGCCGGTGGACGATACCATGCTGATGTCCTACGTCCTGGACGGGGGCAGCCACGGCCACGGCATGGATGAATTGGCCGCACTGCATTTGGATCATCGGATGATCGCATTCAAGGACGTGACCGGCACAGGAAAATCACAAATCACCTTTGACCTGGTTCCGTTGGACCAGGCCCTGACCTACGCCGCCGAAGACGCGGACATGACCTTGCGGCTTCACCGGTTCCTCAAACCCCGCCTGCTGGCCGAACGCATGGTGACGCCCTACGAGACCCTGGAACGGCCCCTTGTGCCGGTCCTGGTCGATGTGGAAACCGAAGGCATCCACGTGGACCGGCCCAAACTGGAACGACTCAGCCAGGAATTCGCGGAACGCCAACGGGCATTGGAGCAGGACGTTTACCGGTTCGCGGGTCACGAATTCAACGTGGGCTCCCCGAAACAACTGGGTGAGGTCCTGTTTGACGAAATGCACCTGGAGGGCGGGCACAAGGGGAAATCCGGCGCCTATGCCACCGGCGCCGACGTGCTGGAAGCCCTGGCCGCCGAGGGACACAAACTGCCGGCCACAGTGTTGGAATGGCGACAGCTCGACAAACTTAAGAGCACGTATACCGACACCCTGGTCGAACAGATCAACCCGCGAACGGGTCGCGTGCACACCTCCTTTGCCATGACCGTCGCGTCCACCGGCCGCCTCTCTTCCACGAACCCCAACCTGCAGAACATTCCCATCCGGACCGAAGACGGCAGAAAAATCCGCCACGCCTTCGTGGCCGAACCCGGGCGGACCCTGCTGTCGCTGGACTATTCCCAAATCGAACTGCGACTCCTGGCCCACGTGGCCGCTATCGACGCGTTGAAACGTGCGTTCCATGAAGGCCGGGATATTCATGCCCTGACCGCCGCTCAACTGTTCGGCGTCGATGCCGGCACGGTGGACCCGGCGATGCGGCGCCAAGCCAAAGCCATTAATTTCGGCATCATCTACGGGATCAGCGCGTTCGGGCTGAGCCGCCAACTGGGTATTTCCAACGAAGAGGCCGCGGCATACATGAAAGCCTATTTTGAACGGTACCCGGGCATCCAGGACTACATGCACCGCACTAAGCAGTTCTGTCGGGAACATGGATACGTGGAAACGCTCTTCGGGCGCCGGTGCCACGTCCCGGGTATCCACGACAAAAATGCCGCCCGACGCAATTTCGCCGAACGCGCGGCAATCAACGCCCCGATCCAAGGCACCGCCGCGGACGTGCTGAAACGCGCCATGATTCGCGTGCCCCCGGCGTTGGCGCGGCATGGCCTCGACACGCGAGCCCGCATGCTGTTGACGGTCCACGATGAGTTGCTTTTTGAAGTCGAGGACGCGGTCGTGGATCAGACGGCCGGAGTGGTCAAGGCCGTCATGGAATCCGCGTGCCTACCCGCGCTTCACCTGTCGGTGCCGCTGACGGTGGACGTGGGACAGGGCCGTTTGTGGGGCGACGCGCATTGAGAAAATTTGGCGCGCCACGTTTGCCAGAGCTTGGTCTACAAAGCGCGCCCGGTCGTTGCAGGGGCGGTCGTCAAGAATCAGGCCGCGAACACGCGCCAGAGAACGGCGAGGGTGGCGGCCATCGTGATGCCCACCATCCATTGCAGCATGGAGAATTGGGCTTCTAAGCAAGAGAGCCGATTGTCAATGCTGATGAGTCGGTTCTCAAACCCGGCAATTTCTTCGGCGGCCTTGAGGGCCTCATAGGTCTTGGAGAGCCTCATCGCCATACGGACAAGATACGCATCATGAATCATCAATGCAAGAGAGTGCTGGTTTGCCACGCATCCGTTGACCTCTTTAGAATCTCCTCACATGAAGATCGCCACGTGGAACGTGAACTCCATCAACGTCCGGCTGCCACACGTCACGGCTTATCTGAGAGAGGCGAGCCCGGATGTCCTGTTGCTCCAGGAATTGAAATCGACGGGTGAGCGTTTCCCCCACCACGAGATTGAAGACGTGGGCTACCACGTCGCGCTCGTCGGACAGAAAACCTTCAATGGCGTGGGGATTCTCGCGAAACAGCCCATTGAAGTGGAACAGCGAACGCTGCCCGGCGATTCGACCGATGCACAGGCCCGGTACCTCGAAGCCACCATTGGCTCCGTCCGCGTCGCGTCGATGTATCTGCCGAACGGCAATCCCATCGACACCGAAAAGTTTTCCTACAAGCTGGCGTGGATGGATCGCCTGATTGCCCACGTACGCACCCTGCTGGCCTACGAGGAGCCCTTGGTGTTGGGCGGCGATTATAACGTCTGTCCCACGGATGACGACGCGTACGACCCCGAAGGGTTTGCCAATGACGCGCTCTGTCACCCCGAGACCCGCGCCCGGTTTCAGACCTTGTGTTACCTGGGACTCACTGATGCAATTCGCGCCCTGCACCCGCAGGTGGGCACGTACACGTTTTGGGATTACCAAGCCGGGTGCTGGAATAAGGACCAGGGGTTACGGATCGACCACTTGCTCCTCTCTCCACAGGCGGCCGACCGGCTCGTCGCCTCCGGAGTGGACAAAGGCCCCCGCGGGAAAGAGAAGCCTTCCGATCATACGCCCGTCTGGTGTGAGTTACAGGTGGAGAGATAACGGGATGTCGCACCTTCACGGGCCGGCGAGGTCTGCCGAGCGGGCGACAATGGCGCCCACTTCCTGCATGGCTTCCAGGGCGCGAGCGGAATCTCCGGGTTTCACGTCGATCCCCCGCACGCCATCTCTGAGGACCACGACGCGAAATCCCAGCCGACAGGCATCCAGGACCGTTTGTTTCACGCAATAGTCCGTGGCCAGCCCGATCACGTACAGGGTCTGCGCCCCCAGATCTTCAAGGCGCTCGTCCAACGTCGTCCCGTCAAAACCGGAATAGGCTTCTTTTTTCGGGTTGGTGGCCCCGGACACGATCAACGTGCCAGGCGGCATTTTCAAATCCGGATGGAATTGGGCTCCCAGTGATCCTTGCACGCAATGCGGCGGCCACGGTCCTCCCCGTTCCTGAAATGAACAGTGGTCCGAGGGATGCCAATCCCGCGTGGCGACAATGCCGTACCCCTGCGCGGCAAAGAACCGAATCCATTCATTGGCCACGGGGATGACGTGATCCCCCTCCGGAACCGGCAAGGCTCCCCCCGGACAAAAGTCATTCTGCAGGTGAACCAACAGCAGCACGGTCTTCCGGTCCGGTGGAGGAACGGCGGCACGATTCTTCCGCTCCGTACCGGGTTGCGGTTTCGTGAGTTTCATGTCGTGAGTCTCAAAAGGTCGAGGGTAGGGTCATCCGTTGACAATCCCCCCTCACCCCGACCCTCTCCCTCGTTGGGGAGAGGGGGTAGATTTACGCTACGATCTCCGTGCCGATTCCCTTGTCCGTGAAAATCTCCAGTAACACGGCGTGCTCGATCCGGCCGTCAATAATATGGGCTTTTTGCACGCCTGCTTCGATACCCGTTAAACAGGCCCGCACTTTGGGCAGCATGCCTTCACTGATCGTGCCCTTCTTCACCATCCGTTCGACGTCTTTTCTGGATACCGTGGTCAGGTGCCGGTTGTTGGCACCACGAATGCCTCGCACGTCGGTGAGCATCAACAGCTTTTCCGCTTTCAATGCGCCGGCCACGGCGCCGGCCACGAGGTCCGCGTTGATGTTGTGTGGTTTCCCTCTGCGATCGACGCCGATGGGAGCGATGACCGGAATCAGATTCTCCTGCTGCAATTTCGTGATAATCTGTGGTTCGATTCTATCGACCTCTCCCACAAAGCCATACTCTTCCTCCGCCTGACCGTGCGTCTCATGGCTCAACCCTTGTGCCCAGGCCCTCACGGAAAACGGTTTGCACACAATGAACTGCGCATCCTTTCCGGTTATCCCGACGGCTTTCCCCCCGTGTTGATTGAGCAACGTCACGATTTCCTTGTTGATCTTTCCTCCCAGGACCATTTCGACCACGTCCATGGTGGCTTGATCCGTAACCCGAACGCCTCGTTTAAAGGTCGGCTTCATGCCCAACCGGGAAAGCATTTGATCGATCTGTGGCCCGCCTCCATGAACGATCACGGGATTGAGCCCGACGTATTTCATCAGCACCACGTCTTCGGCAAAGCCGTCTTTCAATTCATCCTGAACCATGGCCTTCCCACCGTATTTGATGACGATGGTCTTCCCCGCGAACGTCCGAATGTAGGGGAGGGCCTCAACGAGAACGTCGGCTTTTTTGATCAGTCTGTTCATGGTTGAGTCGACCGGCGTTTCTACAGGATGTACCGGCTCAGATCCTGATCCTTGACGATCTCCTTTAAATGCTCGTTGACGTAGGGCGCGTCGATCACCACTTTTTTCTCTTCCAGTTCCTGCGCCTCAAAGGAGACTTCCTCGAGCAACCGCTCCACAATCGTAAAGAGCCGGCGCGCGCCGATGTTCTCCGTTCGATCATTGACCTCCACGGCAATGGCCGCAAGGGCTTCAATGCCTTCCCGGGTAAAGTCGAGGGTAATGCCTTCGGTTTCCATCAGGGCCTGATATTGTTTCACCAGGGCGTTCCGGGGTTCCGTCAGGATGCGCACCAGGTCACCCTTGGTCAAGGCTTCCAACTCGACGCGAATGGGGAACCGGCCCTGGAGCTCGGGAATCAAATCGGCCGGCTTGGCCACGTGAAACGCCCCGGCGGCGATAAACAGAATATGGTCGGTCTTCACCGGGCCGTACTTGGTATTGATGGTCGATCCTTCGACAATCGGAAGCAAATCCCGCTGCACGCCCTCCCGTGACACGTCGGGCCCCATGTTCTTTTCCCGACCGGCAATTTTGTCGATTTCATCCAAAAAGACGATGCCGGATTGCTCGACCCGTTCGACGGCGTCGCGCGTCACCTCGTCCATGTCAATCAGCTTTTGCGCTTCTTCCTGCGCAAGATACTTCAGGGCATCGGGAATTTTCATGACCCGGTTTTTCTTTTTCCCGGGCATCAACCCGCCCAGCATGTCGCGCAGGTGATTTTCGAGGTCTTCCATGCCTCCGACGTTGGAGATAATCCCGACCGGCAACCCGCGTTCCTTGATTTCGATTTCCACCGTCCGGTTGTCGAGCCGGCTTTCCCGCAATTGCTTGCGGAGCTTTTGTCTCGTGTTGTCGCCCGACGCCGCTTGCCCCGGTTCATCCTCCTGCCCTCCTCGAGACGGACTCGGAGGAAGCAACAAATCGAGCACGCGATCTTCGGCCAGGTCTTCCGCCTTCCGTTCGACTCGCTTCAGCGACGAACTCTTTACCAGGTTGACTGACTGTTCCGTGAGGTCGCGGATGATCGATTCCACGTCGCGCCCCACGTATCCCACTTCGGTAAATTTCGACGCTTCGACTTTAATGAACGGGGCATCGGCCAGTTTCGCCAGTCGCCTGGAGATTTCCGTTTTGCCCACGCCCGTCGGCCCGATCATGACGATATTTTTCGGGAAAATTTCTTCGCGCAATTCCGGGCTGAGTTGCTGGCGGCGCCATCGATTCCGCAAGGCGATGGCGACCATCCGTTTGGCGTCGCGTTGCCCGATCACGTATCGGTCGAGCACTTCGACGATTTCGCGAGGCGACAAGCTGTCGAGTTTTTCCGCCGGGGCGTCGTGATTCACGAGGATGCCTTCAATTCTTCAATCACGATTTCGTGATTCGTGTAGATATCGATGCCGCCGGCAATGCGCATGGCTTTGTCGACGATTTCCGCGGACGCCAAGGTGGAATGGTCCATCAGCGCCCGAGCCGCCGCCAGCGCATACGGCCCGCCCGACCCAATGGCGAGAATCCCGTCTTCCGGTTCCACGACGTCCCCCGTGCCGGAAATGAGAAAGGATCGATCCGCATCCGCGACGGCCAGCAGCGCTTCGAGGCGACGCAGCACGCGGTCCGTCCGCCATTCTTTCGCCAACTCGACTGCGGCCCTGGTCAGATTGCCTTGATATTCTTCCAATTTCTCCTCGAATTTTTCAAATAGGGTAAAGGCATCCGCCGTGGCCCCGGCAAAGCCCGCGATCACCTGATCGTGATGGAGACGGCGGACTTTGCGGGCGTTGGCCTTCATCACCGTGGTCCCGACCGTCACCTGGCCGTCGGAGCCCATGGCCACCGTTCCATCCCGGCGAACGGAAAGAATCGTGGTGGCGCGAACCTTCACGACGGTTTCCTCGGGGTTGCGGGCTTTGCCGCCCTGACGTCTCCCGACCGTGGGTGGGCCTGATCATACACTTCCATCAACCGGTCCGTGGCCAGGTGGGTGTATTTCTGGGTGGTGGTCAATGACGCGTGCCCGAGCATTTCCTGGATGACCCTGAGGTCGGCCCCCTCATCCAATAAATGCGTGGCATAGGAATGCCGAAAAGTATGCGGGGTTACGGTCCCCACCTGCAACCGGTCGGCGTAACGCCGAACGATCCGCTCCACGCTCCGCGCCGACAACCGGCCGTCTCGATTGTTTCGAAACACCGGACCATCCGCCGGCTTCACCGTGAGGGTCGAGGCCGAAACCTCGGCCTCGACCGTTGCCCGGCTTGCACGCAACGGTGTCACCGCCAGATAGTCCTGGATCGCCTGGATCGCTACGTGCCCGATCGGCACGAGGCGCTCTTTTTTGCCTTTGCCTCTCAACCGCACCATCCCCTCATCAAGACTGAGATCGCTCCAATTCACCCCCACCAGTTCGCTCACCCGCGCACCCGTCGAATAGAGCGTTTCCAAAATAGCCTGGTCCCTTGCGGCGTAGGTCCCCTCGGCAGAATCAGGAGACTCGATCACCCGCTCCGCCTCGTCTTTCGTGAGGACACGCGGCAAGCGTTGCCCCAGCCGTGGGGTCCGAACGTGCGCGACGGGATTGCTCGGCACCTGCCCGCGCCGGTGTAAAAATTTGAAGAGGCTGCGTAGCGTCGCGAGCTTCCGCGCCTGCGACGACTTTTTCTCCTTCCGCTCAGCCAACCACACCAGAAACCGACGAACGAGGGCCGCGTCGATTCGGGTCGAATCCGGCACCGCGTCCGTGATGGTCTTGAGAAAGGCCACAAATTGTCGCAGGTCCGATTGATAACTGCGGATCGTTTCCCGGGACGCTCCGCGCTCCACGTCCAGATACGTCAGGAAAGTGCGGATTGCCGTTTCCACGTTTGCCACTCTTCAAGAGCCCGTTGGCGGATCATTCGACGTTTTTGTTCTTTGTCCCGCACGTTCACGGGAAGGGGCGGGAACAGTCCAAAGTTGGTATTCATGGGCTGGAAATACCGGGCGTCGCTCGTCGTAATATAATGCACCAACGCTCCATGTGCCGTGGTCAGGGGAGGCGTCACCAACGGCAGATTGGCCAGCGCCCGACCGGCGTTGATGCCCGCCAAGCCGCCGGTCGCGGCGGATTCGACGTAGCCTTCCACGCCGACGAGACAGCCCGCCAACCACGTGGTCTCGCGCATCTTCAGTTGCAACGTCTTCCGCAATAAGGCAGGGGAATTCACAAAGGTGTTCCGATGTACGCTTCCATAGCGGAGAAACGCCGCACGTTCGAGCCCCGGAATCATCCGAAACACGCGGGTTTGCTCCGGATACGTCAGCTTGGTTTGAAACCCCACCATGTTATAACATGAACCATAGCGATTTTCCGCACGTAACTGGAGCACCGCGTACGGTTGGATACCGGTACGCGGATCAACCAACCCGACGGGTTTCATCGGACCAAAGGTTAACGTCTGCTTCCCACGTTCCGCCATTGCCTCAATGGGGAGGCACCCTTCAAAGTAGGGCACCTTTTCAAAGTCCTTTGCTTGCACCTTGTCCGCCGCCACGAGTGCCTCGTAAAAGGCCGAATACGTTTGCTCATCCATCGGACAATTCAGATAATCCGCGCCGCCCTTCTCATAGCGTGACGCCCGGAATACTTTGTCCATGTCAATGGATTCGGCATCGATGATCGGGGAAATCGCATCAAAAAACGCCAGGTTCGTCTTGTGGGTCATCGCGGTCAAGGCCTGCGCCAGGCTCTCGGACGTCAGGGGACCCGTGGCCACGATGCACAAGGCGTCCGTCGGAATCTCTCGAATCTCTTCCCGAATGATCCTGATATTCGGGTGGGATTCCAGCGTCTGGGTGATTTCGCGCGCAAAGATCTCGCGATCCACCGCCAGCGCCGCTCCGGCGGGCACGCGGGCTGATTCCGCGGCCCGCATGACCAGCGAATTCAGCAGCCGCATCTCTTCTTTCAAAAGACTCGGCGCACTGATGGGATCCGCGGACCCCAGCGAATTCGAACACACGATTTCCGCCAACTGATCCGTCTTGTGTGCCGCGGTCCCTTGCTTGGGTCGCATCTCATACAGCGTGACCCGCGCTCCGCGCTCCGCCGCCTGCCACGCCGCTTCCGACCCCGCCAGGCCTCCCCCTATGACCACCACGTCATCGCGCATCATGCGTTGATTCTCTCTGCTCCTGAGACGGGTGACTCTACCCCACCTTTCCTCCCCTTACAAAAGGGGAGGAACCAAACGGCCCTGCTGGCTCTTGTGGGCGGCTCCGCATTTTGTCAAGAATGACTGAACATTTACAATTCCCGCCGCCTGTCCCCGACATTTGCTTCACTCCGTCAAGCGAGTAATCCCTGGAACCCCTTCAAAGCCTTCATCAAAACTGATGATCCGCTTGACGCCATGATGCGTCATGACGGCAACATGGAGGGCGTCTCTGGCAGACAATCGTTCGGTGGAAAGCACGATGTCTTTGGCGCGCTCCACGTCCCATCGATCGACGGGAAAGATTTCGTCCACAATGCCCGTCAAGGCTTCAAACGCCGGAAGAATGGCTTCACGCCGAGCAATCGCCACGTACCGATGAAGGATTTCCTGCAAGACCTCCACGTCTGTGACCAGCGGCTCGTCATGAGCAATCCAAGTTTCCAATACCCGTTGGGCGAGAATTTTGTTGGGATGGGCCGCTCCAACCAGATACATGGGCACATTGGAGTCGATGAAAATCATGAAGGGTTCTTGACCTGATACCCCTGGTCGATCTCTCGAAGCATCTGATCGATGTCGCCCGTTGGAAAATCATACCGGGTCGCCGTGCGAACCACTCCCAGCTTCTTTTTCACGTCGGTCAGCGGCACTTGTCGCTGCGCTGACCGCAACGCTTGCCGAACCCATTCCGCTACCGTCATCTGCTGCCGTTTGGCGGTCCGTTGAACGTCGCGCATTTCCTTGTCGTCGAGGATCACTTGCAGTCGCTTACTCATGCCTATGAGTATAAAATGGTCTCCATTATGAGTCAAATACCAACGGATTGTCCCTGGAAATCACGACGCAGCCGTATTTGCGCAAGCGGCGAAGCAAGGCGCTCCGTTTGAGTCACCGTCTCTCGAATCGCTTCAGGTGGGGTTCCTCGGAGGGCGTCTTCGTGACGATCCTGCAAAATGAGGGCAATAGCATCCGCAAGACTGCTCCTTGTTTCTTCTTTTGGCTTGCCTTGTCCTTTGCCGAAACAAAAGGACCCCGTCTTGCAGGGGCGAAACCCCGCATGAAATGATGGAAAACTTGAAATGGAAGATCTACTTGGTCTTTCGGGGACTCACCTGTTTAGCCAACGTCCTGTCCAAAGTGACCAATTCGCCGTCTAACTGCCGGGCCAACCATAAGAAGGAAGCGTCATACACCGTTAACGTTTTGGCTTCAGCAAGGGTAACGACCTCTGTCATGTTGACTGCCATGAACGTCAAGGGCAGGCGACTGACCATCTCATAACCCGCCAATAGTAACTCCCGCTTCACCGGATGCCTTCGAATCTTGGTGAGGCAGACATTAGCCAACTCAAAGGGTAACAGGTGCGGAGCGATCAAGTCATACTCTGCCAATTGAGCAGCGATCCGTTGGCCATCGGGTTCGGCAAACACCACGGCTGCCAAGGCTGACGTATCAATGACCTTAACGGCCATCTCGGTCTTTCCTCACGATCGTCACCGATTCCTTGGGAGTGCGTAAGCCCCGTTGCCGTAATTCTGCCAACAGACTTTGTGGGGAAATCTTGTCCTGCTGATTCAGGCTGTCTTCCAAAATTGAAAGTAATTCACCCTGAAGCGAACGATGGTGTTTACTGGCGCGTTGCCGTAGGTGCTGCACCCATTCTTTCGGAACATTTTTGATGGAAAGATTGACAGACATCCTTGCCTCCTTGTGGTTCTATTTTGGAACCATTATAGATCCATTGGAGTTATCCCGCAACACTTTTACGCTTCCCGTGGTTTCAGCCCCAGTTCTTCCACGACAGGCCGCAACGCTTGCACCACTCGTTCATGACAGAACCCGTTGCTCGCCAGCAGGCCATGAGAGTTTGCGAATTGATTCCCGACCAGAGCCCTCGAGGACAGGCTCTCGCCATAGACCAGGGGCTGACCCAGGATGGTGGTAAATTCTCCACCCGCCGCCCGCAGGATCGCTTCCGGGGCACAGGAATCCCAGAGTTTGGTATAGGGACCGGGTTCCAGATACACATCGGCTTCTCCCCTCGCAATCAGGCCGATCTTTAATCCGACGCTTCCCGATGGAATTTCGTTCCCCACGCCGAGTACCAGGCCAATCTTTTCGACCATGGGATGGCGATGCGACCGGGAGACCGTCAGGGTGAGCGGTCTTCCGGAATCCTGTTCCCTGATCACCAAGGGAGACCGGATGCCCCGTCGTTCCATCCACGCCTCGCTGCCCACCACTCCGGCATACAGTACGTCCCCCTCCGGTCGATAGACTACCCCGAGTTGTGCTTGCCCGTTAACGGCAAGCCCGATCATCACGGAGAACTCTCCGTTCCTGGCGATAAAATCTTTTGTGCCATCCAACGGATCCACGTACCAGACGCGCCCCAAGGCCGGGATGCCGTCAGAGGGGGGGCTTTCCTCTGCCACCACGGTGTCCAAGGGGAATGCCTCGTGTAAACCCTTCACAATCAGGTCATTAGCTTGCCGGTCGGCCTCGGTCACGGGATCGTTTTTGCCTTTAGACGCCACGGCAAAATCCGTGGCATACACGGCCATCACGGATTGGCCTGCTTGGCGCGCCAATTGCACGGCCACCGACAATTCCTTGTTCATGCGTTTCCCCTTTCTTCGTTGCCGTTGTCATCACCCGTCCTCGGCTTGCCAGGGGCAAACGGGTGCAGACCCACGGCATGGATAACACGAAGAGGAGGCATCCTGGTTAAAGACTCACCGATGAATCGCCGGCAGGCTGTGTTGCCGTCATGCTTGACGGCAGTGCCTTGCAGAACGCAAATGATATCCCGTTTCGAGTTGGTCGAAGCACGCGTTCACGTCGGGGAACGATCACGCGCAGAGGGGTCAGGCAGGCCCGACATTGCACGCAGGCCGCCCTTTTTGGGGTTGCGATGCAGGAGTTGTTGACCGGCTGCCATCAGCGCCTCCAATTCCTGAGGAGTCGATGCCTCCGCATAACAGCGCATCAGTGGTTCCGTCCCGGAAGGACGGAAAAGAAACCAACTCCCATTTTCCAAGACGAACTTGCATCCATCAAGGGTGTTGACCTGCTGAATCGATTTTCCCGCGAGTTCGGAAGGCGGCGACTCTTGGACTTTGAGCACATTTTCTTGCATCGTTTCCGTACAAGTCTGGTCTGCGCGGGATGATAAAACCGTACCCACCCGACGAAACAACGCTTCCGTGAGTTCCCGAAGCGTCTGCTTGGTGCGGGCAATCATTTCCGTCACCAGCAGGCAGGCCAGAATCCCGTCCTTGTCCGGCACGTGCCCCTGAATCGACAGGCCCGCACTTTCTTCTCCGCCCATGCAGATCTCCTCTTTGGCCAGGAGTTCCGCGAGATATTTGAATCCCACGGGGGTTTCCCGGACACCCAAGCCGTGACTGTGGGCAACGCGATCGATAAGGTGCGTGGTGGCAACGGATCGTCCCACGTCTCCAGTCCAACGCCTGCTCGTCGCCAGATAATCGACCAGTAGCGCCAAGACGATATTCGCGTCGATAAAGCTGCCGTCCCGGTCCACGATACCGAAACGATCGGCATCTCCATCGGTGGCCAACCCGACATTGGCGTTTCCGTGTTTCACCGTTTCTTGCAACTCTGCCGTCGTTTCTCGCGTGGGCTCAGGGCGGACTCCCCCGAAATAGGGGTCGCGCCAATAATGCAGGACCGCCATTTTCGCACCTGCATTCCTGAGGAACGCATCGAGATAGCCGCGCGACGTTCCATACAGGGGATCCATGACCACACGCAGATTGGCCTGACGGATCGCATCCACGTCGATATGCTTCCCCAGCGCAGCCAAATAATCGGGACAGGGATCAAACTGTTGCACCATTTGCGTTTGCTGGGCCTTCTCCCACGGAAGCCACTTGACGTGCTCCCCGTGCAGCAGGTGCACAAGCCGTTGTTCGATGGCTCGGGTGGTTTCAGGAAGCGCAGGACCTCCCCACTCCGGTGTAAACTTGATGCCGTTATATTCAGGAGGGTTATGACTGGCGGAAATATTCAGCCCGCCGGCCAGGTTGCTTTTGAGGATATGGTACGAAATGGTCGGAGTGGGTGTTTCCCGGTCACACAGCAACACCGATATGCCGTGACCCGCAAACACTTCAACCGCGGCTCTCGCAAATTTTTCACCAAGAAACCTGGAATCATAGCCGACGATGAGGCCTCGGTGACCGATCTTTTCTTGTTTCAGGACGTGGACGATGGCTTGACAGACGATTCGGACGTTCTGGAACGTAAAATCTTCCCCCAGAACAGCTCGCCACCCTGAAGTCCCAAAGCTAATCTGTCTCATGAAGCCTTACGCGCTCACTTGAGCCGGACGGCCGACGAAATGTTCTCCAAGAGTAGCAAACCTGGTTTCCAAAGGCCACTCTTTTTCATCGGGGCCATGCGCGGCGTGTCGCCGAGTACGCACCATCGAGGACGGGTCTAAAAGCAAAGCCCACGGATTCGTACACCCGTGGGCTTCATAAGGAACCCGGCAACGCCCTACTTTCCCACAGCCTCACGGCTGCAGTATCATCGGCCCTGGAGGGCTTAACTTCCGTGTTCGGGATGGGAACGGGTGTGGCCCCTCCGGCATGGTCACCGGGAATTCGGTAATCGCTGTGATCTCGGGAACCCATACCGGGACCGGGAATTCTTCCCTTGTCTGCATCCCTCATGTTTCCCGTCGTCAACTTCCCGCTATCGGGAGGTCATGTCTATCAGAAGTAAAATGATGTTAAGTCGCACGGCCGATTAGTACTGGTTAGCTTCAAGCCTTACAGCTCTTCCACATCCAGCCTATCAAACTCGTCGTCTACGAGTAGCCTTTAGGGAGGTTACCCTCCGGGAGATCTTGTCTTGAGGCTGGCTTCCCGCTTAGATGCTTTCAGCGGTTATCCAAACCGGACATAGCTACCCGGCGCTGCCGCTGGCGCGACAACCGGCACACTAGAGGTCCGTCCATCTCAATCCTCTCGTACTAGAGACAGACCCTCTCAAATCTCCTACGCCCACAACAGATAGGGACCGAACTGTCTCACGACGTTCTGAACCCAACTCTCGTACCGCTTTAACGGGCGAACAGCCCGACCCTTGGGACCCGCTTCAGCCCCAGGATGCGATGAGTCGACATCGAGGTGCCAAACCTCCCCG
>JAAXIB010000026.1 GCA_012270585.1 Nitrospirales bacterium
CGATCCCCCCGGTGCGTCCCACTGTCCGCCGCCCAGGGCGCCACGCCCACCAACGCGGTCAGGGCCTTCCCCGACCCCTGCCCCAATTCCGGTACATACGCTAGCAAGGTAGCCGCCGTGAGGAGCCCCACCCCCTGCCCACTTTGATACAAGGCCACGCGCTCGGCCAACTCCGGCTTGGCTTGAATGGTCTGCTGGTACTCCTCTTCCAAGTGCTTCAGCTCGTGGTCCACCCACGCCAGATGCCGCTGACACGACTGCTTGACGCGCCCCTGCAACCCTTTCTCCAAGCGCTGCTGTTCCTGGGTGCGTTGATCGAGCAGTTGTTGGCACCGCCCCAACAGCGCCCGGACTTCCGCGCTGGCTTCCTCTTGGGCCGCCGCCCTAGGCAACTCAAAGACTTCCCCATAGTGCGCCAAGAGCTGCGCATCCAGCGGATCGGTCTGGCTCCCTGGCCCACGACCCGGGCAAAGGCCCGCACCTGCGTCGGATGCGCCACCGCCACCGCTAGGGCGGTACCGCGGATGCGCTGGACGAGCAAGCGTTCATACCCCCCCGTGGCTTCACACACCACGTGCGTCCCGGCTTGCTCCCGCATCCACCTCAGCCCCGCGTCCGTGTTCGGAAACCGGCGAACCGGCCCCCGCGCCACCGACACCGCGACTGCCTGTTTCCCAACATCAATTCCGGCCACTCGTTTGGTCATGTCCCCCTCCTGCTGGCTCGTCGGCCGCTTGTTTGTCCTCCCCACTTGCGAATGCGGGGCGGCCTCCCCCGGTATCTGTTCGGAGCTACAAACTGGCTTGAGGGGTGTCCTACTCCTGCTCGGTGCAACCCCGGGGTGTCCCGGCGTTCACCTTATGACAAACGACGCGCCCCCCATGCCCACCTTACAAATTGGCCAATTTGCAAGGTGAAAGCAACATACAAATGACAGCAAAGGCAATCGAGGCTCCAGCGCCTTTGTTTTCTGTTTCTCCTAGACGTCCAAATTGTCGGCAAGGGCGGCATTGGCCATCAGAAACTCATACCGGGCTTCGGTGCGCTTGCCCATGAGATCGTGGAAGGTGCGGTCGGTGTTGAGTTCATCCTGCAGTTCGACTTTGAGGAGTCGGCGCGTGAAAGGATCGAGGGTCGTCTCTTTGAGCTGTTGGGGAAACATCTCGCCGAGACCTTTGAACCGGCTGATGACCGGCGTCGCCCTGCCTCGGGTTTCAGTCAGAATGCGTTCTTTCTCGTCATCCGACCCCGCCCAATGGACGGCCTTGCCGACGTCGATGCGGTATAACGGCGGTTGGGCAATATAGACGTGTCCGCGTCTGATCAATTCCGGGACGTGCCGGAAAAAGAAGGTGAGCAGCAACGTGTTGATATGGTAGCCGTCCACGTCCGCGTCCATGAGCAAAATGATTTTGTGGTAGCGCAATTTCTTGAGATCGAAATCCCGCCCGATCCCACAACCCAGAACTTTGACCAGGTCCGCCAACTCCTTGTTTTCGACCACCTTGCCGAGTGTCAGATCCTCGGTGTTCAGCACCTTGCCCCGGATGGGAAAGATCGCCTGGGTTTTCAAATCGCGGCCCTGCTTGGCGGTTCCTCCGGCGGAATCACCTTCAACCACAAACAACTCGCTGAGCTCGGGGTCCGTGCTTTGGCAGTCCGCCAGCTTGCCCGGCAGATTCAGCCGATGGCTCACCGCGGATTTTCGCCTGACGGCCTTCGATGCCTCACGGGAAGCTTCCCGGGCGCGCGCCGCCAGAATCATGCGGCCGACCAGGGTTTCGGCAATGGTTTGATTTTCGTGCAAAAAGTTTTCCAGGGATGGGCGCAGAGCGTTGTCCACGAGCCCTTGCACCTCGGGATTATTGAGCCGTTCTTTGGTCTGCCCCTGAAATTGCGGGTTCAGGATGAGTACGCTCAAGACGCAGGCCATGCCTTCGCGGATGTCTTCCGCCTGGATGCTGAGTCCTTTCGGCGTGAGGTGGTGCGTCTCCATATAATGACGCACGGCTTTCACGATGCCGGTTCGCAATCCTGACTCATGGGTGCCGCCGCTCGACGTGGCCACGCCGTTTACGTAACTCCGGACGAATTCCGCGGGTTCGTCCGTCCATTGCAGGGCCACTTCCATGGCGAAGCCGTCGTCCTGTGTCCCGGCTTTGCCGTTGTCGCCCAAGCGGCGTTCCAGATAAAACACGAAGTCGGCGGTGGGGTTGTGGCCGCGGTCTCTGACGAGCTTCGTGAGGTATTCTTCAATGCCCTGTTCATGGACAAAGTCGTGCGTGTGTTGCGAGGGGCCGTCCTTAAAGGTGATTTTGAGTCCTTTATGAAGATAGGATTTGGCTTCGAGAGTGTGGTGCAACAGGGCGGAATCAAAGGTCGTCTGCTTTCCGAAAATAAGCGGGTCCGGACGAAAATACACCGACGTGCCCGTGCCCCGCACCGCGTTCCCTTTGGTAACTGGCCCCAGGGGTTTGCCGGCCTGATACCGTTGTTGCCACTCATGTCCGTGCCGTTTGACGGTGACTTCCAGATGATCGGACAAGGCATTGACCACCGAGGCGCCGACCCCGTGCAAGCCGCCCGAGTGGATGTAACTGCCGGTTTCGAATTTTCCTCCGGCGTGGAGCGTCGTCATGATAATTTCCAGCGCCGACTTTTTATAGTGCTTGTGCCGATCCACCGGAATGCCGCGTCCGTTATCGGTGACGCGGATGCCGCCGCCCGTCTTCTCGAGTTCGACCGTGATCGTCGTGGCATACCCGTTCATGACCTCGTCGATGGCATTATCCAGAATTTCCCACACGAGATGATGCAGCCCGGTCTTATCCGTCCCCCCGATATACATCGCCGGTCGCCGTCGAACCGGGTCAATTCCTTCCAAAACCAGAATCTCACTCGCATCATATTTCGTGGTCATATGAGCCCTTTCATGTGATCCATCCCGCCGGTCCCTTCCTGTCATCTCCCTCTGTCTTTTTCCTCTGTCCTTATCTGTCATCCTTGTATGTGTTCA
>JAAXIB010000053.1 GCA_012270585.1 Nitrospirales bacterium
GATGGATCCAGGGGCTTTGTTTTTCCCTTCGTTCACCGGGATACGGACTCTGGATTCCTGCTTCCGCAGGAATCCCCCATGCAGGCTTGCCGCCTGCACCCCAAGGCATGAAAAAGAAGACATTGTCCCAATCTGTCATCCTCGACATTTTTAATCGAGGATCCAGAGTTTTTTGTTTCAGACGGGTCCGCATGAATGGAGGGGCAGAAGAGCAAGACCCTGGATTCCCGATTACTAACGTCGGGAATGACAAAGGGAGGTTATTTTCATACCAATGACAGATAAGGAAAGTGAGGAGCCTAGGTTTTTGCTTTTTCCTCCGTTGGTGAAGAGACCGACCCTGGATCCTCACGTTCGTAAGGATGACAAAAGGAGACGGCAGGAACTGTCAACGAATAAAAGGGTAGGAGGGGAAACACGGGACAGCGGATGCGGGAGATCGCACATCACCGGCCAATATGTGACTTCTTAAGACGCTGAATTGTCCGTTCCGGAAGAGGTGGCTGGGAGAGGCGTCGTATCGGGGCTTGGCGCTGCACTTGGAGAGGCTGAATCGCCGGCCGTCGTTGGGGCTACTGGCGCTATCGTAGCATCCGGCTTCGGAGGAACCACAGTTTCGGGAGATGTTGGTGCTTCCGGCTTTGGAGCCGCCGGTTTTGGAGGGGGTTTGGGTTTTTCAGGTTTAATTCCCCCTTCCCAATGCGGCCCGGAGTACATCTCGGCGGCTAATTCACCTTGTTTCCATTTGGCATCGAAGTCCGCTGCCGCCTTATTCACGGTTTCGCCCACGCCCACCACCCGGTTCCACGGATAAATAGTCGGAGCGATGGAGCAGGAGTCGCCCTCTTTTCGAAGATACAACCCAATGGGGTTGCCGCGATAGGGCCCGAAAAAAATATGAATCGTACCGACAAATTCAGGAAGTGAGTTCATGACAGGCCAAGGGCATCATAGTGCCATACCCGGTTTCGTGACGCAAGATCACGCACCTTCTCCTTGAGAATCAAGGCTTGGTTGGATGAGGAAGTGTACCGGGGAGGGAAGGCCGAGACAACCCTACCCTGCTGGATGCTCGAACCTCGATCGCAGATAGGCGATGACCTGATCCGCGAGTTCGTCCACGCTTCGCTCGCCGGTCTTCAACACGATGTCGGGGTGCTCGGGCGGTTCATAGGAGCTGTCGATGCCGGTGAAGTTCTTGAGCTCCCCGGCGCGGGCCTTCCGGTAAAGCCCCTTGGGGTCGCGCCGCTCGCAGACCTCCAGGGGCGCATCGACGAAGACTTCAATGAACTCGCCTTCTTCCATCATCCGGCGAGCCATCTCGCGTTCATCCCGGAAGGGCGAGATCACCGAGACGAGAACGATCAAGCCGGCGTCGACGAACAACTTGGCGACCTCGGCGATGCGCCGCACGTTCTCGACGCGGTCGGCGGGGATAAAGCCCAGATCCTTGGTCAGCCCGTGGCGCAGGTTGTCGCCGTCCAAGACGTAACTGTGTCGGCCCAAAGCGTGCAGGCGCTGCTCAACGGCATTTGCCGTCGTCGACTTGCCCGCGCCCGACAACCCGGTGAGCCACAGAACACAGGCTTTCTGATTTTTCTGAGCTGAACGTGCCGGTTTGTCGACCGCAAACTTGTGACGGGTCAGGTTTGACGCCCGCCGCAAGGCAAAATCGATCGTGCCGGCACCCACCGTCGCACGGGTGTAGCGATCGATCAGAATGAAGCCGCCGGTCTCCCTGAGTTCCCGGTAGGGATCGAAGGCGATCTGCCGGTCGAGACTGACGTTGCAGTAGGCGATGTCGTTCAGTTCAAGCGCCTTGGCGGCAACGCGTTCGAGGCTCTCAACGTTCAGTTTGTATTTGAGAGCCGTGATCTGAGCCCCCACCACATGCGTCCCGATTTTTAACAGATAGGGGCGATTGGGCAGCAGCGCATTCTCGTGCATCCAGATCAGGTAACAGGCGAACTGGTCGCTCTGACCCGGAGGATGCGTGGCCGACGCGATGACGTCGCCGCGGCTCACGTCGATTTCGTCGGCCAGCGTGAGCGTGACGGCCTGGCCAGCTCTCGCGCACGTGAGATCGCCGTCGGCGGTCACAATGCGACTGACGGTCGAGAGTTTGTGCGCGGGACAGATCAGAACGGAATCGCCGGGACGCACAAGACCCGACGCGATGGTGCCCGCGAAACCGCGGAACCCGGTATCGGGGCGGTTGACCCACTGCACGGGCATGCGAAAGGGCAGTCGCTCACGATCGGTCGCGACGTCGGCCGATTCGAGGGCCTGGAGGAGCGTCGGTCCGTGATGCCAGCCCATCGCGGCGGACGGCTTGATCACGTTGTCGCCGGTCAGTGCCGAGACCGGAACGCACGTGAGGTCAGTCACGTCGAGCCGTTTCGCAAAGTCACGATAGACCTCCACGATCCCGTCGTGGACGGTTTGGGACCACGCCACGAGGTCCATCTTGTTGATCGCCAGGATCACGTGGCGGATGCCGAGGAGGGAAAGGATCGTGGTGTGGCGGCGGGTCTGCGGCATTACCCCTTTGCGGGCATCGATGAGGACGATTGCGAGATCGGTGGTCGATGCGCCGGTCGCCATGTTGCGCGTGTACTGCTCGTGACCCGGCGTGTCGGCGACGATGAAGGAGCGTTTGTCGGTCGAGAATGTACGATAGGCCACGTCGATCGTGATGCCCTGCTCGCGTTCCGCCTGAAGGCCATCGACCAGAAGCGCCAAGTCGAGCGCGCCGCCCAGAGTGCCGTGCCGCTTGCTGTCGGCCTCCAACCGGGCAAGCTGATCCTGGAAGATGAGTCGGGATTCGTAGAGCAAGCGGCCGATCAGCGTGGACTTGCCGTCGTCCACGCTGCCGCAGGTGATGAAACGCAGGATGTCCCTTTTCTCCCGGGCATTGACGTAGGCTCGGAATTCCTGAGTGGACGCGGACGGGCTCATCAAAAATAGCCTTCCTGCTTCTTGCGCTCCATGGAACCCTCCCCGTCGCGGTCGATGACGCGGCCCTGTCGCTCGGACTCCGTTGCGGAGAGCATTTCGCTGATGATCGCCGGCACGCTGTCGGCATCGGATTCGACGGCACCGGTCAGCGGATAGCACCCCAGCGTGCGGAACCGCACCTGCTTCATCTCCGGCTCTTCACCGGGGTCCAGCTTCATGCGCTGGTCCGCCACCATGATCAGGGTCCCGTCCCGGCGCACCACTCGTCGCGGGGCGGCAAAATAGAGCGGCACGACGGAGATCTTTTCTCTGTCGATATAGTTCCAGACATCCAGTTCGGTCCAGTTGGAGAGCGGAAAGACGCGCATGGACTCGCCCTTACTGATATGGGTGTTGTACAGGCGCCAGAGTTCGGGGCGCTGGTTCTTGGGGTCCCAGCGATGGGTCCGCGTGCGCAGCGAGAACACCCGTTCCTTGGCGCGGGAGGCCTCTTCGTCGCGTCGCGCCCCGGCGAGCGCTGCGTCGAAGCCGTATTTCTCAAGCGCCTGCTTCAACGCCTGCGTCTTCATCATGTCGGTGTGAAGCGCCGATCCATGGGTGAACGGGCCGATGCCCTGGGCGCGCCCCTCCTCATTGACGTGGACGATGAGTTCCATGCCGGTCTCGCGGGCCATGCGATCCCGGAACTCGTACATCTCCGGAAACTTCCAGGTCGTATCCACGTGCAGCAGGGGGAAGGCCGGTACTGCCGGATGGAAGGCCTTCTGCGCCAGGCGCAACATGACCGAACTGTCCTTGCCGATCGAGTACAGCATGACCGGCTTTGCGAACGAGACCGCCACCTCGCGCATGATGTGTATCGATTCGGCCTCAAGCTCGTCGAGATGGCTGAGGCCTCTCTGCTTCTCCATGGGGCACTATTTTGGCCGTTCCGACGTTCAAATGTCCAGAAGCCATGGAACTTCTTCACGCTGAATGTTCAGAACGGCTCTTTTCCCCGCAGTAATCCACTGTTCACATGCCATGAAGCAAGCGGCACCGCCGTTCCTGTACGTCTACGCCATATCAATGGTGTATCACTGGACATGGCACTGCAGTCTAGTATAGAGTTTCTTACTTGAGACGCCGCCCGGCGGATTTTGGCCGTCCCGCGTAACCGACGCCATGAAAGACCGAGACATCTTGTGCAAGCAACTCTCGCCCTGTACCTTTTTCCCCACCTGCGTCTGTAGTCGGGGCGACGCCTTGCCTCGTCATCGCGGCGAGCCGTTCGTCGTATCAGGTGACCCCGGGGTCGGCTTCGGCAGGCTGAAGGCTCTCCTCGCTGGCCTGCCGCACGCGGTTATCCTCACGGCTACGGACGACTATCTCTACGCGGCCTGCCGGAACCGACTCGGGTTCGTCGATGACCTCCATTGCCGTCTCTGCTCGACCGGCCGCATGATCCATGTCCGCTCGGCGTCGAGGCTCGCCCTCTGGGACTTCGGCGCGAACCAGCGGCAGGTCGAGACACTCCGCCGGCAGCTTCAGAGTGGGCAGACGGGGGGGGGCAATGCCTGATTCGATTGCTGTAAACAACTCACTTCCTGTCGGCTCCAAGGAATTGAGTTTCAAACGATTGAGTTTCAACCGCTTTCTTCACCGTCTGCGCGATCCGATCGGATTTTACGAGCAGATGCACAAGGAAGAGGGAGAAATCGCCTCTTTTCGAATCTTTAACAGAAAATTTTGCGTCGTCTACAGTCCGGAACTCATCGAAGAGCTTCTCGTCAAGAAACGAACGTCTTTCGAAAAAGGCCCGCTTTTCAAAGAGAAAAGAATTTTGAAAAATCCAACGTCCGCCACGGCTGACGGAGACGATCATCGGCGCATCCGAAAACTGGTTCAACCGGCTTTTCAACGTAAAGCGCTGGAGGGATATGCCCGGGTCATGATCGATGAGGCCCTGCAGTTGCGAAGTCGCTGGCGGGACGGCGAGACCGTCGACATCGATGCCCAGACACATCAAATGACTCTGGACATCATTGCCAAGACCTTTTTCGGAAGCGACGTGCACATAGATTCGAGTCTCATCAATGACCTGCTGGAATCCCTAACCTGGAGCCTGACACTCACCATGCTTCCCTTGGAAAATCTGATCGCCCGCCTGCCTTTGAACAAAAACCGGCAGCGCCACCATGTGATCGAGGCGATGGATCAAGTGGTTTACAACGTGATTCACAAAGCCCATACCGACCCTGAAATGCGTGCCGACCTCGTCTCGTTTCTTGTTCACGCCAAGGATGAAGAAGGCATTGATCCGGCCTTGAACGATCAGGAGGTTCGAGACGAATCATACGTCATGATTCTGGCCGGTCACGAAACGTCGGCAAATGCGCTGACGTGGTGCTTTTACCATCTCAGCCGAAATCCTGACGCGCGTGCGCGGCTGGAGAAAGAGGTCGACGAAGTTCTCGGTGGGCGCCCCCCCACGCTGGCAGACTACAACCGGTTGCCCTATACGCGTGCCGTATTCGACGAAACGCTTCGCGTGACCCCACCGTTCTACGCCTTCGGCCGAACGGCGTTGGAAGATTGTGTGCTTGGCGACTACCATATTCCCAAGGGAACGGTGGTACAGGTTTATATGCGGGTTCCGCATCGGGCAGAAAAATATTTTCCGCAGGCCACGGAGTTCAAACCGGAACGATGGTTGGGAACCAAGCAGCCAACGCATCCCAGGAACGCCTACTTTCCGTTTGGCATCGGGGTGCGGACGTGCATCGGCGCGGAGTTCGCCCGGATGGAAGTCATATTCGCCCTTTCAACCATCACTCAACGGTGGCGGATCACCGTTATAGAGGAGGAATACCCTGAAATAGTGAAGGTGATGGTTTATAAGTGTAAAAATGGTCTCCGGTGCACGGTACATGAACGCAAGCCTTCACTGAATGACTCTGTGGATTGAACGTTTGTGCCCCCCTGCACTCGCCGTATGGCCAGACAGAACGACGGCCAACGGTGTGAAGCCACGGCCACTTTTGCTGAATCCTGACCAGAAGACCGCTGGAAAACGTGAGGTGAATCTCGTTCAGTGGCGAAACAGCCCACCGACCTCCTTGCACGCGATGATGGCTGTGATGGACAGGGCCAACAGGAATCCGGTGAGCGTACTCGTGGTGATGCCGAACCAGACACTCGTAGTCGATCTTTCCCACGCGAATAAGAACACGCCGATGAAAAACGACACGGCCAGGAGTCGTTCATAGAAGCTGATCCAGAAGACCCACGACGAATGCTGCAAAGCCTGCAGGAAATTGCTCAGCACAAGTTTGAGACACCAGGGTCGAGACCGCAATACCGTTGAAGCCTATGCCCGCGAACCGCCCCTGAATGCCGTCCGGGAATCTGGTGGCTTGTGGATGACTTTGACGCCCGGCAAAAGCCCACGTGTTTCTTGCACCCTTCAGGTTGGCGCCTGACGCCTGCGGCCTATCTGCAGCTTCAGAGCGAATAGCCGAGGCTCTCGAGTCCCGGGCGGCACGCTTCGGTGAGCGCGATCTGTTCGTCCAAGGCGAGTTGCGCGAACTTCGACGACGTTTGTCGCGGGATCGAGCATGCCTCGCGCAGCCAAGCCTCGTCCTCCAGAGCCGGAGCGATAAATCGGACGAGGCGCCGGATCTGAGTGTCCGGCTCCGCCTGCATGTCCTCGAACCTGACGTTCAGCAGACGGTCTGACTGGAAATGGCCGAACAAGCGTTGCCCCCTCTCGATCATGCTGCTCCACAACGTCCCGAAATCCGTGAGCGTCAACTTGTGGTAAGGCAGCCGAGCGGGCTTGAACAACGCCATCCCCAACGACTCAAGCCGCAAGATGGCTATATCAAAGTACTTTCCCCTAGCCATCGATTTCATGGCGTCGTATCCGAGTGACCGGAACGCCAGGATATTCACCATGATCTCCCGGAAGATGTGATGACGACTCATCGAGATGGCTGCCTCACGTCCATCGCGATAGACGTGAATCACCCGCGCGTCGGGAAACTCTTCCAGCAGCTTGGCCGCGAATATCAGAGACCCTCCTGAACGTTCGACCCAGACATCGTGACCGAACCGTCTACACAGCCATTCGAAAAGAAATCGGCAGTGGTCAGCCGGCGACTGGCGTGGCTGCCCCCGAACCACTGGCTCAAGCTCATCGAACAACTCATCATGCCGTTCAGTGAGGTGCGGGAGCATGGCGCACAGAATGGGCGGTACATCGTGCCGCGTGAAGCGGGCCTTCGGATCGTCGAACGGATAGAGCAATTCCTCGTACTGTCCACCCAACATCACACGGGTTCTTTTGCTTTGCCGGCTGTAGATTTCCCACATCCGATCTCCGGTCAGCCGGCGGTAGCGGAACGAACTGATCCCGATGTAGCTGACGAACTCGGAGAGGCTGAGCACGCGCGGGTGCCGGTTCAGGATGTTCGAGATCATCGTCGAGCCGCACCGTCCGCTGCTCAGGACGAAGACGGGGGGAATGGTGGTGGTTGTGAAGGTCACCATGGGGTCGCCTGCTCCGCCTTTAAATGATCAGGGATCCGGTAGCTGACGTCATCGAGCGCCGACGCTTCCAGTAGAAACACGAAGTTGTTTCCTCGCCACTTCCGGGCAAGATTCGGAACCATACGGTGGGAAACCCTGACGAACTGGCGCATGCCCTTCATCCAGGTCAGCAGCCCCACTGTCGATTGACGGGGGAATTCAAGCTGGTCGGCGAGTTCGTCGCCGAGGAGAGCACGTGCAACCCGATACACGTGATTCACCATGGATTGCCGGGCGGCCGGATCGGTTTTGCCGGCAATATCGGGCAGGGTCTTGATCAACGCATGCGCGATCATAATCGCATCTTCGCCGGGCAGCGGTTCGCAGGCGAGGGCGATCCGGCACAGTTCGGCGGCCATGGCTTCGTCGCCTTCGAACAGGAGTTCCTCGGGAGTGCCGAGCAGCAACCCCGCACAACGCCAGATCTGCATGAAAGCGACCCGCGCTTCGGCGTCCAGGGATGCTCCAAGCCGCTCCGCATAATCCATCAACGTTGTGGAGAAATTGGCCGAAGCGAAGGCGATGTGCGCGGTGCTGAGTGGGGTCCCATAGATGGACTCGTCCCATGTGCCTGAGGCGCGGATCAGGTGCCTGATCTGCGCGTGTATCAGTCGGGTGCGGACAGACAGCTTCCAGCCGTCTCCCTGACGATTGAGAGCGCCCGGGAGCATGATCTCGATCAAGTGCCGGATGTTCTGCTTGATTCGCCGGGAGCCGTACTTAGTCTCCACTCGGCCCGTCATGTGAAACGATTTGCCGATTAAGGTGGAAATATTCTGTAAGGTGACGACCACGAACGCGGGAATGAACAGGTCCGAGTATGCGTGGAAGGCTTGGCAACCGGCACGAACTGCGTTCGCATTATACCAGGGGGGGGGAGGGGGGATCTGATCAAAGAAGTCTCTCAACGGCTGCGGTGCGTTCGCAAGCGTCTTCTCGTCTTGGTCGATACCACCTTTGATCAACCGAGTCATCTCTTCAGTGTCGAAGGGAACCAACGATTCGACGGCGTCGTCGGCTATTGGATCGTCGATGGTCGTGTATTCGATGTATTTCGCGGCAAGACTTGGATTGAGCGCAGACGCCTTCTCGTATCCGGCCTGATAGACCGAAGGGATCTTGATTTCCCTCATACCGCCTTCCTGTTTGCTTGAAACCGAGGCGTTGATGATTCTCTTCCTCCTTGGCGTTGCCGGAAGTGGCTGGAGCCACCCGCCCCTCCCGGATCAATGCCTGGGACGCGGCGAACGCCGGGGGGCAAGCCCTGTCCCCGCCTTGTCCGGGACTCCATCGGAGAGCCAGGACAGGCTTTGACACTTGGACCGTTCCCAAACAAAAAGTATGTCAAAACTTGGAGACCAAAGCAATATCGGGCAGCCGGACGTTGGAGGACAAGGCCCCTTAGGCGTGACCCGCCGGCCCTGTTTCAGGCAAGGGGCCTCGCCGCTCTTCGCCGTATTTAAATTCTTTCATCGAATTGAGCCTGAGCGAATGGCCGCAACACCTGACTTCCTGAAACCCTTCACCTCCATCCATAATCATCACACGAAGCCCACAGGAATCCGGGTGCAGTTTTTTTTCATCCAGCAGCACGGCC
The DNA here is from genome assembly GCA_012270585.1 of Nitrospirales bacterium. GTDB lineage: Bacteria > Nitrospirota > Nitrospiria > Nitrospirales > UBA8639 > Bin75. The sequence goes on from JAAXIB010000053.1 coordinate 9,125, forward strand.
GGCAGGAGTTTTCCACGTTTCCGTCCTCTGCCGCGTGAAAAGACAGGGATCACGTCTTCTTCCGTCAATTCATGGCCGCAGCACACGACTTTTTCAAACCCCTCGCCCCCGGCCATGACTTTGATCATCAAGCCGCAACTCTCCGGGTGGCGTTTGTGCTCGTCGATAATGTCGCCTTTTTTCAACCCCATGCGCTCCTCCGTCCAAACACGATACCGGCACCGGTTCAACCTCATTCAACGTCGTGAACCGGACTGCCATTTTGAATCTTCTCCAACAGGGCCTTATGCCGCGGATGACCAACGGTTTGCGCGACCCGGGACGGGTCGACGGGTTGGAACGGCACAAGACGTTTCTCTTTCAAGGCCCGTATGCGAGCCACGCTGGCCGTGAGTCTCTCCCGGGAAAGCTCGCCGCGTTCAAGGGCCCGCTCGATGGCTACCACGGCCTGCCGTTGCCGTTCCTGCTGATGACAGATCACGACCATATCGGCCCCGGCCTGTAACGCTCGAACCGAGGCGTCCCCGATGGACTGATGGTCGAGAATGGCGCGCATTTCCATGTCATCGGTGAGCGTGACGCCTTCAAAGCCCAACTTGTTCCGCAACAGACCGGTGAGAATGGGTTGGGACAGCGTCGCAGGCGCTTCCGCATCGAGCGCCGGATAGCGCACGTGCGCGGTCATGATCGCGGGCAGCCCCCGGTGGATCGCCTGCCGAAAGGGTTCAAGTTCCACGGCGTCGAGCCGGGCACGGCCGGCCTCCACCACGGGCAGGACATGGTGGGAATCCGTCATGGTGTCGCCATGACCGGGAAAATGTTTGCCGCAAGGGATGATCCCATTGTCCACCAGACCCTGTATCACGGCCATGCCATACGTGCAGACCCGTTCGGGTCGGGTGCCATAGGCACGATCTCCGATAATGGGATTGGCCGGATTGCTGTTCACGTCCAGGACCGGCGCGAGGTTCATGTTGATCCCGACCGCCCGCAATTCCCGGGCCGTCACCTCCGCCACCTCATAGGCCGCGTCCGGAGGGTGACATGCCGCAACTCTGGAAGCGGCGGGAAACGTCGTAAACTCCTGGGGTAAGCGGGATACGCCGCCTCCTTCTTGATCGATGGCAATCAACAACGGAGGGTTGGGCGCATGCTCCTGGATGGCATTGGTCAGTCGCGCCACTTGCTCGGGATCCACGAGGTTACGCGAAAAGAGGATGACGCCGCCAGGCCGGCACTCCTGCAACCAATCGAGAATTTCCCGGGAGAGTTCGGTCCCCGGGAACCCCACCATCAAGAGTTGCCCGACGGTGTCTCGAATAGTCATGGAGGACTCACTTCTTGTTGGGGGACACGGTGACTCTTACGGGCCGCCTCTCCCCTTACCCCTCCTTTGTAAGGAGGGGTAAGGGGAGGAAAAAGGTCTGAGACCGGCACGTCCCACGTTCATCCCTTGAGGCGCAGGCGGCCAGCCTGCATGAGAGATTCCCTATCGACCCGCGCGATTGATCAACCACTGCACCAACAAGCGCGTTCCAATGGCCGTGGGGCCTTTGCCGATATACGGACGCTCGGACGAACTCCAATCGGTGCTGGCTATATCCAGATGCACCCAGGGACAATCGCCGACAAACTTGCTCAAGAACATGCCGGCCGTAATCATGCCGCCTCCGCGGCCGCCGATATTACGCATGTCCGCCACGTCACTCTTGAGTTGTTCAAAATACTCTTCCCAGAGCGGCATCTCCCACACGCGTTCGCCGGCTTGCTCACCGGCTTTTTTCAAGTCGGCCTTGAGCGCGTCGTCATTCCCCATCATCCCGATCGCAAACTGCCCCAGGGCGATGATGCACGCACCGGTCAACGTGGCAATATCGACGAGACATCGCGGGTTGAACCGGGCGGCATAAGCCAGCCCATCCGCCAGGATCAACCGTCCTTCGGCGTCGGTATTCTGTACCTCCACGGTTTTGCCGTTGAGCATACGGAGGATGTCCCCCGGCTTCGTGGCCCGCCCGCCCGGCATGTTCTCCGTGGCCGGCAGGATGCCCACGATGTTGAGAGGCAACCGTAATTGCGCCGCCGCCCGGACCGTTCCCAACACTTCAGCCCCGCCCGTCATATCCGCCTTCATCTGTTCCATGTTTTCCGAAGGCTTGAGCGAAATGCCCCCGGAGTCGAAGGTAATCGTTTTCCCAACGAGCACCACGGGCCGTTCTTTCTTCTTGGCTCCGGTATATTCCAACACAATGAATTTCGGCGGCTCCTGGCTTCCCCGTGAGACGCCCAGCATCCCGCCCATCCCCAATTTCTGCTGGTCCTTGCGCTCGAGCACGGTCAGTTTGACGCTGAATTCCTTGGCAATGTTTTGCGCTTCCTGCACCACGCGGGAGGGCGTCATGACGTTAGCCGGGTGATTGCACAGGTCCCGGGCGAACCACGTGGCATTGGCACTGGCTTCTCCGCGCCGGACTCCCGATTTCATTGCACTCACCTGGTTCGCGCGATTTGCCAACAGGGTCATGGTCCGAACGTCTTTCGACGATTCCTCATTCTCGGACCGGTAATGCGTGAACCGGTACCCGCCCAGAATGGCCCCTTCCACCATCGCCTGGGCAATATCGGAGGCAGGCGCCTTGAGGGCATCGGTTCCGAACACCGGCACGGAAAACGCGTGCGCCCCAATCTGTCGAACGTTCTTGAACGCCGTGCCCATGGCCTGTCGAATGCGGTCCAAGGTCACCTCGCCCTTCTTTCCCAATCCCATCAGCAGAATTCGCTGGGCAGGCAGGGCCTTACGCGTATGAATCAACGCGGATTGTTGATTCTTGCCTGAAAACTCTCCGTTGTTTTTCAACTCCCGGAGTTGTCCGCCCAACGCCTGATCCAACGCCTGATGGGCCTTGGACCACGTGCTCTCGCCTTCATAGACCCCGACCACGAGTACGTCCGTGGCTTCCTGGGCAAGCTGACTTTCCTTGACCTGACACTTCATACGACTCTCCTCTCCCTCCTGATCGAAGATAACACTATCCTGAAAAACGAGCAGGATGTTCAAAAAGGCCGTCCAGCACGGCCGCAGCAAGCGAGGTGGCGAGGCGTACATTGGGGGTACGTCGAGCCTCCGAGCGCCGCGAGAACAAAGCTGGCGGCTTTTTCAACATCCTGCTAGACCCCTCGCGTGTCCGGATCCCAGATAAACTTATGCAATTGAACCTGCAAGCGCACGGGTAATCGGTCCTGAAGCAGCCATTCCGCCAAGGATCGCAGCAGGGAATCACGACCGTCGTGCTCTCCTGTTCCGAATACCGGACTGAACAATACGGGACACGTCTCGGTGAGTCGATATTGCGTGACCACGTCCACGGCCCACTCGTAATCGCGGCGGTCGCCGATGACGAATTTTACCTGATCTTTCTGACGGAGATGGTGGAGATTGTCCCAGCGCATGCGGTCCTGCATCTCACTGCCGGGGCACTTGACGTCCAGAATGATGCTCGCCCGTGCATCAACCGGAGTAATGTCGATGGCCCCGCTCGTTTCGATTAACACCTCAAAACGTTCCTCGCACAGACGCGTAATCAGCTCGAACGCCGCCGGTTGCGCAAGCGGCTCCCCACCCGTGACTTCGACCAACGAACAGCCGTAACGTTTCACCTGATCCACCACGGTCTCCAGACTCATGTCGGTCCCTCCGTGAAAGGCATAGGCCGTATCACACCATGTGCATCGGAGAGGACAGCCCGTTAGACGAATAAAGACACACGGTTCTCCCGCACGGGTGGATTCCCCTTGAATACTATGAAAAATTTCCGTGACGCGCAGGGCAGACGGCTGAGTGATCGAGCATCTTCCCTCTCCCTCCGGGAGAGAGCCTGCCCCGGACTTGATCCGAGGGTCAGGGTGAGGGGGCGGTCCCACTGACGAAACCTTCATACGCTGACGTCTTACTCCATCACCGGGGCATGAAGCTGCGGGGAGGAAAGAACCGGAGAGGCCGCGGCGTCATCGCTTCAGCCCGTTCTACATGACATGGCTTCGGGGGTTACGCCCAAAGGGTCGTGGGCCACCGATGCCGACGCGCAATCCTCGCCATCCCGCGAATGGGATTCACCACGAGTGGATGTCCAACGGACTCCAAGACCTGAATATCGCCCGGACTGTCGCCGTAGGCGTAGCTTTGAGCAAGATCCACCCCATGACTGTCCGCGAACGTCTGGAGCAGACGCCGCTTGCCTTCACCGTACGGATAGGGCGAGAGGACCCGACACGTGTACCCGTCCTCATTGGTTTCCAATTGTGCCGCCAGGACGTTCGGCACGTCCAGATAATGAGCCAGGGGTTTGATCAGGAACTCCGGGGTGCCGCTGACCAAGGCCACCTGATGGCCGGCTTGTTGATGCTGGGCCAAGGCCGCGGTTCCTTGCAGGGACAATCGAGGACAAATCTCTGATCGCACGAACCATTTCGCCAGGGGCTCGACGCCTTCCGGTCGTTTATTGGTCAGGTAAATCTTTCGTTCCCGCAGGGGCCTCAGGGAAAGCTCGAGGATATTGAAAAGTAAATACAGTGCGCTGTCGATCAACACGCGATTGGACAACAGGCCGGTTTTCCACAGATACCGGACAAAATGAATTTCAATGGATTGACCGGGAATCAGGGTATTATCGACGTCAAAAAATGCCGCAATCCTGCTCGGGTGAGAACGATCGGAAGGCGTGTGGTGAGAAGAATCAGACATGAAAAATTCTTGGACCATCACCAGGACAATTTATCAATTGTACCGAAGGGTCCGTTGATTGACAACCATTTGAACCCCTACCTATAATCCTGTCATGCCGAAGTGGTGGAACTGGTAGACACGCACGTTTGAGGGGCGTGTGGGGCAACCCATCCGGGTTCGAGTCCCGGCTTCGGCACCATACGCGTAACAACTAATAAACAGTGTTTCCCACCAGCGGCAACACTATCGACAATAGGCGGGAAGCAGGACGCGAACGGGGCTATGGAGAAAACGATGATGCAAATCCTTAAACTGGCACCAATCCTCGGTGTCGTCACGATACTGGGCGCCTGTATGGAAACCCCTCAACCATTAACCCAGCGCAATTCCCAACTCACGCAGGGAAACGTCCAGATGAACCTGATCGTCGGTCAGACGACGAAAGCCCAGGTCCTGGAACATTTCGGAGCACCGAACATCACCACCCGAGACGGAACGGGACGCGAAGTCTGGACGTACCAGCGAGCGGCACAGATCTCTCAAGCTTCAGGCAAATCGGGCTATTGGACGATTATTCTCGCCGGCCAAAATTCACGGTCATCCGGGTTCGAAAGCAGTGCGAGCATGATTACCCTGATCATCAAATTCGATGAAAACGACATGGTGAATGATTTCCGAAGCCGAACGTCCAAGTTCTAAGTGGCAGCGCTCCAAATCCATCGCTATCGACCACGCCGAGACATCCCGCAGGAGGACCACGTGAACGTGTTCTATACAAACGTATTGGGCACTCTGACCGTCGTCGTCTTCACCATGACCGGCTGTGCGGGCCAACAACCACAGACACCTCCCAGGACCCCACTGGACATCCAAAGCATCCAGACACGAGAATATGAAGCTCCCAAAAAGATCGTGTTCGCCAGCGTCGTGTCGGTCTTTCAGGATCTGGGGTACACGATCAAAGGTGCGAACCTGGACACCGGATTCATCAATGCGGAAAGTGCAACCCAGAACGCGACGAGTAACGCGGAAATCCTCGGCGGCGTCTTAGGGGGGGTCTTAGGAGGGATTTACGGCAATAGGGGTTTGCCTGCAGCCACCCAGAGTGTTGAACAGACGGCAGCGACGGCGTTCATAGAAGAAATCGGAGACAGGACACGGGTGCGATTGAATTTTGTGACGACGAGACAGTCGTCCTCAGCCTACGGCCAAAACAGCCGACAGGATACCCCGATCCTGGACGTCCAGGTGTACACCAACGCGTTTGAAAGAATCGAAAACGCCGTCTTTATCCGGTTGGGGGAGTAGCCTTGTATGGGAAAAGACATGCGATGGCGAATGATTGCGCAACCGTTTGAACTCTTATTCATAATCCTGTCATGTAATCCCACTATGCCGACGTGGTGGAACTGGCAGACACGCACGGTTGCTTACATGCCTTAGAATTTGGTTGATCAGCCGCCATATACACAGAGCATCCTGTTAAGGAAACGCAACCTATTCCCACAAGATAAAAATTGATTGTTCCTTTTTTCCAATTAACTTTTTTATAATTCATACATCTTGGTATGAAAATAGCTGTAATCTGTCATTCCTGCACCCCCAATTGTCATTTGTATGTGTTCAGTAATTCGTTGACAGAATGCGGGGCTTAGTATCCTCCTCGCAGGCCTCTCCTGTCATCCTCGACGCTTGTCCTGGACGTTGGTAATCGAGGATCCAGGGTCTTTGTTTTTTCCTTCGTTCACCGGGATGCGGACTCTGGATTCCTGCTTCCGCAGGAGGATGACAAAAGGAGACTGCGAAAATTGTCAACGAATTACTGAACATTTACATTCCCATGCAGAAAAAGCCATTCGACCCCGTCGTCAGAATAGGATTGACCGTATTGCTGGGAGGCTTCACGCTGATTGCGGGGGGCATGTTCCTGTCCAGGCCCGATCGCACGATTCCGCCCTTCAGTATTGGAGGACAGGAAGGCACGGTGGTGGCCGTGCACGTGCCGTCGTGGACGAGTGATCCGGACATCGAAACCCTCATCCGCCGGTTCCGAAAGGTCGGCCTGACCAACCATGATTTCCGATCCATGAAAGTGCGTCCCACCACACCGGACGATCCGACCACGCTCTATGGAGAAGTCGTCATCTACATCTTTTCCGATCCCCGTTTGACCGAACCGGATATACTGCATCGGTACCTGACAGCGCGTGACCCCGCGGGAGCGGGCAACCGGGTTGACGGCGAAGAAGAGGCGTTTCGCCGGCAATTCGAACGATCGGCCCGGGGAGGATTTATCTATATCCAAGGCAACACCAAGGGCTGGCTCGGCCCTATTCCCCAACCATCAATCCCCGAGCAACGCCAGAACATTCAGATCCTGTTCGACGACTTCGTCCCATCTTCTCCCTCTCCCTTTGGGAGAGGGCCAGGGTGAGGGAACCATTCCCTGTTCTGCCAACGAACGAATGCTCGTTTAGTAGGCGTTGGTTAGCTGCATAATATTAATCGCTCATATATTGCTAATCTGACTCTGGACAGGATTGTGCTGATCACTGGCGACACCAACTGTTTGCCAGCGACGAAATTGGAGTGCATCGACGACGATGGATTTCCCTGATCGTCGAGAAACAGACGTTTTAGGTCTTCCGCTTCCGTACCCGCAAGGTTTCCTTTACTTTCTTAATTCTCGGTTATTCCTTTTTGGCCACCTCGTTCTCACTCATTACCACCGGCCTTCTCTATCAAAATTCGGGTCTGTCGCATTACGGCTGTATGAGGGTAACCTGCCCTTGCTTGGAGATACGTGCAATGAAGGGATGGTCGTTCTTGTGGACGCATCTTTGTATTGCCGGTAACGCCTTGACGAAGATTGCCGCCATCTCGAGCCCCCGTAAGTTTCCGGTCGTCAGCACAAACGCTTTGACGCGTGCATCCATCAGGGCCTTTAATTCCAACCCGCGGTGTCTGATCCTTTGATCCTTGGTCAACACCACCCACCCCTTTTTCCCTACGGCCGGCAGCCATTCATTGTCCTGGGCCCCGACGGGAAAGTGGTCGTCATGGATTTCAACGCGTGCCCCGGCCTCACGGAGTGTGTTCGCAATGACATGTTTGCCAAGGTTCCAATCAAGAAAAAAGGTCAGAAGATCAGGCTGCTTTTGATCGAAGCTCGCATCGGATCGCCTCATCAAATTCTTCTCGCTTGAGCGCATAATCTTTTATGAGATCCGTGGAGGATTCTCCTGCCCATAACCGTTCAGCGATCATCGCGGTGGCGACTCCTCTGCGAACAATGGCTGGCCGCCCATACGATACATCCGGGTCGATCACGATCGTCTTGGGCGGTGAATGGAGGTTCTTGACGGTAAACGGATACAGTCTCCGCGGCAGGCCGGACGCATCTCGGTCGACACGCTGGAGATACTGCTTGACGCATTCTCGAATCGCTAGTTGACCGGCTTCGGTAATGTTGATCAAGTGGCCTAGTTCATCGATAAACAGGTTGACCCCGTCGGTTTCAAACGCTCTATCCACGAGGGGATGCGGGGTAGGAAATTTCTTCATGAGATAGTCGAGGGCTTTTCGGATTTTGGGCAAAGGCATGTGAAATCCGCGCCGGAGTCCATCAAGAACGTGCAGTTCGACCAGATTGATGAAAGACAGCCCCCTGCCGGCTTGCTGGGGCTTTTGAATAACAGGCTTGGGATCGCGTACGGTCGGGTCTTGAGCCGAGGGCCGGCCCAATACCCAATACGTAATCGTTGACCGGGGGATGCACAGATAGTGCGCGGCTTCGCTGATCGCGTAAGAGGGAATGTTGCGAAGATCGTCGTCTGAGAGATAGGCGGTTTGGCTCCTCATCGTGCCCCGCTCATTATACCAGAGTTTGGTTGCGAGAAAAAACCTTGGGTGTAAGGCGCCACCAACGAGGCCATGCAATTGCCCGTGCTTGGTCGCGTTTTTTATATGGGGAGTCGCTAAACGCCTACAAGATGCCTCTTGATGTTGTATGAGTGTTACCAAAGCCCCGATACCGTAGCTGCTTCCCAATAAAGCCTGTGGCAATCACGGCCATTTGGTTCGCCGTATCTTGTTCCCAGACATTGTGCCGACCGGAAAATTCATTGATGAGGACGAGTCGTGCTGACCTTCCCCAATCTGTCATTCTTGTATGTGTTCAGTAATTCGTTGACAAGATTCGTTCATTTGTTGCGGGGTCCGCCCCTAGAGTGCCTGATGCGGCCTGACCTCATTGTCGTAGAGTAAATATTACTCCAATTCGTCCCAAAACTCCGCCAGGGAGGCAAACGTAGTGCCGTCGTTCAGGTCCTCGTTGAAGGTCCCTAGAACCGTTCCACTTTCCCTGTTGATCTTCGGCCGGTATGGCCGGGTATACCGATGCTTTAATGCCAAACTTCCGCAGCATCCGTTCAAACGGGTGCGTAACTGGCTGAGTCGGGGCCGCGAACTCCGATCCATTGTCCGTTAACACTTCCGCAAACTGGAGTTGGTAGTGCTGGTGTAACCATTTACAATCCTCGCGAAAGCGGGGAATCAGGTGCTCCTTGCCCTGTCACGGGTGTCATACTATCATTTTGCTATCACACGGGGCGTCTGCAAACGAATTGGTGGGGAAACATGGCACAGGTTCTCGTTCGGCAACTAGATGACAAACTGGTGGAACGATTGAAGAAGCGGGCCAAAGAACACGGCCGGTCGTTGCAATCGGAAATGAAGACCATTCTGGAAGAAGCGGTCCCCGACTATGAAGGCGCATGGAAACGGGTTACGAAGTTGAAGAAAGCCCTCGGACAGGCAGGAAGAACGTTCAATGACAGTACTCCCCTCATTCGAGAGGATCGGGACAGGTGACCCGCTACGTGGTGGATGCGAGTGTGGGAATTAAGGAGTTTCTTTCTGAGATTGCCGCCACGACGAACCGTGACAAGAAGTACTGAAACGCTGAAAACCAACAATGGAGGATGAAATCATGGCCCAAATTTACACGGCACTTATCCAACAACGTAAGGAGTGGTGGATTGGCTGGATAGAAGAGATCCCCGGCGTTAATTGTCAAGAAAGGACAAGAGACGAATTGCTTGATGCCCTTCGCATCACGCTTATCGAAGCCTTGGAATTCAATCGTGAGCAAGCAATCAGCGTTGCTGAGAGTGAGTATCAGGAAGTTGCAATCCAAGTATGAAACGAAAGGCCTTAATCGGGCATCTCAAAAAGCACGGCTGCAATTTGATTAGTTATGGCATTACACTGGCTACTACTTCCTTCATTCTGCAAGCAGAGTTTCCTCGTCTCACCCCAGGCGTCGGTTGTGGCATCGGGAAGGGTATCGGCAGAGTCTACCGCCGACCCGATGCCTACCATCACCAGCACGGCCAAGCTGCAAAAGACGATTCGCATGTGTCGCATAAAGCCTCTTTATAAGCTGACGGTTTCCATACAGTGCGATGTTCAGCAGGTCATGTTCAGCTTTTTGAGTAAGCCGATACTTAGGCATTTTGGGATCGATGGCGTTGCTGCGCTTCTTCCCAAATTTCGTCGACGATCTTATGACTTACGCCGCTTTGTTCGCCGTCAATGAGTGCGGCACGGAGAGCCGTGATTTCAGCGTCGCGGCTGATACGGTCGCGAATCAGGTCGCGGAAGATTTCGCTTTCGTTACCGTAGTTTCCGGTTTCAATCTGCGCCTTGATCCAGTCGGCTTGCTGGTCTGTTACTGATATACTCTTTTTCACCATTCCCATGATTTGTTCTCCCAAGGTTGAGGCGACCCTTCCTACTTAGTAGGATAAGCTGCCCCTTCTTGATTGACAAGTACCTGCCTCTGCACGGGGCGCGAAGCAGAACCGGATCAGGCAGTTAGGTTGGCTTTTGTGCAGACGACAGCGCCCTGGCAATGACTCTGGTAAGCGAATCCCGCAATTCATCGTCATTGACGGATCGTGTATATTCACGGGCAGTCAGCCGCGCGTCGGGGGAAATGCGAATCTGCTCGGCAGGCCCGTCGGCGGCATCCTCGCGGGGTTCCGGTATTTCACCGATCCGGAAAATAATGTCTTCTAAATGAAGTTCTTCCATCCGCGCCTGAATGTTCTCCATTAGCGTGGTTTTGAGATAGAGGAGTTGGTGTAGCCACACGGAATTGTCCACGGCCACGTACAGCTTTCGAAACTTGATCCGGGTCGGCCAGGTATGGGCAGCCACGACCTCGCCCACGAGCGCTTTCCACTGTTTTTGGAGACGATACTCGCAGAGGCGCACCGCAAACCCGTGGCTTTGAGAAACTTCCCTGATGAGTGATCGGGAGGAGGAAAAGGTGCGCATGGAATGGTATTCTAGGCTGCTGGAAGATGAGGGTCAATTGATGACAGGCCGGTGAAACTCCGTGCTCCATGGACGTTCGGCTCTACCCCACCTGGCCTCCCCTTACAAAGGGGAGGAAAAAGAAAAGACCCTGGATTCCCGATTAGATCCTCGATTACAAATGTCGAGGACAGGCGTCGGGAATGGCAGATAGGATGGGGGTAGCCCTTGATTATGGTAATGAATGAGTGAACATTTACAGTCTTCTTTCTCAATGAAGCGGGCATACCCTCGTGTCTCAAGATACAACGACCAAACTGATCGGGAGCAATCGCAAGGCGTTTCACGACTATGCGATTGAGGAAAAGATCGAAGCGGGGCTGATCCTGAAAGGCACCGAAGTGAAGTCGCTCCGGGAAGGCCGGGTCAACTTGCGCGAAGCCTATGCCACGATGGCCGAGGGGAAAGCGGTCCTGCATAACTGTCACATCGGCGAATACAGTCATGGGAACATCACGAATCATGACCCCTTGCGGCCCCGCGGGCTGTTGTTGCACAAAAAAGAAATCCGGAAATTAACCGGAAAAGTTCAGCAGAAGGGGCTGACGTTGGTGCCCCTCCGCATGTATTTCAATCAACGCGGGATTGCCAAGGTCGAGTTGGGACTCGCGCGTGGGAAAAAGCACTATGACCGTCGGGAGACCGTGAAAGAACGCGAGGCCGGTCGTGAAATGGAACGGGCCATGAAACGGGAATCCCGGAAACTATGACGCCTGCATGGGCGTCTTGAGTCAAAGCATGAAGATTCTGTCCGCGGATTTTGTGAAGAGTTGCCTGAAACCGGCGCACTATCCTCGCGAGCGCCTTCCCGAGGTGGCGTTCGTGGGGCGCTCCAACGTGGGCAAATCGTCGGCCATTAATTCGTTATTGAATCGCAAGGGCATCGCCAAGGTCAGTACGACTCCGGGAAAGACGCAGACGCTCAATTTCTTTCGCGTGCTCACGAGCGACAAGGTGTTACCCACGATCTTTTTCGTGGATTTGCCCGGTTACGGCTATGCCAAAGCCTCCCGGTCGGTTCGTGAACAATGGGGCCCGATGATCGAGCGCTATTTGACGCAACGGACTCAATTATGCGCCGTGGTCCAATTGGTCGATGCGCGAGGGATCGAAGAGCATGACGTGACCACGCTTGAATGGCTGACCCATCTCAGACATCGCCCCATCGTCGTGGTGACGAAGATCGACAAACTGTCTCGTGGCCGGCGCCGGCCGGGCCTGTTGCGCGTGTGTCAAACTCTGGGGGTGGAAAATCATGAAGAGGTGGTGGGGTATTCCTCAAAGACGAACGAGGGCCGTCAGGAACTCTGGAACGCATTGAGAGCGCGTCATGAATCGTGGAACAATCCCGGCTGACTCGAATCATCGTATCCATGAAGAACGAATCGGTGTATATTGCCACCCCGGCAAGCATAGTATTTGGTTCAAGACAGCGCCGATGGCGGGCTATCCAGGAATGAGCGGAGCCTCATTTGCATGGAGGATAAATGCTGAAGCTGACTGACCAGGAAAAGCAGGAGATCGTCCGGTATCTGGAAGCGGATAAGCCGTTGCCCGAGAAATATCGCTTTTTGCTGTTCGGGGACAAGCGCGAGGTGGAACTGGTCTGGAACGGCAAGAGCAACGAGGTTTGCAACATCGTTTTGCCGTTTCAGACTATTGAACAGGTGGATGAACCGCGGGCGGAAAAGCCGTCTGATGCGTCCTTGCAGATAGGTCTGTTCTCGACGGACGAACGCGGGCGGCAACTCAAGGGCTGGACCAACAAACTCATCTGGGGCGACAACAAGCTGATTCTGTCATCGCTCAAAAACGGACCACTGCGCGAGGAGACCGAAGCACAGGGCGGCCTCAAGCTCATCTACATCGACCCGCCCTTTGACGTGGGAGCCGATTTTTCAATGGATATTGAAATCGGCGACGACACCTTCACCAAAAAACCGAATATCCTTGAAGAAATCGCCTACCGCGACACTTGGGGCAAGGGCGCGGATTCGTTTATCGCCATGATTTACGAGCGGCTGGTGCTGATGCGCGATCTGTTGGCTGAAAATGGGAGTATTTATGTGCATTGTGACTGGCGGGTGAATAGTCATTTGCGGCTGGTACTTGATGAAGTATTTGGTGCTGGGAATTACCTCAATGAAGTCACCTGGCAGCGAACGAGCGCTCACAGCGACCCAGGGCATTATGGGGTAAATATTGACTCCATCTTCTATTTTTCAAAGTCGGAGCGCCGAACATGGAATCAGCAATATGGTCAGCACTCCGAGGAGTATCAAAAAAGATTTAGAAACTCTGATGCTGATGGCCGTCCTTGGACAGATGCTGATTTAACGGCCAAGGGCCTCAGTGGTGGCGGATACAACTACGAGTACAAAGGTGTTACCTCTCTCTGGCGTTGCCCGATTGAGACCATGCAGCGCTTGGATGAAGAAGGGAAGCTACACTTCACCAAAGCTGGTGGTATAAGGCTCAAACGCTATTTAGACGAGACACCGGGAGTCCCTGTTCAGACCCTTTGGTCGGATATTTTTCCAGTCAATTCGCAGGCCAAGGAACGAGAAAATTACCCCACCCAAAAACCGGAAGCCCTGCTCGAACGCATCATCAAAGCCTCGTCCAACGAAGGAGACCTCGTCGCCGACTTCTTCTGCGGCTCCGGCACGACCGCCGCCGTGGCGGAAAAGCTGGGCCGCAAATGGATTTGCACCGATCTCGGCAAGTTCGCCATTCACACCACGCGCAAGCGCATGATCGGTGTGCAGCGGCAGTTGAAGGCCGACGGCAAGGACTATCGTGCCTTTGAAATCCTCAACCTCGGCAAGTACGAGCGCCAGCACTTCATCGGCATCAATCCAAGCCTCCGCGAAGAAGAAAAGCAGAAGCAGTTGCAGGAGAAAGAAGCGGCCTTCCTCGAGTTGATCCTTAAAGCCTATCGCGCAGAAAAAATAGAGCATTTTTCTGCCTTCCACGGTAAAAAAGCCGGGCGGCTGGTGTCGGTAGGGCCGGTCAATCTCCCCGTCACCCGCCTGTTTGTGGAAGAGATTATTCTGGAGTGCCGAAAGCATCACATCACCAAGGTGGATATACTCGGCTTCGAGTTCGAGATGGGGTTGTTTCCCCACGTGCTGGACGAGGCGCGTTCCAAAGGGATTGATATCGCCCCCAAATACATCCCTGCCGAGGTCTTCGACAAGCGGGCAGTGGAGAAGAACCAGGTGGTGTTCCACGACGTGGCCTTTATCGAAGTCAAACCGCACGTGCAGGCGGGCAGGAAGAAACAGCCCGCCAAGGTGGTGGTGGAACTCACGGATTTCTCGGTTTTCTACTCGCAGGATTCGATCGCCAACGCCGAGGCAGCCCTGTCGACGAACACGAAAGCCGGCAGCAAGATTGTGGTGGAAAAGGGCTGGATTATGAAAGTGACCAAGGATAAGAACGGTGTCATGAAACGCGAGATATTGACCCGGCATTGGACGGACTGGATCGACTACTGGAGTGTGGATTTCGACTTTGAGAGCAAGCGCGAGATTATCCGCGTCAAAAAAGAAGAGCTTTCGCCGGATGCGCAAACGACCCTCGAAGGGATGGGCGATGCCCAGCAAAATTTGCCGGTCTGGGAAGAGCAGTGGACCGGCGACTACATCTTCGAGAACGAATGGCAGAGCTTCCGCACGAAGAAAGATCGCTCGCTGGAACTCAAAAGCGTCGCCCATGAATGCCCGTCCGGACGACGTAAGATTGCCGTCAAGGTCGTGGACATCTTCGGCAACGACACCATGACTATCGTGGAGGTGACGGCATGAGCAATTGGAATTTCCCCGGGGCCAAGTGGTGGAAATTTGACTTTCATACACATACACCTGCTTCAGCGGATTTTAGAAAGCCGGCTATTACCTGTGAAGACTGGCTGCGTGATTATATGGAGAAAGGCGTTGATTGTGTAGCAGTCACGGACCATAACTGCGGTACGTGGATTGATAAACTCAAACGGACACTGGCAAAACTTGAGAAAGAAGACCCTGAATGGTATCGCCCCTTGTGTTTGTTCCCAGGGGTAGAGATTTCAGCCAATGGTGGCGTGCATATACTGGCAATCTTTGATCCTAGCAAAAAGACAGCGGACATCGATTCATTATTGGGTGCGGTAGGGTATCGGGGAAGCAAAGGAAAAAGTGATTCCGAGACTGAAAAGAGCATTACCAAGGTTATTGACACAATTGTGGAAGCAGGCGGCATTGCGATTCCCGCCCATGTAGATAGAGATAAAGGTTTGTTTTCTATTACGGGGCAATCACTCCAACAAGTATTGGCGAATTCTAATATTTATGCGATGGAGTTGTGCGATAAGGATTTTGCCAAGCCTGAGCTCTATAAATCTACCAAGACTGACTGGACCGAAGTCTGTGGATCAGACTTCCACGGCAAGCCGACAGATGTTTTCACTTGGGTAAAGATGAAGTCTCCTTGTATTGAAGGACTTCGCCTTGCACTTATTGATGGTGATGCCTCGGTCAATCGGGACATGGATGCAGAGCCAAACCGGCATGCGGAATATGTGATCGAAGAAATCACCGTTGAGGAAGCCAAGTATATGGGACGCCCCGAGGCTCTAACCTGTCAGTTCAGCCCTTTCCTTAATACTATTATGGGCGGACGAGGTAGCGGTAAATCCACTTTGCTGGAATTTATGCGCTTAGTTTTGCGACGAGAACAAGAATTGCCTGAACGACTCGAAGGTGACTATCGAGGCTATTTCAGCACGGATGAAGACGGATTACTAACAGAAGGTACTATCCTGCGCCTTGTCTATCGTAAAAGAGACACTCGCTATCGTCTCAACTGGGACGCGAATTTTGATGCAGCTTCATTAGAAGAGCAGGATGAAGAAACAGAAGATTGGCGGGAGGCAGAGGGCGAAATCGCATCGCTGTTTCCGGTCAGTATCTATAGCCAAAAACAGATTTTTGAATTGGCAAGTGAACCACAAGGATTGCTGGGGGTCATCGACAGGGCACCAGAGGTCGGGTTTGATGAATACTACAGGGCATTTCAGGATTGCATCAACAGTTGCAAACAAATCCATCAACATGGTGAGCAACTGCAGCAGAAAATCTCCGAAGAGAGCAAATTAAAAGGGCAGTTGAATGACCTTAAACGACAGATTGAACAGGTGGAAAAATCCGGACACAAAGATGCTCTGCAGAAATATCGCTTACGACAACAGCAGCTAAATGAGATTAAGTACGTTGAACAGCACTGGATGGAGTTTTGGAATAGCTTGCGCGAGGGATTAGCTGAGGCAGATGACGCATCAGTTGATGAGAATCTTTTTACTCAACATCCAGAGATATTGACCACGTTGCAAGACAAACAACGTCAATGGCAACAGCAGATCAACCAAATATATAAGATTGCTGAAAGTCAGATAGAAAACGTGAAGCAATGGCAGGAAGAAAAGCAAAGGCAGCCGTGGATGAAGGCACTCCATCGGGATTTGCAACAGTACAGGCAATTACGCGAGCAATTGGAGCAACAAAGAATTGATCCGCAAGTCTATCCCGATTTGTTACAAAAACGTTCGTGGTTAGACAGAGAACTCCAGCAAATAAAAAGTTCTACACAACAAAGGGATAAATTAAGGGAACAATACGAATCGAAACGTTCAGATGCGAAACGCCACCGTGAAGAATTGACGGAACGCCGAACGCGGTTTCTAGGGCGTGTTTTGCAGGGGAACCACTCAGTTCAGATTAGCATTGTCCCTTTTGCTGAGCCTTGGATGGAAATGGAGAAAACAATCAGGGAAATATTGCAGGTCGGGGATCGTTTTGACAAAGATATTGAGGCCCTGAAAGAGGTTATTGACGAAGAGGGATGGGAGCAAGCAAAACGGCGGTTATTTGATATTCGAAATGGCAAGCAAATAGCCAAAGACGCTCGATTTCAGACACATTTAAAAGGCTTGCCAAACGAATCATTAATAGATCTGCAACTGTGGTTTCCGGAAGATGCCTTACAAATCACCTATGGGAAGAATGGCAAACGAATCCGTGAAGGTTCCCCAGGACAAAAATCTGCGGCATTGCTGACATTTATTCTTGCTCATGGCGATGAACCTCTCCTGCTGGATCAGCCGGAGGATGATCTGGATAACGACCTTATTTATAGTTTGATCGTCCAGGCCATCAAGGCTACTAAAACGAAACGGCAGATTATTATTGTTACCCACAATGCCAATATTGTGGTCAATGGCGATTCCGAAATGGTGCACTGTTTGAACGTGACGAACGGACAGTCGTACCTTACATCTGATAGCCTTCAATCCGAGGCCATCAGACAGCGTATTTGCGATACAATGGAAGGCGGCAGCAAAGCCTTTGAGCAGCGCTACAAGCGCATCCATCTGGAGAGTTAGCCATGCTCAATGCCGCACAGATCCTCGAAAAGATACGCACCGGGGAAAATTCCGGAGTTGATTTCAAGGAAGTCCGTATCGGAAATGACAAAGTAACTGATCCTCGTCGCGACGATTTGTCGGATGACGTGGCAGCCTTTGCCAATCACTACGGCGGCACGATTATTTTTGGCGTCGCAGATAAACCGCGCCAGATTATCGGCATTGATCCTTCAAAAATAACGATTTTGAACAGGTATATAAGCGAAATTTGTCGTGATTCCATTGTTCCCCCTGTTGTGTATTTTTATTTGGACAGCGTTCAGGTCGTAGATGAAGCAGGCGAAGACAAGTATCTGGTTTATGTAGAGATTGAACGAAGTCTATGGCTGCATAAGAGTAAAAAAGGCTATTTATACCGGCATGGAGATAGCAATAGGCCAATGAGTTCGGAACATCTGCTGCGCGTAGGGCAAAGTCGATCTCAAGCAAGAATCATGCCTTTTGACGAACAGGCCGTACCCGGCACTGGAAAAGACACATTGCAAATTCCTTTCTATCAACGTTTTCTCAAAGAACATGTTTCGGATAGCGAGGCAGAAGAAATTCTGATCAAAAGACGCTTGCTGGTCAAAGATGACAAAGGTGACTTACGTGCATCTGTTGCAGGTGTCTTAATGTGTCACAATAAGCCCGATAACTATTTATACAATAGCTTCATTCAAGCGGTCTGTTATGGCGGCAAAACCAAGGATGCAAATTATCAACTCGATGCCAAAGATTTCTCCGGAACACTCGACCAGCAAATAGTGGATGCGTTCAGTTTTGTTACACGTTACAACAAGGTGTCTGCTCGTAAGGAAGTGGGAAGAGAGGAAAAACCTCAATACAGTATGAGAGCGGTGTTTGAAGCATTGGTCAATGCAGTGGTCCACAGAGATTACTCCAAGCATGGTTCAAAAATACGACTGTTTATGTTTGCTGACAGGCTGGAAATTTATTCCCCTGGCGAGTTGGCAAACATGTTGACAGTGGACAGTTTGCCCTTCAATCAGGTAACTCGCAATGAAATACTGGCTCGTCTGCTTTCAGAGATCAAACTGGAGGATAGTATGGCAGGGAGGGCTGGAAGAGGGTATTTTCTTGAGCGTCGAGGCGAAGGCGTTGGCATTATTTTAAGAGAAAGCGAACGATTAAGCGGGAAAACGCCTGTTTATAAGTTACTGGGTGAGGAATTGCTTTTGACAGTCTATGCCGCAGAGCCTCATTAAAAACAGCATCAAACGAATATTCAATGGCCCTCCATCCCGACTTCCCTCATTCCCCCCACACGATTCTCTACCCCGAACTTCGTTGGTTTCCCGCCGATGAAGCTCTGCGCGACACGACGATGGATAAGCTGATGCCGCCGATGGTGGCTGAACTTCGGCGCACGGTGAAGGACTTCCGCGATAACGGTTACGTGGGGGCGTCCGACACCAGCCGTAGCCTGCTCAATTGGTGGTTTAAGTCACCGCATCTGCTCCCGAGGACGGACGGCAGCATGGAGCATTTCGAATACTACTTCGCCCAACGGGAGGCGATAGAGACAATTATTTATCTCTACGACGTTGTCGGTGCCAAGGACAAGTACGACCTGATGCGCTTCGACAGTAGCGGGGCGGTGTCGACCGGTATGTTCGATGAAACCTGGCGGCGCTACGTGATCAAGATGGCGACGGGCAGCGGCAAGACAAAGGTCATGAGCTTGGCCCTGGCGTGGAGTTTCTACCACAAGCTCTA
This sequence comes from Nitrospirales bacterium, assembly GCA_012270585.1. Lineage (GTDB taxonomy): Bacteria > Nitrospirota > Nitrospiria > Nitrospirales > UBA8639 > Bin75. Next base: position 28,411 of record JAAXIB010000053.1, read on the forward strand.
TGAACCGGAGTCGGCGTTGTCGCGTAACTTTCTGATGATTGCGCCCAATATCATCGTCCTGGACCGGCTTTATCGGGATTTTCAGGGCTTGCGGATTTTCTTTACCGATCCGGTCGTTCCCGGAAACGGCTTCGACGGACGCAACTGGCAAGATGATTTTCAGTTGACCCTGCACAAACAGGATGAGGTGCGGGTGACGAGCTCTACGGGAAACATTTTCCTGACCAATATCCACCGGGTGTATGCCGGTGAGGACATCCTCCCCTCGTTCGACGACGAGAACACGATGGATTACTTCCTCGGCAAGCGGCCCACGGGATCCACAACCGATTCCAGCGTCGATTTGGGGATGATCGTGCGAGACATTGACGAATTGATGGTGCTGAACGACGAGGCACATCATATACATGATCCGCAGATGGCTTGGTTCCAATCGATTCAAGACATTCACAACCGGCTGCTGCAGAAGGGCAACGGCCTGAGTTTGCAGGTGGACGTGACGGCCACGCCCAAGCACAACAATGGTGTGATTTTTGTGCAAACCGTGGCTGATTACCCCCTGGTTGAGGCGATTTCCCAGAACGTGGTCAAGCATCCCGTACTGCCGGATGCCCCGAGCCGTTCGAAGCTACAGGAGTGGCAGAGCGCGAAGTTTACCGAGAAGTATGCGGACTACCTTGATCTGGGCGTAATTGAATGGCGTAAGGCTGACGAGGAGCACCGCAAACTGGGCAAGAAGGCGATCTTGTTTATCATGACGGATGATACGAGGAATTGCGACGAGGTCGCCGAGTATCTGGAGAACCGACATCCTGATCTGCAGGGCGGTGTGCTGACGATTCATACCAAGAAGAACGGGGAGATCTCAGAGGCTTCCTCCGGCAAAGCCAAGGAAGAGTTGGAGAAATTGCGCAAGCAGGTGAACGAAATCGACGATCCGGCAAGTCCGTACAAGGCCATTGTCTCGGTGCTGGTGCTCAAGGAAGGCTGGGACGTGCGGAACGTCACGACGATTGTCGGGTTGCGCGCCTATTCGGCGCAAAGCAATATCCTACCGGAGCAGACGCTGGGACGCGGCTTGCGCAGGATGTACCCTGGCGATGCAGAAGAGTATGTCAGCGTGGTGGGTACAAATGCTTTCATGGATTTCGTCGAGTCTATCCAGGCCGAAGGTGTGGAATTGGAACGCAAGGCCATGGGTGAAGGTACGGGACCGAAAACGCCGTTGGTGGTAGAGGTTGATAAGGAAAGTAACCAGAAAAACATTGATACGCTGGACATTGAAATTCCGGTGCTCACGCCGCGCGTTTATCGGGAATACAAAAACTTGGCCGCTCTCGATGTCGGCGCGATGGAGTTTCAATCGTGTGATTACCGGCAATTCAGCGAAGAAGAGCAACGCGAGATTGTGTTCAAGGCCATCACCACCGGCGAAGTGACCCACACGACCATCCTACATGGCACAGGAGTTGCCGATTACCATAGTGTGATCGGCTATTTCGCGCAGACGGTGATGAAGGAACTGCGGTTGGTGAGCGGCTACGATGTGCTGTACGGTAAGATCAAAAGTTTCGTACAGGACAGGTTATTTGCCCGATCAGTTGATCTGGAAGCACCCAACACCCTGCGGAATCTTTCAGAAGGAACTGCGACTAAGACCTTGATCGAAACGTTCAAGAAAGCGATCAACGATCTGAGCGTGCGCGACAAGGGCGATGCGGAAATCCGCGACATCATCAAACTGCGCCGGACGCGGCCCTTTGTGGTGAAAAATCAGAGCTACGTGATGCCGAAGAAGTCGGTGTTTAACCGGATCATTGGTGACAGCCGTTTTGAGTTACAATTTGCCGACTTTCTTGAGCAGTGCAGCGATGTGGTTTCCTACGCGAAGAACTACCTGGCGGTGAATTTCAAATTGGATTACGTCAAAGCCGACGGTGACCTCTCGAATTACTACCCGGATTTCATTGTAAAATTGACCGACGGTCGCGTGGTGATTGTGGAAACCAAGGGGCAGCAAGATCTGGATGTGCCGTTAAAGATGGACCGCCTGCGCCAATGGTGCGAGGACATCAACAAGGTGCAGACTGAAACGGACTTTGGCTTTGTTTTTGTGGATGATACGGGGTTCGAAAAGTATCAGCCAATGACCTTTGAGGACCTGTTCACGATCTTCAGAGCATACAAGCCCCATTCTACCGAACGCACGAGTTCCTCCATTTAGTAGATGCTAGTACGCAAATATGAGACAAATATGGAACAATAATACTACAAAATGATACAAAAATGTATCAATACTAAACCTAAATGAAACAAAAATGCGCTTTCTCCAGAGAATTGGAGGCTTTTCCGACGTTAGGTGACGCTCTCATTCTACGGAACGTGCTCCAGCAGAAATTGGCGAGCGTGCGGGGACTACGGGGACTAGGACGGAAGTAAAAAATGGATTTCGATGTAGGCCTTGTCTTTCAGCGACGACATCCACGCGTCATGGGATTCCTGGATTTTCTTTTGATACAACCGGTTCGCAATCTCGTCTTTCACTTGCTCAAACGGTTGCGTGACTCCGGGTCGGTTTTCCTCGAGCCGGAGGATATGAATCCCGATTTCCGTTTCAATCAGCGGGCTGACCTCCCCCGGCTTGAGCTTGTCCATGGCTGCACGCAAAGGCGCCAATAAATCATCTTTCGTCACGAATCCCAGGTCGCCTCCCGTGACGCTTTCGGGCCCATCGGAAAAGAGTTCAGCCAATTTCTCGAAACTCGTGTTTTCGTCGAGTTGGCTCATGAGGACTTCAGCCCGGGTTTTCAGCATCTCCATGTTTTCACCCAGCTTCGGTAAGAGGAGAATCTGCCGGATGTGGTGTGTGTCGGGGGACGTAAACAGCCGTTGCTGCTCTTTATAGTAGGCGCGAATTTCTTCAGGTGAGACGAGGATGCCTCGGCGAATTTCCATATCCCTGACGCGGCGCACCATCAATTCTTCGCGCAGGACAGCCTTTGATTGAATGGCCGCCGGCGGGAACCCGGCGGGGTTTCTGCGCACCTGTTCCCACACTTTTTCCAATTCTTCGTCGCTGATCGAAATTTTCTTGTCCTTGGCTTCCTGGAGTTGGAGCTTGTGTTCGATCATCCGAGTCAGAATTTCATATCGTTTCTGAGAGAGACGCTCCGTGAATTCGTTCCCTTCATACCGGGCTTTCAAGCGAAAGGTTTCATCCGCCATTTCCGTTTGAAGTTCGGAAACCGCAATAATCTCTGCATTGACGATGGCGGCGATCCCATCCACCAATGGTTTGCCCTCGCCGTCTTGTATCGGGGATTGCGCGGACACGACGGGGACAAGCAACGCGACCACGCACAGCGCGATTGGCAGCATGGCCCTCGTCCTGCACACGTAGCGGGCCTGCGAGTGCCGACAGGGATGGGATGAGGAACCGTGCTGGCGAAGAGACAGCTTCATGAGAGGGAAGGGGTTATGGTTTCCTCCGGTGAAGCACCCAACATGCCATTCAACATCGTCGTCAGGACGGACACAACAGTCGGCCAATCATCGAGGTCCATGGTAATGGCAAAGGAGACCGGCGAGAGGAATTGCAGGCGACCTTCGGAATAGTGCATTAACCAATCGAGGCTCTCTTGAGCAATCGCGGCGGCGGGAGCAAAAGTCACGGTCACGTTGCCATTCGCGGCTTCCAGCGACTCCACTTTCAGCTTCTTGGCGAGCAGGCGAATTTGCATCACTTCAAACAACTGCTCCACCGGTTCGGGCGGTGTCCCGTACCGGTCCTGCGTCTCCTCATGCAGCAGCGCGAGGTCGCCGACCTTCTGGCTGGCCGAGAGCCGTTTATACAAGGACAAGCGTTGATGGCCGTCCTCGACGTAGTCGTCGGGGATAAAGGCCGACACGGGAACATGCAACGTCGGATCGATCTCTTCTTCAACGGGTTCGCCTTTCCGCTGTTGCACGGCTTGTTCCACCATCTGCATATACAGATCAAATCCCACCGCGGCAATGTTGCCGGATTGTTGTTTGCCCAAAAGGTTGCCGGCGCCTCGAATTTCGAGGTCGGCGGCGGCAATGCGAAACCCTGAGCCCAAATCCGCAAATTCCTGAATGGCCAGGAGCCGTCGTTGGGCATCGGTGCCCAGGATCTCTTCGTTGGGGAAAAAGAAATACGCATAGGCTTGGTCGCCGGCCCGGCCCACTCGCCCGCGCAGTTGATAGAGTTGTGCCAGGCCGAACAGATCCGCCCGATCCACCAGGATGGTGTTGGCGCGCGGAACGTCCAACCCCGATTGAATAATCGAGGTCGCCAGCAGGAGATCCGCCTCGCCATGAAAGAACTTCAACATGACGCCTTCGAGCACGTGTTCGTTCATCTGTCCATGGGCCATGACCAGCCGGGCTTCGGGCACGAGTTCCCTAAGCCAAGCGGCCGTGTGCTCGATGGTTTCGACCCGGTTATGCACGTAAAAGACCTGCCCCTGTCTCGCCAGCTCCCGGCGGATCGCGTCGCGGATCAGATGGGAATTGAATCGGACGACCTGAGTGCGGATGGCCAGGCGTCCTGGTGGGGGCGTGTCGATGACCGACAGGTCCCGGACCCCGGAAAAGGCCATTTGCAGCGTGCGCGGGATGGGAGTTGCCGTGAGCGTCAACACGTCGACTTGCGTGCGAAGTTGTTTCAGTCGTTCTTTATGGCGAACCCCGAACCACTGCTCTTCGTCGATAATGACCAGTCCCAGGTCTTTGAACCGCACGTTTTTGTGAAGAAGCCGGTGAGTGCCGATGACGATATCCACGACGCCCGATGCGAGGTCGGACAACAACGCTTTGACCTCTTTGGGACTTTGAAACCGCGAGAGTGTCCCCACGCGGATGGGAAACGGCGCGAAACGGCGCGTAAACGTTTCCGAATGCTGTTGCGCCAGGAGGGTGGTGGGGACGAGCACCGCCACCTGCCGGTTATCTTGGACGGCCTGGAACGCCGCCCGCATCGCCACTTCGGTTTTTCCATACCCCACGTCCCCGCACACCAGCCGGTCCATGGGTTTGGGCAGCCGGAGGTCCCGTTGAATATCTTCGATGGCTTTGAGTTGGTCGGGGGTTTCGTCATAATCGAACGCCGCATCGAATTCATGGGACAAGGTGCCGTCCTCCTGGTACGGTTGGCGAGTGACGACTTCCCGGTCGGCGTACAACTCGACGAGTTCGTCGGTCATATCTTCAATGGCTTTTTTGACGCGCGCCTTGGTCCTGGCCCAGGCCGTGCCCCCTAATTTATCGAGAGTCGGGGCCACATGATCGCTGCCCCGATATTTCTGGACCTGGTTCAACCGGTCGAGGGGGACGTAAAGGGTATCCCGTCCGGAAAATTCCAGGATGAGGTAGTCGCTTTCAAAGCCTTGCACGGACAAGCGCCGAAGCCCCTTGTACCGGCTGATCCCATGTTGCACGTGGACCACGTAATCCCCGACGTTCAAATCATCCAACGAGGACAGGAAGGTCGCGGTCTTGCTTTTGGGCTGGGGACGATGTCGGGCAATCTTGGCGAATAAATCTTCTTCGGTGACCACCGTGAACGGAAACGACGGCACCACAAACCCTGACGAAAGAAACCCTTGCAGAATATAGAACGGCGTTCGAGGATGGAGTGCTTGAGGGAAGGGGTTCTGTTCGGTCGTGGGGGCGTGGTGTTCGGCAAACAACCCCGACAATCGTCCGACTTGTCCGGAGGATCGAACCACGACCACGACCGGGCCTTCACGGCGCAGCCGTTCCAGGATCGCCAGGGTATCGGTAAAGGACGTTCCGCGGAGCCCCAACCCCACGCTCCTGGCCGACTGGAAAGGAAGGGAGATGACCGGCTCCCATGAGCCTTCAACGGGTGCGACGACGTCAAAAGCCAGGGATGGACCAGGCAGGAGTTCATCCCAGCTCGCGGACTGTTGAGAAGGATCGGGATACGGAGCCCCGGTACCCGTTGCGTCGTGTTCCTCCCATGCCGCCCGCAGCCGTTCCTCCCACTCCCGTGCCTGCCGGGCCAGGGTGACGGGACGATCCATGACCACAAAAGGCGAAGCCGGAAAGTAATCCAAAAGGGTGGCCATGGACGGATACATGTCCGGCAATCGCCATTCGGCATCCAGCGGGATCTCGGAAAGCGCAGCGTCGCCTTCGTCGGGCGGGAGCAGGTATTCCCGGGCAGGAAGCAGAACCGCGGAGAGAACGGATTCAGTGGATTCTTGCGTGCCCGGATCGAACCGGCGGGTGGACTCGACGGTATCGCCCAAAAATTCGATCCGGTAGGGTTCGGTCGTACCGGTGGAAAAGATATCCACGATGCCGCCGCGAATACTGAATTCCCCGGGAATGTCCACCACGGAAACTCGTCGATACCCGGTCCGCAGCAAATAGCGGAGTAACGATTCCCGTTCAATCACACTGCCCACTTTGAGGGTTAAACACGATCCGGCGAAAACGGATTGCGGGACCAGGTACTGGGCCGCGGCGTGCGGCGTCGTGATGACCACCGTGGGGCGATGGGTTTGAAGGCAAAACAAGGTCCGCATTCGTTGTGTCACGAGATCGATGGACGGAGTCCCGGCTTCATAGGGGGCCTGGCCCCGGTCCGGGAAAAACGCCAGGGATTCTGCGGGGAGGTTGAAGAAATCAAAGAAAAACGCCAGGTCCCGGCATAACGATTCCGCCTCTTCCCGGGTCGGCACCAGAATAAGCCAGTTGTGGGGAATGATTCCCTGGAACAGTCGAGTAGAGGCTGGCGCCTCGTCACGCTGCTCCGTCGTCCTCAACAGGCTGAGGATGAACGCGAGGCCGGGACCGTGTGGCCCAAGCACCAGGGGTTGAGCCCCGGGAGTGGTCAAAGCCTCAAACAGGGGCCCCAGCATTTGCTCGCAGGATTCCTGGAACGGGTTGTGCATTCTCTAACCACTCACGCTAACCTAGAACCCTCTCCCCACCGTGGGAGAGGGCAGGGTGAGGAGGGACCGACCGTAGGTCGGGTTAGCGTAGCGTAACCCGACAGCTAAGCCAGAGCCCTTCTCACGCGCTCAAGCCAAGCGCATTTCAATGTCCGGTCGGCTTCCGGATGCGTTCAATAATCCGACTCGTGGAAATCTCAGGCACAAGCGGAATGCTGACAACGGTGCCCCCTCGGGCCTCCACACTTGACCGTCCGACGATCTGATCGATTGGCCAATCTCCGCCTTTCACCAGGACGTCGGGTTGTATCGTTTCAATCAGGCGCAGCGGATCGGGTTCCTCGAACTTGACGACGTAGTCCACGCACGACAGCGCGCTCAGGACTTCCATCCGGTGCTCATCCGGCATAACGGGCCGGCCAGGTCCCTTTTGCAGAAGTCGGACCGAGGCATCGCTGTTGACGCCCACGACCAACAGGTCCCCCAACGCTCGTGCCACTTGGAGATACCGGATATGCCCGACGTGAAGCAAGTCGAAGCAGCCGTTCGTAAACACCACACGGGCGCCTTGTTCTCTTTGCCGAGTCAGAAGGAGAAGAAGTTCTTGTACCGTGACGATGTGCGTACCCAAAATCAACCAGACCGTCCGTTTGGCTTAGACAGTCTATGATACCCCGTCTCCTGCCAAAATCCTAGCCAGGATCTTGCCCGGCCCTCCCTTGCCTGTGCCACGCCCTCCCAACCCACAACTCCTTCGCCCCTGGCGGGAGAAGGCCGGGATGAGGGGGGCTCCCTTCTTGCCCCTTTTGCCTATTTGCCGGCAAACAGTTTCCCATCACTGCCCTTTGGGGAAGTGCGGCACCGCATCGTCGCCAAGGTTGATAAACTGATGGTGCTGTGTGACCGATTGGAGGCGAGTCTTGTCGCGAGTGATGAAACGTGGGGATGGCTGCTCCACGCCCTTCTGCACGAGGCGCTGGAGCCGACAACAACCGCTCCTGCGGTGAGTGAATCTAAATCAAGAGTTCTCTAACAATTGGTTCGTACCGGCTTGCGGGTTCAGAAAGGAACACATTCGCCACGTTTTCTCCCAATTTATCAAGTGCCGATTCCGCCATGCCGGGGAGTTCAGAGACTGCCTGTTTCCAATCATCCAATTGAATTTTGTCCTCGCGTGTTGGAGGGCTGGCTCTGATGATCTTATCCGCACCGATCAGGAGCCCGGCTTGGCCTAAAGCGTTGAGGGACTGAAGTCGCATGGCTGCATAAATACTATCCCGCCATGTCCACATGCCACCACGTAGTATCTTCGGGTGGTCAACGACGTACGGATCATCTCCGCACCCCAGGCTCAGAATTCGCACGCGCTCGCGGGGCACGGAAAAGCAAGACAACGCATCAACGAGGGCTATCATGATCGGATTGTTCGCCCAGACTCCGCCGTCAACGAACGTGTAGCCGCCGCTGTAGCAGCAGCGACCTTTGTCATCCGCTCGCTGGCATCCTTCAGAAAATCTGGATGATGAGGGGTTTTAAAGATGTAGACCTCACCATAGCGACCCTCGAACGAGGGGATACACAGTCGCACCTGCGCCTCGCCGAATCTTCGGTCGCTGAGAGTGTCACGCAGAATCCGCATCAGCGCTTCTCGGTCGTAGCGAAACTTGAAATATCGGCAAGCGTTTCTCAATCGACGTTCCACCTCCCCGGCAGCTCCTCTTCGGATGGGTGGGAAGATTTCGCGCCCGCGATCAATATAGAGGTCGCGCAGGTCTGCTGCCTTCAAACCTGCGGCAAGGCCAATGGCAATGACTCCGCCGGTCGAGGTTCCGGCAATGAGGTCGAAGTATTGAGCCACCGAGACTCCTCCCAAATAGCGTACCTCCAAGCCTGCCAGGAATGTGGCTGGGTAGATTCCACGGATACCGCCGCCATCAATGGAAAGAATACGAAAGTCCCGATCTTTTGGCCAAGGAAGTGGAACTTGGCGTCGATTGAGTGCACCGGATGATCGTCTCGGTGGATAGTTTCCACTACTGCTATATATCACAATGCCTACTCGACTGGTCCATGCCGTCCACCGCCCGTCCATTCACCCGTCGCGAGCCAGCCTTCGTAACAAGCAAGCCAATCTATTGTCCAGGCAACAATGGTCCGGGCGACCGCAAGGCCGGGATGCCACTCTCGGGCATCTGGATCATAAAGGCAAAGAATAGGCAGCTCAGGATGGACTTGATTCGGATAGTGGTGCGGAATAGGGTCGTCTGGATCTTCTGATCTTCGGCGGAGCAGAGGATCAATTACGGTTACTTGTGGAATGGGAGAGATATCGGATTTGTTGTAATTTTTCTCGCGCTGCAACAACACCTGAACCGTGTAGGTCTGGCACAGAGGACGAAGTACCCCTTCCCAAAGTACGAGCCAGCGGGTGCGTTGGAGAACCTTGAACATCGGCCAGTTCTTTCGCATCAGTTCGACTTGCTTCCATGTCGACAAGATCATCGTTCCCTCTGTTCCGCCCCGTAGAAAGTATGCCTGGGCGTTGATCGAGGGACAGATGGAGCCGCTATAACCGCCGCCGATGCAGGAATAAACAAGCTTCCCTTTTGAGGATCGTACTGGCTACGTCCGCTAACAATCTCATTTCCAATCCGTTCGTTGAATGCTCGGACTGCCTCCATTGCAGGCACTTCGCCGAACAGGCTCGCCATGATTTTCTGCATTTCTTCTAAATCGCACCCCGCAACCAGCCGCTCAACCTTTTGCACGAGGGTTCCAAGATCTCTGATGAATAGCTCCTGATCCTGTCGCGTTCTGGCCAGCGGTCGGTCAGTACATCCTCTGTACATACCGGATTGACAATATGAACGAGTCGGCCTTGGTTGTGGGCTTGCTGGAAAACGGAGAGCATATACTTCGCTTGGAGAAGCAACTCCTCGGATAAACGGTCTGTATGGTTGGCTGCATCGGCCACAAGTTTCGCGATCATAATCGATGGTGGACGTCGTCCCGATCGTGTGTCATACTGCACGTTGCGCCACCGCTTCAGGAGTTGCAGCACGATGACGGCTTTCGATTTCCTTAACGGCGGCTCCTGTGGAGGAACGGAATCTCTGGCCGCCTCCGCCAATATGTGCAGTCGTTCATATTCCTCGACGCGCTTCTCAAAGATGTCGGCAAAGGCATCGTCTGGCGGCGTGTTGTTCTTAAACCATTCAGCGAAACCATAAGGGTTTGCGATAAGTCGGCGGCTTGGCTCCTGTGGTGTGTCTGGTCGGTGGTGGAATATCCAACTTTGACGTTCCAGGGTGCCCTTCATGCGCAACGCTGGCGTAACGTCAAGGTGCATGTTGTCGTCGTAATCGACGGTGACACAGCGTGTTCTGCGCTTTGTTTTCGAGTAGTACCGGGACCCAGGCTCTCCGCGAATCGCCTCATACAGCAAGTCGAGGGATTCCCGTGGTGATACGTTGAGCGGCAGAGCAAGTTGAGCGACCACATCAACATCGAACTCATCGGTTTTCAGTTTCGAGGTGATGGTTGTACCAATCGCCATTGACCCTTGCGGGTAGAATAACTCGACGCGATCTTTCAATGGGCTCTCGTCACGCTCGATCCAATCGTTGATTGTCTGGTAACGTTGCACAGCTTTGTCATAGTCCGTTCGGCTGAGTTGAACACGGATTGCAACGTCGGCCAGTAGGATATCTGCAGGGTCAGTGAGGGGTGGTCGCAATGGATTTATCTTCGTCATTTGAGTCCTCCCGATTTAAATTTTAAGTTTACAAAATAAAATTTATCATGTATTTTTGTAAACTATCAATATAGAGGGAAAATCAATGATAGGAAAAAGGGTTAAGCTGGCTCGCTCTGCATCAGGTCTTTCTCTTAGAGATTTGGAAGAGAGAATTGGAAACCGTGTCACGGCTCAGGCAATCGGGAAGTACGAGCGCGACGAATCGATGCCCGGTTCCGATGTCTTGATCGCGCTTGCCGATGCGCTTGATGTCTCAGTGGACTATCTGGTCGGCGACCAGGAAATAGTCCTCGAAGCAGTGGAGTTCAGGAAGAAGACGATCACGAGCAGACGGGAGGAATCCCAAGTTGAGGCCAAGGTCCTGCACTTTCTGGAGCGTTACCTCATGGTCGAGGAATTGCTCCAGCTTCCGAGTGTCGAATGGCACAGTCCGCGTGAGGCACCCTACCCCGTGCATGCCGTTTCGGAGGCCGACCACGCCGCCCGAAGCCTTCGGGATCATTGGGGCCTTGGCAACGACCCGATCCCAAACCTCGTCGAGTTGCTGGAGGAGCAGGGGATCAAAGTTCTTGCCGTCGATCTGACGAATATCGATGGCCTGACGGCTCGCGTCCATCGGGCAGGAAAAGCCACAGTGCCCGTCATTGTGGTGAACCGCAAGGAATGGGGAGAGCGTCAACGCTTTACACTGGCCCATGAGCTTGGACACTTGGTTATGGACGTGGCGGCCAAAGTGGACGAGGAGAAGGCCACACATCGCTTCGCCGGCGCCTTCCTGATGCCTGCCGAGGCTCTGTGGGCAGAGATCGGTAAACACCGCAGGGCGATCGGTTGGGAAGAGCTTTTCGCGTTGAAGCAACTCTTTGGCTCGAGTGTTCAGGCGATCACGTATCGCTGCAAAGATCTTGGCATTTTCAGTGCGGCCACGTTCCGGCGGCTGTTCAATGACTTCAATCGGTTCGGGTGGCGCAGTCCACCATACGAAGAGCCATACGCCAGAAAAGGCGAGGAGCCGAAGCGTTTCGAGCGTCTCACGTTCCGTGCTCTTGCTGAGAGAGCCATTTCCGAAGCCAAGGCGGCGGAATTGCTCGGCATTTCGGTGCAGGAGCTAAATCGGCGGATGGAAGAACCGCCGGCTGATGAACACAAGGGGGCTGGGACCTGAGTCGCATGCAGCAGGTACTGGTCTCCGACACCTCTGTTCTGATTGATCTCAGACGTGGATCCCTGCTGGAAGCCAGCTTCTGCTTGGCGTTCCGATTCGTCGTCCCTGACCTGCTCTACGAGCGCGAATTGAAGAACTGGGGTGGAGAGGACTTGATACGATTAGGCCTCGTCGTCGAGCAATTGGATGGCGACGGTGTAAGCCTAGCCTTGGCCTACCGGAAGCGAATGCCCGCCCTTTCGCTTCCCGATTGCTTCGCCCTCGCCCTCGCGCAAATCCGTTCTTGGATCCTGTTGAGCGGTGACAGTGCGCTCAGTCAACTTGCGAGCGATGAGATGGTCGAGTACCACGGCGTGCTCTGGCTTCTCGACAAAATGCACGATGCTGCCGTGGTGAGCATCCGAGAACTGTACGACGGTTTGACCGCTATTGCGGAGCATCCACGCTGCCGTCTTCCAAAGCCCGAAATCCGTCGCCGTTTGGCCTGCTACAACGACCGTCTGCGTTAGCCCGGAAGGCGAATGAGCCTGGCGTCCTCCGACCTGTTCCAGCTCCTGTTTGCCCATTGTCGGTGTGACCCCTCCAGTGCCGGATTGAGAGGGGCGCGACGCTTGGTTAGCAAATTTCCCCTCTGCTCAGACAGGGAGATGCTGTCATGCCAGGGTTGGTTTTTCCTCAATTCGCTGTGGTACAGTGCCGTTCCGTTGCTGTCGTCCGTCAAGGCTTGTCTCTCACGAGAGGCTGACCACACCATATCAGTTTCTACATCTCTCCCCCCTCACCCCGGCCCTCTCCCTCAGGGAGAGGGTGTTCAGGGGCGGGCATTGTCAACCAATGAATGAACACATACAGGAATCCTTCATGCAGGCTGACCGCCTGCACCCCCAAGTGATGAAAATGGGGACATTGCACCAATCTGTCATCCTCGATAATAAGGCTTGGATCCCCGCTTACTACCTGCGGGGATGGATCCAGAGTTTTCTGGCTTTTTCCCCCTCACCCCAGCCCTCTCCCACGATGGAGAGAGGGGGAATCGGGAATGACGGATTCGGGAAGGGCGTTGATTATTTTCATATCGATGACAGGAGCGTAGCAGCATGAAGAACGCAAACCGGCATGCTTGGGGAATGAGGCAACGAGTCGGCCTGTATGCGGCGCCCGGGCTGGCGCTCCTGGTGTATCTCAACCCGTTTTTCAGCCTGCCTCCTTCGGCGCATGTCCTCTCGGCCATTTTGGTGTGGGTCGTGGTGAGTTGGGCCACTGAAGCGCTTCCTCTGGCCGTGACCTCACTGGTCGGGGCGGCGTTGTGTATTGCCATGGGGTTGGGGTCGGCAAAGGAAGTGCTCGCAACGTTTGCCCATCCGATCATCTTTCTCTTTATCGGCAGCTTCTTTTTGGCCGAAGCCTTTGTGGTGCACGGGCTGGACCGACGGTTTGCCGTCTGGCTGTTGTCGCGAACGTGGATCACGGCCAGGCCGGTTGGGATATTCGGGGCCATGGGCGTCGGCACCGCGGTCCTGTCCATGTGGATCAGTAACACGGCGGCGGTGGCGATTATGGTGCCGATTGCGCTTGGGATTCTCTCGACGATTCGTGGATCCCGGGAGGAGGCCGGATCCCATGAGCCCGGGGTCCTTCTTTTATTGGCCTATGGCTCAGCGGCCGGGGGGATTGCGACGATGATCGGCACGCCGCCTAATATCATCGGCGTGGGCTTGCTTTCCCAACAAGCGGGCATTTCCATTTCGTTTTTCGATTGGATGGCCATCGGGCTTCCGCTCGCAGGTGCGCTTGGGTTGGGCATTGCCGCGGTTCTCTTTTGGCTTCACCCGCCGCCCAAAACGTTTCCGGCTCTGGGCGATCATCTTCAGAATCTTCACCGGCAGCAGGAAGGCTGGACACGCGGCCAAAGGAATACCTGTCTCGCGTTGGTCCTGGCGATCGGGTGTTGGATCGGACCGGGGGTGCTGGGGATCGTGTTGGGACGGAATTCCGAGCTGGTGACGTTCATCAATGCCCGGCTTCCCAAGGAAATGGTTCCGATTTTCGCCGCGGGGCTGCTTTTTGTATTGCCCGTCGATTTCAAGGCCGGCGAATTTACGTTGAAGTGGACTCAGGCCGCGAACATTAATTGGGGCACGATCCTGTTATTCGGCGGCGGCTTGACGTTTGGACATCTGATGGTACAAACCCATCTGGCCGAAATCATCGGAGAGGGTCTGGTGGCGCTCTTTGGGAGCAATACGTTGTGGACCTTGACGGCCGTCTCCATTGGCACGGCGTTGGTGATCACGGAGATTGCCTCGAATACCGCCTCGACCAGCATGCTTGTTCCCGTGGTGATCTCCATTGCCACCGCGGCCGGGATCTCCCCTGTTCCCCCAACCCTGGGGATTTGTTTAGGAGCGAGCCTGGCGTTTATGATGCCGGTCTCGACGCCGCCGAATGCGATTGTCTACGGCACCGGGTTCGTCCCGCTGCCGAATATGCTGAGAGCCGGGGTATTCTTGAATATCATCGGGGCCGCCCTCGTGTGGCTGACCCTCCGGCTCCTGTGTCCACTGATGGGGTTCGCATGAAAGAGGATCCGGCGTACTTCTTCTGCGAGGAACAAGGACCGTGTCGTACGTGAAGCATATCGTCGTGGTGGGCGACCCGGCGGCGGGGTCTTTCAAGCGCCTGGAGGATAAGGCAGGCGTTCGCGTGGTGGTGGTGGTGGTGGAGAATCTTCAGCAGGTCAAACAAGAGGCACAAAAAGCCCCGATCGACGGATTGGTGCTTTCTGAAAAGACCTCGAAGGAAAGCCTCACGGAGTTGCCGCACATCATCGATGTGTCACAAACGTTGATCATCGCCGGACCACCTTCCGTTCCGGCGGCCGTGGATACCATGAAATGGCTCCTCGGCAAGGGCGATGGGAGAGCGGCCAAGCGCGGATTACAGGAATTCCCGGAGTTGACGCTCGAAGATTTCGTGGAGTTGAAGTTCGGTGAGTTTGTTCGGGCCATGAAGGCGAGTTCGGCCAGGGGGTTGTACGTGACCCTCATCCAGGCTGTGGAACGGCCATTGATCCAACATGCGCTTCGTGAAACGAATGGGAATCAGGTTCAAGCCGCGCAGCTTCTGGGCATGAATCGAAATACCCTGCGAAAGAAAATTGTGGAATACCGCATCCCCGTGACACGTCGGTCTCACCAACACGCTGAATCCTCCTGACCGCCTTTGCCTGGGCTCTCACGTCAGATGCCCGAGGCTCTGTGCCTGTATCAGTCCCCACGAGTATGTGCGTGACTATCCGCTGTCAACAGTACCTAATTCGACCTATCCACTTGACAATCATCGCTCCTACGCTACAGTTGTATTTCTGGAAATTAAAAGGAATTTAAGAGATGATACAGGAAGATACAGGAACTTCTGAGATTCTTACTCGCGCCGAGGCTGCGGCGTTTATTCGGGTCAGTGAAAAGACGCTTGGGGAGATGGCTCGGACCCGACGGATTCCATCACAGAAGGTAGGGAGGGAGTGGCGCTTTTTGCGTAGCGCACTTGAGGCTTGGCTGGTTGGAAAAGGCGTTCGTGATGACAATAGACGGATGGAAGCTGTCGTCCACGAGCAACCGGCCGTTGCCGAAGCGGTGGTGCAATACCAACTGCCGATCTCGGACTTTCGCGATACGGCTTTTTCCGAAAATCACGACCAGACCCTGCATCGTTGGACCCCCTGGATCGCTGGATTTTCTGGATCGTTTGTCGCCGGGGTGCTTGCAGGCGTGAGACGTGAGCGGCGGCGGTTGCGGGTTTTGGATCCGTTTGCCGGCGTCGGCACGACGTTGATCGAAGCCCTCAAGTATGAATGCGATGCGACCGGATTTGAGATCAATCCGTACGCGGCGTTGGCATGTAAGGCAAAAGCCCAAGCTGCTCACTATGATACAGACATACTGGCAGCAACGCTCGACCGCTTCGAAGAATACGGTGAGGAAAAACTGTCGCTTGCCGAAAGGGCTGCGTCTCTTCCTCCCAAGGGTTTTTCAAGCCGTGTCCCGTTTTTCAGTCCGGAGGTGGAGCGGCAAGTTCTGATGTGTCAGGATTTTATTGCGCAAGAAACGACGGGTTGGGTCACGGACTTGTTTCAGGTGGCTTTCGGAGCCGTCATGGTAAGTTTCTCGAACTACTCATATGAACCGAGTCTTGGAACGCGGGCTGGTGCGGGAAAGCCCAACATCGACCATGCCGATGTGTTCAGCATTGTGAAGCGCAAGTTGCGCGAAATGCACGAGGATATCGTCACGTTCCAAAGGTGGATGAGCAAATCCAAACGCGCGCCGGAAGCAACGGTGTATCCCCTGTCATATTTGGACCATGCCCGGCGGGTTAGACCGAACAGTATCGACGTGCTCATCACCTCGCCTCCATATCTCAACAACTATCATTATGTTCGCAACACGAGGCCGCATTTGTTCTGGCTCGGGATGGTGCAGACATCATCAGATCTGAAGACCATTGAACACAAGAGCTTCGGTCAATTTTGGCAGACGGTTCGGTCCGGACCGGAGGTTGCCTTACGGCCACACCTGCCTCTTTTAGCAGAACAACTCGAAGACCTCAGGTCACGCCACGCGGAAAGAGGTGCCTATGGCGGTCGCGGGTGGGCGAACTACGCCGCGACCTACTTTAATGATTGTCAGAGCTTTTGCACTCTCACACGAACCCGTATGCGGCCTGGAGGGAAGGTCGTCGTTGTCATCGGCAACAACATTCTGCAAGGCATAGAGTTTCAGACGGACAAGCTGTTTGCCGAGATTGCGGAACAAGAGGGATTTGAGATCGTCGCGCTGCATGAAGTGCGCAAGAAGCGCACGGGCAACAGCATCGTGAACTCGTCGGTCAGGAACGGGACGGTGACCCAGCGAACGCGATTATATGAAACCGCGGTTGAGCTTCGGGCGCCTTGAATTATCGCGCCTGTGTACCAATCTCCCACCAGCTTTCTCTCGCGGGATCAGGCAATCCAGTAGTGTCTCAGTTTGAATTTCCCTTTCCGCAGCAATGTCCTTTTTTGTCATCCTCGACACTTGTCCCCGACTTGATCGGGGATCCAGGCAATCTACAAGAATCCAGTGTCTTTGCTTTTTCCTTCGAGTGGAAAGACAAAAAACTCTGGATCCCCGTCGGGGT
>JAAXIB010000059.1 GCA_012270585.1 Nitrospirales bacterium
TTCTTCGCCAACTCAATCTCCCCTTCGCGGCTGAGCAACGATACGCTCCCCATCTCTCGTAAATACAGACGAACGGGATCATCCGTTCGACTCAAATCGCCAGGAGTGAGATCGATTTCCGGGGCATTCTTTTCAAGCAAATCTTCCTGTTCCCCGGTTTTCTCGGAAATGGGAACCGGCTCAATTGGCGGTTCGAGGCGAGATTGAGCCGCCCCGCGTTTGGGAACAGAGGTATTCGGGACGGCACGGGAGCCGTCCCCTACAGGGGGATGAATCTTTGCAGATGCGGAACGTAACTTCTTCCCCCGTTCACTCTTTTTTTCAACCACCAACTTTTCCTTCCGTAACTTGGAGGCGATAGTCTTTGCCATAAAGGGCCCTTATCATGAAGTGGTGGAGGCTAACCCGGCTTTTCTTCCACGCAACGCTTCGATTTGGGAATTCAGATAATCCATTTCATCCGTTCGTTGCTCTCGTTCAGCGATGCGAAGCCGAGCAATCAGTTCATCAAGACGGGTTCTCAAGTTTCTTTGTTCCAACGCTCTCAAACAACCCCGAATATACTCATCCCGATCCTCAAAATGGGGCTCGGGCACCGCCAACTCAGCAACCAAATCACGACACGTCTCATCCGAACCGGTTTCCGCGGAAAATCCCGACAAATCAAGACCGCCTTCCGTATCCAAGTGTCGCAAGCCTATCTCCACAAGCCGGCGATAGAGGGGCGAGCGAAAATCCTCAGGCCGCAGACCCTTGAGATGTTCCGGATGCAAGCTGCCCTGCACCATAAACGAGACGATTTCGTGTTCTTCTCGAAATTCCTTTTTTTCGTTGCGTCGATTGCCGGAGGTTGGCGATTTCCCCCGACGCGGGGGATCGCCTTGCTGACGGTCGCGCACGGCATGATATCGATCGAGAAGAAGCTGTGGCCTGATACCCACCCGCTCGGCAACGCGTTGGACCTGTTCATTCTTTTCAATAGGGTTTGAGACTTTGGCCAGGATGCCGAGTATGTCGTCGACCCGCCGGGTTCGCTCTTCAATCGACGCGTGGGCGGCCCCTTCCAGACGTTGGGCCACGGCGAACTCCAACAACGTCAGGGCATGCTCCTGCAACGCCAGAAAACGCTCCGCCCCATGAGCCCGAACGTATGAATCAGGATCATGGCCCGGAGGCATGACAACGACTTTGACGGTGACCCCACTATCACGAAACACGTCCAGCGCGCGTAAGACCGCACCGGTCCCCGCCGCATCGCCGTCAAAGATCAGCACAGCGGTGTTGACAAATCGACGGAGTAAGACGGCATGCTCGGGCGTGAGTGCGGTTCCCAAGGGCGCGGCAACCTGACGAATACCCGCCTGATGCATCGCCAACACGTCGAAGTACCCTTCGACGAGCATCAGAGAGTCAAGATGTTGGTTCGTCTCACGTGCCTTGTGCAATGCATACAACACACGACCTTTCTGAAAGAGCGCAGTATCCGGAGAATTGAGATACTTGGGGGTTCCCTCTTCGAACACACGACCGCCGAATGCAATGACGTTTGCGCGAAGGTCATGGATCGGAAGCATGACCCGGCCGCGAAACCGGTCATAACATCTCGCAGACTTCGAGGTGCTCTGAGCATCTTTTACCGCCACCAGCCCCGAAGCTTCCAGATCGGAAGGGGTCGCCCCTTGTCTGGTCAAATAGTTGGTGAGCCCGTCCCATGAAGACGGCGCATACCCCATTCCGAACTCTTTCAGGGTCTTTAATTCAAGACCCCGACCGGCAAGATACGCCAAGGCCGCCCGGCCTTTGGGGTCATACAGATTCTGCTGAAACCACGTACTGGCCAATGCATGGAGGCCTTCCAACCTTTTTCGCTGACCCGGTTGGGATTGCGAAAAGCCCTGTGACGCGTTCCGGGGAAGAGGGATTCCCGCCCGTTCGGCAAGGTCTCTCACCGTTTCCAGGAATTCCAACCCTTCCTTCCGCATCAGGAAAGTGAAGATATCCCCCCCCACTCCACACCCAAAGCAGTAGAACATTTGTCGTGTGGGGGTAACGGTAAAAGAGGGGGTTTTTTCCTGATGGAACGGGCAAAGCCCTCGAAGGTTTTGCCCCGTTTTCGACAACGTGACATAGCGGGACACCACGTCCACAATGTCAACGGAGTCACGGATTTGTTGAAGGGTAGCAGGAGGGATTCCAGCTCGTGCCGTTGTCAAGGCTCTTCTCCGAAGCCTTTGTCGGTACCCTCTTTTTCGGAAGAGCTAAGCGGTCACAACTTATTGGAAAATAATATTTTTTGCACTATACCAAGAATATGCCGACAAGTCAACATGAAGGAAAGCGGTCCGCTGTTACTTAACGGGACTGCTCGGTCCCGCACGCCTGATACCCGATTGACCGAAGCGTTTGCCAAGTTCCTGCTGAATCGCCGTCATGGAAATTTCGCATTGTCCCAAGGCCACGATGGCATGAAAGAGCAAATCCGCCACCTCGTGGATGACTTCTTCCCGGTGCTCCTTCTTCACGGCCAACACGACTTCCCCGGCTTCCTCCACGACTTTTTTCAGAATGCGGTCGGGTCCGTCTTTCATCAAGGAGGAAACATACGAATCCTCTTGTGGGTGAGATTTCCGTTGCAGGACCGTTTCATACAGTCTATCGAAAATGCCTCCGTTCGCCTCTTCACCAACCTGAGTCGCCGTCACACCCTGGGACGTCACTTCCGCGAAAAAACACGTACGGGCGCCCGTATGACACGTCGGCCCCGTGGGTTCGGCTTTGACCAACAAGACGTCCCCGTCACAATCAAGAAACACGCGTTTACAAAGCAGATAATGACCGGAGGTCTCGCCCTTTTTCCAGAGCTGCCGTCTCGAACGGCTCCAGAAATGCACGTAACCGGTTTGCAACGTCAGATCGAGTGACTCCCGGTTCATATATCCCAACATCAGGATTGCGCCGTCACGCCAATCCTGGACAATGGCAGGCACCAGTCCTCGTTCATCGAACTGAACCCTGAGATCGTTGGGAGTCGTGCTCCGGTCAGATTCCATGGCCATTCACGATACGCACGGGAAGCCCGTGTTCCTTGAGATAGGTCTTCGCGTCACTGATGCTGTAGGTTTGATAATGAAAAATCGAGGCCGCGAGCACGGCATCGGCCTTCCCCTCTCCCAGGGCCTCATAAAGATGTGCCACGGTTCCAGCCCCACCGGACGCAATGACCGGAATGGAGACGGCTTCCGAAACGGCCCTGGTCAACGGCAGGTCATATCCGTCTTTGGTGCCGTCCTGATCCATCGAGGTCAACAGGATTTCACCGGCCCCTTTCTGCTCCATGTGTCGTGCCCATGCTATGGCATCCAACCCCGTGGAGTTGCGACCGCCATGGGTAAAAATTTCCCATTGCGCGAGGCCTGTTTCCTTGACCTGTTTCGCATCGATCGCCGCCACAATACATTGGGACCCGAATCGATGGGCGGCGGCCGTCACGAACTCCGGGTTTTCGACGGCGGCCGTATTGATGCTGACTTTATCCGCGCCCGCATTCAACAGTTGCCGAATATTCTCGAGAGTCCGGATCCCGCCGCCGACCGTGAGCGGCATAAACACCTGCTCCGCGGTCCGGGACACGATATCCAAAAGAGTTTCCCGATTTTCATGAGAAGCGGTGATATCCAAAAAACACAGTTCATCCGCACCGGCTTCATCATAGATCTTTGCGACCTCGACAGGGTCACCGGCGTCACGAAGATTCACAAAGCTGACGCCCTTGACCACCCGGCCATCCTTCACGTCCAAACAGGGAATGATGCGTTTGGTCAACATCCCTGTATCACGCACGAGCCTCGGCCAACGCCGCGGGAAGATCCAACGTGCCTTCGTATAAGGCCTTGCCGACAATGACGCCTATGACCTTTTGTCCCAACCGTTTAATCGCACGGATATCCTCCACCCGCGTGATTCCCCCCGACGCGATCAGAGGAACCGGAGAAGCCTGTACCGCGTCACGAAGAGCCGCCACGTTCGGCCCCTCCAACATCCCGTCACGACTGATTTCCGTAAAGATGACCCCGGCCAGCGGATACTCCTTCAAGGAAGCCAACACGTGCTCCGCCGTTGACTCGGAAAGATCCGTCCAGCCATGCAAGGCGACTTTTCCCTGCTTGACGTCGACCCCGACGAAAATCTTATCGGGAAAACATTCGCAGGCCTCGGCGAGAAACGCCGTATTTTCCAGCGCGGCCGTTCCCAACACCACCCGGCTGACGCCGTGGGAAAAATAGTCCTTTATGACGGCCAACGATCGTATCCCTCCACCCACGTGAATCGGGATGGAAACGGCGTCGGCAATCGCACGCACGTGCCGCATATTGTGCGGTTTCCCGTTCATCGCACCATTGAGATCGACGACGTGCAACCGTTGGGCACCCAAGGCTTCCCATTGCCGGGCTATGGCCGTCGGATCGTGAGAATAGGTCGTCTCCTGCGCCATGTCGCCTTGTCTGAGGCGTACGCACCGCCCGTCTTTTAAATCAATTGCCGGGATGACCATCATAACGGCTCGACTTCTTGTCGTTGAGTGTGAGCCTTGAATGAGGTATCTGAGTGAGGAGAAACGGAAACGGCTCTAATCCGCACCCAAAGGTAAGCTTTGCAGCACGCGTACGACCCCTGCCCGCGCCAACTCTTCGGCCGTGACAAACGTTCCCCCTCGTTCAAGGAATCCCTTGAAATCGTGAGTCAGCGGCTTCTGCTCTTCGAAATAATCGCCCACCCACAACACCTCGCCGTTCCGGGTCCCGACCAGTCGGATTTCGAACCCAACGGCAGCGGGATGAGCGGCGAACTTCGTGCCTTCCCGTTCACGATAGACTCGAATCACGCCCTCAAGGACTGCATCCACGTCCAGCCGTTGTCCCAAGAGCCGAGCAGTCTCCTGACGATCACGGGCAACGGCAGAGCCCTCCTGACTGTCGAGGATCCGTCCAACGGTTTCAGGCGCGACGACGCGAACATGGGGCTTGAGCCGTAACTGGGAATACACCATATGCCGGATCATGTCGGGAACGGAGTCCGGCACGGAAACCTGTACCGGGCGAGACCGGCCGACAACCGATGAACCGCTGACGCTCCCCAACGATTGAGGGATTTGGGGATGATCAAGGTCCGCCGGAGGCGACGTTCTGAACGCGAGCGAGATTCCCCGCTCACTCTTGACGACGCGAAACGGCGCAATCGCCACCTTGCTGATGGTTCGAGGAGCAAAATGAGGATGCGATTTGATGGTGACCGTTTCCGGGGCACACGCTCCACAGCTCAAAAGCAGAAGAAGTGTCGCGGACAGCCAACGCGCTCGTCGCCACCGCCCGCCGGTGGTGAGGAAAATACTCAATTCCATGACCCGAAATTCTTGAGCAGTTGAAGCCCGACCCGTTGACTTTTTTCCGGATGAAATTGACAGGCAAAAACCTTCCCTTTGGTCACACTTGACACAAAAGGCACGCCATACCGTGTTTCGGTACAGACCACTTCCTCCTCTTCAGGTTCCACGTAATACGAATGGACAAAATAGACGTGGGCCTCCGAATCGATTCCTTCCAATAACGGCATCTGCTGTTTGACCTGGATCGTGTTCCACCCCATATGCGGAATCTTCAACGGCAAGGCCTGGCCCGATCCCGCAGGAAATCGTTTGACTTTTCCTTTAAAAATATTCAGCCCCCGGTGCACGCCAAACTCCTCGCTTTCCGAAAAGAGAACCTGCAACCCCAGGCAAATACCTAAAAACGGCTTGTCTTGAGCAATCGTCCGGCGCAACGGCTCGATCAAACCAAACCGTTGGAGATTGTTCACGCAATCGCCAAAGGCCCCTACTCCGGGAAGCACCACGTGGGTCGCTCGATCAATGACCGCAGGATCTCTCGTGACAACCGCGTGATGCCCGACGGTTTCAAATCCCTTTTGGACGCTTCGCAAGTTCCCCATCTCATAATTGAGAATGGCGATCATGGCTTGCTTCATCCCCCCCGCTTCGAATTCGTCTCCCGTGCGAATCGCTAGGCGAGGATCCCTTTCGTGGAAGGGATCCCGACCACCCGGTCGTCCTGGCGAGTCGCCTGATCCATGGCTTTCGCAAATGCCTTGAATACGGCTTCAATCATATGATGAGGATTCCGGCCGTACCGGACGTTGACGTGAAGATTCAACCCGCCTTGATTCGCCAGGGCCTGGAAAAAGTCTTCAAACAAACCGAGGTCAAACCCCTTCACTTCCCGATGGGACAGCGTCACGTTATAGACCAGAAACGGCCGTCCGCTCAGATCGACCACGACTTCCGCCAACGTTTCATCAAGCGGGACAGTGGCCCACCCAAACCGACGGATCCCGGCTCTGTCTCCCAGTGCTTCCCTGAAGGCGCTCCCCAACACCATACCGATGTCCTCAACCGTATGGTGATCGTCAATATGGGTATCGCCCTTGGCTTCAAGCACGAGATCAAACAACCCGTGTCGCGCGAAGGCATCCAACATGTGATCGACAAACGGAACGGGCGTGGCAATCCGGCGTTGCCCGGTTCCATCCAGTCCCAATTCCACACGAATGGCGGTCTCTGAGGTGGACCGATCTACCGCCGCCCACCTCGGTTTTTCTGAAAGATTCATGCCCCCCGGCTTTCTATGGAACGTGCATGGGCTTGCAACCCCTCCATTGCGGCCAACCGCGTGACGTAGGGGGTAACGACTTTCAGTTGTGCCTTGTTATACGCCACGACGTTCGTTCGTTTAATGTAATCATCGAGCGACAAGGCTGAAAAAAACCGTGCGGAGCCCCCGGTCGGCAGCACGTGATTAGGACCGGCCACGTAATCCGCCACGGCTGGTGGGGTGTATTCCCCCATGAACACCGCACCGGCATGCCGAATTTTTTTCACGTGGTCGAAGGGTCTGGACAACAGAACCTCCAAATGTTCAGGAGCAACGGCATTGGCCACGTCAAAGGCTTCGTCCAGATTCGAGACGACGAAAATTCTAGCATACCGGCCGACGGAATACGCCGCAATATGTCGCCGCGTCAATTTGGGCAATTGAATGCGAATTTCACGCGCAACTTTCTTGGCGAAGGACGCCGAGGGCGTCACCAGATAGACGCGTGCTTCTTCATCGTGTTCGGCTTCACACAACAGGTCGGCTGCACAATGGGCGGGATCGGCGGATTCATCCGCAATCACCAGCAGTTCACTGGGTCCGGCAATCATATCAATATCGACAGTCCCGTACACCGCTCGTTTGGCCGCAGCCACGTACATGTTACCCGGGCCCACGATTTTATCCGCCCGGGGAATCTGCTTGGTGCCGTAAGCCAACGCCCCGATCGCCTGCACGCCTCCGACCCGATAGACTTCATCAACGCCGGCGAGATCCGCCGCGACCAATAAATAGGGATCGATGGAGCCCGACGCGGTGGGACTACACATGATGACCCGCTGCACCCCTGCGACTTTGGCGGGGATTGCGTTCATCAAGACCGTGGAGGGATACAACGCTTTCCCACCGGGCACGTACAACCCCACGACGTCTAACGGAGTGATGAGATGTCCGAGCTTCACGCCCTTCTCCTCACTCAACCACGTCGATACCCGTTGTTTGCGATGAAACGCGCGAATACGCTTCGCGGCAAATTGTAAGGCTTGCAGATCCGCTCGTTGAACGCCGGCATACGCCTGCCGAATTTCTTTCGAGGATACCCGAAACTTTTTCGGCGACAACGTCAGACCATCAAACTTTTTGACGTATCGTGCGACCGCGGCATCGCCGTTTCGTTCGACGTTTTTCAGAATACGTTTCACGCGACTCTCGATCTTGGCATGCTGGCGAGCGGCGCGATTGCAGACGTCAGCCAACTCTTCGGGATAGGCTTTATCTTTTGAAGAAATAACGTTCATAACGCCGTCAGGCGCAGGCCGTCTTGGGACGACTCTTGCGCAGACTGTTAATCATGGTGGTAATTGCCTGATGCTTCATCTTCAAGCTGGCACGATTCACGATCAAGCGTGCCGTTGATTCAGCAATCGTTTCCATTTCCTGCAGGTTGTTGGCTTTCAGCGTCTGCCCGCTCGATACCAGATCCACAATACGATCCGCCAAGCCCACCACCGGCGCCAACTCGATCGATCCATACAATTTGATGATCTCGACCGGAGTCCCCTGCCGGTTAAAATGCCATTCCGTGATGTTGGGATACTTCGTGGCGACCCGAAGTTTTGACGATAAGCGCGTGCGATTATCAAGACCCGCCAGGGCCGCTACGGAGATCCGGCACCACCCGATCCGCAGATCCAATGGTTCATAGACGTCCAGTTGTTGCTCCAATAACAAATCCTTCCCCGCCACACCCACGTCTGCCGCTCCATACTCCACGTACGTAGGCACGTCCGTGGGGCGGATAACCAAAAACGACAGCCCGGACTGCGGCACATCAAAAGCCAGTTTACGTTCGTCGGACGACAATTCCGGCCCAAGATAGCCCGCTTTCTGAAACAGGGCCAGCGTCGGATCCAGGAGTTTCCCCTTCGACAGGGCGACGGTCACCATGTCAGTCATGACCGGAGCCCTCTCGACGAACCGATGCGCCCAAGCCTTGCAGTTTCTGATCGATTTGCTCGTATCCCCGTTCCAAGTGATAAATCCTGGAAATCCGCGTTTCCCCCTCGGCAGCCAACCCGGCCAACAGAAGCGCGGCACTCGCACGCAGATCCGATGCCATGACCGGCGCGCCCGCCAACCGGCCTAATCCTTTCACAACGGCACGGTGTCCATCAACCGTAATCGCCGCACCCATTCGTCGCAATTCCGGAACGTGCAGAAACCTCCCGGCAAACACCGATTCGGTAATCACGCTGATTCCTTCCGTCAGACACAGCAAGGCCATCATTTGCGCTTGCAGGTCCGTGGGAAAGCCCGGGTAGGGAAACGTTTGCAGGTCCTGGGCCCGTAACCGGGTTCCGGCCTCGACGGTGATCGACCGTGCCCCTTCCGACAGGACCGCGCCGCATTGTCTGAGTTTGGAAATCACGACGTCCAGGTGTTCGGGGACGCACCGATCCACTTCGACCCGCCCTCCCGTCATCGCACCGGCGACCAAATACGTGCCGGCCTCAATCCGGTCGGGAATCACCTCGTGCTCTGCGCCATGCAGCGCCGGGACCCCTTCGATGACGAGACGCCCGGTTCCAGCCCCTGAAATTTTGGCCCCGCGTTTGATCAGGAAATCAGCCAGGTCGATAATCTCCGGCTCCATCGCGGCATTATTGATTACCGTCGTACCTTTTGCGAGGCAGGCGGCCATCAACAAGTTTTCGGTTCCGGTGACGGTGGGAATCTCGAAATCGATGCGCTGGCCTTCCAACTTCGCAGCACGTGCCCGGATATAGCCGTAATCCACGGAGACCGTGGCCCCCAGCTTTCGCAGTCCATCCAAATGCAGGTCGACCGGCCTGGGGCCGATGGCGCATCCCCCCGGGAGCGAAACAACGGCTTCCCCGAACCGAGCCAATAACGGACCCAGCACCAATATGGAGGCCCTCATGGTTTTGACCAGATCATAAGGAGCCTCAAGAGAGTGGACACGGGTCGCGTCGACAACCACCCGCCACTCTTCCCGCTTGATGGAAACGCCGAGTAAGCTGAGCAGCGTCATCATGGTGGCGACGTCTCTCACCAGCGGCAGGTTGGAAATCGTGCACTCTCCTCCCCCTAACAGGGTCGCTGCCAAAATGGGGAGCGCCGCATTTTTGGCACCGCCCGCGCTGACGCGCCCCTCGAGGCGTTGCCCTCCCGTCACGACCAAACTGTCCATGTTTACGACGTTCGCTCCAGACAAATTACGCGATCGATACCCGCCTGATCGCGCCGGATCGTTTTGACGACGAATTCTTGCTTGTCGTTTACCTTTTGACGGATTTCCCCGGACTGGTTCAATCCCATTTCCATGACCAGAATCCCGCCCGGGTGCAAGAGTGACGGACTCTCCACAAGGAGACGATCGTAAAACTTCAAACCTTTCGGGCCGCCATCGAGGGCAGGAAGCGGCTCAAACGCCCGGACTTCCCGCGGAAGCCGGTCGCATTGATCCGCCGGAATATAGGGCGGATTCGAGACAATGACCGAAATCGTTCCTGCGAACGCACCACCGGACAGCGGTTCAAGGCACTCGCCCCGGAAAAACCGTATCCTCCCGGTCACGCCGTGACGCTGCGCGTTGTCCCTGGCCACGCGAAGAGCCGGGGCGCTGCAATCCGTAGCAAAGACGGTTGCTGCCGGACAGCCCAAAGCCAGGGAGACCGCCAGGCATCCCGACCCCGTTCCCATATCCACCATGTGACAGCGCTCGTCCGAGAAGCGTGAGGCCAGGACTTCCTCGATGATCAACTCGGTTTCAGGCCTTGGGATCAGCACGTTCGGGTTCACGAGAAAGTCACGGCCTCGAAAAGCCTGTGTGCCGATAATATATTGCAGAGGTTCATGTAACGCCCGGCGGCGAAACAGCGACTCGGTCCGTGCCCAACCTTCCGGCCCGATCCTGCCGTGTGGGTCGGAATACACCCTGAGACGCGAAACCCCCAAGCCGGCTTCCAACAGCCAGAACGCTTCATTTTTTGAATTGGCTACCTCCGCGGCCCGCAGGATTGCCACGCCCCGTTGATAGGCGGACAGGAACGTGGTCGGGGGTCGAGAGGAACTGTTCAGCGCCGTCGTCTCAGTCTTCATGATCACGTGTTGGACGCGATTTCAGCCCCGTTGCTCTCCGGCTCACGAGCATCATCCAACGCTTTCACCAATTCCTCCAGGTCCCCGTCAAGGATCGCGTCCAACTTATGCAAACTCAGCCCTATCCGGTGATCCGTGACACGATTCTGCGGGAAATTGTAGGTGCGGATCTTTTCACTTCGCTCCCCTGTCCCGACTTGGGCACGACGATGCTCGGCAATCGAGGCTTCCTGTTTTGCACGTTCAGCGTCGCCGATTCGGGTTCGTAGGGTCCGCAGGGCTTTTTCCCGATTCTTGAGTTGCGACCGTTCATCCTGACACGTGACCACCAGGCCGGTGGGAATATGGGTAATCCGCACGGCCGAGTAGGTGGTATTGACGCTCTGCCCGCCCGCGCCCGAGGAACAAAACGTGTCGATACGAAGATCCCTCGGATCGAGATGCACCTCGACGTCTTCGACTTCGGGCATCACCGCCACGGTTGCCGTGGACGTGTGAATGCGCCCGCTCGCCTCCGTGCTCGGGACCCTCTGGACACGATGCACGCCGCTCTCGTACCGAAAGGCGCCGTACGCCCCTTTGCCCTCAACCAGAAAGATGGCTTCCTTGATCCCCCCGATGCCCGTCTCGTTGGAATCAATCATCTGCACCCGCAACCCATGGTGTTCTGCGTATCGCATATACATGCGCAACAACTCACCGGCGAACAAACCGGCTTCTTCGCCGCCAGTTCCGGCCCGTATTTCGACGAATGAATTTTTATCGTCTTCGGCGTTTCGGGGATGCAGGAGTTGCAGTGCGCGTCCCTCCACCCGGGTACGTTTCTCTTGTAACGTCTCCAATTCATCGGCGGCCAACGCCCTGAGTTCCTCATCCAATTGCGGGTCATCGAGCATCCGCGAGGTATTGGCGATTTCCCGGAGCAGATGCCGATAATTTGAAAACAGTTGGCTGACTTCTTCAATGTCAGCCCGCTCTTTATTGTAGGCAATCACCACCGGCGGCTGGCTGAGGACCGTCGGATCCGCCAGGCGATGGGTCAACTCGTCGTAGCGGTGCGCCACGGCTTCCCATTGGGCAAGCCAGCCCTCAAACTGGTGCTCTTTCGTGTCGTCGGACATAGGACGTCCTTCTCTACAATTGGAAGAAAGTATGCGAGAAAATCGAGTAGCGCGAGATCGCGTCGAGCGGGCGGGCTAGGCTTTGGACTTTTTGGCGTACTTTTTCTTAAATCGTTCCACGCGTCCTTCGGTGTCAACGATTTTCTGCGTACCGGTAAAGAAGGGATGACAGGCGGAACAAATGTCCACCTTGATATCACCCACGGTCGAACGGGTTTGAAACTTCATGCCGCATGCGCAACTGACCGTCGCCTCGGAATATTCAGGATGAATACCTGCTTTCATGATGCCGATTCTCCCTAACGCCTGTTTCAAACCTCTATATGTACCATGAAAGACCGGGGGTTGGCAAAGGCGTGATGGTTATCGATTCATGGACTGGAGAAAGTCCTGATTATCCTTGGTCCCGGCGATCTTATCCATCAGAAACTCCATCGCCTCCATCGTCCCCAGGGGGCTCAACACCTTGCGTAACACCCACATTTTGTTCAACCGGTCCCGGTCGACCAGCAACTCTTCTTTTCGGGTCCCCGATTGACTGATATCAATGGCCGGGAAAATGCGCTTGTCTGCCAATCGACGATCCAAATGGACTTCCATGTTTCCCGTACCTTTGAATTCTTCAAAAATCACGTCGTCCATGCGACTTCCCGTATCCACCAGCGCCGTGGCCAGAATCGTGAGGCTCCCGCCGTCTTCGATGTTTCGGGCCGAACCGAAAAACCGTTTGGGCCGTTGCAGCGCGTTGGAATCCAGCCCGCCGGACAGCACCTTTCCGCTCGGAGGCGCAATCGTATTGTAGGCCCGAGCCAACCTGGTGATACTGTCCAGCAAGATCACCACGTCGCGCTTATGCTCAACCAATCGCTTCGCCTTCTCCATCACGATCTCGGCCACTTGAGCGTGCCGTTGAGCCGGTTCATCAAACGTGGAACTGATGACCTCGGCGCTCTTGACCTGGCGCTGCCAATCCGTGACTTCTTCCGGGCGTTCGTCGATGAGTAAGACAATGAGCAGGATCTCCGGGTGATTGTGCAAGATAGAACGGGCAATGGCCTGAAGCAGCATGGTTTTGCCCGTTCGCGGGGCAGCCACGATGAGCCCGCGCTGTCCCTTCCCGATGGGCGTGGTCAGTTCCATCACCCGCGTGCAGTACTCCTCCTGATCAAACTCCAGGGAAATGCGTTCCTCGGGATAAAGGGGCGTCAGGTTGTCGAACAGAATTTTGTCCCGCTGCATTTCCGGTTCGTCATAATTGATTTTTTCCACCTTCAATAAGGCAAAATACCGCTCCCCGCCTTTGGGCGGACGAACCTGACCGGATATGATGTCACCCGTTCGAAGGCCAAAACGACGAATTTGAGAAGGCGAAATATAAATATCATCGGGACCCGGAAAATAGTTCGAATCCGGCGCGCGCAAAAACCCAAAGCCGTCAGAAAGGGTTTCCAAAACCCCTTCTCCAAAAATGACTCCGTTCTTCTCCGCCTGCCCTTGCAAGATGGCAAAGATCAATTCCTGTTTTCTCAGATTCGCGCACCCTTCGATTTTTAATGAGCGGGCCAGATCCGCAAGGTCGCCGATGGATTTTTGTTTTAATTCCGCAAGATGCATAACCTTCTCCTAAAGGTGGGTGATCATGAAGCCGAAAGGGTTTGAAACCATTGCCGGCCTTTCAGCACATGTAGCCTGAAGCAGCCTACAAGCACCTCCCATTGTCTTCACTCTTTTTCTCCTTCATCGCGTCGGACCGACGGCTGACAACGCCCAATCCGGTTTACGGATGAGGCAGGAATAGAAGTGGGTGGCTAAAACATTTCCCGCCGGCTTCGGGGCGTTACGACGAGCCGAAACGTGTCTTCCTGGATAACGACGGGTTTGCAAACTATTCACACGTGGTGAACGGCCTGTCCTATTTGTGTACTGAAACAGTCACTCAGACAATTCCACAAATGTATCCGATGAAGGAAACCTATTCATCATGTTCTTGGACAGAAGGGTGTTGGCGTTTTTGGATTACGTGAAAAACGGATTTACAATTTTGGAACTTGAAAACTCATGTAGGAAGAAGTAACT
This sequence comes from Nitrospirales bacterium, assembly GCA_012270585.1. Lineage (GTDB taxonomy): Bacteria > Nitrospirota > Nitrospiria > Nitrospirales > UBA8639 > Bin75. Next base: position 13,964 of record JAAXIB010000059.1, read on the forward strand.
GCCTCTTCAATTTGGAGGGTATATTTATTTTGTATAACATGAATCTCCTGCTTGTCAATAGTTTCTTTCAACCATTGTTTGTTTGCGATGCCACGGTCGTTGTGATAAATGAAACGGAAGCAGGGGAAAACTTCTCGACGTAAAAATCTAACGCACCCGCGCGAAAATGGCCAAGCCCGAAGAGCCTTTCTCTCATGGACGGATTTTCTCCTTTGCCGAGGCGACGGAGTTGATCCCCAAACTGGCGACGCACCTGACCAAAGCCAAAGCCGGCAAAACGATCCTGCTGCAAACAAAAGAAGAAATCAAAAAGGCGAGCGCCAACGCCCCGTACGGAGGCGGAAGTAGTGAGGGCCCTCGCTACATCAAAGCACTCAAAGCGATTTATGAAAACCTCAACAACATCAATGAAATGGGAGTGATTGTCAAAGATCTGGAAATGGGCCTGTGCGACTTCCCGTATCTCATGGAAGGACGAGTGGTGTATCTCTGCTGGAGGCTCGGTGAAGAAACCATCGAATGGTGGCATGAAATCGATGACGGATACAAAGGGCGGCAAGCCCTGCCCAAAGGGATCACGTGAATGACGTACGTGATCATTGGATGGGATGGACCCGAAGGACAGAGCAAGCGCCCGCATCACAGACCCGCCCACCTGGAATATCTTGACCGTTTACAGAAGCAAGACCAATTGCTCTGTGCCGGACCTTTTACGGATAAAGCCGGAAGTCTGGTCATCATCGAGGCGGAATCCATGGAGCAGGCGAAAAGCATTGCCAACGGTGATCCCTATGTCACCCATGGAATTTTTGAACGCGTCGAAATCCATCCTTTTAAACGGATCCTGCCCAGGCAACCAGAAGAATAACCACGCCTCTGCAAACCCTACGCCGTGTCAAGCCCGGGACATGCCTAACGCCCCCTAGCCCTTGCTTACAAAGAAGGGGAACCGGGGGTTGCCTGCGACAATTGCAGAACAATTTTCCATTCGCGTTCGCGGACCGGTTGAACCGAGAGACGAGAGCCCCGTCGGAGCAGTTCCATCCGTTCGAGACCGCTCACCCCCCTGAGGCTTTCCAAAGAAAGCGGCGTTCGCAGGACCTCCTTCAACCGAACGTCAACCATCACCCATCGCGGATTCTGCTTCGAACTTTTTTCGTCGAAATACCGGTTCCCGGCCTGCCAGGCAAAATGATCGGGGTACGCAGCTTTGACGACCTCGACAATGCCCACGATCGCCGGAGGATCGGTATTGCTATGATAAAAAAAGGCCAAGTCGCCGACGGCCATGGCTCGCAGGAAGTTACGCGCCTGATAATTTCTCACGCCTTCCCAGCACGTCGTCCGTTTGGGTGAACGCGCCAAGTCCTCAATGGAAAACGTCGAAGGTTCTGATTTGAGCAACCAGTGGCCGGGCATTGCCGGGGCCTCCGAATGCCTCTACCTCCCCTCACCCCTCCTTACAAAGGAGGGGAATGAAAAGGCAGAGATCGTCAACGAATGACTGAACACAGACAATCCTATCCTGTTCGATGACGACCATTCAATGCTGCCCGGCGATGAATCGCCAGGGAGCGGGCGCTTGTCGAATTGTTGAGAACATGCTATGTCCCCTTGCGAAGCAGAGAGTACGCCCGATGAACTCCATTCAGACCTTCTATGACGAATTGATCCGCCTGGTCCCCCCGGAAGCCCTGATTGCCATTACGATCATCTCGGTCGTGATGTTTTTCGGGACCATCCTGCTCATTCCCGTCATCATCATTCGCCTGCGCGTGGATTACTTTTTACACGATGAAGAACGCGTGTGGATGGCGGAATACCATCCGGTCCTCCGCTACGTGGGCTTGACCGTCAAAAACACGGTCGGCCTCGTTTTTCTCCTGGCAGGGATTGCCATGCTCGTCCTCCCGGGCCAAGGTTTACTCACCATGGTCATTGGAGTATCCTTACTCGATTTTCCAGGCAAACGAACGATCGAGCATCGACTGCTCACAAAACCCATGGTCTTCCAGGCCATGAACGCCATTCGACAAAAGTTCGGCAAGCCCCCGTTCTCGCAGCCGATATGATCGACGGGCTCACGGCCGGGACAAAGCGGGCGAAGAGTCGTTTCACAATACACGAATCGTGCGCTCGCTGTTCTGAAAAACCATGAAAACCGTGAAGACGACCGCGTGGATTCTCGTCTCCCTCCTGTGCGCCGTGTCCTTCGGCTTCGTCACCGGCCTGTTGAACCCTGAAGAGAAAGTCAACGGGCTCTGGTTGGTGACGGCGGCCGGCTGTTTTTACGTGCTCGCCTACCGGTTCTATGGAGGATTTTTAGGCCGGCGCGTCATGCAACTCAACGATGAGCGTCGGACTCCGGCCTTTCGTCTGGAAGACGGTACCAACTATTATCCCGCGAACAAATACGTACTTTTCGGCCACCATTTCGCCGCCATTGCCGGCGCCGGGCCGCTATTGGGTCCGGTCCTGGCGGCACAGTTCGGGTTTTTGCCGGGGTTTCTTTGGATTGTGATGGGAGCCGTGCTGGCGGGTGCGGTACAGGATTTCGTCATCCTGGTCGGCTCCCTGCGTCGCAATGGTCGCTCCCTCCCGGAAATCGCACGGGCGGAGATCGGTTGGATCACCGGCACGGCCACGGCCGTGGCCGTGCTGTTTATCGTGATCGTGGCCTTGGCCGGTCTGGGGCTGGCCGTGGTCAACGCGCTCGTGGAAAACCCGTGGGGCACGTTTACGATTGCCATGACCATTCCCATCGCCTTTCTCATGGGATGGTATCATCATCACGTTCGACCCGGGCACGTTGGAGAAATGTCCCTCATGGGCATCGTGCTTCTCGTGCTGTCCGTGGCCCTGGGCAAAATGGTGGCGCAGTCAGACGTGGCGATATGGTTTACCCATGACCGGACCACGTTGGTCTGGCTCCTGGCCGGCTACGGATTCCTGGCGTCGGTGCTGCCGATGTGGATGCTGTTGGTGCCGAGAGACTACCTCTCGACCTTTATGAAACTCGGTGTCATCGGACTGCTCGCGATCGGCGTGATTGTTTTGGCTCCCGACCTGCACATGCCCAAAGTGACTGGATTTGTCGCCGGGGGAGGCCCGATTATCCCCGGCCCTCTCTTCCCATTTCTGTTCATTACCATCGCCTGCGGCGCCATTTCGGGATTCCACTCGCTCGTGTCATCGGGCACCACGCCGAAAATGATTGCCCGCGAATCACAGGCCATGGTGGGCTATGGCGCCATGTTGCTGGAAAGCTTTGTCGGGGTGGTGGCGTTGATCTCGGCGTCCCTGCTCATCCCGGGCGATTATTTTGCGATCAACACGCGCCTTTCGGCCGATGCCCTTGCGGCCATGGGGTTCCCCGTTCAAAATATTCACACCCTCTCGCAACTGGTCGAAGTTGACGTCTCGGGCCGGCCGGGAGGCGCGGTATCGTTGGCCGTGGGCATGGCCTGGATTTTTTCCGCCCTGCCGGGGATGGCCGGGCTCATGGCCTATTGGTATCAATTTGCGCTCCTGTTCGAAGCCCTGTTTATCCTGACGACCATCGACGCGGGCACGCGCGTGGCGCGCTACCTCGTTCAGGAAATGGGCGGACACGTCTATGCCCCGCTTCGCCGGATCAATTGGTGGCCCGGCGTCGTCCTGTCGAGCGCGCTCGTGGTTGGGGCTTGGGGATGGTTGATTGCCACGGGAACGATCTCCACGGTCTGGCCCATGTTCGGAGCCGCCAACCAGTTATTGGGGACACTGGCGTTATGTATCGGCACGACCCTGTTCATCAAAATGGACAAAGCCCGCTACCTGTGGGTGACCGCCATACCGATGGTGTTCGTGGGTATCATCACCTTGACGGGCTGTCATGACCTGTGGTGGATCTTTCTGGATCGGGCACGAACCGCCGCGGAACCGGTGGCGCGCATCACGATGACGCTGAATGCGGCGCTGGTCGGGCTGGTCGCCGGCCTGGCACTCGTGGTCCTGACCGAGAGCGCGATGCAATGGTACCGGTACCTGGTCCTGAAACAACCCTATGCCACCACGGAAATCCTCGACGGCGACGGCATTCGAGTCCCGGAGGGAAAATGTTGTTAGGGGCGAATAGGTATGACAAGGCAACAATGGTTCAACCCGGCGTTTTTCAGTAGGCTTTTATAAAAAGAGGAGACGGCTTTATGGCGGATTCGTTTTCGTTTGACGTGACTTCTACGGTGGAAATGCAAGAAGTCAAAAACGCTGTTGATCAAACCATGAAAGAAATCGGGCAGCGATTCGATTTCAAAGGGTCTCAATCCAGGGTCACGCTCAAGGAAAAAGAGCACGTTCTGGAGATCGTGGCGGACGACGACTACAAACTCAAGGCGGTTATCGACATCCTCAAAGGAAAATGCGTGAAACGAAGCGTGTCGTTGAAAGCTCTCAACTACGGCAAGGTGGAACAAGCTCTTGGAGGGACCATCCGGCAACACGTCACGGTTCAAAACGGGATCGTCGAAGACAAAGCCAAGGCCATCGTGAAGCGTCTGAAAGAGAAAAAGTTCAAAGCGCAGGCGCAGATTCAAGGAGACCAGGTGCGCGTCCAGAGCAGGAGCAAGGATGAACTGCAGGCCGTCATCGGTTTTCTGAAACAGGAAGATTTCGGCATCGACCTGCAGTTCGTCAATTATCGCTAGCCATCGAGACTGTTCAGGATCGGCCCCAGGCTTCTTTCAAATGCAGCACCGCCTGATCGATTGCATCACCACCGGCGACCGCTCGCATGACGTCATGCGCATCTTCTTCCTTCTCGGGGTAAATAGGCGGATCCTCCAGATTCCGTCGAACCATCGGGTACACGTTGGACTCAAGGGGCACGTCCAGCCGGTCCAGGGAAGCCCAGGCATACCCCTCAACCCGGGCCAACACGTGCCCGGCGCGTACGTCGATCAATGCCAATTCGGCAAGCGCCAGGTTTTCCGCACGATACCCCAACAGCAATCCACGCGCGATGGCCCCCAGGGTCGATCCTCGCCAGGGAAAACGTTCCGGAACCTCGATTTCGGCACTCGAGAGAATGACCAACACAAGGTACTCGACACGCTGGTCTTGTCCCCATTGAAGCACTGCAGCGAAATTCCGGAGCGAGGTTGCCGGATTCGACGAATGAACAAGGCGCACCACCTCGACGGGAGCAGCATGCATCAATTGCTTCTGCACGTGTTCGGTCAGGGAAGCGAACGAGGCTTCGGAAAGTTTGGGAGCTGAACCCGGAGCGGTCGTATCGTTGATCATCACAAGCCCGGCCTGGACGACGCCCGATAACTCCGCCAACCGTGAGGGATCGCGTGCCGGCTGCTGGCCGAGGTACGCATCGAGACGGGCCTGAGGCCAGCCGGTGCAGCCGCCGAAAAGGCCACTCAGCATGCTGATCCACAAAATCGTGGAGAGAAGCGGTCTCCGGTCACCGTGTTCGTCAGGAACAATTTTCCGACGCGGGGTCAAAGGATTCTCCAGTCCCAAACAGATCAAGTCCTCTCCCCTATTATATTGGTACGAAAACAACCAATGCCACCCCGAATTGGTCATTCCCGATTCCCCCTCTCCCCATCGTGGGAGAGGGCTGGGGTGAGGGGGAAAAACAAAGACCCTGGATCCTCGATTAAAAATGTCGAGGACAGGCGTCGATGATGACAGCGGATTGGAGCCGAGAAGTTGCATTCCATTGAAGGCATCGGGTAGGGTATGCGCCATGTGTCTCAAGACGTGTGCCCTTCCGAGGCTCCTTCTTTTCGTTTCGATCCTCCAGTTTTCAGGTTGTCAATATCTCCCGGACGTGAGTATGCCTGATATCAGTCTTCCGGACCTGGACTTTCCGGACATCAGCATGCCCAGCCTGGGATTTGAAGAAGAAAAACCAAAGGAGCCGGCCATACCCATCTCAGTGGCGTATGCCTTTGATCCGAGCGTCACGGAAGCCGCGCTTGACATTCAGGCATGCGACCTTCCCTATACGCTGCAAACGGGAGAGAGTATTGTCCAAAACTTTCTTACCCTTGGACAGGAGACCTTTCAGTCCGTCACAGCCTATGCAGGGACCGGAGAAGCCGTCCAAGCCACGAGGCCGAACGATCTGATCATCCAGATCAGCATGGTCAACCAATCGTTCCAGGAAGCCGACCGTATGGCGGACGAGGATAATTATTTGGCCTACCTCAACTTCAGGCTTCAAGCGGTGTTTATCGATAGAAATGGCACCGAGTTGGGACAAATACCTCTCAATTTCGACGACCAGGTCAGGATCTGGGCTCCGACTCTCACCGGCCAATCCGTATCCTGCACCACCGGACAATACGATGCGAAAATCAACAGTGCGGCGACGGAACTGGCCCAACAACTCGTAGGAGTGGTGCCGGAACTGCTTAAGAACGGCGGGACTCAACCACTGATGGCCCAGGGTCGCCAACCGGCATTCACGCCTCAATTTGCGCCCCCGCCCACGCCCCAGGCTACACCCCGATTCGCAGCTCAGACTCCGTCTTCTGCCGCACCGGGAAACCGGCCGTTTTTTACCTTTCGCACGATGCTGAAGGACGGCAACGACAATCTGATTCTCGAAGGCGGGGAAGCCATTGTGTTGATAGTCGAAGCCACCAATTTGGGGAGTGCCACCATCACCACGGCCAATGTCAACGTGGTGGGGAACACGACCCTGGTGGAAGCCTTTTCACAAATGACACCGCTGCCCATCTCCATGGGCACGTTCCAGCCCGGAGAAACCAGGACCACGGAGATTCGGGGCCGCATGCCGGTCGACGTGTCCGGACAAAAAGCGGAGCTTGTGGTCTCGTTGCAACTCGAAGATGGAACGCACATCGGATCTCACCGCATTGTGGCACCGCTCCAGCCCGGCACCCCGACACCGGGCTCCAAAACCCGCACATCCAAGCCGCAGCCTCCCATCCAAGAGCCGCGGCCAGCAGCCGCAAAGGCGCAGGGAAAGCCTCTTGCCGTGGATTCCCAAAAGCTGCCTCCTGCCGCGGATGCATACGTGGCCATGCTCGTGGGGATGGATACCTATCAGGACACTTGGCCTGAGGCCTATCGCATACCCGAAGGTTTCCTGATGACATTGCGGCAAACCCTGCAAACCACCGGTCTCTTCTCCAACGAGAATATCCGCGTACTCCAGGGAAGCCGCGCCGCAAAATCAGATATTGCAAAAACGCTGCTCACGTGGGTCCGTCAACGAATCGGTAAGGAATCCGTGCTGGTCATGTATTTTTCCGGACAGGCCGTCAAGGACCAAACGAACGGTGAGGTCTATTTGGTACCCTATGAGGGGTCACCGGAAGTACCCACCAAACAGTTGATCTCCCTTCGAACGCTTCAGCGCGTCTTAGGGAAACTCCAAAACCGGTTGACCCTGTTGATCCTCGATACGCCCATTGCGCCGCTTGGTGAGAAAAACCCATATGCCGATGGGGTTTTCCCCGTACACTGGACCAGCGGCCTCTCGCCGCAAACCCCAACCCCCGTTATCCAACTACGCAAACGTCCCGGGCAAGGAAACGGTGAACCTGCCGGCATCCTGGCCGGGCTGTCGGGCAGTGCGGACGCGAACAAGAACGGAACCATCACCGTCCGCGAATTTCTCGAAGACGCGTCCAAATCGAGCGAGGTCTCCCTTCTGCTTCCTGTCTCCTCGCCGCTCCTGAGCCTTCCGCTCGCACGGTAATCGTACTTCGCCCTTTTGCTGGTCATACTTAACCAGCCTTTATGACATGTCCGCTGTCATGTCTTCATTCTCTGTGGACTGCGGATGATAGATTGTGGCCTAGCATTGATGATATAATGTCACCCAAGCATGACGCCCTCCGAAACGAGTCACGCAAAGCGGACGGGTGACGGAATGAGGGACGCACGGTGAGCGAGGCCATGACACCATTGATTCTTGACACGCATGCAGCCGTCCACGAGTTGGTGAATGCCGGCATGCCCGAGCGCCAGGCGGAGACCGTCGTGCGTCAGCAGGCAAGGCTGCTCGAACAGAATCTCGCCACCAAGGCTGACATCGAAGCATTGCGGCAGGAAACCAAGACTGGTATCGAAGCATTACGGCAGGAAACCAAGGCTGACATCGAAGCCACCAAGGCTGGCATCGAAGCATTGCGGCAGGAAACCAAGGCTGGTATCGAAGCCGCGAAGGTGGATCTCATCAAGTGGATCGTTGGCATCAACATCGGAACGATGAGCGTGCTGATCGCCGCGATTAAGCTGTTATAACCACGGCCGGCACCAGCCTGCAGGCGGAATAACCTTGCAGCATCCTCTCGCCTCACGACGAAAACATCTTGCAGACACCGTAAACGTTCACTTATTTGTTGTGACAGCTTAGGGGAATTGTAAATGTTCAGTCATTCGTTGACAGAAAATGAGGAGCCGACCACAAGAGACAGCAGGGCCGTGTGTTTCCTCCCCTTTGTAAGGGGAATTATGTAGATAACTTGACGACTCGGAGGGTGGAACGATGTTTGTCGAAAATTGGCTGAACGAACGACAAGAAAAAGGCCGAGAGGAAGCCCTCATGCAGGCTGATCGCCTGCGCACCAAGAGATGAAAAGAAAGAAAACGCCCATGGATTCAGGCGTTCGCAGAAATGACAGCAAAGGAAACCGGGGTGCGAGGGGTTTTGCTTTTCCTTCAGTCTCTTTCTGTCATCCTCGACATTCTTCATCGAGGATCCAGGGTTTTTGTCTTTGTCTGTCGTTGCAAGGAGAACAACTTTGGACCGGCTTCCGACGGAATGACAGCTTACGTTTCCGTTTCGTTGTATATCTCCTGATAAAATCGCACCTTCTTGAACGATCGTGCTTTTTTCCATTTTTTGTAGCTGCGCAGGCCCTGCCTTCGAGCAGGGATAACGCGGCAACAATGCAGAAGGCACAAAAATCCCCGCTGAGGGATGAACCTCGGCTGGGATTGAGAGAACGCAAAACGTCAAGCCGGTTCAGTTCCGAGCTTCATAAGCCGACATCCGCGTTTCCAGCGACACCAGCCTTTCCTGAACGTGCAAGGTCAAGTCGATTTTCTCGTCGAGTCTTCGAAATTCCGTTCGCATTTCATTGTGGAGTGCCTCAATCTTCTGATCCAGCCTGGCCCCCTGTGCCTCAATCTTCTGATCCAGCTTGGTCCCCTGTGCCTCAATCTTCTGATCCAGCCTGGCCCCCTGTGCCTCAATCTTCTCCTCTAACCTGGCACCCTGAAGATCGATTTTTTCGTCCAGCCGTTTGATTTCAGTCTGAAGGACTTTGATCTCGGCCTTTATTTCCCGAAGTTCAGGGACAACGAGTTCCTGGAATATCTGTTTTACGTCAAGGGAAGCCATGGGACTATTTTACCACACTTTTCAAAACGACTGCAATTGAGCAGGGATCACGCGGCTATAACCACACAAGAAAGAGAGAGATCAGTTTTTTGTCGGATTACGCTGCGCTAATCCGATCTACAGACTGCTATCTGTCATTCTCGACATTAGTAA
>JAAXIB010000027.1 GCA_012270585.1 Nitrospirales bacterium
ATTGGCTAGCATCCAGTATAAGTCCCAAAATTCCCTGGCCCGAGAAGCCCCCAGGCCGAATCTGTCCTGTACCCGAAAACGAAGGCCGTCGAGACAGCTTGTCCGCACGCCGTGATCGAAGTTGCCTGTCTTCGGATTTTCTGATAACGTGTCTAAGTGTTTAGGTTATAGTAGGCACATCTTCCTTCAACCAGACCTATCTTTCTTGAGAGAACCTATATGGCTTGGGAACCAAGAGATCCATGGGGTCAACAAGGCGGGGCCGATCCCCTTGATGATGTCATCAATAAAGCCAAAGAACAATGGCAACGTATGAAGCCGACCCGCGGGATGAAGTCCATCATCCTGGTCGTGGCTGGCATCCTGATTCTCTCTCAATCGGTCTTCAAAGTCGAACCCGACGAAGAAGGACTCGTCAAACGGTTCGGCGACGTGGTTCGGACCGTCGAACCGGGTCCCCACCTCAAAATCCCCTTTATTGAAAGCGTGGTCACGCCGAAGGTGCAAAAACTCCACCGTATCGAAGTCGGGTTTCGCACCAATACCCGGGGGCGGGCTCAAATCGTCCCGCAGGAAGCCCTCATGCTGACCGGGGACATGAACATTCTGTCCGTCGAATTCATCGTCCAATACAAAATCAGCCAAGCCAAAGACTACCTGTTCAACGTGGCGAATATTGAAGAAACCATACGGAAATCGGCAGAGGCCGCGATGCGGGAAATCATCGGCAAAAATAAAATCGACGAGGCATTAACCGTGGGCAAAGCCGCAATCCAGCAGTCCACGCAGGACCTCCTGCAAACCATCGTCGATGAGTATCAGGGCGGCGTCCAGATTGCCACCGTGCAATTGCTCGACGTCAATCCGCCACAGAAAGTGGCGAAGTTCTTTAAAGACGTGGCCAGTGCCAAGGAGGAACGGGAGCAATTGATCAACCAGGCCCATGGGTATCGGAACGACATCATTCCGAAAGCCAAGGGACAAGCGGCCCAGGACGTCAACGAAGCCAAGGGTTACGCTCAAGCCAGAATCGCGCGCGCCGAAGGTGAAGCCAACCACTTTTTGCAGACGCTGGCGGAATACAAAAAGGCCAAAGACGTGATCGGCAAGCGCCTGTATATCGAAACCATGGAAGAAGTCCTTTCACGAGTCGACAAGATCATTCTGGATTCAAAAGCCGCGGGGAACGTGCTGCCGTACCTCCCGTTGGAGCGGTTACAAAAACTGCCGGGCAGAAAAGCGGAGGCCGCGCCCTGATGAAACAAAACCTGCTCGTCGGCATTATCGGCGTCCTGGTCCTGCTGATCGTGTTGGGGGCTTCTCCGTTCTTCATTCTCGATCTGACTCAAACGGCCATCGTGGTCCAACTCGGGAAACCCAAGCGGACCGTGACGGAGCCCGGGCTCAAGTTCAAACTGCCCTTCGTCCAGGAAGTCCGGTACTTCGACAAGCGACTCCTGGATTACGACGTTCCCGCCCGCGAAGTCATCACCCAGGACAAAAAGACCATCCTGATCGACAATTTCGCCAAGTGGAAAATCGTCGATCCCCTGGAGGTCTACAAGGCGTTCCAAACGCAACGGGGCGCGCTTCAACGGCTGGACGACATCATCTATTCCGAACTTCGCGTGGAACTGGGCCGGCACGAACTTTCGGAAATTGTCTCCGCGAACCGTTTGCTGATCATGTCCGAGGTGGCCAAACGCTCCAATGAAAAAGCCTCGAAATACGGCTTGGAAGTCCTGGACGTCCGCATCAAACGCGCGGATCTGCCCGAACAAAACGCCAAGGCCGTGTTTGATCGGATGCAAGCCGAGCGGGAACGAATCGCCAAACAATACAAGGCCGAAGGTGCGGAAGAAGCTCAGAAAATTCGCTCGGACGCCGAAAAGGACCGGGAAATCCTGTTGGCCGAGGCCTATAAAACCGCCCAGGAAATTCGCGGTCAAGGTGACGCCAAGGCCTTCAAGATTTACGCCGATGCGTATCGCCAGGACCCGAAATTCTTTGAATTCGTTCGTTCCATGGAAGCCTACCGGAAAACGTTCTCCAAAGATACGACCATGGTGTTGAGCCCCGACTCCGAATTTTTGCAATTCCTCAAGAAACGCTGAAACGAACATTGTGGATTTTTGATTTTGGATTGCTGATTTTCCCAAATCCAAAATCCACAATCAGCAATCCACAATTTCCTCCTACATGGAAGCCGAAGAGTTGACAGCCATATTCACCGCCTCAGGTCGTACCGCAAAAACCGGAAAATGATAGCTGATTGCTAATTTTTGATTGTGGATTGCTTTTTTCTCAATCCAAAATCCACAATCAGCAATCCAAAATTCCTCCTCATGGCCAATCAAGAGCATCTCGATCTGTTATTCCAAGGGCTGGAAGTCTGGAACAAATTTCGACGCACCCAACCAACCGTGCAACCCGACCTCCGGGAAGCCGATCTCTCGGGTTATGATTTCACCAAAATGGATTTTACCAGGTGTGACCTGACTGGCGCGGATTTGTCCGACGCCTACTTACTCCGGGCCAATCTGGAAGAAGCCGATCTCACCGGAGCCGATCTCACGGAAGCAGACATCATCGAAGCCAATCTGCTCAAGGCGACCCTCACCAACGCGACGCTCGTGATGGTGGACCTCAGTGGAACGGGCCTGATCCGCGCGGATCTGGCAGGCGCGGATCTCACCAAAGCCAACCTGACGCGCGCATCACTACCTTGGGGAAATTTGCAGGGGTGCAAGCTGGTGCAAACCAACCTGAGGATGGCTGACTTGCGGGAAACCGATCTCACGGAAGCAGACTTGTCCGAAGCCAACCTGAAAGACGCTTCTCTGACCGGAGCCGTGTTTCAACGAGCCAATCTGCAAGGCGCCAAAAACGTGTCGATGACATACCTCGGAAAGGCCAAGTCGCTTTTCCAGGCCAGCCTCAATCCTCAGATTCATAAAGAAATTGAAAAGAACTACCCGCACCTGCTGAGGCAGCCGTAAGCCCCCACCCTCACGGACACGCCGAAGCCAGAGAAAACAACCTCCTTTAGTGCAGGGAGCCGGCCTCCCGGTTTCTTCTGATGAGAACAATACGTCCCAGCAGATGCTCCGGCGGGTTCATGGGAGGCTCGATCAAATCGACACGCGGTCCGACGCCTTGAACCAGACGAAGGCCATCGGAGGTCCGAACGAACCCTTTCGCTCGCAGGGCGCGACGTGCTCGAATTCGGCGGACCAGCGTTTCGGGGGCGATGCCCTGCTCAATGACGCATTCTTCCGCCTCAAACGCCTCATGGGTATGTGGTTCACGTGTCGGCGTTCTGGCGGCTCTCTTGGAAAAGTTACCGGGATCAGGAGGAAACAGCACCGGCGTACCGACGCAGGCGTGAACGGCCGGCACGATGGGAGTCCCCGAAGCCATGTGCTGTACCCGTTCATGGACCTGCTGACGTTGTTCCGAAGGAACGAGATCCAGTTTGTTCAGGATCAACAAATCGGCCGATGACACCTGCTGTTCAAAAGTCCCTTCCAGATCACGCCCTTCCGTCACCTGTTCGGCATTCACCACCACCGCCGAGAGACATTCACCGACCCACTCGGACACCGGTTCGCGCCAGAAATTCAGAAGCGTGTCAAAGGGTAAGGCCACACCGGACGTTTCGACGACGATCCGATCGGGATGAACCTCTTCCCGTATCCGTTGAAGCGTCGTCACGAATTCATCGGATAGTTTGCAACAGACGCACCCGCCTTCCAATTCGACGTAATTTTGGCCGGCCTGGTTTCCCAACAGAGCCTGATCGATTCCCAAGTCACCGAATTCATTCGACACGACCGCTATCCGCACCCCCTGCGCCTGTGCCTCTTCAAGCAGATGCCGAACGAGCGTAGTCTTCCCGGCGCCCAAGAATCCGGACACGACCAGGGCCGGCACGCTGTTTCCCGTGCTCGGCAAGTCACCAGCCGGCTTCTTGTGCTCAAGCGATGAAGGAGAATTATCCTGTGGCGTCATAGGTTTTCAAACGCATAAAACCCTCTCCCATCAAGGGAGAGGAAACTTTATCTACTCCCCTGCCCCTCCTGCAAAGAAAGGAATCAGAGGGTCAGCCTGCTGTCAGCGAATGAGTGAATATGCACATCGTTGACAACCCCGGTCGGGCTTTATGAGAATGCCTGAATGGACACGCCTTCGCCAACGTCATCCGACTGCCCGTCGGAGACCGACCTTCCCGACCGCCAATGCACCTGGTGCCGGGTCACCATGACGAAACGCCTCGTGGCTGACGGTCGCTTCATTCATTACACCTGCCCATCATGTCTTTTTCAACATACCGGAAAAACTCTTCCACGCTGAGAAGAAGAGGCGTTGGTCGCACGTCTTCACAGGCCAACGCTCGCACCGTCTTGCTACGACCGGGGGCAAGCAATCCGGGCTAGAACAAATTCGACACGATGCGCGTGCCGCCGACCCATGTGCCGATGACGCTGCCGATGGTGGGAAACAAGAAGGCCAGGAACACCCGTAACAACCGGCTTTGCCACCAGCGACGCGGAATAACCACGTCTTCGGCCACGGTTTGAAATTCACGTACGATCGGTGGTTGCATGTAGGCTTGGACAAATGCCGTCACGTATCCGACGCCGATCACCGGCGTCAGACTCGTAAACGGCGCTCCGGCCACTGCCACGACAATCGTAAAAGGGTGAGCCCAGGCCAGTAATGCCCCCAAGCCGCTGGGCACACCGTTGGCCACGATCCAAAAGACGGCATTGTCTCCGGCCGCTGCGGCCCCTTTCTGATAGCCAATCAAGGCGATTGAACCCACAATAATGGCCGGGATCGCCCACCCTATCCATTTCCACGCCGGAGACACTGGTGGAATCACGTCCAAGCCGTCCAGGTTGCCCCGCCGCTCGCCCTGGAGAATGGCTTTAATTCCCTCCACGTGTCCGGCTCCAACCACCGAGACGATCGTCTTGCCTTCTGCCTGCAAGGTTTTTCCCGCCAGATAGTGGTCCCGTTCGTCGATCAACACGGTTTTCAACGTGGGGATTTCCCTGCCCAACTCCTGCATCATGTCCGACAATACGTCCTGCTTTTTCAAATCCTGTAAAGACTCCTCGCTCACGGGCTTGGTATCGAATACGCTCAAAATCAGCGACGAAACCAACATGCTCTTCTTGAAGAACGGGGTGGACCGCCAGGCACGTCGCATGGTGACTCGTATGTCGCGGTCGCAGAGGAAAATGGGGATGTCGCGCTTTTTGGCCACGTTGATGGCTTCCAGCATCTCGGTGCCTGGCAGGACCCCAAGCTGATCCCCCAGTCGCTTTTGATAGGAGGCCAACAGGACGTTGGCCAACATGGTACTGAGCTGTTTTTTCCGGATCACCTCTTTGAGGTCGAACGACTCCCATTTCTGCTGCTGGGACAAGGCTTCGTACCGGCGGGAATCCAATTCAACGCAGACCGCATCCGGCCGTTCCTCTTCGATGACGGCGCGAACCAGGTCCGCGGATTCTCGTGACACGTGAACCGTCCCGACCAGGACAATCGTTTTGTCCTGCACGGTCAGGACGTGCACTTCCGGGGAAGAGCGGACCGTGCCGGGAGCGGCCTTGGGCCGCGGCACGGTCTCCTGCCCATTACCTGTTTCCATGGTGACACCACAAACGGCTTCGAACCCTACAAATCCAACATGTACGTGACATTATCTCCCCCGAACGCCTTGACCTTGCCTTCGATCATCTTTTCGTTTTGACTGTACACTCTCACGGTGACGTCCTGTCGCCCCGTCAACGACTTCATCTGCTGCATCAACGTCAGCACGATCTTCCTGCCTCGGTCCCGGTCGACCGCCAGCCGCCGGTAAAAGTCTTCGGTGACGTGCAGTTGCAGAAGGTCTCCCTTGACCAGAATGTCATCCACGGCCCCGGTCTGACCCAATAGCGAACGTATGCGCTCGGCAACCTGTTCATCCGTCAGCGCTTGACTCATGACGTTGCGAATTTCCTCGTCACCGCAGCCATTCTGGCCTTGACACGAACATAACCCGAATCTGTCATTCCTGCGGAAGCAGGAATCCAGTGTCTTTCGACTCCGAAACGAAGGAAAAGCAAAGACACTGGATCCCCGATCAAGTCGGGGATGACAGAACAAGACAAAACGA
Organism: Nitrospirales bacterium; assembly: GCA_012270585.1. Classification (GTDB taxonomy): domain Bacteria; phylum Nitrospirota; class Nitrospiria; order Nitrospirales; family UBA8639; genus Bin75. The sequence continues at coordinate 6,170 of JAAXIB010000027.1, forward strand.
AAAGCAAAAACCCAGGAAACCTAGACAATGCGTTCCGTCGCCTGCTCCAACCAATCAGCCGTGGACGAATCAACCAGCGGCCCGATGCTCTCCCGCACGCGGGTGTGGTAGGCATTGAGCCAATCTCTTTCCGTTACATTCAATAAGCTCCCGTCGATAAGCGAGGCATCAAACGGCACGAGCGTGATCGTCTCGAACGCGAACCATTCCCGGCCCGCCCCGTCACCCGTCGCAGCCAGGATCACCACAACGAGGTTTTCCAACCGAATTCCATATTCTCCGTTTTTGTAATACCCGGGTTCGTTTGAAAGGATCATGCCGGGTTGTAACGCAACCGTATGCCCTCCTTTCGAGATCCGCTGAGGTCCTTCGTGGACACCCAGGTAACTCCCCACCCCGTGCCCGGTCCCATGGTCATAATCCAACCCCACTTCCCAAAGTGGCCGCCGGGCCAGAGCATCGAGTTGTGCGCCGGTCGTTCCTTTCGGAAAGGTGGCCGTGGCGAGGGCAATGTGTCCTTTGAGGACACGGGTGTACCGATCCCGATGCTCCGGGGTAGGGGACCCGATGGCAATCGTTCTGGTGATGTCGGTCGTGCCGTCCAAATACTGTCCCCCTGAATCCACCAGGTACAACGTGCCGGGGGCAAGCATTCGAGGTTGCTGATCGGCTGCCCGGTAATGCACGATTGCCCCATTGGAGCCGGACGCGGAAATCGTGGGAAAGCTGCTATCCTGCCAGAGCGGTTGCCGTCTGCGGCAGGCATCGAGATACGCTTGGGCGTCGCGTTCGGAGAGGCGGCCCTTCCCCGCTTCCTGGCTCAACCAGGCGAGAAATTGACATACCGCGGCGCCATCTCTTTTTTGCGCTGCCCGCGCCCCACTGATCTCCACCGTATTTTTGCAGGCCTTGGGCAACAGACACGGGTCGTCCTCTTCGATCACCTGGGCCCCGACTCGAACCAGGTGCTCAGGAATCCAGCTTGCCGTACGATTCGGGTCGCACAACACGCGTTCACCCGCCTTTCCCAATTGTTCCAAGGCATCATGAAATTCGGAAACAGAACGAATCCGCACGGACGGGCCCAAATGCGACGTCAAGGCATCGGACACTTTGTGCACATCGAGAAAGAGCGACGCCGTGCCGTCCTGATACAGCAGGGCGAAGCCAAGGGGTAACGGCGTATGCTCCACGTCCCCGCCGCGGATATTTAAGAGCCAGGCGATGGAATCCGGAGCCGTCAGGACGGCCACTCCGATCCCATCATTTTTCAATTGCCTGGAAAGCTGGTGCCGTTTGTCTTCCGAGGACTTTCCCGTATAGGCGAGATCATGCGGCACTACCTTGGCCTCGGGAGGAGCGGGACGATCATCCCATAACGCATCGATGGGATTCGGTTCACACGGCATCAACGCGGCACCGGCTTTGGAACAGGCCTCTTTCAATCGTTTGACTTCCTGCGGTGTATGCAGCCACGGATCATATCCCAGTTTGTCGCCGGGCCGGAGAACGGCGGACAACCAAGAATGCACCGGTTCCTCGATGAGATGCCGGGGGGTAAACACCCGCACGTCGACTTGAGAGCGGACTTGTAGGGTATAGCGTCCATCCACGAAGATCGAGGCCTGCTCGGAAAGCACCACCGCCGTCCCTGCAGAACCCGTAAACCCCGTCAACCACGCCAACCGCTCGGCACAAGCCGGCAAATACTCATTCTGGTACTCGTCGGCATGGGGGACGATGAACCCGGACAATTCTTGTCGGGCTAACTGTCCACGCAATGCACGGACCCGCTCTTCACAGGCAGTTGACATCACGCAACTCGACCTTTTACTTCACGACAACTCTTCAATTATGACACGATCCTATGACTGGAGGCAGGGTTAAAACTCCTTAATGTCGGAATTTTCCCGATTCGAAGATACCTCGACAAGAATCCACGTCACGGCACAAAACAACAGGATTTACTCTTGCTAAGGATAGTCAACTTGATAACCGATGACAACTTATCGGCTCGGCACGACAGAAATGCTTTTTCACAAGAAAGTTCTCCTGACAATCACCCCCATCTTCTTTTGCTTTCTGAATCGCGCGGTGTGCAAAAAAGGCGACAAGTAAAAACGGAGATAGGTGGCGAAGGCCGCGAATCCGAATTCATGCAATCCGGGAGAGCAAGTTGTCGGTAAGAGATTTTACTTCTTTTTGACTAAACGCCTGCCTTTGATTTCCAACATAATCGGCGACTTGATTCTCGGACAGCATTTTCACATATTGAAATTCTTGGTTCGGCTTGTGATTTATTAAGCAGAGGACGTTTTTCGGGGATATTTTTTTATCTCCCCAGTGGTTGGAAAAGTTATCGATATCCCCTCTCTCAACGCCCCGATTCAGTAACACAAAAATCGCAAAGTTGCTTCTTTTTAATTGCTTAATTGGAGAAAATAACTCCACGTTTTCCATTGAATCCTTGCTCCAATTCTTTGTTTCCACCAAATAAAGACCGGTGGGTCCGACGACAACGTGATCTATCTGTATTGAACAGATTCTGTCCTCATTATTTCTGTCATACATAGGTGGAGAAAATTCCAACCTGTAATCATTGATGACGGTGTACGTATCGGGAAGTTTTGATAATTCCCTCGTCACCCTTTCCTCCCCTTCGGCTCCGTAAAACAGATATTTGTGTTTGCTAAAAACCGAAAGAATTCTTTTCTGTTTTTCTATATCACTGGCTGAATAGCGTTCTACCCATTTTTCGGTATTATTTTTTCTATCCTCGATTTCAGACCTCATGCTGTTAATCTTTGCAAATCCTTTTCTGAAAGGTTTTCTCAATTCTTCCTCAAAAGAGTTTTCCAATATTTTCTTTCTCTTTGTTAGTCTCTTTTTCCGAAAAAAGAAAAATAATCGCATCAACATGTTCCGTTTTTCGTTTCCGGCAAGAATCCCTTTCAGTTCCTCCAATTCATTTTGCAACAAAGTTTCTCTTTCTTTAACTTTCTGATCACGTTTCAATGACAATTTTTTATATTTTGACTCAAGATCAACGATTTCCTGTCTCAGGATTTCGCCGTATTTTTTCCTGATACGATTAAAAGAACTTTTGCAATTATTATGGAACGAGCGAATATCATCCATCGTGCTGAAGGCACCTATCCCCTCTCTTTCAAGTTCATCAATGAGCTGAGTCAGAGAACCTACTTGCCTGTAAATCTTTGCCATACAATAACGTCTTTAAAGCATCTATGTTTCAATTGTAATCGCATGGCCTCCCTCTCCACTCACGTGGCCGGACAGGGATGACTTTGCTCTTCTGGTCCTCTTGGTCACCGCAGCGGTCTGGCTATTCTTTTGTGCAGCATAGCGTTGGTCCTCGCTTCTCGATCGCCCATCTATAACACCGGCGAGGGCCGACGAACGCGGGCCATGGTGGATTTTCTTGACACGCTTCGTATATTATGAACATATATGAAAATAATCAACTTCGATCGAATCGTCGGCTTTCATTGGGACGAAGGTAACGCCCGGAAGAGCGTCGATAAGCACGACGTCAGCCGGTCCGAAACGGAGGAAACGTTTTTGAACGAACCGCTTCTGATCACCGAGGACGTCGGCCACAGCCGATCCGAGTTACGGTTCCATGCTCTCGTCGTCACCAACGCAGGGCGCCGACTGCACGTGACTTTTACGTTGCGAGAACGGAAGACCAAAATTCGCGTTATTTCCGCCAGAGACATGAGCCGCAAGGAGCGAGACCGTTATGAACAGGAAACGTAAATCCATGCCCGCCTTCGAGAGTGAGGTGGAAGAACGGGCCTTTTGGGAAAGTCATGATTCGACCGACCGCGTGGACTGGAGCAAGGCCCAACGTGTCCGTTTTCCCAATCTTAAACCGTCCACCAAGCCGATCTCCTTGAGATTGCCCGTTGCTCTGCTTGAGCAGATCAAGACCGAGGCCAACAAGAGGGATGTCCCTTACCAGTCACTGATTAAGGTCTGGCTGTCTGAAAAGATCGCTTCCCTGTAGGCTCCACTTCTGTCAGACCGGAGGGCAGGCACAGGGGCCTGCCCCTACGAATACGGGTTCTCTATCAGGGCAGCACGCTTGAAGTTGTTTTCGTAGTAAGGCCGTTTAACCACCGAGCGCGGCTTTGACCGTTTCGCCGATCTCCGCGGGGTTGCGAACGACGCGCACCCCGACGGCTTCGAGGGCTGCGACTTTTTCTTTCGCCGTGCCTTGCCCGCCGGTAATAATCGCTCCGGCGTGGCCCATGCGCCTGCCTGGAGGCGCCGTCATGCCGGCAATAAATCCAATGACCGGCTTCGTCATTTCTCTTTTGATAAACTCGGCGGCTTTTTCCTCGGCGTCCCCACCGATCTCCCCGATCATGACCACGGCTTTCGTTTCCTCGTCGTGTTCGAACATTTGCAGCAGGTCGATGTACCCCGTACCGATGATGGGATCGCCTCCGATGCCCACGCAAGTCGTCTCGCCAAGACCTAAATTCGTCAACTGGTTCACGGCTTCATAGGTCAGGGTCCCGCTACGGGAAATCACACCGACCTTACCTTTCTTGTGAATGAACCCTGGCATGATGCCGATCTTGCACTCGTCCGCTGTGATGATCCCAGGACAATTGGGACCGATGAGCCGGGTCTGCGTACTGGCCAAGGCGCGCTTCACCCGGACCATGTCATTGACGGGAATCCCTTCCGTGATACACACCACCAACCAAATTCCCGCATTGGCCGCTTCGAGGATCGCATCGGCGGAAAAAGGAGGAGGCACGAAAATCAACGAAGTGGTGGCTTCCGTCTCTTTTACGGCGTCCCGGACCGTGTGAAAAACCGGGATGCCTTCCACTTCCTGTCCGGCCTTGCCGGGCGTCACCCCTGCGACGACCTGAGTGCCATACGCCTGACACTGGGTCGCATGAAACGACCCTTCTTTTCCCGTAATCCCCTGGACAACCACCCGCGTTGACTTATTCACCAAAATGCTCATGCGCTATTCCTTTCCTCACTGCTTCTCGCCGTATTCTCAAGCTCTACGTTCCCTCACCCAACCCTCTCCCATCAAGGGACAGGGGAGAAGGCTCCTATCAGCCCCTCTTCCTTTTTCGCTTCATGGCCACGATTTTTTGCGCGGCTGCCCAAAGATCCGTCGCCACGTCCACTTTCAACCCCGAATCGAGGAGAATCTTCCGTCCTTCCTCCGCATTGGTGCCCTGAAGGCGAACAACTACGGGCAAGGTCATACCAACTTCTTTCGAGGCCTCGATCACTCCATGGGCGATTCGTTCACACCGCACGATGCCTCCGAAAATGTTGATGAAAATGCCCTTGACTTTTCTGTCCTTCAGGAGAATGCGAAACCCGGCCGCCACGGTCTCCTTGGTGGCGCCGCCGCCCACGTCCAAAAAGTTGGCGGGTTCCGCCCCGGCCAATTTGATCACGTCCATCGTGGCCATGGCCAATCCCGCCCCGTTCACCATGCACCCGATGTCCCCATCCAATTTCACGTAATTGAGATTGTGGGCACCCGCCTCGATTTCAAGAGGTTCCTCTTCGTGCAGGTCGCGGAACGCCTGGACGTCCTGATGCTTGAACAACGCGTTGTCGTCAAAGGTGACCTTCCCGTCGAGGGCGACGAGCTGTTTGTCCGTGGTAATCACCAGGGGGTTGATCTCGACCAATGACGCATTTTTTTCCATGAACAGGCGATACAGGTTCCCGAGCATGTGAATAAAGGGCGTCACCACGGCTTTTTCCAGGGAGGGCAGTCCCAAGGCAAAGGCCAGATTCCGGCCGTTGTACCCCTGAAACCCGACGGCCGGATCAATCGTTTCCCTGAACAGTTTCTCCGGAGTCTTCTCCGCCACCTCTTCGATTTCCATTCCTCCCTCGGTACTCGCGAGGAACGTGGGGCACCCGCTATCCCGATCCACCAACAGACTCAGATACAGTTCTTTGTCGATCCCCGCCCCTTCCTCAATCAACAGACGCCGGACTTTTCTGCCTTTCGGTCCGGTTTGATGCGTCACCAGGGTTTTCCCGATGAGTTCTCGCGTCAGGAGCGGCACCTCTTCGCGCTGTTTGGTGATTTTGACGCCACCGGCCTTACCCCGTCCCCCGGCGTGGATTTGTGCTTTAACCACGTAAACCGGCGCATCCAGAGCCGCAGCCCATTTTTCAGCGGCACGTGGAGTCTTGATGGCCTTTCCACGAGGAACCGGCACCCCGAATTGAGCAAATAACTCTTTCGCTTGAAACTCATGGATATTCATGATTCTCCTCTTGAAAAAAGTCGTCTATCGGGCCACGGCGTCTTGGAGGGAACAGCCCCGCCTGGAAACGCTCTACCTCCCCTCGCCCCTCCTTACAAAGGAGGGGAACTAGGCTTGCCCTCCCTCACCCTTGCCCTCTCCCAAAGGGAGAGGGTTTTTCAGATGCTACGGCTGCTCGGTATAGGCGGGCAGCACGACCGGTGACGTGACTTGGTTCGTGACCCTGTGCTTTTTCGCTTCGGCCCGGAACCGCTGCAAATGGTTCAATGTCAACCGCCCCTGAGGAATGGTTTGAGCGCGAGCCGCCACCGTCAATCCCGATCGTTTGCCAAAGACCATCAAATCCAACAATGAATTACCCATTAAACGATTGCGCCCGTGCAGCCCACCGGAAGTTTCTCCGGCCACGAAGAGGTTCTTCACGGACGTTTCACCGTTGACGTCGATCTTCACGCCCCCGTTTTGATAATGAAGCGTCGGATAAATCAAAACCGGGTCCTTACGGATATCGACTCCGTACCGCGCATACTGGCGAACCATGGCGGGGAAATGCTTGTCCAACGTGCCTTCACCGTGCTCCACCTCGAGCAACGGGGTATCCAGCCACACGCCGACACGACCGGTCGGCATACGGACACCGCGCCCTTCTTCGCATTCCCGAATAATGGAGGCTGACACCACGTCGCGCGTATCCAACTCATTTACGAATCGTTCGCCTTTTGCATTGACCAGGTGCCCGCCTTCAGACCGTATCCCTTCGGTGACCAACTGCCCGACGAGTTGTTCCGGGTACACGCCTCCGGAAGGATGATATTGAAACGTATCGATTTGGACGAGCGGAGCCCCGATGCGATAGGCCAAGGCGAGACCGTCGCCCGTGGCGCCGTAATGATTGCTCGTGGGAAAGCCTTGAATGTGCAACCGCCCGATACCGCCGGTAGCCAAAATCACGGTTTTGGCGGCAACCACGAGAAACCGTTTATTGTCCAAGTCCTGAAGCACCGCACCGGTACATGCCCCTTGCTCGTCACTCACCAGTTCCACGGCGGCGACAAATTCCAGGAGTTGGATCTTCTGGTTGAGCACCTCATCCTTGAGTACCCGCATGATTTCGAGACCGGTGTAATCCGAGCAGGTGAGCAGCCGGGCCCTGGTACTGCCTCCGCCTTTTTTGACGTGGAGGTTGCCGTCGGGGTCCCGGTCGAAGAGTACGCCCAGTTCCAACAACCATTTCGCAATGGACGGCCCCTCTTCCACCATCGTCTTGAGCAACAGATGGTCGTTTTTCATGTGACCGCCCTTGAGGGTATCCAGGAAATGCTGGACCGGGGAATCATCGGGCGCCACGGCAATCTGCATGCCCCCCTGCGCCATCACTGAATTCGAATCAGCCAGGCGCAACTTCGTGGCCAGGAGGACCTTTGCCCCCTGCCCATGCGCGTGGAGCGCCGCGGCACATCCGGCGCCTCCGCCCCCCACCACCAGGACGTCCACCTCGTGGTCCGGCGTCAAAGGGAGGTCTTCGGAAACCACGCTGTCGCCTTCCAGGACGGAGGCGAGTTCCCGTACCGTCAGATCCCCTTCGTTGGGCCCGAAGGCAACGGGGCGATACGCGGCTTCACGGTGATCGGGATGAAATTTTTTAATCAGGGTATCGCGTTCGGCCTGAGAGAGTTTGGGCAGGGTCTGTTGTCGCCGGACGTCACGGGAATTGTGGACCACGTCGTGCAGAGCTTGAACATCCACGTGTCAGCCGCACTCCCCTACGACTTGATCGTGGCCGAGGCTTGTTGTAATTCTTCATCGGTCATCTTCAGGATTCGGTCCCAGTCGTCTTTGTACTGTCCTTCGGCAATGGCTTCAATCCGGTCAAAGAGGCCGGGGGGCTTTTCCATTTCCCGTACGCCATAGGCTCGACTGGCATAAACCCCCACCAGATTCGGCGCAATATCGGCAATACACACCGGCACGCACAAGCCACACATCACACAGTCCATGAACGTCTCCGAAACCGCTTTGAAATCCCCGAAGACGGCTTTCCAGACGCCCTCCCGCACGTCAATCTGTTGAGGGCAGGCTTCGGTACACGCGTTGCAGTTCCTGCACAAGGGGGTTTCCGGATACAACTTGAACAGGTCCTGCTTGGGATTTTCGAGTTGATTCAAATCATACGTGGCCTTTCGCGCGGGAAAAACCGGGGCAAACGAAAACGACATGCCGTCTTCCACCGCGTGTGAACACGCCAGGCAGGTCTTCACTTTCGGATCGTCCTTGGTGCGATAATAGGTCGCGCAGGCTCCACAAAACCCACCCAGGCAGCCGGCGCCCCGTGTGACTTCATGGCCGGTATACCAAAGCGCCTTCATCAGGGTAATCCCCGCCGGGACCCGAAAGGATTTCCCCGCAATCTCCACCGTAACGAGGGGTGGCCGAAGCGCGTCTTCCTGGCTCACAGCCTTACCCGTATCGAATGAACCCGTCATGTTCGTCTGGCCCTACTCCCTCTCCCCTGGCGGGAGAGGGTTGGGGTGAGGGGGTAAAAAAATCATGCATTCAAGGCATTCAACGCCGATCCGGCTTGAAACCACTTCACTTGCTGTGCGGTCATGCTGTGATTGGCTTGAATCGTGATCTCTTTTCCATTCTTTTTATGAACGATCACGGACACCGGTTTCCCCGGCGCCAACTCGCTGAGCCCGGCCACGCTGATGCGGTCTTCATGGTCGATCTGGTCATAATTTGCAGGGTCCGCAAACGTCATGGGCAGAATGCCTTGTTTCTTTAAATTCGTTTCGTGGATGCGAGCGAAACTCTTGGTGAGAACAGCTTTCACGCCCAGGAAGCGCGGGGACATGGCCGCGTGTTCCCGGCTGCTCCCTTCGCCGTAATTCTCGTCGCCGACCACGAACGACCCGATGCCCTTGCCCTTATAATCACGGGCGATCTGCGCAAGGGTGAGCCCCGATTCCCCGGTCAACACGTTGGTCCCTTTTCCCGCTTCACTCGAAAACGCGTTATTCGCACCCAGGAACATGTTGTCACTGATCTTGTCCAAATGTCCACGAAACTTGAGCCAGGGGCCAGCCGGTGAAATATGATCCGTCGTGGTTTTCCCCTTGGTTTTGATCAGCAACGGCAACTTTTCGAAATCCTTACCGTCCCACTTGGGGAAGGGCTGCAACAATTGCAGCCGCTCACTGTTCGGAGGAAGATCGACGGCTAACCCGTCACCGTTCTCCGCGGGGGGAATATACCCTTCCTCGCCCTTGGCAAAGCCTTGGGCAGGCAATTCATCCCCTTGCGGCGGATCGAGTTTCAATTGTTTGCCGTCCGGGGTGGCAATGGTGTCTTGCAGAGGATTGAATCCCAGGTTGCCTGACAGGGCATACGCGGCGACCAATTCCGGACTGGCCAGGAAGGACAGCGTGTCGGCGATCCCGTCGTTGCGACCGGGGAAGTTCCGGTTAAAGGAACTCACGATCGAATCGGATCGGCCTTTGACGCCGTCGGCCCGTTTCCACTGCCCGATACACGGACCGCAGGCGTTCGCCAACACGGTCGCGCCCAATTCCTCAAACGTGTTCATAAAGCCGTCACGTTTCATGGTATGGAAAATCCGTTCCGAGCCCGGTGAAACCAGAAACGCGGTTTTGGCTTTCAGGCCCGCTTTCAACCCTTGCTGGGCGATGTGGGCGGCCCGGCTGATATCTTCATACGAAGAATTCGTGCAACTGCCCAACAAGGTCGCTTTCAACTCCACGGGGTATCCCTTCTCCTTGGCCTCGGCCTCCAACGTGGAAACGGGGCGGGCCAAGTCCGGGGAATGCGGCCCCACGACGTGTGGTTCCAGGGTCGAAAGGTCGATTTCCAGGATCTCGTCAAAATATTTTTCCGGCGACTCATACACTTCAGGGTCAGCCACCAACATCGACTCGTTGGCTTGTGCCAAGTCGGCGATCTCTTCGCGCTCCGTGATCGTGAGATAGTCTACCATCTTCCGGTCAAAGGGAAATATCGACGTGGTCGCCCCGAGCTCCGCCCCCATGTTGGTTATCGTTCCCTTACCAGTGGCACTGATCGTTTCCGCCCCGGGACCAAAGTACTCGACGATCTTATTGGTGCCGCCTTTGACCGTCAGTTTGCCGCAAATATACAGGATCACGTCTTTGGGCGAAGCCCAGCCGTTCAACTTGCCGGTGAGCTTGACCCCGATCAGCTTGGGATGCAGCACTTCCCACGGCAACCCGGCCATGACTTCTCCCGCGTCGGCACCGCCGACCCCTATAGCCAACATGCCCAATCCCCCACCGTTCGGAGTGTGGGAATCGGTCCCGATAATCAACCCACCCGGAAAGGCGTAATTTTCCAGGACCACCTGATGAATGATGCCCGCACCCGGTTTCCAGAACCCGATGCCGTATTTCCTGGCGGCCGATTCCAGGAAGTTATAGACTTCCCGATTCTCATCGCAGGCGCGCAGTAAATCCTTGGACGATCCCATTTCCGCCCGAATCAAATGATCGCAATGAATGGTGCTGGGCACCGCGGCTTTTTTCTTACCTGCCTGGATAAATTGCAACATCGCCATCTGAGCCGTGGCATCCTGCATGGCCACGCGATCGGGACGAAGCGCCAACATGGCTTTCCCCCGATCCCAGATTTGGGTCGCAGGATTGTCGGCATGGGAAACCAGAATTTTTTCGGCCAGGGTCAACCCACGACCAAACTGCTTTTTCGCCGCTTCCACGGCAGCCGGCATTTTGCCGTACAACATTTTGACAAGCTCGATAGACATGAGACGTTCTCCACATGGCTTCCGAGCCCCGATCATTTCTGCGGACCGGGTCAGGGGAAACCGTCAATGTTGTTATTTGAGTGGCGGCACTTCCCGACGAGCGGGTGACGCGTAATTCACCAGATAATTGAACAACCGGATCAACCGGCTGCCCTGACGTTTTTGATCGGCCCAATGACCAATCAGCCCAATGGTCCTGGCCAAGACGAAGAACCCATTCAGACTGTCGACCGGAAATCCAAGATCAACAAGGACGGCTGCCATGGTTCCGTCCACGTTCAAAATCAGGTTGTCCTTCTTCGCCGCCGTGATCTTTTCGACTTCGAGGGCAAAGTCCAAATGCGGCGTAGCAAGGTCCAAACTCTTCACATATCCGACCAATTCCTTTACACGTTTATCGGGATTCCGCAGGCTCTTCACGCGATGCCCGATCCCCGGCACCGGTCCGACGTTTTTCTTCATGTACGTCAGAAATTCCTCGACGGACAGGTTGTTGTCGACGGCGTAGCTGAAATACCGGCCCGCATCGGTCACGGCTCCCCCGAATCGCGGACCGATCATGATCAACCCGGCCGCCACAGCTTGCGACAACCCGATGCCGGCACAGGCCCCGATAATGGTGGTCAACGCTCCGCTGACGCACGGACCGTGATCAGCCGAAAGGATGATGATTCTCCTGATGATTTCGGCCTCTTGTTTGGAGACTAACCGCTTATCCCACAGGAGTCCGATGATATGGGGGATGTCATACCCCTTGTTGATGAGTTCGGACGCCGGATACCCTTCATACAAGGGCTCGTCGCCCCGGTCATCGCTGATGGTGGACTTTATCAGGGGAGCGACCAAGATATCGCCGTCTTTCATGCCCTGTTCCACGGTCCGGGGAAGTTTAGGCTTCTCTGCTTCAGTGAGTTCGGGAATCGGCGTGACTTCACCGGACTTCACCAGCTCTTCATACGTTTGCTTGATCGCCGGCCCCAGGGCGCCGAAAGTATCGGGAACAAGGGCCCCGGCCTTCTTCAAGGCTTCCGATTTCGCCCGGGCCGACCCTTCACCCTGGAGACCCTCCTTGGCCCCGGCATGCCCGAATTTCATGCCCTTGGGCAAACTCTCCTGGCAGAAACCGGACACCACGGCCAGGAGTCGCACGCGGCGTTTTTTCACGCCGTACCATTCCGCGGCCCGTTCCTCCAGATCACCGCCCATCTCGCCGACGATCACGACGGCCTTGGTTTGCGGATCGTTTTCGAACATCTCGAGGTACGTCACGTAATCCGTTCCCGGATAGGCGTCCCCGCCGATGCCGATGGCGGTCGTGACGCCGTCGGCGAATTGCGAGCAGATCCAAATGATTTCATTCGACAGGCCACCGGATTTCGTGATCACCCCGAAGGACCCCGGGCGATAGAGCTTGCAGGCCACCAGGTTGTCAAACGCCCCGCCGATTACACCCAACCGGCATTCTCCGGCCGACAGGACGCCGATGGATGAAGGCCCGTTGAACACTTTCCCGAGTTTCCGCGCATGCGCCCCGAGCAATTTGGAATCTTTCTCGGGCAAGCCTTCCGTGATCATCGACACCACTTGAATGCCGGAATTGTCCAAGGCTTCCTTGGTGCCGGCATAGGCACGATCCGCACCGACATAGACCAAGCTGGTATTGATCTCTGGATGGTTCGCGGTGGCCTCGGCGATCGTTTTGTACACCGGAATCGTCAGGAGTCGGTTCCCGCAGACGATTTCATTGGTTTTCCCGGCATCGGGAGGATACACAAACGCCGAAACGTTGAAAGGCTGCTGAATCATGTGGCGGAACTCGCCCATTCGCCGAGCCGCGTTCACTCCCGCCACCCCGCCTTGGATCACAACATGCGTCTCTTTCGTCGCCAAAATGCTCATCGAACTCTCCTACCTCTCAATATGTTTACAAAAGCCGCTCCTGCCTTCTCCCTTCTGTCATTCCCGCGAAAGCGGGAATCCAGGAATTTGTCATCCTGAGCAACGCTCCCGGCTGTTCCGCTCATGGCAGGCTCCCCTGAGGGAACAACGCCGCTATTTTTTGGTCAAGGCCATGTCCACAATGTCCGTCAACGGAGTCCGACGATCGAACACTTCGATGTCAAAGCCTTCGTCCTTCAATGCCTTCATGGCCGCCAGCCCCTCCTTTTCGTTGGGCCCGCCTCGTCGCACCCAAATTCTCACGCCATCCAGTTTCCCTTCCGCCTTGGCTTTACGAAACGCATTGATGATCCCGCCGAACGTTTTCTTGACGTCGGTGAAGTTGGCAATGGCCCCGCCGACAATGATGTTCTTGATGCCGGGAAGGGAACAGACCTTGTCGGTCAGGACTTCGACGGCCCAATCCGGAGGATCGCCGGAATATTCGGCATAATTGGCCAACTTGCCGCCGCGGGCCACGACCGCATCCGAGTAATACACGCTGGCCCCGCCGCCCGCCGGCAGCATCGCCGTGTCGCCGCCCGGAATTTCGATCAGTTTCACGGAGCCCTTCACTTTCGAATCCACGGCCATGACCTCTTCCTCATTCTGGGTATAGGCTCGACCGAACTCAGCGGCAAACGGGAACGTCCAGTCCGGATGCCGGAACTTGGCGTCCCCATCCAACAGGGTCACGGCATCGAGCGCGACCAACTCACCGGCGGCATTGCGCACCACCGGATTGATCTCCAAATATTGCGCATCTTCATTGTCGAAGCAGAGAAACAGCTTCCTGGCGAAGTCGGCCACTTGGGGGATCAACTCACCGGAAAACCCGGCTTCTTTTGCAAGGGCCTCAAGGGCCGCGTCGGACGGAGAGTCTCCTACGACAACGGAGCACCGTTTCACGCGATCCCAATTGGACTCCACTTCGACTCCGCCGCAGTTGGCGACCATCACGTCCGCACCGTCCCGGGTCGACTTCACGGCAACGTAATATTCCTCGCTGTGTTCCACCGCTTCGGACACGATCACTTCCCGAATGGTCAACGTGCCGATTGTCCGACCGAGCATTTCTTTCGCAGCCGCTGCGGCACCCTTGAGATCCAAGCCAACCTTCACAAGGCCGAGCTTAAAGCGCGAGCCCAACGCCTCATGCGCCTTGACCACTAACGAACTCGTGTTCAACCAATCATTGGCCTGCGCCAACTGTTCCAGTTCTTCCGAAGAACCGACCACTGCAAAATTGGGGGTTTGCAGACCCCATTTTTTCAACAAGCCCATTCCCGGACCTTCAAGTACCTTTGCCATAATGCAACCCTTAGTTAGTCTGAATGATAAGCGGAAATCAGGACATCAAACCGGAAATTGTAAAGAGAATGCGCTCCAGCCGCAATCAATCGAAAGGCCCATATCAGGGAGTCACGAAAGACCCAGTCCGGAGTCTGTCCTCGCAGTTTCCCCGATAACAAATCGTTAAAACACTTCCTTCCAAGTCCTCACCTGCGTCGGGACGGCGAGCAGCGCGGCTTGCAGGAGACAACTATCGTACCGGACGGTGAAGGGTCCCGTTTGATCGATCCGTCCGGCCCAAACCCCGCCGTGAATCACGATTCCACTTCCCCGGCCGTTGAGAAACAACGTACCGGTCACCAGGATCATGCCAGCCCACTGGACCTCGCCTTCCAAAGTGGCGTCCCCATCCACCAGGAGGATGCCGAATCCTCTGGTTTGCTGAATGCGGATGCCTTGTGGTTGAACAAAAGACCCGCCCTTCGCAAAGAACGTCATGGGCACCTGAGACGTCCCCAAGTGCTGATTGATTTGATCCTGGTTCAACACCACCGCGTCCGCGTTCAGGGCGACAAGGTCCGCCGCAAGAGCCAGTACGTGGGAACTGGGTTGGGGACTCGCCGGGTTTCCGTCGAATCGAATAGTGGAACTATTCGTAAAGGCTGCTCCATATGTCACCGGTGGCAGACTGCCGACCACTCCACAGGCGTCATGGCCATTGATCTCCCCGGACGCCCCCGTGAGGCTCACGGTTCCGGAGGCATAGAGTGCCCCGAGCTGGTTGGGGCCCGGAGGGTGAAACACTTCTTCCTCCAGAACCACGGTGCCGTTCGTAGCGGTCCCATGAGCAACGGTCTTCTCAACGGGCAACCACGGGGTGGGCGTCTTTGTCGTGAAGGAGACCGGAACGGTACTCGTGGCAGAGGGGTATCCAAAGTAGACGACGTTGCCCCGGTTGCCTTTGCCATGGCGAGCGTGGCTCCCGTCAAGGTCAACGTAGTGCGGCGTGGCCGAACGATGCCCTGCCCGCTCTGCATCGTATTCGGTTTTATGCCGAATCTTCACCCAGTACGGCAGGCCCGTCTGTAAGCTGTTCGGTTGCGCCACCGTATTGGTTGGATTACCCGGGAGAGGGATCACGTTGGTCTCATGCGGAGAATGCTCGGGATCGACGGATGGAGACCAGCCGACAGACTCCACGACGTAGGCAGTCCACAACGGATCAGGCGAGACCGCCGGGTCCCCGATGAAATAGGCCTCGGTTCCCCTCGTCTTCCGTAAACGCGACCGAGCTTCCGCCAATCCGGCCTCCGCGGCATAAAACTCCTGAACCGCCTGCTTATGATTTCCACTGATCTGGATTTCCGTCGAAGTCGTCTGCAGAACCGTTGCCGTCACGAGACTCACGACGGCAATCAGCAACAGAACCGCCACCAGCGCAAACCCGCGGGGCTGATAACACCTTTGCTCTTGTCTCACCTTGTCCTCACCCGACTCTCTTTCCCGCAGTGCCTCTTCTTGTCGTCCTCGCGGTTTCTAGCGGGAATCCGGGTCTTTTGTCTTTTCCCTCACCCCGGACCGCTCTACAACAAACAGGACTGGATTCCTGCTTCCGCAGGAAATTGTAAATGTTCAGTCATTCGTTGACAAAATGCGGAGCCGACCACAAGAGCCAGCAGGGCCGTTTGTTTCCTCCCCTTTGAAAGGGGAGGAGAGGTGGGGTAGAGCCACCTGGCCCAGGAGCAGGGGAAGTTGCCGGCCTAGCTCCCGCCTCTACCTCCCCTTGCCCCTCCTTACAAAGGAGGGGAATTGGGGCACAGAAGGAAACGGGGGAAATGGTCAACGAATTACTGAACACATACAGGAATGACCGATTCGGGGGTGTCGTTGGTTATTTTTGTATCAATGACAGAAGAAGCGCTGCCTATCTGACCCATTCCGTTCTAGTCCTTTCGTTGGGTTAGAGACTGGGGCTTTCGGTTGATTGCGTCGAATGCCGGTTCTCTCTAAAATTGCCTGTTTGTGTCCGGAATCGTATTCCGGCTTTATTCTCACACAACCTTGAACATGGAGGAGCAACTCATGTCAGCAGAACCGGATATTATCTATACAAAAGTCGACGAGGCTCCGGAACTGGCGAGCGGATCGTTTCTGCCGGTCATTCAGGCCTTTGCCAATACCGCAGGCGTGAACGTCGGACGGAAGGATATTTCGCTGGCCGGCCGAATCATTGCGCAATTTCCTGATAGCTTGAAACCGGAACAACGACAACCCGATGATCTCGCCATCCTCGGCGAAATGGTGGAAACGCCCGAAGCCAACGTCATCAAACTCCCGAATATTAGCGCATCGATTCCGCAAATCAAAGCCGCGGTTGCCGAATTGCAATCCCAGGGGTACGCCATCCCCGATTACCCCGAAGACCCCAAGACCGATGAAGAAAAGAGCATCAAGGCGAAATTCGACAAGGTGAAAGGCAGCGCGGTGAACCCGGTCTTGCGACAAGGCAATTCCGATCGTCGAGCCTCGACCTCCGTGAAACAATATGCCCAAAACAATCCCCACAAAATGGGAGCTTGGAGCAAAGATTCGCAGACGCACGTCGCGTCCATGTCGGGCGGGGATTTCTTTGCCAATGAAAAATCGACGACGATTACCCAGCAAACGGCGGGCAAGGGCCGCATCGAATTCGTCGGCGCGGACGGCAGCACGACCGTGTTGAAAGAAAGCGTGACTTTCGACAAAGGCGACGTGCTCGACGCCACGAAGATGAGCGCCGCCACGTTACGGCAATTCTTCAAGGAACAGATCGAAGACGCCAAGCAGAGCGGCATTTTGTTGTCGCTGCACATGAAGGCCACCATGATGAAGGTCTCGGACCCCATTATTTTCGGTCATTGCGTGTCCGTCTATTTTGACGACGTTTTCAAGAAACATGAAAAGGTCTTTGCCGAACTCGGCGTCAATCCCAATAACGGGTTGGGCGACGTGTATGCGAAAATCGGCGCCTTGCCGGCCGCGCAGCAGGAGGAAATCAAAGCCGACCTGCAAGCGGCCATGCAAAACGGCCCGGATCTCGCCATGGTGGACTCGGACCGGGGCATCACCAACCTCCACGTGCCGAGCGACATCATCATCGATGCGTCGATGGCCGCAGCTCTCCGCGTGGGTGGAAAAATGTGGGGGTCGGACGGCAAGGAATACGACACGAAGGCCATGATCCCGGATCGCAGTTATGCGGGTATTTATCAGGCCGTGGTGGAATTCTGCCGGGAAAACGGAGCCTTCAATCCGGCCACCATGGGCAGCGTGCCCAACGTGGGCCTCATGGCTCAGAAAGCCGAAGAATACGGATCGCACGACAAGACCTTCGAGGCTCCCGGGAAAGGCACCATCCGCGTGATCGATGGAGCCGGGAACGTCCTGCTCGAACAGGCCGTGGAAAAAGATGATATCTTCCGAGCCTGTACGGTCAAGGATATTCCGATTCAGGATTGGGTGAAGCTGGCGGTGAATCGGGCCAAGGCGTCATCCACGCCCGTGGTGTTCTGGTTGAACAAGAACAGATCACATGACGCGCAGCTCATCGAAAAGCTGAACGGCTATTTGAAAGACCATGATACCACGGGTCTGGACATTCAAATCATGGCGCCGGTGGATGCCATGAAGCATTCGCTCAAACGGGCCAAAGACGGGCAGGACACCATTGCCGCGACCGGCAACGTGTTGCGGGATTATCTCACCGACCTGTTTCCGATCCTGGAACTGGGCACCAGCGCCAAGATGCTCTCCATTGTTCCACTCATCAACGGTGGTGGCTTATTTGAAACGGGCGCCGGCGGATCGGCCCCGAAACACGTCCAGCAGTTTGTGAAAGAAGGGCATTTGCGATGGGATTCTCTCGGTGAATTTCTCGCCTTGGCGGAATCCTTTGCTCACCTCAGCCGGACCCGTAACAACAAGAAGGCGCAAGTCCTTGCGAATACCCTGGACCGGGCCACGGGCAAGCTCATGGAAAACCGCAAGGCGCCCGGCCGGGTGCTGGGCGAGTTGGACAACATCGGCACCCACGTGTACGAAGCCCTGTATTGGGCACAGGAACTCGCCGCGCAAACCGACGATCCAACGTTACGGGAAAAGTTTGCGCCCGTGGCAAAAGAGCTCGAGGCCAACGTCGAGAAAATCCTCGACGAGTTGAAGGCCGCGAAAGGCAAGGCCATGGACATCGGCGGCTATTACCACCCCGATCCGGCGAAGGTCGCAACGGCCATGCGCCCGAGCGCCACGTTCAACAACATCCTGGCCACCCTGGGATGACTTTCATCCAGCGCCCTCTCCCTATTTCCCGCTTAGGCCGGGAAATAGGGAGAGAACTGGGGTGAGGGGCAACCGGGACCCTCCCTGTCGAAGATTCTGTTGAATTTACCGCAAAAATAACGGAATAACCGACAAACAGCCATCGCCCAGACCACCGAAACTCGCCATTCTTGTCTGTGTTCACTCATTCATTGACGGAATCGTTAGCTTAAGGGAGCAACCGTAGGCCGGGTTAGCGTCGCGTCGCCCTATGGCCGCACCGTGCGACGAGGATAGAAACGGCTTACGCTTCGCTAAGCCGCCTGCGATGCCGAACCGTTTCCGGTTCATGATGAATGCTTCCTGGTTGTCATGGACCTCTGCCGGCGCCAACTCGTTGGAGTGATCCACCACTCACCAGAACCCGTACCTTGCTTTAACTCTCAGAATAAGGCTTGCCTCGCCCAAGACGAAGCGTTATAGTATCTAAGGGTATTTGTCTCTATTGTATCCAGAGAATGCTGGGAGACCAAGGCTGATGGCTGTGACTAAAGAGGGTTTGACGACCCAAACGCTCAGTTTGCCGGAAGAGCTCATCCTGATGCTCCTCAAGGAGGACAACGGATACTTTCACCAAGTCCCCGGCTGGGATTTGAACTGCGCCGTCGCCGGCGCCGTCCTCGCGGAACTCTCCCTCCTGTCGCGCATCGATACGGACATGGAATCCCTGTTCCTTATGGACGAGACAGAAACGGGCGACCCCTCCCTAGACCCCATTCTGAAAGAGATTGCAAGCGAACCGGTTCAACGGAGCACCCAGTTTTGGGTTGAACGGCTCGCCCCCCGTGCGGAGTCAGTCATTGATTTGACTCTGGATCGCCTGGTTAACCTAAAGATCCTGGAACACCACGACGGCGAGTTCTGGACGCTGGCTCATACCGGCTGGCAGACGGAACTGTACGCCAATCCCCCGGCAGGCACTGCCGGTCAGTTCATCAAAACGCGGATCAGCAGGGCTATCTTCATGAACGAAATCCCCGATCCGAGAGACATCATCATCATTTGCCTCGTCAATACGTGCGACGTCTTTCGCTTCATCTTCCAACTCGATGAGGAATCGGAAAAGCGCATCCGGCTCATCTGCAAGATGGACGTGATCGGCCGGTCCATCGCCGATGCGGTCTCCCACAACCTGGCCGGCCCCTTGCTTCGACATTCCGCCCTGACCAAGAGGATTCCGGCCGTCTCGCTACGAAAAGTGCTGCTCAGTCCACATGTGCGCAAGGGCAACATTCCCGCGCTCTTTGCGGACCTTGCGCAAGAGTACGGACCGGTGTTCGAGGTCAGCCCGCCGTTTGCGAAGCCCATGATCTTTCTGGCCGGGTCCGAGACAAACCGCTGGGCGCATAAGCGCGGGCGCATGTACCTGAGAGCCAAGGACTATTTTGCCGACTTCGAGAAGGTCTACGGCGCGTCCGGCGTAATGCCTTCCCTGGACGGCGCCGATCATTTCCGGCTTCGCAAGTCCATGTCGGCGGCGTATTCCCGCAGAAGACTGGAAGGGCAACTGAACCAACTCTATCATCACGCCAGAAAATATATGGCGAATTGGACGGTCGGAGACTTCTATACTGCGACGAACATGAGCCGGCAGATGGTCAACGAGCAGCTCTCGTCGCTCTTTGTCAGCGTTGATTCTCAGGATATCTTTGACGATCTGGCGAAGTATAAGGAACGAGCACTCCTCGTCCACATTGTGAAGCTGCTGCCCAAGTTTATGCTCAGCACTCCGGGCATGAGACGCCGGGCGAAAGCCGTGGATACGCTGCTGGAACGGATCCAGGGCGTCCATACATCCGCGCAGCGTGCTGGTTCTCCACGGAACCTTGCGGACGACTGGCTCAGCCTGCACGCAAGCGATCCGCAGTTCGTGCCGGAGACGACGCTGCGCTTCCAGCTTTCAGCAGCGCTGATCGCCAGCGTGTACCTGGGCGATGCGTTCAGCTTCGCGTTGTACGCCATGGCGTCGCAGCCCGACCTTTACGACAGAATCCAGGGTGAAGCCGATGCCCTGTTCGACAACGGCGATCCGAATGGCGAGGACTTCACCCCGTCCGCACTTGACGTCACGCACCGCTTCCTCATGGAGTGCCTGCGCATGTACCCGATCGTCCCGATGTCTATTCGAACCGTGATGAATGCGTGCGTGGTCGAGGACTACGAACTGCCGGTCGGGACAAACATCTATATTGCCCAGACGGCCACGCATTACATGAAAGACGTCTTTCCCGACCCCTTCACATTCGATATCGACCGGTATCTGCCTCCGCGCAATGAGCACCTCAAGCCCGGGTACGCCCCGTTCGGGCTGGGCACGCACACGTGTCTCGGCTCCCGGTGGCTGGAACTGCAATTGGCCGTCAACGTGCTGATGGTCGCGCATTACTTCACGATCGAGGTAGCTCCCGCGAGCTACAAGCTCCGGTTCGACCCCCTTCCGTCGATGAAGCCCAGCAAGAAGCTGAAGTTCCGCATTGCCGGGCAGAGGCGCGAACTGCCCGTCTGACGCGCCAGCCGGTCATTTCCCTGCCCCTCCACTGCGGTCCAACAAGTTTTCCCGCCGGCCTGTTCCGGGAAAGCTTGAAGAAAAAATAGCCAATCACCGGAGAGACTTTGGGGATAAGGATCTAAAAGGGTTTGCGGGCCAGAAAACAGTACAACGGCGTGAAGAGCCCCGACTTGCCGCCCGCGACGTAGGCCTCCGCAGTCCGATCCATGAGGCGGACGACTTCCGCGGACCCCTTCGGAAACAGCCGCAGCACCTCGGCCAGCTTCGAGCCCGCCATAAATACTTTGCGGCCCCATGGAAGCCTGCACAAGGCGTTACCGAGGGTCCCATGCCGCGTCTCCATGGGTTGATACCATGGTGTGGATGGTCCCTCCTGGACGTCCCGGTCCATTCCCTCGATGACCTGGAATCCCGCCGCTTCGAGCGCATGATTCACTTCCCTGAACGTCGCAATGTCCTTCAGCGCAATGCCACGCATGAGTTCCCGCTTGATGGCCCGGTGCCGGCTGTCGTTCGGATCGTACTTGTCCGTCAGACACATCTCCTGACCCCAGAACAGGGCTCCGGGTTTCAGGATGCGGAAGATCTCCGCGAACGCACGCGGCTTGTCCGGCGCATGGCACGTTGACTCGATGGCATAGCCCCGGTTGAACGTGTCGTCCTTGATGGCGCTCATGTCCATGAAGCTGCACGCCTCGTAATCGACCATGTGGTCGAGTCCCGCTTCGGAGTTTAACCTTTTTGCCCTTTCCAACTGGATTTTATTGATGTTGATCCCCACAACCCGGACACCGGCCTCCCGGACAACCCGGCGCATCGGGCCTCCGACTCCGCACCCGACATCGACGATTGTCATGCCCGGGTGCAACTCCAGCTTGGCGATCATCAACCGCTGATGCCGGACTTTGGAGTCCTCCAGACTCTCCTGAGGCGTAAGGGGCGCGAAGTGCAGGGATTCGCCCCAACCGTAGACCATGAATGGGCTGCAGAGATCGTAGTACTCTTTCACCGTTTCGGTGTGATCGTACCTGTTCACGCCGGCATCCTCCGGCGTCGCCCGATCAATCCAGCCGTCGAAGTGTTGCACCTGACGGGTGACGTCCTCCCCCCGGTACGCCTCTTTCAGCGCGTGCTGCAGTTTGCCTAGTTCCAAGGCGGGGTTTCTCCTTTCACTTCTGTGTCCACTGCGAAAACCGTGTCAGCAATGGAGAGGACCGCGCCCCCGGTGGCCTCGTCCATCTGCACTCACTCCGGACGATCCGGATAGAATTGCCTGCAATAGCGTCGATACGCCCCAATTTCCCCGTCCGAGCGGCAGAGCAGCGGGCGGGGCCGATAATGTTTTCTGCCCCAGATCACGACATCCTGCAACACGTCCCGCTTCTCGGCAGACATGATGATCTTGTTCATGAGCCTGGTGCGCAGGCGTGACGGCAGGAAGCGCATACCCACGATCGGCCGTTTCGGTCTCAGTATGCGCCGCACCTGGCTGACCAGCACCAGTTCGACGAATTTGTCGTCGATGGGCGTCGCAAGCACCCACAAACGCGTATCCATGTCGATCTCATGCTCGTGAACCTCGACGAACGAATAGCCCAACCCGTGCACATGCGTAACGGCGGACACATCGTACGTGAAGACCTTGATTCCGGCGATGGTCTGGGTTCGCTTGAAGTCAAAGCAACTCTTGAGGTAGGCGCCGTCGATTGATACCGAACCGATCGCGTTCACGCTGTTGTAGCCGTGCACATAGCGCAAATGTCCCAAGTCCACGGAGTTCTCGGTCGTTTCCTGAGGATGCCCCGGAAACCGGACGCTCCAGAATTCCAATTCGCTCCAGTCGGTTCCGGTGGGCGTGTCCGGAAGGTTCCATTGCGGCGGCCGCCCGCCGCATCCCTTCCAGGCAAAGACCATACCCAGAATTTCGCGGGTTTCGAACACCTTCAGTCTGGCGGTCCTGGGCGCCGGGACGAAGGGCGTTGCTACGCATTGACCGGTGACATCGTACTCGAAACCGTGGAACGGACAGACAAGGCAGCCATTGCGCACGCGGCCCCCGGCTTCCGGCCCCAATTCGGAGCCCAGATGCGGACAGATCGCTCCGGCCACACAGATGCGTCCTGCCTCGTCGCACCACACGACAATTGGTTCGCCCAGCCAGGTTTTTTGAAACAGCTTCTGTTTTTCGATCGTTTTGCGGCTGGCGATGAAGTACCAGCCTTCGGGAAACGGAGAAAGCGAGGGGATGCGCTCGTGTCGACTGGCCGTCATGGTTTCCCGCCATCCCCCGGTTCAAGGCTGCGGCTGCACCCGCCAGCGAGGCCTCGCGCGAGGTCGGCAGAAGGCATAGCCCGGCCAGCCAACACTTCAGGCGCACCCAATCCCATTCCTTATCCCAACAGGTGTCCAGGGTCTGCGTGACGCCTAGAAGCGATAGCGTACGCCGATCTCGAAGAGATGAACCAGCATCTCGGTCGTCGCCGTGGCCATTGCGCTGGCATTCCTGCCGGTGAACTCCAACTGATTGGCTTTCAACAGGCGGTAGCCCACCTGGACGGTAACGGCATTGGTGACCTCGTAGCCCAGCCCCGCGCCGACCTGATAGGCGAACACCGTATCGGTGCCGGAAAGTTCGGGTACGGTCCCCGGGGGCAGAGTGGCCTCTGCTATGGCTCCTTGTCGGATCCCTTCTTGAACCGCGGGGGGCAGTGAGGCGAAGCCAGGCGTCGCTGCTTGCGCTCGTAGGACCGCAAGCTCGTTCGCAGCCCCTTGCGCGACCTCGTTACGGTCATATTCCACGTCACCCCAGTCGACCTGAACAAAACCGAGGCCGGCGCCGATGAAGGGTTTCCAGCGGGAACCGGCATTGAAGTCGTACCAGACGTTCACCATACCGCCCAATTGGTTTGCCGAGCCTGACACGGCGATGGGATGATCGCCCTCAATATCAATTGTGCCTAGTTCCGGCACGGTAGTCGTCCGTCCCTTGTAGGTCAGTTTGCCGAGCCCGGCCCTGGCGAAGAACACCTCGCCATCGACACGAAAGCCTGTGCCGAATTCATAGCCCAGCATGCCGCTGACCCTGAATCCCGTCTTGTACGAGTTGACGGCGTTCGCCGTGTACGGGGTCATTCCCACTGTCCCACGCTCAACGCTCTCCGAGTCGTCAATGAACATGACCGGTACGTTCAGGCCCACGTACCACCTCGAATCCGACGCGCGCGCCTCGGGCGTGAACACCGGCAGCAGAAACACGGCAAGGGCGACGGCCGTAACGATCATTCGATGAACAGCGCTTGTCCGTTGTGAAATCCGTTTCATGGCATCTCCTTACTGGCAACTCGTCCGCCTACTGTTCTCCCGGATCGTGTCCCGAGGCGTGGAGTAATAGCGTGTTGCTCCACGCGGCTACCGAGGGGCTGGACAGGGACGCTCAGGTTGTCAGGTCGGGGATACTATAGCTTACTGACGATATCAAGTCCAGTACTGTTAATTGCACTCCTTGGACAGCCTACCCATCATTCTGCCAAGTGAGGACCGTACCGACGACGTTGATGCGACGCTGTTCTAGCCGCTGTCGAGCGCCGCCAGCCGTTTGACGGCCTAATGATCCGGTCGCGGGCGTCTCTCGTCGGCAAGCTTATGGAAGAAGGGCTAACCTGGCCGACCGCAAACCAGCGCGGCTTCGCACCAAACCGGGCCCTCGCTGCGCAAACCTGGTTCACGCCTTCCTGAAGCGCCAACCGTACATCACGCGTCCGTAAAAGTTGAACCACTTCCTTGCTTCGGAATCCTGAAACGGATAGTCCGCCCCGATCTGTCTCGCCGTCACGAGGCCAGTCACGAAACAGGTCTCCTGGCTGTTGATCAGCGTGTGGGCGCCACAGTGCCACGTGCGCCGTTTGCCCTGAACGAAGCGAAAGAAAGGGACCAGAATGGCGATGTGAGGCACGTCGTGCACGATGTGCTGAAACCACCACTTCTTGACGATCTTGCCTTCGTCGATACGGCTGATCGGATTGTAGGTCACCAGGCACGGCTTGTCCGATCGCTTCGCCCAAGGCTGCTGATTGTGCATGATGTAGGTGATTTCGTAGTTGTCGGGTCGGACACCGTATTGCTCAATGTGGTTGCTCCGGGTGCCGAGCGGCTTGACATCGTTGTCCGGAAGAATCGAGGCGTCCGAATGAACCACCGTATGGTTGTGCAGTTCACTCTCGTACCGTATCGAAGAGAGAATCCAGCTCTCCAGAAAGGTCGGTTTATCCAGAAGCATCAGCGTTTGATTCGCGTTGCACGAGAACACGACGTCATCAAACGTGTCCGTGTTTCCGTTCTCGTCCTCTACGACGACGTCGGATGAACGCCGGTACACTTTTCGAACCGGTCGGTTAAGGTATATCTTGTCCTGAAAGGCAGCCGACATGTTTTCATAAATACGCCGCGTGCCCCGGTCCCAGGTTTGCATCGGCGTTGCGGTTTCAATATCGAAGAACTCCAGATACCGGGCAAACAGGGACGCGGGCATGTCGAACACGTTCGTGGCCATCAGGAAGTTGACGAACATGGGCTTCAGGATCTTGTACCTGAAATCTCCGGAGAACCTCCCGAAGTTGAGAACCGTCCCCATGCTGACGTAGTTGAACGGGTTGAGCGCATTGAGCAACCTGGACCTAGATCGGTTGAGCCGGCCAAACCATTTCAGACGCCTCAGGAGCTTCTGAAATTTCTGGATTTCCGGTTGCAACTGCCTCCTGATGTCGGAGTCGAAATCGTGAGCGTAGACGCCGCCGCGGTACTTCACGCTGTAGCTGAACCTGGTATCGACTAGTTCGATACCGTGTTGCCGCATGAACAGAAGAATGTGGTGGTAGACCGAGGGAATGCACGCGGTGACGGAAATGTCGAACGGAATCGAGGTGCCGTCGTCTTGCGGCATATCGGCCGTCACGGCATTGCCGCCGACCCGAGCCTGCGCTTCGAACAACCGAAAATCGAATCGATCGGGGTGCTGATGCAGGGCCCAAGCCACCCCCAGCCCCGAGACTCCCGCACCGATAATGGCAACCCTTCTCAGCATCGCCGCGTGCCTCGTTTCGCTGATAGCCCCTACTCTACCATTGCCCGCGACCGTCTGGAACGACTGCCGCAAGGCCCAGCCGGCTGGCGACGGAATGGGGTTTGCGCTGATACACCGTTGTGTGCCCCCACAACATAGGGGGCAAATGCTATGGCCCCCCTTGGGCGTTGTCAAGCGCATAATTCCCAATGTTTTACTCTTGAAAAAATCCTGCGAATCCACCAAAATGTTCGAATCACTCGCACACCCGCAAAACGATCGAATTCCCTTCTTTCGCGGATCTGGGCCCGGATCAAGTGACATCCGTGGTCGATCAATACTCCGGGAGCCACACTTAATTATTCTAGTGCAAAAAAAAAGCATTATTTTTGAATAAATCATCAGAATATGGAAAAATGGCCGAATGAGCCGTACGCCCGCGAAACGATCCAACTCCCGTTCCCTCGCGGATCTCACCCCCGATGAAGTGAAATCCGCGGTCGATGGATACACCGCGATCTACGACGCCGGCCTGGAGAGCAGAAAAGAGCGTTATCAATCACTCGTCAATCACTACTACGACCTGGTGACCGATTTCTACGAATTCGGCTGGGGTCAGTCCTTTCACTTTGCCCCCCGGCGCCGGGGTGAGAGCTTCAAGGCCTCGCTACTCAGGCACGAGCATTATCTGGCCGATCGGTTGTCCCTGAAACCGGGCATGCAGGTACTCGACGTGGGATGCGGGGTCGGGGGGCCCATGGGCGCCCTGGCCCGCTATTCCGGGGCCAGCTTTGTCGGCATCAACAATAACGCCTACCAGATCGAGCGTGCGAAAGTGCACACCCGGGACGTCCGGTCGTTATGCCGCTTCATCCACGGCGACTACATGCAGATTCCCGAGGATAACGACCACTACGATGCCGCCTTCGCCCTCGAGTCCATGCCGCACGCACCGGACAAGACCGCGGTGTTCCGAGAGATCTTCCGCGTCCTGCGTCAGGGGGCTTGTTTTACGGGCTGCGAGTGGTGTCTCACTGAGAATTTCGATCCGCGAAACGCAGAGCACCTGCGGATCAAGAACGATATTGTGACGGGGAATGCGTTACCGGATATCGCCGTCACGTCCGAGATTGGCACCGCATTGCGCATGGCCGGATTCGAACTCCTGGAATCCCACGACCTCGCCCCCGAATCGCATCCGGAAATGCCCTGGTACCGGTCTTTGCAGGGTCGCGATTTCAGCCTGACGAGTATTCCGCGTACACCTGTCGGCCGCGCCTTGACCAATCTGGCGTTGAGGGCTGCGGAGAAGTTGCGCGTGGTTCCGGAGGGCACTACCGCGGTCAGCACGCTGTTGAACAGGGGGGCGGATGCGCTGGTCTCAGGCGGCGAGTCCGGTATTTTTACTCCGATGTTTTTCTTCCTGGCCCGTAAACCCGGCGCTCGGGAGACTCCATGATGACCTCAGGATCGAATACACCCGCCGGCGCTTCGACGCCACCCGTTCTCGTCACCGGCTCGGCCGGGCATGTGGGCGCCAACCTGGTGCGCCGGCTGCTCGACGACGGTGTTCGGGTCCGGGTGTTGCTGAGACACGAGGACAACAACGAAGCATTGGAGGGCCTCGAGGTTGAACGCGCGTTTGCCGACATTCGAGATTTGACGGCCACCAGGCACGCGCTCACGGGCTGCCAAGGCGTCTATCACTGCGCGGCCAAGGTCTCAACCATCGAAGGTAACCGCGCCCATCGCCGGGAAGTGTTCGAGTGCAACGTGCTCGGTACCCGCAACGTGCTGCAGGCCGCGCGGGAGGCGGGGGCCGGCCGGGTGGTGGTGACGGGCTCTTTCAGTGCGGTCGGTTACGATTTGGATGATCCGTCCGCTCCTAGCGACGAGACGATGCAGTTCTATCCCATGGAACGCACGATGCCCTACGAGCGCAGCAAGGCACTCGTCGAGCACGAGTGCTGGAAGGCCGCGGCGAAGGGACAGGACGTCGTGGTCGCCACGTGTTGTGCGGTTATCGGCGGCAGTGATTTTTTCCCCTCGCGGTTGGGACGGACCTTGTGCGACTACACCAACCGCAAGATCCGCGCCTACGTCGACGGGGGGTTCGAGTTTGTCGCGGCACGGGACATTGTCGAAGGGCACCTGTTGTGCATGCACAAAGGACGCTCGGGGGAAAAGTACATCTTCAGCAGCGAGTACAAAACCATCTCCGAGATATTGGATCTGTTCGAGGAAGTCTCGGGACTCCCGCGACCGTGCCGGAGGATTCCGACCCACCTGATGCTCGTCTTTTCGGAAGTAGCGAGCTTTTATCTGAGCCGGTTTCACCCGAGCTTTCCCCAGCGTTTCACCCCTGGCGCCATCCGCCTGTTACGAAAGCGCCGTCACGCCGACCTCGGCAAAGCGAGACGGGAGCTCGGCTATCAGCCGACCAGTATCAGCGCTGCGGTTCGTGAGGCTTACGCCTTTCACTACTACCGCAATGCGATCACGAATCCGCTCGCGAAACGTCCGTGCGTGACCACCGCGACACCCGTGGACGCTTTCTCTCCGAGCCGGGCCTATGGATAACTCCAAACGGAAACTCAATGTGATTCCGGCGCCGGGTGCACCGCCCGGCTTCGAGGAGGCCGGCAACTTGCGCCAGCAAGCCCGCGCCGCGGGCATGGATCCGGATTATTGGTACGCGGTTGAGGAAGTGCGCCGCGTCAAACCGGGGACGGTGGTCGAGGTCATTTTCTGGAAACGTTCCATTGCGCTGTTCCAGGGAAAGGACGGCTCGTTTCACGCCATCGAGAATCGCTGTGCGCATCGCCAACTCAAACTTTCCATGGGCGAGGTGCAAGGCTGCCGGCTCGTGTGCGCCTACCACGGCTGGCAGTACGATGGAAACGGGCGCTGTGTCGCGATCCCCCACGACCGCCACGGACGGGGTCTTCCGAAGCTCCCACTCAGAACCTATCCCGTGAAGGTACGTTACGGTCTGGTCTGGTTGTTCCCCGGGAACCCGGAGCGGGCGGAACTGTGCAGGATTCCGGACATCCCGGAACTTGAGGGACCCGAGCGATGGGCCTGCGAACCGATGGTCTTCACCTGGGCGGCCCACCACTCGATGGTGATCGACAACGTGAGCGACTTCACCCACGCCCACCTGCACCGTCGATACCGTCCCTTCGAAGAAGGCGCCATCCTCACCCATTGCGAGACTGACGGCGACAACGTGCACGTGGCCTACGATACAAAGGTCGGACGCGGGCGTATCTCAGGACTGTTTGTCGATCACGGCCAGGTCGACACCACTCACATGGATCTTTGCTATCAATACCCCTACCAGTGGTCGAACACCGATGACGCGATCAAGCACTGGCTTTTCGTCCTCCCGATCGATGAGCGCACCACCCGGGCGTTTTTCCTGTTCTACTTCAAGTCGCTGAAGGTGCCCTTGCTGCCGGTACGTATTCCCCGTTTCGCCATGACCGCAGTGTTGAAGATCTCGAACCGTGTACTCATCGGCCCGTTACTCGCCCAGGACGGCGTTGCGGTCGAAGCGGAGCAGGAAGGTTACGAGAGACATTGGGACGCGCCTCCCATCGAGTACAATCCGGCGGTACGGGCTTTTCAAAACGTGACCGTGCGCAAGTGGCGGGAGTACGTGGCGCGCGCGACGGAGAATGGCGATGCCGGGATCTGAGGCGTACTTCCCATTGGCCGCGCCGTCGGGCAACGCCCTGCTTGAGGCGACGGCCATGGTGTTGGGGTTTGTCGGCGTGTTGTTCCTGGGTTCGATGCTCCTGCCCGGACGCCGGGTGACGGGGCCAGAGGTCGAAGGGCAATCAACCACCTACACGCTCAACGGCCTCGCCTTGTTCCTGATGACCGTGATCGTGGCCTGTCTCGCCCAGGTCTCCGGCTGGTTTTCTCTTTCCGTGCTGCAAACCCACTTCCCAGCCTTGTTCGTGGTGACCAACGTACTCGCATTCGCTCTGTCCGGCTGGCTGTATTGGCGGGGAGCCCGGCCCCGGGATCCACCACCGGGATTGTGGAAGAGGTTCTTCTTTGGCGTGGAACTTAATCCCACCTGGTTCGGGGTTGATTTGAAGCTGTTCAGCTACCGCCCTTCCCTCATCGGCCTAGCGCTGTTCAACGCCTCGTTTGCCGTCGCACAGTACGAAACCTACGGCGGGCTGACCCTGGCAATGTCGCTCTATCAGATCTTCACCTTCCTGTACGTGCTCAACTACTTCCAGTTCGAATACGGCATGATTCACACCTGGGACATCGTCAGTGAGCGTTTCGGATGGATGTTGATTTGGGGGGATTACGTGCTGGTGCCGTTTTTCTACTGCCTCGCCGGCCGGTGGCTGGTCCACGCCCCTGGCCCGATGTCTCCCATTGCCGCCACGATGCTCGTCCTGTTGTTCTCCTTCGGCTTCTGGATCTTCCGCGGCGCCAACCAGCAAAAGCACCGCTTCAAGCGGGACCCTCACGCCGTGATTTGGGGCCAACCCGCCCGGTCCCTGGACGGGCGCCTGCTGGTCTCCGGCTTTTGGGGCATTGGACGGCATCTCAACTATACCGGTGAAATCTGCATCTACCTCGCGTTCACCCTGACCACCGGGGTCGCATCCTGGGTGCCCTACCTGTTACCCGCGTGGCTGGCGGGTCTGTTGTGGCATCGATCGAGACGTGATGAGCACCGCTGCCGCGCGAAGTATGGCGAACTGTGGGAACGGTACACGCAGCGGGTGCGTTATTCGATGCTGCCGTTTGTCTATTGAGGAGGGTAGGGGTGGAACATCGGTCTCACAGTGCGGCAACCCTGCGTTCGGCGCAACTCTTGCCGCGGCCGGTAAAAGCCGTTCCCGAACTCCCGGGTGGTTGGCCGTTGATCGGTCATCTGCGGGATTTTCTCAAGGATCCGGTCTCGATGTTGAGCCGCGGCTGGCGCGAGCAGGGCGAGTTCTTCCGGTTCCGGCTCGGTCCCCGCCAGTTTGTTCTCTTCACCGGACCCGACGCCCACGACTTTTACTTCAGAGCGCCCGAGGATCAGTTGAACGCCAAAGCCGTCTATCAGTTCACGGTGCCCATCTTCGGACGCGGCGTGGCTTACGACGCCTCCCCCGAGCTCATGGACGAGCAACTGGGGTTTCTGTTTCCGGCGCTCCGCGAAGCCGCGATGAGCAGGTTCGCCCGCATCATGTTCGAGGAGACGAGGCGGTTCGCAGATGCCCTTGGCGAGGACGGGGAAGTCGATCTGCCGGTCGTGATGAACGAGCTCACCGTCAAGATCGCCAGTCGTTGCCTCATTGGACAGGAAGTCCGGGATCAGGTGGACACGGGTTTTGCCGAGGCTTATCACGACCTGCAAAAAGGCATCAACACGCTGGGATTTTTTCTCCCCAGACTTCCGACCGCAGCGCATCGAAGCCGCGACCGGGCTCGGCGAAAAGTGGCCGCACTCTTTAGCCGGATCATGACGGAACGCCGGCGTTCCGGGGCCTGTCCCGACGATTTCATGCAGACCCTCATGAACGCCCGGTACAAGGACGGCCGCGCGTTGAGCGACGACGAGATTACCGGGATCCTGTTGACGGTATTGTTCGCGGGCCAACACACCAGCGCGGTGCTCGCAACCTGGACCGGTCTGGAACTCGTGCGGGCGCCGTCATATCTGGCGCGAGTCAGAGACGAGATGCAAGGCGTCTACCGCGAGGAAGGAACCATGACCCTCGCGAGTCTCAAGCGACAAGTGGCGCTGGAACATGCCGTACGTGAGTGCGAGCGACTGCACCCGCCGTTGATCATGCTGATCCGCAAGGTACTCAAACCCGTGCGTTACAGAGACCATATTGTGCCCGCCGGCACCCTGGCCATGGTGTCGCCGGCGGTCTCTCACCGGTTGCCCCACGTGTTTGCCGACCCGGAACGGTTCTCTCCAGAGCGTTTTGATCCCCCCGCTTGCGAGGACAAACAACACCAGTACGCCTTGATCGGTTTCGGCGGCGGGAAACACGTCTGCATGGGGAAACATTTTGCTTACCTGCAACTGAAAGCGATCTGGACCGTGCTCCTCGATCGTTTCGTTTTTCATCTCGACACTGCGTTTCCCGCCCCGAATTATGGGAGTTGGGTGACGGGTCCCGAGACACCCTGCCGGCTTCGCTACCGCCGCCGCTCGCAAGCGAGCATTGTCCAATGAGCGGCTCCACTGTTCGGTGCTACGACGTCGTCATCGTCGGCGCGGGTCCGGTCGGCAGCTTGTGCGCGCTCGCTCACGCGCGGAAAGGCGCCCGGGTGGCTCTGCTCGAAGCAAATCCCAACGTTTCCAAACGAATGGCGGGCGAATGGCTGCATCCACCTGCCGTGCGGATGTTAAGCGAAGTCGGGATCAGGCTCGATACGCAGCCCCACAGCACCACCGGTAAGGGATTTGTCGTGTTCCCGGAAGACGGCTCGGAGCCGATCGTGCTTCCTTATGCGGAAGGACTTCACGGTGTGGCGTGTGAGCATGCGGCGATCGTCTCGAATCTGCGTGAATCGCTCGAGAACGAGCCGGGTGTCGACTTTATTCTCCACGCACGGGTACGTGCGGTCGAAGACAAGCAGGTCACGTATTCCTGTAACGGCACCGATAAATCCATTACCGCCGCGCGGATTGTCGGCGCCGACGGCCGGACCTCAATTGTGCGTCGGTCGTTGGGCTTATCCATAAAACCGAAGACCTGCTCGCGGATGGTGGGGGTCACATTGAGAGGGGTGAGTTTACCGCTGGAGGGTTACGGGCATGTGGTGTGTGGTGGACCGGGTCCAATTCTCATGTACCGTTTGGGCGAGCATCGCGTCCGGGTTATTTTCGATGTCCCATCGGACGGCTGGGCACCCGGGGACCGGATCGGCTTCCTGTCTGACTCGTATGCCGGTGTGTTACCGGAAACGCTCAGACCTGCATTTGTCGAAGCGCTACGGGCTGGGCAATTCCAGGCCGCGACCAATGAACTGAGCCCGCGCGTCACGTATGGGAGCCCGCATCGAGTCCTTATCGGCGATGCAGCCGGGCACTACCACCCCTTGACGGCAGTGGGAATGACCCTCGGTTTCGGCGATGCGCTGACGCTGGCCGAAGGCAAGGACTTTCACGACTTCACCACGAAGCGTTTCCAGGCGACCCACACTCCGGAGCTCCTCGCCATGGAGTTCTACGAGACCTTTGCCGATCACCGGGCCGAGGCAGTGGCAGTCAGACACGCGATCTACCAGCGTTGGCGGGCCAGTTCCGCGTTCCGCGACCGGACCATGCGTTTACTCGCCTGTGAAGACATGTCGCTTACCCGTATGAGTTTCGCGGGTTGCGCGATGGTGGTCCGGGCGGTTGCGGGGACGATTCCGCGATCCTATGACCAGTTCGCCTGGCGCCGGACCCGCGATATCGTTCAGGCGCTCGCCGTTCGTCTCAGGTGGCTCCTGCGTGGCGTCATACATCTGCGCAAGGCAAAAGGCGAAGGCGGAGAAACAGACGAGCGAATTCGGGACACCTTGGCTCACGCGCTTCTGGTCTCCATGCCATCGAGCGAGAGTGATACCCGGCCCATCAGCCCGAGGGAGGTTGCGTCACCCGATGCAGAACCGGCATTGAGGAGCGCGAGCGCGCGCCTGTTACGTCTCCAGTGTGAGGATGGCGCCTGGGAAGGTGAGATGGTCTGGTGCCCCATGCTCACCGCGCAATACGTGCTGTTGCACCACATCCTGGAGCGGCCGCTCGAGCCCGGTCGGCGTCGACGCGTGTTGCGCTCCTTCGAACGGACCCGTCTCGAAGGCGGTTTATGGGGTTTGCACGAGCACTCACCACCCAACCTGTTTGTCACCACCCTGGTTTACGTTGCGGCGAGGTTGCTCGGTATCGAGCGAGATGATCCGTTGGTCGAGCCGGCCCGGCGATTTCTGCAAGCGGAGGGGGTTCTCAATATCCCGAGCTGGGGGAAGTTCTGGCTGGCGCTCCTCAATCTCTACGACTGGCGCGGGGTCAACGCCATTCTCCCGGAACTGTGGAGCCTGCCGCGCTGGATTGCGTTACATCCCTCGAATTGGTACTGCCATACCCGGCTCATCTACATGGCGATGGCGGCGATTTACCCAAATCGGTTCCAAGCATCCGTCACGCCCGCGATCGCGTCGTTACGAGAAGAACTGTTCCCCCAGGGGTTTGCCAACGTCGATTTTTCCGCGGGCTGCAATCGCCTGCGAGGCGCCGACCTCTACGCGCGACCCAGCGTATGGCTCCGAGCCGGATACGGGTTAGCCCGTTTTTTCGAACGGTTTCACGGCAAACGTCTGCGCGCCCGGTGTATGGACGCGATCATCCGGCAGATCAAATGGGAACTGCAAACCACCAACCACACGAGCATCTCTCCGGTCAGCGGGCTTCTCAACATCCTTGCCTTATGGCTACGTGATCCAAACGATTCCGACTGCCGCCAGGCTCTCGCGCAACTGGATGGCTGGATCTGGGAGGACGAAGAGGGTGGAGCACGAGTCACCGGAGCGAGAAGTTCCTCGTGGGATACGGGATTCGCCCTGCAAGCGCTGGCGACGGTGCCCGAGCTCGACGGGGTTCGAAGCGCCCTCCGGCGCGGAGCCGATTTCCTGCGCCGGGAACAAATCAGTGCCAGCTTTGAAGGATTTCGCGAGGCCTACCGGAACGACCCGAAAGGCGGCTGGTGTTTTCCAGGGGGATGGCACGGCTGGCCAGTGAGTGACTGCACGGCGGAAGCGATGCTCGGACTTATCGCCGCCGATCGCGAGGCCACGAGCACGACAATGATCGGCGAAGCGGTTCGGTTCATGTTGCGTGCTCAGAACCGCGACGGCGGTTTTGGCAGCTATGAGGCGCGGCGCTCCGTGGTCGGTCTCGAATGGCTGAATCCGGCCGAGATGTTCGGCGATTCGATGACCGAGCATTCCTATGTCGAGTGCACCGCGTCTTGCCTCGTGGCGCTCGCGACTTGTCAGACGCACTTCTCACACGTCACGGACCGGGAGGTGATGAGCGCCATCTCACGGGCTGACGCCTGGCTTCGTCGTACCCAGTCAAGCGATGGGTCGTGGCGCGGCGTCTGGGGTGTTCAGTTCATCTATGGCACCTTCTTCGGAATCCGGGGCCTGCTGGCCGCCGGGGCGCGTCCCGGTGATCCGGCGCGGCGTTTGGCCTGCCGATGGCTGCTGGACCGTCAGCAGAAAGACGGAGGATGGGGTGAGCACCACAGCGGTTGCTTGACCGGCCGATACGTGGCGCATGAGGAAAGTCAGGTCATCCAAACCGCCTGGGCAATGCTGGCGCTCCTCGAGGCGGGTGATTCTAACTGGACCGCGATTTCGCGGGGTGCCGCGTTTTTGCTCAACACCCAGGAGGCGGATGGGACATGGCCCAAGCAAGACATGGCCGGGATCTTTTTCCGCACGGCGCTGTTGGACTACGTCCTGTATCGGCAGTATTTTCCCCTACACGCGCTCGGTCTCTACGAGCAGCGGCGCCGGGCCCGGCTGGAACTGACGACCACCGCCTCCCTCACCGCCGCCGCGACTGACTGAATCAGCATGTTCTTCGAAGCCCTCTGCGAGCGGCACGGGGCTTCGGTATCTACCGTACCTTCGCGCTCTTCGCGATAGCACCCTGTGCCGTCCTCGCAGGCTCGATCGCCGGAACCCCCGGGAACCCGTGATCAAGAACCCAGAACGGTATAGTTGCCGTCCACAATCAGGCGAATAGAGACGTACAGCCCCAGCAGTGCGCACAGCACCCAAGGGGAATTGAACGCACAGATGTAGAAGTACAGCTCGCGCCGGCTTAACCGGGCGTGCCGTTTGGCTACGAAGAAGCTGATGAAGTAGACCGAGGTCACGTAGGTCCATTGCCAGAACAGCATGACCCCGATAATGCCCGCAAAGAGAGCAGGCAGGAAATTGATCGTATACGCCGCGTACAGGATCAGGGTGGGAACCGGCGTCACAAAGCCGTTGGCGACGTCCGCGTTGTAACCGAACGTCCGGCGGTCCGCATAGGAGCCATCGTACTGGGAGTAGGTCGCCCAGACGTCGGCCCAAAGCGTCGGCGACAAGACCCGTGTCAACGCGACCCTGGTGACAAGGAAGTCGCCGATCGGTGTCCGACCGGTTTCACGTCGCCGCTCGCGCCAATAGTCGGTGCGCGCCTCGATATAGTCCCTTCGGAGAAAAAGACACGCCTCCCAATAGCAGATCAGCAGATTGACCGAGAAGAACAGGCTCAACAGGGAATGGATGAGGTTCAGATCCCCGTGAATGTAGTAGCGCGTACCGATGCCGGAAAGTGCAAGAATCGCGATGACCAGCGACGATAACAGTCCTACCGGCACCGTCAGGATGGTCCGGCCTGAGTCTCGTTCGGGAAGGGTGAGATCGTCGCGGTATTCGGGCACGGATCCTGATCCTCGTTCAACTCCTCGGCTTTTCGCATTGTATCCCGCTGAGTCATCCGCCGTCGAGGGCCGCCAGCCGCTCGACCGCCTTTCGGTGAATGATCCGGTCGTGGGCGTCTTTCGACGGCAAACCTATCGCGCGCTCGATCAGGTCGCGCGCCTGCCGGCGGTTGCCGATGGCATCCAGGCTCAGAAGGCCAAGCGCGTACTCGAGAAACACCACCTTCTCTTGAGGCGCCAATTCGAGCGCCCGCTCGAAATACATGAGAGCGTCCTCTTCGTTCGCCCCATAGAGTAGACCGGCAAAGAATCCGCCATTGCTGACGGCTCCCGCATGCCAAGCGCCCAGGCTTAAATGGGCGGCGGCCATGTCCGGGGTTAGCCGAAGCGCCTCGTGAACGGCATCGCGCACTTGACGGGCGTAGCCCTCTTTCAACGCCTCCACTATTCCGATCATCTGAGCGTGGCGCCCCATGGTATGGGCCAATTGGAGATGGGCTTCGGGGTTGGCCGCGTCGAGCCGGATCGCCTGTCGCGCGAGCTTCGCGGCCCGCCGGAACAAGCCTTCCTTCTCGCTGTCCGGCGCAATGTAATAGCCGTAAATCGCCAGTGAATTGGCCGCCAATGCATAGCCTTCGGAAGTATCGAGAAGTTGGGCAAGATCGGCGGCTTCCACGAAGCGACCCTCGGCATATTCGGTGCGTGCCTCTTCGATCGACTGTGCCCCGGCGGTCCCCGCGAACACGAACATGCACACAATGATCAGGAGCGTACAGAATAAGGAGTTGTTCATGACATGCTTCCTACGGACCGGATTCCACGGTAAGTTCGGTTCAGGAGGGAGGC
Source organism: Nitrospirales bacterium (assembly GCA_012270585.1). Lineage (GTDB taxonomy): Bacteria > Nitrospirota > Nitrospiria > Nitrospirales > UBA8639 > Bin75. The sequence goes on from JAAXIB010000027.1 coordinate 43,713, forward strand.
GCGAAAGCCCTGTGTGCCGGGCGGGCGGGCGAGACGGGCAGGCGTCATTGAGTCTTCCGGTCGATGGCCATCAGCAAGGGCGGGAGGAGCAGGAAATCAAGGATCAGCGCGAAGCCGATCGTGAGCGCCACCAGGAGACCGAGCATCCAACTGATCACGAATGCCGACGAAGCGAATACCAGGAAGCCCAGCACTAGGATCATGGTTGTGGTGAACAGCGCACGACCGACTGACCGAAAGGCGTAGCGCACAGCCTCGGACGAGGAACGGCCCTCGCGACGCGCCTTCAGATACTTGCTCATGAAGTGAATCGTGTCGTCGACGACCGTGCCGAAGGCGATCGCGGTCACGAGGGATCCGGCGTTCCCCACCTCGCCGTACAGATAGCCCCAGACGCCGAAGGCCATGGTCGCGGGGATGAAGTTGGGCACGAGGCTGAGGAGGCCGAGGCGCATGCTTCTGAAAATCCCGATCAGGAGCAGCGAAATGAGGGCCATGGCAGTGACCGTACCCCACAACATGCTCTTGGCATTCTGTATTTGCATGTGGGCAGAGACGAGGCTGATCCCCGTTGCCTCGATTGCCAAGTCTGGCGCGTTGGCGCGGAGCCACTCCTGCCCGCGCACGTCGAGTTCGCGCTGCTCCTCGGAGCGCAGCCTGAGCATCGTAACGGTCATGCGCGTGCCGGACTTGTCTATGTTGATGCGGTTGTTGAGGTCACTGCCGAAGGGAACCGAAAGCTCGTAGAGCAGCAGGTACTGCGCGGCAAGCTCGGAGTTTTCAGGCAGCCGGTAAAAGGCCGGGTCGTCGCCGTGCATGTTCTTGTTGAGGCGCTTCATGATGTCTGAAAACGCCTGGACATGCGCCACTTCCGGCTGGGCGCGGTACCATTCGACGAAAGCGTCGACCTTGCGAAGATAATCGGGATCGGTGATGCCGCCTTCGCGCCCGGCGCTCAGGGAGTATTCCAGGTTTTCCATGCCGGTCAGGTTCTCGACCACGAAATCCGTGTCGCGCCGAAACTCGTAACGCTCATCCAAATACTCCAACCAGTTCTCCGTCAGCTCGATGCGGGGGATGCCGGCGATCAGGGCGACCGCCACGGCGGCCATGGACCAGAGCAGGAACGTGCGGCGCGCGACGACGAAGGCGCCGAAGCGATCGAAGAAAGCGGTACGCCCGGTGCCTCCGGGACGCACGCGCAACGGCAGGACCGACAGCAGCGCCGGCAGAAGCGTCATGGAATACACGAAGGCGGAAAGCATGCCGAACGCCACGAGATTGCCGAGGACCCGGAAGGGCGGAGAGTCCGAGGCGTTCAGGCTGAGGAATCCGATCATCGTCGTGACCGTCGTCAGGAACACCGGCCAGGCATTGTCGCGTAGCGATTCGACGATCGCCGCGTTCCGGTCCAGACCTTGTCTCATACCGGACATGATCTTCTCGATGATGTGGACCGAGTCTGCGATGGCCATTGTCATGATGATAATCGGAACGCCGGAGTTGACGGCGTTGAGCACCAAGCCGGCCCAGCCGATGACACCCATGGTCGAGCCGATGACGAAGATGAGCACTACAACGAGGGACAGCGTGCCGAACAGGGAGCGCAGAAGGATGGCGGCGACGCACACGATGACGAGGAATGCGGCCGGCGCGAGAATCCGCATATCGTCGTCGACCGCCTCCGTCATGACGCGATTCACGAAGACGTCGCCGGTCAGGTGATAGCCGACGTCCGGATGGTCCGCCCGAACCTGGTCCAAAAGGTTGCGGACATAGTCGGTAATCTCGGCCACCGCGGTGTTCGAGTTCTCGTCGGGTAACGCGAAACTGATCACCACTCCGGCAACGCGTCCGTCGTGGGAGACGAGACGGCCCGCGATGCTGATCTCGCCTAACGCAATCCGCTCAATCCGCGCGAGGTCGTCATCGCTGAGCAATCCCGCGTTGTCCACGAGTTGCTCGACGTTCAAGTCGTCCTCGACCGACTCGCTGTGATAATAATTGGTAAGGGAGTCGACCCGGGTGGACCAGGGCACGCGCCACGCGGCCTCGGTCAACTCCTCGACGGCGCCGAGCGCCTTGCGGGTGAAGACCGAGCCCCCCTTGGGTGCGACCGCAATCAGCGCCGCATTGGTCGCCGAATAGGTATCCTCCAAGGCGTCGAATGCCAGGAGGTGAGGATCGTTCTTCTCTAAGTTGTCGCGCCAGTCGTTGGAGGCGGTGATGAATTGGAGGCCGGCTGTGAGAACCATCATGACCGCCACGGCCGCCACAATGACCAGCCATCGGTAGCGCAATATGAACGTGGTGTAGCGATCCAGAAACACGGAGATCATGGCTCTGCTGTCCGGTGGCTTGCAGCCACGGCAAACCCGCCGGTTCCATTTCGGGTTGTTGGCTGGAAGTGCATCTCGATCATCGCCACGCGGCTTCCGGTGGCAGAACGGGACATTGAGGCTACCGCGGGTGAGGACACTATATCTCAGCGGAGCAATGGAATCCAGTGCAATTTATGTCTCTATTCAAAACATACTGGAAGGCCCATTCGTTGTTCTGCTAAGTGAGCATAGTATTTGATTCACCTGCTCGGGACGAAATCTGCGGGTTCTCTATCCTTGACTTGGCGCTTCTTCACTCACGTCCAGCTTTTCCATGTAAAAACTCAGGCAATCCTTGATCTGCGCTACGGAGTCGAGGGGGGTTTCATAGGTCCAGACGGCGTTGTCGGCTGTTTGGTCATCGACGCGAACGGAAAAATATGACGCATTGCCTTTGAATGGGCAGTGAGTGGAGTGGTCCGTCCGCTGGAGATGGGACATCTGCACGTCTTGACGGGGAATGTATGTGGCTGGCGGCAGCGGTCCTTCCTTCAGAACCAAGGCTTGGGTGGTATCGGCAATGACGGTTCCGTTAAATGAGACCTTTACGCGATTGGGGTTTTTCTCGATGGTAATCGCATGGGGGTGACCTGGTGCACTCATACGGTTTCTCCTTTCTTTATTGCACTCTATTGCACTCTCGGGCACGTGGCAGCGTAATGGTCTCGGGTTTCGCTTCGGGACGTCTGGCCCTGCATCCCGCTATCACAATAAACCTGTTCCCGATTGCGAACCTCCGATGAGGTCCCCGATTCTGGTTCCTCCCCTTTGTAAGGGGAAGCGAGGAGGGGTAGAGCCGACCGACCAAGACCCTAGCGCTCCGTCGTGCCGGCGTGCCATTCGAGAACAACGCTCTACCTCCCCTCACCCCAGCCCTCTCCCTCAAGGGGAGAGGGAGATAAGAAGAATTGGCTGTTTTCGTCTCACTGATTCATAACTTAAGGCGTCCCGACCAGGCGAAACCCGACGTCGTCGCGCAGGAAGGCGGATAAATTCCAGTAGCGATTCGAGGAACGCAGATACCTCGGGTAGCTGGTCCATGCACCGCCACGCAACATGTGCCGTGAACAATCCCTGCTCTTCCACGCGCTGCCATCGGTCGGGGGCCACGGGTACTTCTTGTTCCAACAATCCTCAACCCACTCCCAGACGTTGCCGCTCATATCGTACAGTCCCAACCCATTGGGTTGGGCTTCCCCGACCCGATGGACCCTGTTCCCGCTGTTCTTGTCATACCAGGCGACCGAATCCAGGTTATCACTCCCGACATAGAGGTGTGCCTGACTCTTTTGCCCGCCCCTGGCGGCATACTCCCATTCCGCATCAGTCGGCAGCCGATACCGTTCTCCCGTCAGCGCGTTCAATTTCTTGAGAAACACTTTGGTGTCATCCCAACCCACGTTCTCGACGGGACACCGGGGGCAGTTCCGGAACTTGCTCGGATTCTTGCCCATCACAGCCTCCCACAGATCCTGAGTCACCTCATACTTGCTGATCCTGAAGCTGTTCACCTGTACCTGCCGGACCGGCTTTTCGTCATCATCACAACTGCTCTGTTCCTCCGTACAGCCCATCGTGAACGTGCCGCCTGGGACGGCAACCATCTGCTGCTTGAGGTTTTCCAACAGCGACGGCAACAATTCCTTGAGCCTGGCGGTCCGTTCCTGCGTCGCCGCTTGTCGTTTTGCTTCTTCTGTTTGCCGCCGCTCGGCTTTTTCGATCTTCCCTCCTGCCAGGGAAAGCAGTTCCAAGGTCGGCATATAATATTCGGAACTCTTTTCGATATTGACGACAAATTGTTTCAGCGAGGCTTGTCCCTGGCGGACATCGTCCACTGTCGTACCGTGTTCAACCAGAAGTTTGCCGAAAAAAAAGAAGAACTCCAACGGAGGTTCGGTATCCAAGGCTTCGATTTTCTCAAAGGCCCGTCTTGCGATTTGCGATTCTCCGTTTTCAAGGGCCTTCTTCGCTTCCAACAGGTATTGATCCGCCAGAATATCATCGGGCAGGTCTTGAGACACCGCCATCCCGCAATAGCAAAGACCCAGGATGAAGCAAGCCAAGGTAAACATTGTTCTCATCTTTGCTCTCCTCCCGCCGTTGGCGAAATGTGAATGTGAAAAAAATGATCGGTCGATTCGCATTGGCGCGGATATTAGTGGAGCGCCGCCATAGCGTCAAGGAACGCGCATTTCCCCGCAATCGACAAGTGCGAACGGAGAATCGATCTCCATCACCTTCACCTTAATCCTCTCCCATCAAGGGAGAGAATACACACGAAACTCGGCGCCTTTACAGCAGGTTTCTCGGGACAATAAGGGATTGAAGGGTAAACGTCCGATAACCCCCGTTCTTGGGATATTGGCTGTCGGCGTGAGCGGACCGGGCCGTCACCTGCACGTCAACCGCCCGAATGCTCGGCGCATGCGTCGTCGGATGCCCCAGAACGTCACGATACGAAAAGGTAAAGGCCTCGATATGCTCCGCCACGGGTTGTCGCCCACCCCTCCCCACTTTGCGTCGTAACGTGGATGTCGCGCCGTCATACAGATAGACAATGGATTCTTTCGAATCGGTGAGCACGCCGTTCCCGTTCAAATCGGCTCGAACGTGTAACTCCGTGGGATGGTAGCTGATCCCATGAAAATCATTCGAGGGATCGGCATCCCGATTCATCCCCATGGGATCATAGCCTGCCATGCGAATCTCTCTGGCCATCATGTCCAATGCGGCACGAGCGGTTTGCTGCATGGCCAACACGTCCTCCTGAACGATCTGACGTTTGACCTGATTCAGATGCACTCCATAAACCGCAGCAATGGTGAACAGCCCCAGGGCCAAGGCGATCAGAAGCTCCGTTAGAGTTACCCCTTTTTGATTGGTCACGGGCTTGAACCTCATCGAGGTGAAAGTATCGTGGATACGAACACGGAGTGTCGATCATCCGCCCACCACACCGTGACCGTCGCCGTTTGTAAATCCGGAACGGGCCGGCCGGGCTCCATCCTGACGACGCGTTGATACAGAGGAAAGTCGGGGATTGTCTGATAGGCTTCCGTGGTTTCAGTCGGAACCGTCAACCCTGCGTTGTAGCCGGCTCTTCTCACCTGTTCCAGTTTATCCTGGGCCAGGGTCGCGGCAATGGTAAGATGTCGACTCGCTGCCGCGCCTTTACTCGCCGTGATCGTCACTCCTGAAAGGACCAATACGGCCAAAGAAAAGAGCCCCATGGCAATGACGGCCTCCAACAGGGTTAATCCTTTATGGTTTTTCACGAGGCACACAGGGGTATTCTAGGGGGCTGTGACTTTCACGCGACCCGTAATGCTGATCGTGATCGCTCTTTTTCCCAAGGCATTGGAGACCTTTATCGTGGCAAGCTTTGAGGCCGTGCCTCTCGGATGGAAGATCGGATTATTGTTGGACTGAATCGCAACTCCCGCAAAATTCTCCTGGATCGAGCGGGACTCGACGGCTTCACCGGGATCGGCTCTTCCATTATTGTTATCGTCATCCAGAATATTGTAATGCTGCGGGTCAGTAAAAAAGATGCGGACTTCGTTTCCCTGTCTAACGGCTTGAGCCTTCGCTGCCAGGAGGTCCGCGCGTATTTGTCGGACCGCCCCATTCAGGCGATACTGCGGCAGTTGCGAGGACAGCCAGATTCCGCTCAACCCCAACACAACCGCCAGAATACCGAGAACAATCATTAACTCCGTCAGCGTATACCCTGATGACCCATCCAGCGGACACGCAAAAGCATCCATTGGCTTGTGAGAGGGGCTCCACAAGACGGAACGCCCGGAGTTGCAAAAGTGCCCGTTCAACGATCCTTCTCTGCTTTTGCTACAAAAACATGGACTCATACATGCCGAACAGTTCCTGATAAAACAACATTGACGTCACCGCCCCAAACGCCAGGAACGGCCCAAAGGGGATGTATTGACCACGCTCCATGTAACGGAAGGCCATGAGACCGATGCCGACCGCCGCCCCCGCACATGACGCGAGAAATAAGGTCACGCACACGTGCTGCCAGCCGAGGAACGAGCCGATCATTGCCAGGAGTTTAATGTCTCCACCGCCCAGCCCCTCCTTTCCAAACAGGTAGGGACTGACGGCAGCAAGCAGCAACAGAACCCCACCTCCCAACACGATGCCCAGCAATGAACCGACCCAACCCAAGGGAAGAATGAATGCCGACACGAAAAAGCCAATGACGATGCCCGGAAGAGAAATGACGTCCGGGATCATGAGATGATCGACGTCGATCATCGTCACGACCAACAGCAACGAGAAAAACAGCGCATACACGAGGGCACTGCGGTTCCAGCCGAATTTATAGACGATTCCGAGATAGCCTGCTCCATTCAGACATTCCACCAGGGGATATCGCCATGAAATTTTTCCCCCGCACCATCGACAGCGTGCTCTCAACCAGAAAAAACTCAAGAGAGGAACGTTATCGAACCAGCGAATGGACGTCTTACATTGCGGGCAACGGGACCCGGGCCGAATGACGGATTGACCGTGGGGGATTCTCAAAATGCAGACGTTCAGGAAACTCCCCATGACCAATCCCACCACAAACAACAAAATATAGAAGCCTGGCACATCCATCGTTCTATATCTCGTGACTTGATAAAAACTCCCGTCTCTTGCGCCTCGAACGTCTTTTCTCTACTTTACTTTTCGATGGACGCCCTGCTAGTATTACCTACATAATTCATCCTGAGAAAAAATTCGGTGCTCAATGGCTGTCCAAACAAAAATGAACAAAAAACGAGACCTGCTTCCCATGCGACGGAAGCGACCGGAAGCACTGACCGAACGGGAACAGGAAATTCTCCAACTGATTTGGTCCGGCCTCAAAAATAAAGAAATCGCCGAACGTCTCGCGATCAGCGTCAAAACCGTCGAAGCCCATCGCGCCAATATGATGAAAAAGGTGCGCGTCTCGAATGCCGCTCAACTCCTAAACGCGGCTATTCAAGAAGGGTTGATTCAAATTCAGTAACGCTTTCGTTCCTTCCATCCGTTGACGAACTACTTCATACGCGACCACGGCAACACTTGCCGAGACATTGAGCGAATTCACCTGCCCCCGCAGGGGAAGGCGGGCTTGCGCGTGACATTTTTCTAAAATCCCCGTTCTCAGTCCCTTTCCCTCGCCCCCAAACACCAGCAAGGTCGGTCCCTTGAAATCCAGCTCGGTATAGAGTTGGGGAGAGCGAGGATCCAACGCCACGGTGTTCACGGCACGATCCTGCAAACGCTCGATCAGTTTGCCGATATTGGCGTACCGGGCCACCCGAACGTGCTCGACGGCGCCGGCGGACGCTTTTGCCACACTCGCCGTCAAGCCTACGGATCGCCGGTCAGGAATAAACACCCCGTGAATACCCGCCGTGGCGGCCGTTCGGAGGACCGCCCCGAAATTTTGCGGATCCTCTACCCCGTCGAGCGCAAGGAAAAAGCCCGGTTCCCCTTGCTGCGCAGCATGCCCGAGAATCTCATCCTCCGAGGCATAGGATTTGGCAGCCACCAGAGCCACCACGCCCTGATGTTTTCCGGAGGGGACTAGCCGGTCGAGTCGTTCACGTGGTTGAACCTGCAAGGGAATGCCCTGCACTTTGGCGAAACGAATGATCGGTGAAAATTGACGATGGCGGTGCGACAGGAAGATCTTTACAAAACTTCGTGATTCAGACCGCAACGCCTCCGTGACCGCACGAATCCCAAACAGAGAGTCGCCGGCCTCACCGCTTCCACCTGGTGCTCCCGTCCGGCCGGTCCTCGAGAAGGATTCCTTTGGCCGCCAAGGCTTCTCGAACGTGGTCGGCGGTGGCGAAGTCTTTCCGCGCCCGCGCTTCGGCCCTTTGTTGAATCTGTTCTTGAATCCACTCATCGGTGCACTCCCGCTCGGCGCGCATCCGGCATTGCTCCAAGCCGAAATCCAACTCACGAAACACCCACTCGTTTTCGTTGAGTTGAAACAAGCCCAACGGCGCGCCACATTGCCGAAAGGTTTCACGAATTTCCCGCCGGCCCTTCTCGGACAGCCCCCCCTTCAGGACCTGGTTGGCCGCGGCCCGAAGCTGCTGAAATGCCGCCAATGCCGCGGGGGTATTCAGATCATCCTCCATGGCCTCTTCAAACGCCTTGTGAAATTGGGTCAAGGCCTCCCCGACGACATCCATGGGTTCGGAAACAGCGTCAGGTTTTTCAGGGGATAGGATGGCGACCAATTCTTCTGTGACGCCGGCCGGGACCGCGGAAACAGATTCGGAGAGGCGGATGAAAAGATCATACACGTTATCCAATGCGGATTTGGCTTCTGCCACGGCCAGGTTGGAAAAATTCACGTCTCCACGATAGTGGGTTGAGAGCAGAAAGTAACGTACCGCCTCGGCCGTCACGCGTTCAGGACAATTCGACTGGTCAAAAATATCCCGCACGGTAAAAAAATTCCCCAACGACTTCGACATTTTTTCTTCGTCGATGGTGACGAACCCGTTATGGACCCAATATCGGGCGAACGCCTGTCCCGTTGCGGCACGAGACTGCGCAATTTCATTTTCATGGTGCGGAAAGGTCAAATCTTTGCCCCCTCCGTGGATGTCGAAGGTGGCGCCCAAATGACGCACGGACATGGCCGAACACTCGATGTGCCAGCCCGGCCGTCCCGGCCCCCAGGGACTCTCCCAAGCCGGTTCCCCCGGTTTGGCCGCTTTCCATAGGGCAAAGTCCATGGGGTCCTGTTTTCGTTCATCCACTTCGACTCTCGCCCCGGCCTGCATGTCTTCGGCGTGACGTTTACTCAACAGCCCATACTCCGAAAAGGCCGATACCCGATAATAGACGTCGCCGTCGACCTGGTAGGCGAAGCCTTTTTCCTGCAGCGTGCGGATCATCTGCAGAATCTCCGGCATGTGTTCCGTGGCCCGCGGTTCAACGTCCGGCGTACCGACGCTCAAACGTTTCATGTCCCGGGCGTACGCCTGCATGTATTTCTCGACGACCCCGTCCCAGGGGATGCCTTCCTCCGCCGCCCGGTTGATGATCTTGTCATCCACGTCGGTGAAGTTTTTGACGTAGGTCACGTCATAGCCTCGATACGCGAGATACCGCCTGAGCACGTCGAAGACAATCGCACTTCGGGCATGGCCCAAATGACATTCGTCATACACGGTCACGCCGCAGACGTAGATGCCCACGCGGGGAGACGTGATGGGGACGAACGATTCTTTTTGATTTGTCAGGGCATTAAAGATCTTCACGGAGCATTCATTCCGAGGTCGGCGCTACGGAAGAGTCCAGGGCCTTTTTCGTTTGCCGTTTGACGATCCAATATCCGAGAGCCATGCACGTCACCAATACGACGGTAAACAGATTGAAGTATTGCTCCAAGGCGTCTTTGACCCACGGACCCACCAGTTGCAACGTGCCGGCGACCAGAAAAAAACGGGCACCACGGCTGAGCAGAGACGCCACGACGAATACGCGAAAATTAACATAAAACGCGCCGGCCCCGATTGTAAACACTTTATAGGGAACAGGCGTCAGGCCTGCAATCAGGATCGCCCATCCTTCATACCGTTCAAACGTGTCGTGGACTTGGGAGACGCGGTCTTGCCCGATCAGTCGGAGCAGAATCGGCTTCCCTCCCCACCGCCCGATGAGGTAGCCAAACATGCCTCCCAGGACGGAGCCGAGTGTGGTGATCGCCGCATAATACAGGCCCCACGACGGATTCCCCAGGGTCAACGCCATCAGTAAGACGTCAGGAGGGATCGGAAAGACGGAGGACTCTGCAAACGCCAACAGAAACAACGCGGGATCCGCGTGCGGGGATTCCGACCAGGAGACCATCCACTGATACAGTGCCTGGAACATGGTGCCCCGTCACCACCCCTCAGGATGACCTCGTTCGCTTTGACAACGCGGATTCCCATGCCGTCAACTTTTTCATGGCGTGGTACTGCGTCATGTCAAAATGCAGCGGCGTCAAGGAGACCTTGTTGGCAGCAATGGCATCCACGTCTGAATTCTTTCTTCGGTTCCAGGTGACCTGTTCTCCTGCGATCCAATAATACGCGCTTCCCCGGGGGTCGACGTTCTCAATAACGGAATTGCGATACCATCGCCGGCTTAACGACGTGACCCGCATCCCCGTCACGGCTTCGGCCGGGACGTCGGGCACGTTGACATTTAATAAGGTATCGGTCGGCAACCCATCTTTCAGAATTAGGGTTGCCACCTCGATCGCGACCCGGGCCGCCGCCGGGAATCGAAATCGTTTCAAACCATCCAGTGAGACGGCCATCGAGGGAATGCCGCGGATCGCGCCTTCGAGAGCCGCGGCCACGGTTCCGGAATTGGTCACGTCGTCACCAAGATTCAACCCTTTGTTGATCCCCGACACCAGCAAATGGATCGGGTGATCCCGGAGTACCCGACCCACGGCCACGATGACGCAATCCGACGGTGTGCCGTTCACGGAGAAGACCTGCCGACCGATTTGCTTCAAGCGGAGAGGCTTGTGCAGGGTAATGGCTCGCCCCATGGCGTTCTGGGGGCGTTCGGGCGCCACAACCCACACATTGCCGAGTTTCTTCAGGTGTTTCGCAAGGGTGCGGATGCCGGAAGATTCGACGCCGTCGTCATTGGTGACTAAGATGTTCATCCCGGGCCGCGAAACGCACGTGTAATAAAAAAGCCTACCTCAACGGAATTGAGGTAGGCTTTTTCGGGAAAATCACAACGGCGTGTTCAAATATTCTGCATAAAGTGAGCAACGGCTTCCTGGTCGACGGCTCCCATGATGGCTGAAGAAGGAACAGTCGCTGACTTTTTCCCCGTAAGCCCGCATTCGATCTCGTCAAAAATCATTTCCACCGGCATGGACATTCCGCCATAGACGTGGGGGCCTGCCACAATTTTGGCTTTCGAATAGCCATAAATGGCCGTCGCCACGTCTTTGGCCAACCACCCGACGTAATTGAACTCCGGCACCACAATCAGTTTGGCCTTGGCGCACAGTTGCCGCAATTCCCTGGTGGGGAACGGGCGAAGCGACTTCACCTTGATCAAGCCCGCCTGAATGCCTTTGGCTTTGCACATCCGGATGGCTTCGCGTGACTGCGCCGCGGCGCTTCCGGACGAAATCAGCAGCACGTCGGCACCCTCAACCTCCTGCGTCTCAAGCAAGCCGTCCATGTACAGGTCGATGTATTTACGTGACCGTTCCACCGCCGCCCAGACCTCCTGTTGCCATACGGCGTGGATATTGTACGCCATGAAATTCGATTTTTGGACGGGCGCGTCCCTGGACAATCTGGCCGGAGGATTTTCCGCATCCAAAACCGGAACCGCACCTCTCCAGGAATCGCGTGACGGCAATTTGAGGCCTCGATCCTGCATGGCGCAGTAGCCCCGTGCGTGCGTCACGAAAAAGCCGTCACAGCACACCCCGACCGGCAGCGTCACGTCGTTCTTTTCACTGATAATGAACCCCTTCATGATGAAGTCAAACAAGTCTTGCTGATTCTCGGCGTGAAAGACGATCATGCCGCAATTCAACAAATACGACACTTCAATATTATCAGGCTGAATGGCCAACGGAGCATTGACCACCCGGCAGGTAAACATGGCCACGGCAGGAAGGCGGTGGCCCGGCCAGGAGGCAATCGGTTCAAGCCCCCGCAACGTGCCCGGTCCGGCCGTCGCGGTAAAACACCGCACGCCGGAACGGGATCCGCCGGCAATGGCCGACATGACGCCGTATTCCTCCTCACCCCGATAATATTCCTTGACGTACCCTTCTCCATACAACACCCCGATCAACTGCATGGTTTCACTTTGGGGTGTAATCGGGTAGGCGATTGAGAGATCAACGTTGGCCCGGCGAACGGCCTCTTTAGCGGCCTCGCTGCCCGTAATGAATTCCCGCTCACGCGGCGCTTCGAAAAACATATACTCCGGGGAAACCACCTGTTGCCGTTTGGCCTCCGCATGAGGATCTTTTTTCCCTCCTTGACTGGAAGGTGCCGGAGCCGCACTCGTAATCGGGTCGCCTTGCGGATTAGTTTTGACTTCCGTTTCTAATGCTTCACTCATGGCTTACCCCCCTCTAGGGTGGCGACAATCCCAGGCCGAACTTTCTGGGCTTGTGTGATCAACAATAATAGGCCTAGCCTTCACGCTGCATATCTTCGGCTTTATGCCCGAAGGCAGCGGCACTTGCTGTCCCTTCTTCTCCCAGTGGAATGTCCAATGGATTCGTATGGGTTTTGCCGTCATGCACGCGGGATTGCAACCCCGTGAAACGGACGCTCTCTCCGCTTTCGGGCAAGGCAAGCCCCATTTCCTCACGAACCCGTTTGAACACCTGTGCCGCCTTGCGAATCTTGGCTGCATCGGAATCCCGAATCGTAAACATGGCATCTTCGTGGCCCTGCTCGGCGCAAATCGCCGACGTCCAGCAATTCGTCCCGGCCCGAATCATTTTCAGCGTCAGATTGGCGTAATGACAATGCACCCCGATGAAAATACACGCTTCTATTTTATTACCCCAAATCGTGAGATTGGGATGATTGGGGTTGATGACTTCCTCGGGCTCGATCTTCGGGTACTTGGGACGATAATCGGGCATCGGGATAATGAGCACTTCCGGGATTTGGGCCGCGAGTTCCAGGACGGCTCTGGCCTTCTCGGCCGCGTGGTCATTCCAATTCCATAACACCAGGGGACCGGGAAAAATCGTCGCATTCTTTCTCGTGAACATGGCTCTGGCCATCTCTTCCATCGCCTTTTCTTCGGGAACTTCATGCCCAAACGTCAGTCCATGCTCCGATAGCGGAGGAAGGACACCCAATTCGGCCGCGGACGGCGGGTGAAAGCCGGCCGGACCCGGTTCAACGATTCTTTCTAAGTTGGTTGCTTCCACCTAATCTCCTCCACTCAATTCTTCCGGGTTGAGCCAAATGCCGTGCCTGCGCCCCTGACAACGTCCCTCAACCCTGCCCTCGAACGGGATTGGCCAAGAGCGCATGGCTTGTTTTTTCGCCATAGGTCACGTTTTCAGTCAGGGCCGTGTCGCCAATTTGATCAATCATTTCCATTTTGATGGCATTGTGCTTGGCCATGTTGTCGCACACCCAGACGCACTGCGCACAGCCCTTACAGCGATCCACGGCCACGTAGGCGGCTCCATATTTAAACCCTTTATCCTGTCCGGCCTCATTGTCATACAGGATCGTATTGGCCTCAGGACAATATTGCGTGCATAACTTGCAACTCGTGGCGGCACAAATCTCAGTATCGATATTCGCAACTAAATACATACAGGCCTCTCCCGTCGGTTAAAGCATTACGCCATGGCTGGCGCGGTGGATATCCGTTTCACTTGCACCCAATCATGTTCGACGGCAAACTCCCATGCCGCCTGGACCACCGCCAGATTCTTCTCGATCAATTCCTGCTTCTTCTTGAACTTTCTCTCGACCACACTATCCAAGGCTGCCGTGCCACCCGACACGACAAAGCCCTTTCCAAGAAACCGGTCTTTCACCGCCTGCGCCAGGGACTCCATATCCGAGAGGCCCGTAATGGCGCCCATGGCGCCCACCATGGCCATATTCGTGGCCAGATCGATGCCGGCCACCTCAAGCGAAAGTTTCGTTGCGGGCAGATAGAACAGTTTGGCGTTCAATTCGGCGAGTTCACGCTCCTGGTCAGCCTCGAGTTTCATGGTACCATCGTGGTTGATCAAGGCAATTCCGTCCTTTTTCAATCCAAAATAAAACGGATTCGTGTAGCTTTTCCCATGGGTAATGACCTGTGGGTGGAAGATCATGATAATATGGGGAAACGTAATTTCGCCGATTTCATAAATCGGCTCATCGGAGACCCTCACGTAACTCTCCACCGGTGCCATTCGCTTTTCGGAACCATAGAAAGGCACGATGGTGCTTTCGCCACCGGCATTGATCACCCCCGTACTGAAGATATGAGAGGCCGTGACGACCCCTTGGCCTCCGACTCCCGCCATACGAATGTTATAACGAATCGCCATTGTCTTCACCCTCCTCTCTCGTCACGTACGCACCAATCCTTCCTCACTCAATCGACCGCCCTTACTGCTTTTCCACAGCGGCTGCGGGTTTCGGGAGATATTCTTTGTACCCGTACAACTGGGACAAATACTCCTTGGCTTCATCCGTAATATATTCCGAGAATTTGTAGCGGTCGGTCTCCACGGTCTTGGCGTCTTCCATCACCTTATCCGTTGGGATCGCGTATTCGATATTACAGGACGTGTAGGCCTGGATGTAGCTGGGGCCGATTTCCCTCGCGACCAGCACGGCCTTTTTGATCACACTTTCGACGCGCCGTGGGTTGTTGGGAACCACCGTCGCCACGTACGCACAACCGGCAACCTTTGCCATACCCAACATGTCCATTTTTTCGAACTTCTTGCCGAGCGGCGCCATTTTCAACACCTGATTCCGGTTCGTCATCCCACTCTCCTGACCACCGGTGTTTCCATAGACCTCATTGTCCAACATAATAGTGGTAAACTTTTCTTTTCTGAACCACGAGTGCAGGGTCTGGGCGAACCCGATATCAGCCATACCGCCGTCTCCCGCCATCACGACGACGTCTTTGGGCCTATCACCAAACCGCAGGCGAAGGCCGCGGGTCAAGCCACTGGCGACCCCGTTCTGGTCTCCATAATTGCCGTACACGAATGGAATGGCTGCTTGCGAGATCGCCAACCGCCCGCAACCTGCCGTTCCGACCGTGATGGTATCTTCCGGATTGGGAAAGGCCACTATGGCCAGCCGAATGAACAGGGTCATGGCACATCCGGCACACATCGGGTGTTCTTCTAAAATCTCCTTAAAAGTTCCCACTTGTGACACTGAGACTTTTTTCCCAAATGGGCCATGCTCCACCATATCCCGATATTCTTTAGGCATGAACTTTCCAAACCCTGGTGTAAACTTGACATACTCGAGGCTCATCGCGGACCCTCCTTCTTGATACGTTTTTATGACGTTGGCAACTCAGCCCATCGGCATTGTGCCCGGAAAATCTTTCCTTTTAATGCGTGTTCTCTGTTCCTTCTCCTATGCTGTCTCGTTGTTCTCGTCGTATTTCCGGTACATATCAGCAACATCAGCGTAGATTAGCGTAGATGAGGCCCTCTAGTAAAGACCTCTGATACTCCAACCCGTCGCCTCCCTTCCCTGCTTTCAGGAGAGACACATGATCCCAGGTTATCCGGCAAGGCACTTCCGTAGCCCCGCCAAGCCAAGGACTACGCGATTATCCTAAAACCGAACCATGGAAGAAGGCAACAAAAAAGAAGACCCACCTCTTTAAAAAGAAGCCCTATGCAGGGATTTTGAGGCTAGGCCTTTGGCCCCATTCTCCTGTTTCAACGAAACCCGAGGCGGGGGAACCCGCGTCCGGTCGCAATCTTTGTGAGGGGACTCAATCGGGGAAACGGGGATCAGCGTATGCGGACACTAATCCAAAATATACTGGAGAGGATCAACGACTTTATCGTTCACGGCAATCTGATAATGAAGATGCGGTCCGGTCGAAAACCGCCCCGTGCTGCCGACCAGTCCCAGTACGTCGCCTCTTTTCACTTCCTGGCCGTACCGAACGAGAATTTTGGAAAGATGGCCGTAGGTCGTCTCGATTTCATACCGATGATTGATCCGAATGAAATTTCCCATCCTCGCATCATAGGCTGCCACGACCACTTTGCCTTTGGCTGGGGCCCGCACCGTTTCTCCCCGTGGAGCACTAATATCCAAACCCGAATGGAAGGCCATCTTGCCGGTAAATGGTGAAATGCGTGGCCCAAACTTTGAACTAATGGGACCTTTGACGGGCCAGACGGACGGTGTCGCGGCCCAAAGCCCAACACGTTCTCCCGCTGTCTTTTCCAATCGGGTCAGAATGCGAAGTTGTCGTACGGTCTGTCGATCGAGCCAGGACAACCCATTGTTGATGTCAGCCGTCATCGTGGACCAGGGGTTGCCGGAATGCTCGCTCGCTACATCTTCAGCGAGCGATTCGAAATCCCGGATCCCTGAGGCACCATCGAGGGCAGCCTCGTACGGAACTTCTTCGCCGCCCTGTCCTTTGCCGTCAGCGTCTTCCGCGTTCTGGGGTTCAAGCCCGAACATCACTTGCAACTTTTCGTTCAACGATTGGATAGTCAGGACACGCTGCCGCATTTCATCGATGGCTTCAGAAAATTCAACCGCTTGTCCTCTGGACTGGCTGAGTTCTTCCTTCAACCCTTCGAGTTCGACAACCTGGTCCGTCACCTGATTCGTCTGAACCACGTAATGCACCAGCACGCCCACTTGCACGACCAACAAAATTACGGCCGCCAGCAGTACTCGCTTGACCATCGTCTTGCACAAACTGATCCTGAGAGGGTTCCCGGTCGGTCCCCGAAAGAGCACAAGCATCCATCTGTCATCGGAGGGTATCACGGGGTCGACTTGGGGTAACGATTGTGCCCTTGGGTGCGATGCACTTAGTGAACTTGGGGTATGATGCCCTACTTTACTGAACAAAATCCTCAAGGGTCAATAAGGGGGAATACTGCTTTTGACACATGGCTGCCCCACCCATCATCCGGAGAAATGAGGGAGAACGGCAGGCAGGTCAACCGGGCACGTGGGTCATGGCCCTGACCCACGCCAAATATTCGCTTGAGCCCTTCACCACGGGCAAGGCCAGAATTTCAGGGACCTCATAGCTGTGAAGGGATTTCACCTCAGCTTCCAGGGTTTCGAAGGCGTCGGCATTCGATTTCATAACCAGCAGCCATTCATGTTCTTCGCAGACGCTTCCTTCCCATTCAAAAATGGAAATGACTTTGGGCACGACCGTGACACAAGCCGCCAGTTTTTTTTCCACAACGCGCCGCCCGATCAGAAGCGCTTCTTCTTGGCTCGAAGCCGTTACTAAGACAACCTCTACTCCCACGATCGAACCCCATCTCGCGAGACCATGCCCCCTCGAAACCTCCTGCCGTCTCAGCGCTTGAGGCGTGCGGGAGCTTTGGCCACCAAATCCACAAGGGCAAGCCGCAGCCCTTCCTGAAGGGCTCTCGGGTAATTCGTCACGGAATCTTCCAACCCGGCGTAGAGGCCATCCGTTTCCCGCGCTTCAAATTCCATGGCCAAGCCCCACAGCACGTTGTCCGGCTCCCCCGTCGGGGTCAATTGCAAATCCATTTCCACATCGGTCTCGGTGGTTCCCATCGGCAGGCCGGTCATCCACAAAAGCGTGCCGGCGGGACCTAAAAGATACGTGGAAATATTCCGCTCCCACCGCGTCGAATAAAGACGCCCTTGCAAGACATAATCACTGGCCGGCATGGGTTGACCCTGATCGACAAACGTTACGGAAGAAAAAATGTTCGTCTTGCGAATTTCATCAGCCAAGGCTTGCGCAAAATCGCGGGCCGGGGCAAAGGACACTTCGTCGACGGGGTCGGGGCTCGAAATCGTCTCAGGCCGATCATAGACCGTGGTGGCATGAGGAATGAAGGGAATCACGGCTGCCCAATATTGCTCGCGCACCTCCGTGCCCCGCTTATCATCCAGAGGGCCGACCACCAGACTGCCGGCCACCTGCTGGTCGGCCGTCACGTCCAAATACGTCTTGTCCGGGGGAGGCGGATACTGCCAATCCCGTGAGCCCAAGCAGCCCGTTATCGTCAATGACAGGATCATAAGAATACCACACGCCTTATGCACGACAGACAGGCGACTCATACGTTGCCTCCTTTGGCAAGCAACAGTTTCCAACCGTTGCAATGATGGGTAATGCATAAATGACCACTGCTTCGCATTTTGCCGCAGCCGTCACGTTGAACGGGTTGACAGTGCCACTTCAGTGACTGAACCCTCCGGCACACACGAACTGTTCCATGAGCTCGGGATAGGAGCGGGTGACCGGAAATTGAGGATATTCGGAACAAATCGTATCCGGAGGACGGAAGAAAAACCCGGCGTCGGCCTCTTGCAGCATCGACACGTCATTATAAGAATCTCCCGCAGCCAACACGTGAAAATTCAGGCTCTTGACGGCTGCCACCGCATGGCGTTTCTGGTCTTTTTGCCGGAGTGAATAATTCCGAATGTAGCCTTCGTCGTCAATCTCCAGCGTGTGGCAAAATATGGAAGGATAGTGCAGTTGTTTCATCAGGGGACTGACCAGGTCATAATAGCTGTCCGACAAAATAATGACCTGACACCGCTCTCGCAACCACGACAAAAATTCCACGGCACCATCCAGGGGTTTCAGCCCCGCGACCACCTCCGTGATATCCGATAGCTTGAGATGAAATTTAGCCAGAATGTCCAGGCGAAGCTTCATGAGTTCGTCATAGTCGGGGATGTCCCGGGTCGTGACCTGCAAGTCGGCAATCCCCGTTTTCTCGGACAACGCCAACCAGATTTCCGGAGTCAGCACACCCTCCATGTCCAAACAGGTCACCACGGGTGATTTCATACTCCCCTCAAAACCACACAAATTTCGGATGAAAAGTAAACGGACGACACGGCAAGAACTTTAGAAAGGCTTCTATTGTATAAAAATCGGAGAGAGACTACAAACCTTTTCATCCCGAACGTTGCTCCAAAATTCCGGTGCTCGCATCCGCTCATTTACCCAAAAGCAATGAGTAAGCCGAACGCGAGATAGCACAGGCCGTTGAAAATCAGATGGTAGGGCCTCAAGGTCCGGGACCGTAAACAGAGTTTGAGGTAGACCATCGCAAAGAACGTCAACCCGATTCCCCACAGGGCTTCTTTCCGCGGAACCCATGGCGTCAACAACACCCCCAAGGCAGGAAGCAGGCTCCCTTGAAACACCATCGCCCCGGTGATGTTGCCAAAGGCCAGGGTATCCCGGCCACGCCGCACCCAAATAATACTATTCACTTTTTCCGGCAATTCGGTCGCCACCGGCACGATCAACAACGACAGGGCCAGGGTGGAAAGCCCAAGCCAGGCGGCCAAATGCTCCACCCCGTAAACGAAGCCCTTGGCTCCCCCAACGATAAACCCGAATCCAATGACCAGTTGCAGGAGGATCGTGGTGAGGTTCTCGGGGATGCGTAACCGGCTCAAAAACAGAGGGTGATCCGCCTCGGTTCCATGTCCCTGCTCAACCAGACCCTGTGAGGCGCGAATCGTCAACAGCAAATAGATAAAATAGCTCAAGGTCAGTCCCAACGCCAACGACACGCGAGCCCATCGCCACTCCGGGGGGACAAAGATCGTGAGGGTCGCCAACGCAAAGGCAAAGAGAAACCAATCCAGGTCCCGGTGCACGCCGGTGGGCTCGGGCTGAAAGGCTTGCGCCCACCCACGACGCTGGGCGGCGAACGTCCCCATCAAAAAAAACGTAATGGTCGAAAGCATGAGCGGAGCACCCAAAATGGCGCCCACCCCGACGTCATGCCGAACTGACAAATCCCCGCTGGCGGCCAACACGGCCACCACCGGAACCATCGCCTCGGGCAATGCCGTGCCCACGGCCGCAAACACCGATCCCGTGACCCCCTCCGAAATGTTCAGCCGTTCTCCGAAATGTTCGAGCGCGTTGGTAAACGTTTCCGCGCCGACCAGGATCACAATCAACGAAATGAGTAAAATCCACAATTCCATGGGGTAAGGCTTCCTTGACGAGCCGCCATCGGTGACACGGCACCACGAACCTTGCTCACGACGTGCGGTTGCACTAGACTATCGTCATGAGTGATGAGATGGGAATCATCGCGGGTTGTCTGGCCGGGCTGCTCGCCTGCCGATTCGGGATCCGGTGGTGGCGTCATCGAAAGGCGGCCAAGCAAGCCGATGAACTTCTCTCCAACGTTGTGAAAGGCAAAGATGCCTTTCGCCGGTGATACGGGACCCCCGCTCGGGGGCGGGGACGGGCTCAAGCGCGTAGGTATCAAACCCCGGCCAGGTTTGGCAACACCGGGCGCTTCACGTCCCTTTTTTCGTGAGGGAGCCCCTCTCTCGGTGTTCCCCGCACCTTCCCTTTCATGAGTCACGCCTCACAACGCGCCCACATTCATTTGCATCGCGGCAATCTCACCCAAGCGCGCCATTGGTACGGAGAAGCCGTGGAAGAAGCGCGGAACAACGAGACGGGTCGGGCCCTGGCCTCCGCGTTGGGCAATCTCGGGAACGTGTGCGCGCAACTGGGAGAATACGCCGAAGCGGAAGCCTATTATCACGAAGTGCTCACGCTTCAACACCGCGAACACAATCCCTCAACCGTGGGAGAAACCCTGGTGAATCTCGGCAACCTCAAAGCCGATACGGGCAAATTCGAAACGGCCAAGGCGTACTATTTGGAGGCTATTGACGTCCTTCACCCCATTGAACATCATCGCGCCCTGGGCATTCTGTATAACAATCTGGCGTTGATGGAACTCGCCACCATGCAACCCGCCGCAGCCGTCGCTCATTTTCAACGGGCACTCGAATGCCACCGCATGGTCGGCGATGAATTGGGATTGGCCAACACGTTCAGCCAATTCGGCAAAGCCCTGCTCGCTCATGGCGACCGGCAGCAAGCGGAACGCTGTCTCAATAACGCCAGCGAACATTTTATCAAACTCGGGCAGGAACCCAGCGAAGCCGCGGTGCTCCGCCTCCTGGCCGATATCTACGAAACCAGAGACGACCACGTGTCAGCGTTGCGATGCCTGGAAAGGGCCGTCCACGTGGACCGGCGGTATCAACTCCCGGAAATCGAGAACGATCAAAAACGCCTCGCCCTCCTCCACGCGGAGGCTCGGGCCGCGTCCACGCCGCCATCCGGGACGCTCAAAAATGAAAGGCCAGTTGAATAGGGCCGCCCTGCTTGCTGGACCTTCTCCCGCCGGGAGAGAGCTGGGGTGAGGGTCGCCCTTCCTGGTCGTTACTCCCTCTCCCCCTGGGAGAGGGTCGGGGTGAGGGTCGTCCACCCGTGTTGCGGGCAATAATTTCCTGAAGAGGCCCCCAACACAACCCGCAGCGATGCCGTTTCGTTGAGAGGCTGTTGCGTTGGCGATGATACGCGTGCCCACACCATGTACAGCGCCACGTAAACTTCACGGAGGCCCGGGCTTCCTCGCCGAGCGTATGATAAATCGTGATCCTCAAGCCGTCGGCATTCATCAAAGCCATGATCCGCCGAAATTCCCGCCCGTGCGACGGGCAACATTTTTTCACGTCAAACTGCCATTGATGAATCATCTCGTGGGCCAAGGTACCCCGTATTTCTTCAAAAGACTGCCCGGAAAGAAGCGGAACCGACAAACGAATAACCCGCCCTTTGCCATGCCGTTCCTCCGGAACCACCCAGGAAGTGCGCGGGCCCGTTCGGCTCCGAAAGAGGCCGGCCGACGCCGTCAGGCGGGTACTCCATTGAATCTCAATGGCCGGCAGCCGGTTCCCGAAATACGACTCGTTCAACTCTTGCCAGATCGACTGAAGCCGTTCGACGGAAAGGGGAATATTGATTGGAGTGCGAAGCGCCATGTCCCTCAACACGGATCCTCATGGAGTATGAGGCGACGCTATGGTACCATGATTGCCGTGTAAACCAAAGCTCCGTGTAGCCTGCCTGTTTCCCTCCTTGTAGCACCCTCTCCCCTGGTGGGAGAGGGCTGGGGTGAGGGGAGGTAGAGAGTACGTAGCAGGAACGCCATGATCCTCGAAACAGCGACAAAGTACCATCTCCAGGCCGATGAAGCCTTCATGCACGAAGCGCTACGGGAAGCGGAACAAGCCGCTTCCGACGGCGAAGTCCCCGTGGGGGCGATACTCGTGCATGAGAATACCATCGTGGCCAGGGGACGAAATGCCAGAGAACGCAAACAGGACCCGACGGCCCATGCGGAACTCATCGCAATCGGGGAAGCCGCCGAAAAGTTGCAATCCTGGCGATTAACTGGCACAACCATGTACGTGACGCTGGAACCCTGCCTCATGTGTGCAGGCGCCATGCTGCAAGCGCGAATTCCTCGTTTGGTCTTCAGCATCCGGGACCCCAAAGCCGGGGCCTGCGGGTCCCTGTTTGCGGTCCATGAGGACAACCGCTTGAATCACCAAATCGAAGTCACGTACGGCATATTGGAAAACGAGAGTCGTGACCTGCTGCAACGGTTCTTTCAACGGCTCAGGCACGACCAGCCCCTTACCATGACCTGACAGAGCTTGCCGATATACGGAGAGGTGCGAGAGTGGCCGAATCGGGCGGTCTCGAAAACCGTTGACCGGCAACGGTCCGTGGGTTCGAATCCCACCCTCTCCGCCATAATGTCAAAAGCCGGACAACACCGAGTGGAGCCATACCCTCCCCCACTGGCTAGAGCAGAGGGTGGGGTTCGAACCGGGGGTTTTGAAGGGGGTATTCCCCCTTCATGGGGTGACCGGCGCAACGCGCCGGCGCGAGGGGGCCTGGCCCCCTAGCGGGAGCGCGGTCCTGCGCGACTTTGAATCCCCACCCTCTCCACCATACCTTTCCCACCCCTCTTTAACTGACCGGAAGGGAACGCATAAAGCCTGACGACCTTGACTTTGACGCGCCACGCGCAGCAGAATGGACGCCATGACCACACTCGCATTGGACACGCACAAGGCCGTCAAGACACTTAGGGAAGCCGGGTTTGAGGAGACCCAAGCCGAAGCCATGGTCGCCACGTTCGGCAATGCCATGAGCGAGAACGTGGCGACGAAAGCCGACATCGCCGAACTGAAAGCCGAGTTGAAAACCGACATGCTGGCCCTTGAACAACGCCTGACGGTTCGGCTCTACCCGACCGTTCTCACGGGCGGTCGGCCTCATGATCGCGGCAAACGGCATCATGCTGGCCGCCCTCAAGTTGTTCTGAGGGCCGCCACGACCGACACGCCCCGAACACATTGACCCGCAGCCACCGCGCGACTTCGAATGCCCACCTTCTCCGCTATACCGTCAACAGCCGTGCGATACCGATGGAGCCATACCCTCCTCCACTAGCCGGAGCAGAGGGTGAGATTAGCCGTGTACGGACCCGTAGGCACGGGGTGCGGGAAGGAAGGAGCCGTGAGGCTCTTCCCTGTCCCGATCATCACACGCGGAGCTACTTGCCCACCAACCTTTTCATATACTCGTAATTTGCACGCGCCTCCGGCAAACCCGGCGCCAGCGCCTGCGCCTGCTCAAACGTCTTGAGCGCCTCAGCATAGCGTCCCATCTGCCCGAGTGCGACGCCCATGCCGACGTAGGCGTTGACGTAGCGAGGGTCAATCCGAATGACCTCGCGGTAAAGCGCCAACGCATCCTGAGGCTGCTCCCGCTTGGTCAGGAGCAGCGCCAGATTGTTGATCGCATGCACGTGGCGTGGGTCCATCCGCAAGGCCCGACGGTAGTGCGCCTCCGCCTCATCCGGCTGCCCCAGACTTTCGTACTGCACCCCCATCTTGTTCACAATGGTAGCGAAATCCGGGCGCTGCTCGTGGGCGATACGGTAGACGGCGAGCGCTTCCTCGTGGCGCCCTTCATCGCCGAGCCAATCACCGAGGTTGTGCTGCGCGCCGCGCGCTTCCGGGTTGAGCGACAGGATATGCGTGAAGAACGTGCCCCGATCATGATAAATCTCCGACTGCCGCCAGGTGAGCGTCCCCAGCACGACCAGCACCAGCACCGCCACGACACCAACACTGATGTGGCGCGCATCGCTGAACGCGCCCTTGAGTGGGCCTGCGGGCGTGCCTTCCGGTGCGCTCTGGAACACGTCCGGCCGCGCGAGGACGGCGGTGACCACCGCGATCAGCAGCGCAATCACGCCCAGCCCGGCCAAATATTGGTAGCGGTCAGCCACGAACGAGAACTGCATGTAGCCGTAGTCCACGAAGCCCAGCACCGGAACCAGCATCACCGCGAAGAACAGCATCGCAACCAGCGGCCCGCGCCCAATGCGGCGCCGGTAGTGCCACAGCAGCACCGCCACCGCGGCGACGGCAACAACGCAGACCCAGCCCCACGGGTCGGCGACGCTGACGTGCCAGCGCGGGTAAATCACCGGGAGATCCACCGGCCACACCAGTTTGGTGACGTAGAACCACAGCACGCGCGCCGCGATCACGACGCGTTCCAGGAACGAATAGTCAAAGAAGATGACCTCCTTGCCTTTGTAGATCCACCAGTCGATGACGGTGATGAAGAAGCCCACCGCGAAGAACGGCAGCACGCGCATCCAATCGACACGCGTCACACGCTCCTGCTTCCACCAGTGCCACACCACAAACGCCACCGGCAGCGTGACGATGGTGGATTTACTCAGCAGGCCCGCGACGAACAACGCCAACGCCCGGAAATAGCGCACACCGTACCTGTCTTCGACGAAGCGCATGTAACTCAACGCGCACGCCAGCGCAAACAGCGCCGCCAGCACGTCCTTGCGCCCGATGATCCACGCCACCGACTCGGTGTGCAATGGATGCACCGCAAACACCGCCGCCGTAAACCACGCACCCGGCACGCCGAGACGCACCAACAGGTGCCACGCCAGCAGCACCACCGCCGAGTGCAGCAGCAGGTTGACGAGATGGTAGCCAAGCGGGGCGAAGCCCCACAGTTTGTGCTCCAGCCAGAAGGTCGTATAGAGGAGCGGCCAGTAGTGCCCCTCCCACTGCTTCAAATCGTCCGGCGAGAACCAGATCCGCCACAAACCGGCCGCGTCCCGGATGGGAGGCGCCTCAGTGATGATCACGTCGTCCCAAACGAAACCACCCCACAGCACGGCCGGCGCGTAGCTGACAGCGACCAGCATCACAAGCGCCAGCATGGCAGGGACAAATTGACGAACGGGACCGCGCTCCGCGGCGGGAGGCGTCGTTCTTGGCTGAGGGCGTCGTGCTTTCATCGTTTACTTCGTGCATTGAAACTGGATGCCCCACCAGTCTTCGGTCACGACTTCCGTGCCTCCCATGCCCTCGACCACCCGTTGTCGGCCTTTTGTTTTTCCTTCCTTGAGCATCCGGTACGGGCCGCCACAAAACTCGCGAATCCTGTCAAACGCCTCTTCGCGCTTGGATGAGTACAGATGTCCATCATCTCCTTTGTACAGATACCGGACGACTCCGGAGTCCGGACCCTCCCGAATGACCTGAACGCCGCCGCCACACCCCCCCGTCACGCCACCCAGCACGACGAGGAGAGCCACACCTGCTCTTGACCATGTTCCGAAAATGGGCATAGGATATTTCATACGCAGAAATTGGTTCCTGATTCTCCTCCATACATTTCCGACAGGGAGGTTGGATATGAAGATCCGGACAATTTTCAGTGGCCTCATGGGTCTCTCACTCGGGTTGATTATGCTGGGCGGTGCCGTCTCGGCCCAACAAACGTACGTGCTGACTGTCCAGGAGTTGAACCGTGGACTCCAAAAAGCCCCGAGCCTCCAGCAGAAAGGGTTTTTTCTGATTGACGTCCGCACCGGCGATGAACATATGACGGGCTTCATTCCCGGTACCGACCGCAATATCGATTTTCGGGAGATTGGCCGCCGCCACACGGAAATCGGTGCACGGCTCGACGATCATATTGTCGTATACTGCCAATCCGGTCACCGGAGCAACATCGCCGCGGAAACGCTGGCCAGCCTCGGGTATCAATACGTGTATAACGTCGCGGGGAGCATGAACGCCTGGGCCGAAGCCGGGTATCCGGTCGATTTCCCGCGGCGCTGAGCGTTTGCCTTCCATCTCAACACTCCCCCCTTGAGGGGGAGTCGCAGAAGCCAAGCCGTCAGGCGCTGGCTGATGCGGTGGGGGGATAAATGGTAGCCGCCGCAGAGCCTCCCTCCCCCTACTACGCTCTCCCTCCAGGGGTCACCGCGATCTTTTTGTTGTGCTCGCCTTGGCCCCCTCCCCCCTCACCCTGCCCTCTCCCTC
>JAAXIB010000035.1 GCA_012270585.1 Nitrospirales bacterium
TCCACCTTCACCACCCGCCCATAGGCATCTCGCGTGGTGCGGGTCTTGTGCTGATTGGCATCGATTGCCACCGTGACCCCGACATCATAACAGGCCCGGGTCTGGCTCCCATCCGGGTACGTGATGCGCGTCACCCGACCTAGGGCATCATAGCGAAAGGTGGTCCATTGCGTTGCCGGAGAGGTGGTAGACGCCGACACCCTCGGGCGCGTGACCAGGGGCTGAGGCGCGGCCGCCAGACTGCGCGTGGTGCTGGGGCGGCTGACGCCAGCGAACGCGGTGCCAGTGGCCGGCCCCAAATAGGACGCCGGGCGCCCGGGCGGGCTGCCGCCCGGGCCGAAGCCAGTGGTGCGGGACGTGGTCCAGACCCCAGCCGGCTGGGGCACCTCCTGCTGCTCCTGCCAGGGGCCGGCCTGTGGGACAGGCGTGGTCGGCCCCCATTGGGCGTGACTGGCGACAGAAAAAGCCAGCCCGAATATTATTGCAATAGACAAAACCCTCGCCAGGCGGAAACATTGACGCATCATGACCTCAAAAAGAGGTGGGGTGTAAGCTGACCACGCAGGACAGTCCCCCCAAGGGACACATGCCGACCACATAGAACGCACCTCCTGACAAAATAGTGGATCTACGATGAGACAGGGCATTAAAAAATCGCTGAAACTGCCTCCTCTTCTTGGTCGAATGAGCTTTCTTGTCGGGCCTCGCCCCAGCGTGTGCCCCCCATGAATTCAGCCCCATTGGGGCACTAATCTATGCAATCCTCCCAGTGTTTGTCAAGAATGAAGCAAGCCTGGGGGGCAAAGGCTCCCTGAAGGCGGAAGCCCCCCTTCCTTCGCTCAGTATGACAAATGACTGGATTCCCCTCGGGACATAGCTAAACACTAGGGGAACCACCGAAGAGAAGGGCAGGAGTGTCAACGAATTCGAGAACCTTTACAATCTTCGCGGAGGCATTCGGAGTTTTCGCAAACCAAAGACCGGTTATCTCAGAGCAGGACGATTCCGAAATCTTTCTCTGAAAGTAACGTTTTAACTGGCAAAGAATTTAACTGGTCTGGCAGGAAATTCAAAATAGATTGATTTTTCGTCAGAGCTTTTTTGACGAACTTTAACGGTATGGCTCTCGGATAGTTTCTGCTAACTTGGGGGCAAGAACCAAGGAGAAATTTTTGTTCATCTTGAAATGTAAATAACCCATAATCACAAAAAACCACAAACCCTGATACAGACGCTTTGCAAACTTGTTAAAGCAACTATTGTTGTCGAAAGCGGATTGCACGGAATCTACAGCAAGCAATGGAATTTCACGGTCATTGACGCACGAAACTCTCCTCTTTCCCCCAACAGCCTACGAGTACTGCAGGCACATACGAAACTCGGCCAAACGGCACCCTGACTGAACTCACGGTCGTGGCTTCTCCCTGCCCGGGGGTCTATTTATTGTATGACGCGCCAACATCTGTTGCCAGGGGAGACACATCTTTTCGACGGAAGAGACAGGCCCCACTGCGATGGACAGGTGTTGGTCCTGTATGATTGCTCGCCTTGTTTGACGAATTTGTTTCAAAATCCGTCGAGCCTTATGCCCACCAAAGTTGACATCCCTCAAGCCTCGCGGCGTTTCAAGGAAGAAGTGGAATGTCAGAAGTTTCCCACCGATCAGGAAAGCTATCAGTAAACAGTTTTGGGGTGGGTCTAAGCGGCCGTCCTGAGCCTCGCCGAAGATGGTGGTCCCATACAGGGAGCTTGACACCCTCCTTTTGATTCAATAAATCTAATAGGACTAATAGGAATTACAATGAAGCTTAATATCATTTTAGTTGTGCGGCCAACTTTTTGGAGGCCGTAAGTGCACTTTTTGTGGCTCCTTTCAGGTGTTGCACACCCGTTGCGGGTATGTGAAATGTTCGCGGTGTGGCAAAAGCAACAGCCTCCAGCGGTTGCGCCTAGAAATCCAGATCCTGCAAGGCCTCTCTCAATGGCAACCGGCCTATCGGTTGAGTCAGGACTTGGGACTGGACATGCAAGCCGTCACCCGTGTCTATCACCGCGGACGCGAAGCTTTGTACCATGTGACGGAATTGGAAGCGGCAAACTGAAAAGGGCGATTGAAATAGACTTGCCGGTGTCCATTAGCACAAGATGAACGACCGTACCAGCCAATGAAGACACGATTGTTTCAATTGCATGGAGTGTGCCTCCTACTCTGTACCGTCATGGTCTCGTGCAGTTCGGCCACCTCTCACCTCCGATTGGGAGAGGAGATGATCCAACAAGGGAACTGGGACGGGGCCGTGGCCGCTTATCGCGAGGCCTTGCGCGAAGATCCGTTTAACGACGATATCATAAACGTTTATTCTGAGGCCAAAGTCAAGGCCGCTCAAGCCCATTATGAAAAGGGGCGGGAATTCCTCAAAACCAAACGGCTTCCAGAAGCCATGCAAGAATTTGAAATCGCCTTGGGTCTCGATCCGACCAAGCCCGAGCACCATGCTGCGCTTGGTGACGTCGTTCGCCTCAAAGATGCACGACATGCCTTGAAAGATGCCCACAAACTTCTGAACCTTGGCCGTCTCGATGAAGCCATGACCGCCTATGAACGAGCCATCGAACTCGATCCCAACCTCACGGAAGCCCTGGAAGGGATCACGGCCGTTGCGCAGCAGCAACAAGCACAGCACGCACTGGGAGGGACCGCCGAGCCGGTTACCCTTCGGTTTCAAAACGCCAACCTCAAACAGGTTTTCGAAATTCTCGCGCGGACGGCACACCTCAATATTCTTTTCGAAAAAGACATGAGCGACCGCCCCGTGACTATTTTCACTCAAGAGACCTCATTCGATGAAGCCCTTAAGTTAATCCTGGCCACGAACCAACTGTTTGCCCGTCCCGTGGCACCGGATACGTTACTCATCATCCCGGACACCAAACAAAAACGAGAACAATACCAGGACCTGCAAATCCGAACCTTCTATCTCTCCCATGCCAAGGCAGAAGACATGGCCAAGCTATTACGCACCATCCTGGAAACCAAGCGGGCCTACGTAAACGAACCCCTCAACGCGGTGGTCCTGCGGGATCTGCCGGAAAAGCTTCAGTTAGCCGAACAGATCATCTTCGCCAATGATCAACGGGACTCGGAAGTGGTCTTTGATATCGAAGTGCTGGAGGTGAACCGCACCAAGTCCCGACGCTTGGGCGCACAATTTGCCAAACAAGCCGGGGCTGGAATTTTTCCCGAAACCGACAACCTGAGCTTCAGCACGAACAGACACGCCTTCACCTTTCAACAATTAACAAGCCTTGGGAAAGATTCCTTGCTCTTTACCTTTCCTTCAAGCGTGTTATTGGAATTTTTTAAATCTGAATCCGATGCCAAGATCCTGGCATCTCCGCAGCTTCGTGTGCTCAACAAGCAAAAAGCCTCGATCAACATTGGCGATAAACAACCAATCCTGCTGTCGACGACCAACGTGAATCCGGGCGTCGGGACGGGCACCGTCCCCACAACCTCTACGGCCACGTCGGTTGAATTTAGGGACACGGGAGTCAAGGTAAACGTGGAACCTTCCATTCACCTCACGGGTCAGGTGACCATCAAACTCAAGGTTGAAGTCACCCGCTTAGGAGATCAGGTTACCCTTCAAGACAATCCATCGATTACTCAATTTCGGTTCGGCACTCGAACCGCTGAAACCACACTCAATCTTCGGGACGGCGAAACCGTGATTCTGGCCGGATTGATTCAAGAAGAAGATCGAAGAACGCAGGATACGATTCCCGGCCTTGACGAGATTCCCATTGTGGAAGACCTCTTTTTCAAGACCAAGGAAAAGATTCAGACAGAAGTAATGATTGCCATTACACCAAAAATCATTCGATACGTGACACCGCCGAACGTGGCGAAACAAACCTTATGGTCGGGCACGGGCACGCACTATGCCACCACACCACTCTTTTCCACACAAGAACAAATTCCGACGCTTGACGTTTCCATGGAAAAGCTAGGCCAACTCGAATCGGCTGCTGCCGGGACGCCTCAGGACATGACCCCACAACGAGCCACATCAGCCGGCCCAAACCAAACACGTTCGACCGCCGGCATCGCCGTCACACCCGATGAAATGATCACCGGACCAGGTCAGTCGATCCAAGTACGCCTTGTTGCGAATTCCTTCCCTGACGTTCGCAATGCCCAGATAACCGTGACGTATCATCCCGAGCAACTGACATTCGTGAAGGCTCAACCTGGGGATTTTTTCCCGGATCGAGCAGACCGTTCATCTCTTGCGGTTTCCGTTTCACCGGCTGCCGGAACGATTGTCCTTAAAATTGGTCGAGATAATGTGATGGCCAAGGGGACGGGCGTGCTCGCCGTCCTGACGTTTACCGCGAAAGGCCAAGGGCAAGCTCCCTTGGTCGTCAAACAATCCACGGTGATCGACGCCTCCGGGCAGACGGTCTCCGTCACGGCCCGACACGGCCTGATCCATATTTTATAAGATGAACAACAAGCATGGCGTGACGTTAATCGAACTCCTGATCACACTGGTGATTATTTTTATTCTTGCGTCGATCGCATTGCCCTTAACCAAGGTGAATGCCAAGCGCGTCAAAGAATTGGAATTGCGACAGGCCCTGCGAACCATGCGAACGGCAATCGACAATTTCCGAAACGATTGGGCCCGTGACCAGAATATCCTGTTGGGGCGACTCTGCGTGAAAAATCAGACTTCGTGTAAAGAATCCACGGGGATCACCGGCTACCCCAAAACCCTCGAAACCTTGTTGGCCATTGAATTAAGCGGAGCGGAAGCCACCATTGAAGAAGTCAACCCGATTCGCAGGTATCTTCGTCATATTCCTCTCGACCCCGTCACCAATTCAACCGATTGGGGATTGCGGTGTTATCAGGATGATCCGGATACGGAACGTTGGTGCGGTGAGGACGTCTTCGACGTCTACACGACAAGTAAAAAAACGGCGATTGATGGAACCTCGTATCGTGATTGGTGATGAAGATTATATGCCGGAATGCCCCAAGGGTTATTCTCTCATCGAGTTAATGATTGTGGTGGCCATTATCGGCATTTTGGTGGCCCTTGCGGTTCCTTCCTTTCAACAATCGGCTGTGAAAGCGCGAGAGGCGGCATTGAAACAGAATTTACAAACGATACGAACCGTACTCGATCAGCACTATGCGGACAAGGGGTTCTACCCTCCATCGCTTGAGATCTTAGTCGAAGTAGGATATCTTCGACAGGTCCCCAGGGACCCTTTCACTGAAACGGCCGATGCCTGGGTCATAGAATTTGAGGAGAATCCCGACGCGCAAAGCGGTATTTTTGACGTTCACAGTGGCAGCGACGCTCTGAGCACGAACGGCACTCCATACAATGAGTGGTAACAGCTTTTGCCATACGGAGGTGAGCCTGGCTTTTCGATCATGCGTCTTCGGCACGGCATTGCTTCTGCTCGGGTGTTTTCAGCAACCCAAGGAGGTTGTTTCCCCTAGCCTTCCCTCTACACCGCCGAGCCGGACGACCCTCATGACGGAAGCACTCGCAGAAGCCGAGGACCTCAGAACCGCCATGGCTGCAGAACGCATCAAAGCGGCCAAACAGACCGCGACGCTTCGTACGGCCCACAATCAGGTTTCCGCCCTACGAAATCGTGAAATCGAACACGTGGCAACTATCGCAAATCTCGAAAAAGCATTGT
Organism: Nitrospirales bacterium; assembly: GCA_012270585.1. GTDB lineage: Bacteria > Nitrospirota > Nitrospiria > Nitrospirales > UBA8639 > Bin75. The sequence goes on from JAAXIB010000035.1 coordinate 5,725, forward strand.
CAATGGTCAAGACGGAACGCGACGAACTTCAAAAGGAAGTCGCCGAACTCCGCGTCCAAGCGGAAAACGTCCCGCAACTCCTGAAAATGGTCGCCCACGTTCGTATCCTGGAAACCTCCCTGAAAGGGATGGTGTCATCCATTGACGCCCTCTCAAATGAGACGGCTCAACTCAAGAAACAAATTAAACAACAACGGGCCACGGCGGTGAATACTCAAAGATCCATACCATCCGGCCAAGCGGAGCATGGGCTTCACACCGAGGATAGAGACTTCATCGTGGTCAAACGGGGAGATTCCCTGTGGCGACTGGCCCATCGCTACGGCACAACGGTAGCCGAACTCAAAACCCTAAATGACCTTGATCGTGACTTGATCCTCGTCGGACAATTACTCAGAATTTCCTCTCCTGCGCAATCCCTTGACGAACCAGATCCCGTTGAGTCCTTGAAAACAAAAAACCAACCTCACGACGAATAAGGCAAGGTCCCCATGCCGCAGTTTCACTACCGAGCCGCTCGAAGTGACGGAAGTATCGTCGAAGGGAAGACGAATGGTCTGAGTGAGTCAGCGGTTCGATCGGAACTGGAAACTCAAGGGCTTTTTGTTTTTCAACTTAAAGGCTCCAACATTTGGCGGGATGCGACCGTGGCATGGAAACGTAGAGGCCACATTCCCCTACGGGACTTTTTGATCTTCAACCAGCAGTTCGTCACGTTGGTGAAGGCAGGATTGCCGATTTTGCGAACATTCGATCTGCTCACCGAACGAGCAGTCAATCCGACGTTCCGGAAAACCTTGGAAGAGGTACGCGAGGGCATCAGGGGCGGCGCTTCCATCTCCGATGCCATGGGTGCGCAGCCGCACTTTTTTCCGGAATTATATCGGGCCACGATTCAATCCGGCGAACATACCGGCAATCTCATCGACGTCCTTCAGCGTTATATCGCGTATATCAAACTCTTGATCGCCATCAGGGAAAAAGTGGGCAAAGCCTTGGCCTATCCTGCTTTTCTGATGGTCCTTGGAATAGGTGTGGTTGCCTTTTTGATGATTTTCGTGATCCCCACGTTTGTTGACGTGTACGCCCAGAGCAACGCCAGCCTGCCGGGGCCGACGCAAACGCTCCTCGACCTCGTGACCAGTGCGGTGCTTTGGGGGCCATGGGCTATTGGAATCTTTCTCCTTTCAGGAATCGGAGGCTGGCTTTGGTCAAAAACGGAACAAGGGCAATACCAGATACATCACGTGCTCCTCACGTTCCCACTCATCGGCGGCATCGTGTCCAATAATCAAATCATCCGGCTGTCAAGAACCCTGGTCACGATTCTTGCCGGCGGGCTTCCTCTCCTCACCGCGCTTTCAATGACCACCAATGCCATGACCAATAAAGTATTTTCCCGAGCGCTGGTTCGTGCGACCTCGCGAGTACGAGAAGGCATGGGCCTTGCCGCTTCTCTCAAAGAAGAACGATTTCTACCCCGCATGACGGTAGAAATGATTGAGGTCGGGGAATTGACCGGAGCGCTCGAATCCATGCTCGAAGAAGTGGCTGACTTCCATGAAAGTGAAATCGACGTCTACCTGAATCAATTGAATTGGCTGGAGCCGATCTTGCTCCTCTTCATGGGCATACTCGTCGGAGGCATCGTGGTGATCATGTATCTGCCGATTTTCAATATTGCGGGAACACTTTAACCTCGCACGTCTCATGGCAACCCCCGTCAAACGATCCTCGCTTGAAGAGATTCTCGTGACGCGAAACGTGCTCACGTCGGAGCAGCTTGCAGAGGCGGTTCGCCAAGCGCGAACCGACCATCGTCCGCTCTCGAACGTCCTGTTGGAGAACGGATTGCTCACGGAAGATTACTTGGCCCGGGCCGTGGCCGATCAATATGACCTCCCCTATGATCCGCTGTATGAATATCGCGTCGCCCCGGAGTTTTTTTCGCTGATCCCCGTGGAATGGATGCATCGTCTGCCCTTCGTCCCTCTTTCCGACGAGGACGGACTGTTAACCATTGCCGTTGCCGACCCGCACGATCTCAAAGCTGTTGATGAACTTGAAATCGTACTGGATCGTGAAATCCGTTTGGTCGTCTCGACAAAAGCAGCGATTGAGGATGGACTGGCAGTCAGTGAAGGCAACAAGCAAATGCTCACGCGCATTCAGAAGGAACTCCATCCCGTTCTGGTCACGGAAGATGAGCTGGGCGAAGAAGTCCTGTCCGTCGAACGGATTACGAAAGATCAAAGCCCGGTCGTTAAGCTGGTGGATACCATTATCCTAAGCGCGCTCCAAAAACAGGCCAGCGACGTTCACATTGAAGCGGGGGAACAAGGCGTCGAGGTGAAATTTCGAATCGATGGCGTCCTGTATCAGGCCATGGATCCGTTGTCGTCCTCCGTGCACAATGCCTTGATCTCCCGACTCAAAATCATGTCCGAACTGGATATCTCCGAACGGCGCATTCCCCAGGACGGCCGTTTCAAACTCCATGTGGAAAAACGGACCATAGATTTCCGAGTCTCGATCCTGCCCAGTGTCCATGGCGAAGCCGTGGTTATTCGGGTTCTGGACAAACAGCATATCGCCACGGGAGTCAGAGGATTACAATTGGACTTATTGGGATATGTTCCGGAAGACCTCCGCCGGTTTCGACGCGCCATTACCCGACCGTACGGGATGGTGCTCGTCACCGGCCCGACCGGCAGCGGGAAAACCACAACGCTCTATGGTGCATTGAATGAGGTCCATACGCCTGAAGATAAGATCATCACCATCGAAGATCCCGTCGAATATCAACTGCAGGGAATCGTGCAAATCCCGATCAATGAAAAAAAGGGACTTACGTTCGCCCGGGGACTCCGTTCAATCCTGCGCCACGACCCCGATAAAATCATGGTGGGTGAGATTCGGGACGCGGAAACCGCCCAGATCGCCATTCAATCGGCCCTAACCGGTCACTTGGTCTTTACGACCGTACACGCCAACAATGCCTTCGACGTAATTTCTCGATTCGTCAACATGGGCATCGAACGATACAATTTTGTTTCTTCCTTGAATTGTATCCTTGCCCAGCGATTAGTCCGCACCGTTTGTCCATATTGCAAGGCCGAGGTCAAAGTGGACCCGGAATTCTGTCAAAACCTGGGAATCGATTTTGAGAAAGCCCAACGGATCACCTTCTATGAAGGGCAGGGTTGTTATGAATGCAACGGCCTGGGCTACAAAGGGCGACGAGCGATTACGGAATTTTTGGATTTCACCGATACTATAAAAGAAATGATTTTAGCCGGCCGGTCATCGTCGGAAATTCGTACCGCTGCCTATGTCCAAGGCACGACGACGCTACGGCAGGCCGCGGTGCAAAAAGTCATTGATGGAGAAACCACGCTTCGAGAAATCAATCGTGTCACTCCAATAGAAGAAGCCGCTAACGACGAATGAAACTCTTTCCGTTTACTCGCCCACGAACGGGCCTCTATTTTTCTACGGATACTCTCTGCGTTGGCCATCTCCGGCACGGACTGGGAGGCCCAACGCTGGGGAGTTACCGGGAACAATCTCTTCCTACGGGCTCCATCCGCCTGTCCCCGATTGAGCAGAACGTCGCTTGCTCCGAGCACCTTCTCTCGGCTTTGCACTCAACCTTTCCTCCAACCCGGCACCCCCATTCAGTTGCCGTGTGTCTTCCGGACTCGTGTGCCCGAACGGCGGTATTTGAATTCGCATCTCTACCGAAAAACAAACAAGACCAAAAGGCGTTGGTGGAGTGGCGGCTGCAAAAAGAGTTGAACCTCTTGCCGAAACCGCGACGGGTGTCTTATCAACGCTTTGGCACCATGCCATCCCGGTTCTCACTCACGCGTTCGCCATCCACGCCGATTCGCTTCCTGGTCGTGGCGTTTCAAAACGATATTGTCGAACAGTACGAAACCCTCTGTGTAGAGTCGGGAGTCATTCCCGTATCAATCAACGTTGCCGGGCTGGCAGTCTTCAACCTGTGCCGACCGGTCATTGAATCGACCCTACAACAACACCCGCGTGATGTTTCGTTTGTCCCCGACACAGTCATTTTTTTGTACGTCGGGGATTGGGGATTTTCGTTGATCGTATGGAATGAGGGCCAACCGTGTTTTGTTCGAGTGAAACCCCTCAAGCGGCTTTCCACGGTGATGGTCTTACCATCTCAAGCCCTCATCAAAGAGACGCCGGCCAGCCCGAGTTCCCAAGCAGGGTCAAGCGAGCAAACGACGTCCCGTGAACCCGACGACTTCGACTCGCCTCGGGACCGGGAGCCGACATCACTGCTTGCCGAAGAACTGCTGGGAAGTTTGCAATTCTTCTTTGAAACCGCGGCACCGCCGGAACATCGAGCCCCCGTCTATCCCCTTTTTCTCGTCGGCGGTCCGCAACCTGAAATCATGCTTCCCCGGATTGCCGAAACCATTGAGCGGGCATTTCCACTGAATAAGGAGACCGACGTCCCTCAAATCAAGGCCTTTCCCATGTTTCCTCAGAATCCTGCGGTGCAGGCCAAGACCCTCTCGGCTCTCCCCCAATGGACAGGCACGACGTTAGCCACGATCGCTGCGGGGTATCTTCCTTCATGAAGCTTCCTCGTCTTCACTTGCCGTTGACGGCACCAGGCTTAGCTGGCATGAAATATTTGCAAATCCTCTTAGCCGCTGTCAGCGTGCTGTTGCTGCTCACAAGTATTTGGCTTTGGAATACAGCACACAACGTTGAAGACCACATGGCAGAATTGGAAACAGCCATCGTTCAAGCCCATAACGCTTACCGGAAGTTTCGACACCAATCGGAAACAGAGGGCTTCGATTTATCACCGGCTCGACTCCAAGTCCTTCGCCAAGAAGTTACACTTGCGAAGCAAGTGATCCGACGTCAACGTTTCTCATGGACACGGCTTCTTAATGATCTGGAACGCGCGATCCCTCACCGCATTTCCCTAGAATCCATCGTATTGAACAAAGAGTTCCTAGCGTTGAGCGGAGCAGCCTTGACCTTACAGGATTTGACAACCTTCGTGGACCGCTTAAAAAACCATCCCGCCTTTCAAAACGTCGAAATATCGAGTCATACATCACAACAGAGGCCCGGAAATATCAAAACTGGCCCCGCAAGCTTTATTGCGTTTGACTTGGCAATATCCTATGACCCTTCACGGAATTCAGGGTAACCGCAACACAAATGGCGACCCACTTACCCTCAAGACAGAAACGCTTTGCCGGTGTACTGTGCTTCTACCGCATTGGCCTTCCGAGCGAAGCGAGGAATCTCAGGTCCATGAACCGGCTCACAAAAAACCTTTTACTTTCTCGTGACGTTCGGGAAGGAGCCGCACGACGCGTTTCAGCATGAATAACCCTTTCTCGTTTTCCACGACCGCGACCAAAACCCTTCGGTTCTTACAGCCCATCATGTTCCTAGCCATTGCCGTCCTGTTGGGCTGCATGGCAATCTATGTCGGTCTTGTCCTCCCAACGCAAGAACGGCTGGCAAAAACACGGGAAACCTTGAACGCACTTCGCCAGCAACACCTCTCTGAAGAAACAGCCAAAACAACCCAGCAAGTCTTGAGTCGATTCTGGCAGGATCTGCCGACCCAACAGGAGTTCACGCACTTGGGTGTCCAGATCAGCACGCTTGCGAAACAAAACAAGGTCACAATCCCCGGCATGGATTACCAAGTCCAGGCATCGAAAAAGAAGATGGCTCCCAGGGGCTCGATCACCTTTCAAGCGCTTGGATCGTATGACGCAATCCGCCGCTTTATCTATCAACTGGAAAAAACCGGACCCTATTTGATTATTAAAAAATTAACGGCAGAACGAATCAAGAAAACGGATCACGTGGCCTTTACGTTGCAAATCGTGACGTTTTTCCGGCCCCCATCGTTCCATGCAGGAGCGAAAGAGATGACCTCGTGAGTCGTCAAAGAGAGAAAACCTTATTGCTAGTAGGCGGCGTCCTAATTGTCTGTACCATGGCTTTCTCGGAATGGCTGGAACCTCCGAATCCGTCAAGTCCGCCACTCCACGCCGGGCAGCCCATGAACAATCCGCCTGTCCCTCAATCCGGGTTTGCCCTAAACTTTCCGGAAGCCAAGCGAACGACGACCTTGAAAAATTCAAGAAATATTTTCGCCCCCCTTAAAAACCCCGTCGCACCCAAAAACGTCCAAGTTTCCACCAAAACGCCTGATCCCATCACATTCCCACCCATCCCCTCACCCATCCCCTCACCCACCGCCGCAACCGGTCCTTCGCCCGCAGAGGTGGCAACCAGACAAGCCAAAGAAGCAATGCAGCAATACAAATTTCTCGGCTATCTGACGAAGGAAGGCGTACGGCAAGGGTTTTTGAGCAAAAATGAAACGATTTACATTGTCAAAGAGGGCGAAACCTTGGAGAAGGGCATTACCATTCAGTCCATAGACCCCACGGAAGTCGTCCTTTCCAGACACGTCAAGCAAACCGGCACAACGGTCGAAGCCACCCTGTCATTAACAAAAAACAAACAAGATGCATCATAAACATTGCGGTGTTCCTTCGCAAAATGAGACTTTCTTTGGATGTCTCTCGAAACCATCCCATGTTCTCCGAGAAAGATTGGGCTTGTATTGCCGGCTAACTATGACTATTTTCCAGTACGGTTTAGCCATTGCCGCCAAAGCCAGCGGATTCCGTGTAACGGGTATGCCCTGAGGGAGGGAGCATCTGCAACCGCTGTCCCGTCTACTCGCGCACGGGACCAAGGGCGCCCAGGTAAGGAAACTCGCCGATGCGCAGGAGTGGAGAATCAGCCTGCAATCGGTAATCTCCACGATGTGGCGCGACAAATTTCGGGGCAATATACACGTCTGAAAAGACATGGGGCTCCAGGGAAGCAGCCCCAGCTTGACCGTCGACCTGATATTTCACGTCGATATTATGCAATCCGTTATGCGCTATGTTCACGGGATTCTTGACTGACCACCGGATGCCTACCTGGGCTTCGTCAATAATATTGCCGGCAACCGTCCCCGTCGCATCGTCCTGAAACTTCACGCCTCCCCGATTCTTGACAAGGGTATTCTGAATCAGCGTGGCTTCGGCTTGATCGGCCACCAGGACGCCTTCAAACAAGCTTCGCGTGATGACGTTCCGTTCCAGATGCACGATCGACGTCCCCCCAATCGACACACCATGGTCATTATCGTGAATCAGATTGTCGATCAGCGTTGCCTGAGAATCCGCAAACGCGATGCCCGTGGTTTCACTGCCGCCCACCACGCAATGCTCGATGTACACGTTTTGAACCTGTTGACCGAAAACGAAGCCATCGACTTTGAGATTCTTGAGGGTCACTCCTTCACCGTTAAAAATACCGACGCCCAACCCGCCGTGTTGGTGAACGGTCAGCCCGCGAATTTCCACGTTCCTGGCCCCATAGGGCCATTTTCCAATATGCAACGTGCCGACCCGTTTCAGGCCCGCGAGCAGGACTTTTTCCCGACCTTCCCCAATGACCTTGAGTCCCTCTTTACTGTGGACCGTGACGTCCTCGGCATAGCGTCCCGCCTTGATGAAGACGGTATCCCCATCCTGCGCTTGATCGATTGCCTCTTGAATGGACGTAAAGTGCCCGGACCCGTCCAAGGCCACGTACCAGGTTGATCCTGAGTCGGACGTTCTCTCACGAGATTCGCCCGGTTCTTGAGCGAGCAACGCGCTTGTACCGCACAAAACAAGCAAGACACCAATGGCCACAATGGGTTTCACAAAAAAACTCCCGTCATCAGGCTTGGTTGCTTATTGTTGACTGCAATTCGTCTTTTTCCGTTTCTGCCCCGCCAGACTCTTTGCCGAAGACATAGGGGACATACAGGAAGCGCCTTTTCCCGGTCAAGCCAACGACCTCCTGATACGACGGCTATGGTGAGAGAGCTTCCTGATTCCATCAACAAATGAACAACCACATTCAGGAATCTCTCATGCAGGCTTGCCGCCTGCACACCAAGGAATGAAAGTGGGGACGCCTCTCCAATCTGGCATCCTCGACGCTTGTCCCCGACTCGATCGGGGATCCAGACAATCTATAAAGGATCCAGGGTTTTTGTTTTGTTCTTCGTCCGTGAAGCCAAAAGACACTGGATTCCCGATTACTAATGTCGGGAATGACAAAAGTGGCTATTTTCGTATCAATGACGATCCTTTATCCCATGTGACTTTCAGAGATCGGCAAAATTTTCTATACTAAGGAACCTCTGATTTCTTGTGATAGCGGGATGCAGGGCAAGGCGTCCCGCAGCGAAATCCGAGGCTTATCACAGAGATAGGCGAGGGTTGAGCGAGGACACAACGCCGCCATGCGCCCGATAGTGCAATAAATCAGAGTTTCCCTAGAAGATAGAATGCTATTGGTAGGCTTAACAGGAGGACTTGCTTCAGGAAAAACAACGGTCGCAGGCCTGTTTCAGGAATGCGGCGCGTTCGTCATTCAAGCCGACCGGTTGGCCCGAACCGTGGTGACGCCTGGCAAAACGGCCTGGAAGGAGATTGTCAAAACATTCGGGACCCATGTACTGCAAGCCGACCGCACGCTGGATCGAGAAGCCTTGGCCAAACTGGTCTTTCAACGTCCCCGGAAGCTGTCGGAGCTGAACTGTATCGTGCATCCTCGCGTGGCACGCGAACAGGTCCGGCAAACAAACGCCATCGCCAGGCGACATCCGAACGCCGTGATTATTTACGACGCGGCGCTCCTGATTGAAGCGCAGGCCCATGAACGAATGGATCGTGTCATCGTAGTGACAGCCAATCAGCCCATCCAACTTCAACGCGCCCGGCAGCGAGACGGCCTGACAAAAAAAGAGGCATTGGGACGTATTCGCGGGCAACTGCCCTTGCGAACCAAACGTCGATTTGCGGATTATATCCTGAACGGCACGTTGCCGGTTACCCGGCTCCGATCGCAGGTTCGACAACTGTATCAGGAATTTCTTCAAGAGGCTGTTTTGCCGCGCCGGATGCGACCAGGCAGGCCGCGTCACTCCTGACTATATTCACTTTTTTCACAAAGGATAGATCTTCATGCACGACGTAATCATTGTGGGATCAGGTCCCGCCGGACTCACCGCCGCCATTTACACGGCCCGGGCCAATCTTTCACCGCTCATGATTGAAGGCTCGCAAGCCGGCGGGCAACTCACGTTAACGACTGACGTTGAAAATTTTCCCGGCTTTCCACGGGGCATTATGGGGCCGCAATTGATTCAGGATATGCGTGCCCAAGCCGAACGATTCGGCACGGTTTTTCAAACGGCCGACGTGACCAAGGTTGACCTGAGCCGCCGCCCTTTTGCCGTCACGATCAATGATGAAGACACGGTCCACGCCCGATCGCTTATTATTTCCACCGGCGCTTCGGCAAACCTCCTGGGCCTGGACTCGGAAAGTCGACTCCTCGGCCACGGAGTTTCGACGTGTGCGACCTGTGACGGGTTCTTTTTTCGGGAGCAGCCCATTGCCGTCATCGGCGGGGGCGACAGCGCCATGGAAGAAGCCACATTTTTGACGAAATTCGCATCTCAAGTGACCATCATTCACCGTCGGGACAAACTGCGGGCGTCCAAGATCATGCAGGACAAGGCCATGAAGAATGAAAAAATTTTGTTCCGCTGGAATTCGATGGTGGAAGAAGTGTTGGGCGACGACGTGGTCACCGGACTTCGCCTTCGTGACAACGTCACCAATGACACGGCGACCTTGGATTGCAAAGGGGTATTCGTAGCCATCGGGCATACGCCGAATACGCACATCTTCAGGGGACAAATCGAGATGGATGCCAACGGCTACATTCGAACCTCCCATGGGACGGCAACCAGTGTGCCCGGGGTCTTCGCCGCCGGCGACGTCCAAGACCCTCACTATCGACAGGCGATCACGGCCGCCGGCACCGGCTGCATGGCCGCGATGGACGCCGAACGGTTTTTGGAGGCTGAAGGGTAATGCCCTATGCCTTAATTCACTATCACGAGCTGGCGCTCAAGGGCCGCAACCGTGGATTTTTTGAACAACGATTGATTCAGCACCTCCGGAACTCTCTCAAAAAAGCGAACATCACCGAAGTCCGACCGCTTTCCGGTCGCATCCGGATCACCTTTCCGAATGAATCGGCCTGGGAAGACGTACAGGATCGCATCCGTCATACCTTCGGGGTGGCGAATTATTCCCTGGCCCATTCCCTGCCGATCGACTATGAAGCGCCTGATCTCAAGCCGCTGTGCGAAGCCATTGCCAGGGCACTTCAATCGAAAACCTTTGAGACCTTTCGCGTCACGACCAAACGTGCGGATAAACGTTTTTCAAAGACCTCCGTTGAACTGAACAGGGAAATAGGCGCGTACCTGTGCGCCGCGACCGGGAAACGCGTGCGTCTGAACGGGGCAGACGTGAACATTGTCGTTGAGGTTGTCAGTCACGCCGCGTACTTCTCGCTCGTCAAATACCCGGGGCCGGGAGGGCTCCCCACGGGCATCAGTCGCAACGTACTTTGCCTCATCTCGGGAGGCATCGACTCGCCGGTGGCCGCATACCGGATGATGAAGCGGGGCTGTAAGGTCATCTTCGTTCACTTCCACGGCCGGCCCTATCTCTCGCGGACCTCTGAAGAAAAAGTCCGCGATCTCGTCTCCCTTCTCACGCACTATCAATTGGCGGCTCGCTTATACCTTGTTCCGTTCGGGGAGATTCAACGCCAAATTGTCGTCGGCTCTCCCGCCCCCGTTCGCGTCGTCCTGTACCGGCGAATGATGATGAGAATTGCAGAACAACTGGCCGAAAAAGAACACTGTTGGGGATTGGTCACCGGTGACAGTCTCGGACAAGTCGCCTCCCAAACTGCAGAAAACCTCCAAATCGTGAGCCAGGTGACTCACCGGCCTATTCTCCGTCCATTGATCGGTATGGACAAAATCGAAATTACCAATGAAGCACAACAAATCGGAACCTTTGAAACGTCCATCGAACCGGACCAGGATTGTTGTACGTTGTTTGTCCCACCTCATCCCAATACACGCTGTCGGCTCGACGCCATTCAACAAGCTGAACATGTGCTGCCCATTCAAGAGATGGTCCAGGAAGGGATGGAAGCGGCAGAACTCGCTCAATTTTCTTTTCATGCTTCATGATTCCTTCAACCTGTCATTGGTATGAAAACAGCCTGAATCTGTCATTCCTGCACCCCCAATTGTCATTGGTATGAAAATAGCTAAGACACCCCCGAACTGTCATTCCTGCGAAAGCAGGAATCCAGGGTTGTTCTCTTCACGGATGAAGAAAAAAAGCAAAGACCTGGATCCTCGATTAAAAATGTCGAGGATGACAGATTGGGACAATGTCCCCATTTATGCCGGCATGCATTTTTTGCTCAAAGTGAGCTTATTCCTATCGCTCACGTCCGGCGTTTCATTGACAGGACTTTCACACGGTCGATATAGTTCCTCATATCTATTTCCCATCCATTCAGAAAGAAAGTCGAACACCGTCATGTCGGATCACGTCACACCCTTTACCGTGGACCAAATCGGGTACAGATCCGTTCGTTTTTCCAGCAAGGGAATTTTCGACACCCATAAAGACCAGATGGTCGATCCCTATGCTGCTACGAAAATCCCAAAAGAACATCAAGTCCAAGGGTTTCAATTCTGGCCCCAGGAAAAAGGAAAGTTCCCTTCCATTGTCCTGCTTCATGGAAAATGGGGGTTGACACCGGACTCGAAAGACCTGGCCATGCGGCTGGCATGTGAGGGATACGTGGTCATTGTCCCGAACTTGTATGGCCGGCAGGGAGGCATGGTCACGGCCAATGCCGAAATTGCCGATGCTCTGTCGGAAAGAATCGACCTCACCACAGTCCTGCAGGATGTCAATGCCTCCTGTGAATTTTTGAATGCGAATCTACCCGAAGACCCCACCATGGAATTTACCCTGCGGAACGCGCATGCCGCGGTCGGGTTGGGCTTGGGTGGCACCGTAGCCATTCTCTTTGCCCTCAAACGAAAGCGGTTGCGGGCCGCCGTCTCCTTTTACGGGAAACTCCCCGACCCGCTCGATTCGATCAGGAACATGTATTGCCCTCTCCTGTACCATGCCGCTGAATCAGATGATACCGTGACCGCCGAGGAACTTGCACAACTGACAAAAGTCGCGCAGGAATCGGGGAAAACCGTAGAAATACGTCAATATTCCGGCACAAGCAACGGATTTTGTGATCAGGTGCAACCCGACCTCTACAATGAATCAGCAGCCAAGCAAGCCTGGGACGCCACCATCGCTTTTCTCAAAAAACAATTACCCGTTTAACGCTTCGTCGAGGCTCACTCGAAGCCACAGCGCACCGTGAACATGTGTGCATCAAATGGCATTCCGAACGTTCCTCGCGTCGTGGGAGCCAAATCGCCCGATTCGAGTCGTTACGTGAGACGTTGGGCTTTCCTTGTCGTGGCCTTCCTGGCATGGCCGCATATTCTCTCAGCAAAAGATGCTGATTTTACAGATTTTCTACGGGAAACAGGTTCTCAAACACACGCGGTGGCTTCTGATAAAGACGCCACTGCCTTTTTCCTGAAAACGTTCGGATCCTCCCTCGAACTGCCAAAAAGACTGCCACAACGCGGGCAACTCCCCTCCATCCCGAATAAGATCACACAACACATGTCACTCTTCACGGCAAATCTCGCGACGTGGCATCTCGCAAACGACCTCCTGACCGCTTTGGATCACGGAGAAACGGCCATGATTCAATCTATTCTCGATAGCCGGCAACAACAATTCGAGTGGCTCAAGCAATCACAACCGGACCTGCCTGATACCCTGGCCCTGGTGAGGGCCATTGCACAATTGCAGCCCCCGGAACCATTAACGCAACCACTCTCTCCACACTACCCCTTATTCACCCAATTCCTCCATGAACAATACCCGGACTGGGTCGGCACTGAGAACAGTTGGTTGACTCTGGCGCAAACCGAAGGCGCGGCAGGGGTACGGAAACGACTACGGGAAGCCTGGGATCGCCAGCCTGCGCGGGATGGCCGGCACGAGAAGCCACTTCAGGGTGATCCTGCTCCATCCATCAATCGATTTCTCCGGCAGTCTTTTCTGCCGATCATCACGGCATCTGTCCAGGCCACCCTCCTGCAATTACACGTCAGGAATGAGCAACAAGCATGGAGACAATGGCAGGCGATTCAAAAATGGAGTGAGGATCAAAAAAACGAAAAGGGACTTCGACGACTGTGCGGAACGTGGCAATGGCTCATTCATAATCACCAGAACCACAGCGACCATAAAACGGTCATGGTCTACCCTCCTCCATCACAATACTACCGGATGGATCCTCAACCAGCCACAATTCGGGTCCAAGGGGATACCGTCTACATCCGATGGGAATTTCCACGAGGAATCGTGCAGGAAGAAAGCCTGCTGCTGAGTGAAAAAGATCAACTTCTCTCAGGCACCTTTGTGAACAACCTGGGGCCCAACGGCAACATCACCGGCCGCCGGGTCAAGCCGTGCCGAGAATAGCAGATTGTCGGGTTACGCCTTTGGCTAACCCGACCTACGATGACTGACGTTTCAAAGGTGTGGCAGAATTGGTGTATTTTGGATCTGAATTGATGCTATTTATGGACTAAATAGTGCCTAATAAGGCACAGATTGATGCAATAATGTGCCTTTACTAATCATTCCTAGTCCAAGTAGGTCGGGTTAGCGCAGCGTAACCCGACAATTCAGCGTAATCCGACAATTCAGCGTAATCCGACATTATATTTAGGCCGACGCCATGCAGTATCGACGAACGTTCGTACCCGGCGGTACTTACTTCTTCACCGTCGTCGCCGCACAAAGACGAAAGCTGTTCTGCGATGAGGGGACCATTCAGCTCGTGCGTCAGGCCTTTCACCACGTCAACACCAATCGCCCGTTTATGATCAACGCAATGGTAATCCTGCCCGACCATCTCCACTGTCTCTGGACCCTCCCGGCCACTGATGATGACTATCCGACCCGGTGGCGATTAATCAGAAACGAGGCTGACAGACACTCTGCCCGATGGACCTTGGCCCCCCGAACAGCCACAAACAATTTGGAGGAGAATGCGGTACAAAGAGAAGAAAGGGCCAGAAACGATTTCAGGGTCGGCACTGCGCGGGAAGCAAGCGGGGCAGGACACGCCTGCCGTCTCTCCAGTCGTCCCCGTTCGAGTACGACCATTGGCGAACTCGCGGAATCCGAGTATTGAAGGATAGCTTCTACAGTACCTTGACCAGCGCCACGATCAGCCCACCCTGCGCAATCATGGCCGTCACCATCCATTTCAATAATTCGCCTTTGACTGCTTCGATCTTTACCTCCAGATCGCCCTTGACAACCATGATGTCAGCTTTGGTGGCCAGATTGGCGTTGAGCAGTTGGACCTGTTCATTCGCCAGTGCCTCGGCCTGTTTCTCCGTAAAGCCGCTGGCCGTCAGGTTCTTGACGAACCGGTGGGTATCAAAGGCAATCGCTTCGCTCATCCGATGATTATAGGGTCCGAGGCCACATCATGCAAGACTTTGCATGGCGCTCCTCCTGCTTCGAGGAGCGCCAAGGGTTTCTGAATTGATACTCGATTCTGTGTGATTTCCAACGTCAGGATTGTACCAAGACGACGAATCACTCACCAGTTCACCTGATAGAAGACACCAACGCGTGAATGGGTACGACCCGGTTCATGCCCGGCGTCCCACGCATGAGCTGCGCTGAACACGCTCCGACCGGGACCTATCGGCGTCTCATGCGTGAAGGCAACGGCAACCTCTCGACCTTCCGGAGCCAGGGACACCGTTGCATGGTCGTAGTACTGAGCCCCGTCCCTGAGGCCTGCGAGATACGTGAACCTCCCGCGCCCCGATTCCGCACGCAACGGTTGAGACACCGAGAGCCGCGACCACGTGCCATGCCCGCGCTCTCCACGTTCGATACCAAGATCCCACGACGACAGGGCATGAGTATCAATATCCAACATGCTCCCGGATTGAAGAAACACGCGCCCGAGTGCCATCGTCGCAGAGGCTCTTACCGTCCACTCATCGTTGATGGCAATTCTACTGCCACGCCCGACCCAGGCCGTCATGGAACGCACCCGATCCCCGAAGGCGCCGGAGGCCTGCCCGCCCTGCCACGAGGCACCGTCCCACAACATGCCCCACCGGAACCCGTCAGAGGGCGCGCGTTCCAGGCCGATCCGGTCCTGACCGAGCAGGAACTGAACGCCGTTCACGGCCATCGGTCCGTCTACGGTCCCTGGGGTGAATCCCAGATGCAGAGCCCCGCGGTTCCTGGACTCCGGCTCGACAAACGTGGGGATTGCCAGGGTGGGGAGCCACGTCGTATACACGAACTGCTCAGGCGTCGACCAGAAGGGTGCACCCAAATCGTCCAGACTCGCCACTTCGACCCCGCTCGCCGCAAGCCGGTGCCCAAAGGCGCCCATGGCCGCGGGCATCCGCAACCCCGTGACCATCGCATCCCCGTTCCGCGACGGGGTGCCGGTGACGAGGGTCCCCACGGGCTGCAACGCCGCCCGGAGATCCAGTAACCCGGCTCCATAGATTTCAAGTTGGGCGTAGCGCCCTCTGTTATTGGCCGTGTTCACCACACGCTTGACGATTTCGGTATTTCCGAGTTGCCCTCGGAAGTGCTCCATGAGCAGCGCAATCGCCCCGGTGACCACCGGCGCCGCGAACGACGTGCCAGGTGTTTCGTGTTTAACCTCGCCTTTGCCACCACTCCCGGCTGCATTCACCAGCCCCGGTGCCGCCAGCGCTGTGCATCCCAGTCCGATGGGAGTGCCCCGCAGAAATTCGTGTAGTCGGCGTGGCGTCCGTCGTGATCCAACGCCATGACCGACAGATGATGGCCCCTCACATGGGGTTCATAGAAAGGAATTTGTGCTCCACTCAGATGCCCCAAATCTGCGCTATCGTTGCCCGCTGCATACACTACCACCGTTCGATCATCGGGGTGTATTCCCGTCTGCATGTATGCTCGCCAATATCTCGGAAGGATATTCCGCAACTCATTCCCCCACCAGTCTGATGCCGCATCCTGAAGCTCCAAAATCGACGCTCCATCGATGAGTGGGATCCCATAGCTCCGGTTGATCACGTCGTACTTGGCGTAGTCCGACTGAATTTGCTCTGCCAAGTCGGCATCAAGCTTCTCTCGCTCTCCTCTAGGCAACCCTTTGACCCATTGAAGGAGTGTCTGTTCCGCCTTGCTTTGATCATGCTGTCCCGAGCTAAAGTCCGTGGCGATCGGAATGATCGTCGCACCAGGGGCCACTCCAAAATCCCGACCCGCGGCCACCGAGGCCACGATCGTCCCATGGTCATTGATGCCAGTTACATGTGGAATCTTTGTCCATCGGAACAAACCGCCCTCCTCATGGGCATCGTTACGGAGGTACCAGTTTTCTCCCTCTTCCGGCCATCCATAGTTGGCAACGACCCACCGCACTGCCAGCGTATCGATCTGATCCGGTGAAAGCGCCTCACTATCATCACCGTATTCGAATGCATACGAAAACACCTCGCATCCAGGCGACGCAAAGACGCTCCCCTGCTCACAGAGCTTGGAGTCCGAGAAAGGATCATCTCCATAGGGGACCGGATAAGTCAGTTTTGCCCCGTCGAACGAGATGCGTCCGGCAAACTCGGGAAGCTGATAGTTGACGATACTGTCTTCAATCGCGATACGCACCCCTTTCCCTGTGAGTCCCTTTGCATAGGCATGATGCACTCCAACCATTTCCAGCACATGCGGCTGAAAGACCGTGAACCGCTCGTTACTCAGGAAGCTTGTCGGCGAACAGTACTGCGTACCGCACCGGGCAATCTGGTCTCTGACCGCGAATGAATCGAACTGCGCCTCATAGTCGTTCTTGTATTGTTCCAGCCAAATGGCACCAATTTCCCACGCCTTCTCCGCTTCCTCGACTTCCCGGACTTGCCAAAAATGCGCGTTACTCCATTTATTCCATTCGTCCACGGCCGCATTGACATTCCACCATGCGTTGTTCAGAGCATCGGGATCGCCACTCAACTCGACCGCACTGAAGGCTTGCTCTGCCTTCTGCAAGTCCACTTCCGCGGCGTTCAGGGAGGTCTCAATTCCCGCAAGGGTGGTTTCCCGGCTCTTCACGCCAGCCTGATACTCCGCAGGTCCGATTGCCTGAGCGTATCCGGAACGTGTACCCAGGAATAACACACACACTACAAATACGATGATCGTGCCAGTCCGCAACATGACTTTTCTCCTCTCGAAGGAAAATGGATAAATCCCAGCATAGGCCGGGCCGGCCCATCCATCAAGGCAAGAGACTTCCTGTGTATTTACTGGTTGGTAATCCCTCGGCTCCGACTGGGAGCGACCCAGGCCAGCCGAGACAGTTCTTGTATTTCACAGGCAGCCCGACAAGGGCAACCTTGATGGATGAACAGAGGGAAGTTAGCAAAAGGAAGAAATCGAAATCAACTTGGTAAAGGCGTACAATGAAGGTGGAAGGTTGCCATGCACGCGAAAACGCTCCTGGTTAAGGTGATGGGACCATCCCCTTTATGAACCGTTGTGGACGATGGGGTCTTCGCCCACACATAGGTTCGTCCTTTCGTATCGGTCCCTCGACAGTCTGCACCTTGGACATTCAGGACATCGACTAAAATAGATTGTGCTGTTCCAGTCGTGAGGGTTGCACAAGCTGGTAGAAACACAAGAGATAGCAGAACGACGGGAAAGAGGACGAACCGTGACATAACAGAACCTCCGTGTATGAAGAGAGATGAATGAGCGGCGCGACACGATAAACGGTCGGGCCGACTTCCATCGCCCAAGCATTGTGGGAGATCCTGCGTATTTGCCGTTGGTAAAACAATCTGCCGAGCACGGGGGCACAAAAAGAAGCGGGAAAATCATCAACGAATTAATGAACCTATAGAAGGATGGCAAAAAAGGACCTTGCTGCGGAAAGGGAAATTCAAACTGGGACACTACCAGTCAACAACGTGTATGGATTCACTACTCCCCGATGACAAATGGTGGGGACAGGCTTGGTACTTGGGTTGAGGTTGGAGCTTCCTGTCGGATTACGCTTCGCTAATCCGACCTACACACAACAGTCGAACGGACGTGGGTGTGCACGCTCTCGTCGGATTACGCTTCACTAATCCGACCTACTGAAGATACGATGAGCAACGAAAAATTTTGCTTTATTGTATGGATTGTTTCAGGCTGCGGTAAAAATTTTCATGCGTGCCGATCGCCAGCAATGTAAGAGTGAGCGTATGGCCTTCGTAGATATAGGCAAGCAAGGCGAGTTGTTTGGCCATTTTGAACTTGTAAACGCGCACTCCGGCCAAGTCTCCTACTTTGGCTTCACCAACATGTGGGGCAGCCATAATCACGTTCACAGCCTCATCAAGGTCGCGCTTCTGGTTGGTGTGCAACTTTTTTACCGCCTTACGAAAAGTGGTTGTCTGCAGGACCTGCATGTTCACCCAAACTCATACGGTGTTACCTCTTTATCGACAACTTCCTGTCTGGCAATAAGAATGTCCTTGATAAAACGATAGGGCAAGTCAGGATTTTCCTCGGCAAGTTTGCCTATACGAAACCAGTATTCGATCTGCTTGGGCGCAGAACGGCTATACACATCGCCGTAGCGACGTGCCGCAGCAATTACTTCGTCTGAAAGCTTGATGGTTGTTGACATATTTTGACTCCTTTTGAAACTCAAAGTTTTAATATATGCCAAAAGGCGTATCATTGCAACCTATTGGCAGCATCTCATCCAGTCCTTGTTGTCGGGGACAAGCGTCGGGGATTATTGGCCCCACAAATTAACAGCCTAATCGTCGGGTTACGCTTCGCTAACCCGACCTACCCGAATCGGATTGCTGAGCGGGAAAGGAGTACAATGAAGATAGAAGGCTGTCATGCACGCGGAAGACCTCCTCGAACCGTCCATCCGGCATATCGGCCGCACGTTGGCCGAGCACTGTAAGACCGGCACCCCGGCCATACTGAGTCAACGCTGGTGGAATGACCTGCTCATGGACTGGGGCATGCAGGATGAGGATTTCAAGGTTCAACTCTTCCGCTTTGTGGACGTGCTGCCCACGCTCAAAACGGATGAACAATTTACCCGACTCCTTGCCGAATACTTCAGTCACACTCCGATTCTTCCCCAGTCTCTCAAGTGGTCTCTGCGGAAACTTCCCACCACCTGGATCGGCGCCCACGTCGGCGCCCTCGTGTTGCGCCGGCAATTCACGCGTATGGCTTATACGTTCATTGCCGGAGACTCCATATACGGCGCGATGCCGGTTCTGAAGGATCTGTGGCGATCGGGACGCTCCGCGTCCGTGGATCTGTTGGGTGAAACGACCGTCAGCGAAGCGGAAGCCGATGGGTATCGGGATCGGTGTTTGGATGCCCTTCGCGAATATCACGAACACGCCCGAGGTTGGCCAGGCCGGCCGTTGCTCGAACGGGATCACCTTGGGTTTATTCCGCGCGTCAATCTGTCGGTGAAAATTTCCGCTCTGTATTCACAGTTGGATCCGGCTGATCCCGGCGGCAGTTTTGAGGGGGTGGCTTCACGGCTTCGTCCTGTTCTGGATTTGGCCTCGCAACTGCCGGCGTCTCTGACATTCGACATGGAACACTATGAACTCAAGGATTTGACCTATGAAATTTTCATGCGGATTTTCTCCGAACCCGCGTATCGTGACTATCCATGGGCGGGCATTGCCCTCCAGGCCTATCTTCGGGATGCCGACCACACTCTGAATCGCCTCATGGATTGGACCCGACAACGCGGTTCACCCATCACCATCCGGCTGGTCAAAGGCGCGTACTGGGACGCGGAGAACATTCAGAACACGCAACGCGGTTGGCCCGTCCCCGTGTTGAGCCGGAAAGCCGAGACGGACGTCAACTTTGAATATCTCAGCAAAAAGTTGCTGGCCTATCCGTCGCTGTTCCGCCCGGCTTTCGGTACTCATAATCTGCGAAGCCTGGCTCACGCCGAGGCCGTAGCGCAATCTCAAGGCCTCTCTCCGGAGACCTGCGAATACCAGTCGCTCTATGGCATGGCCGATGCATTGCAACATGCCATCGTCCGCCATGGGCGTCGCGTGAGAGTGTACACGCCGGTCGGACAACTTTTGCCCGGCATGGCTTATCTCGTCAGACGGTTGTTGGAAAACACCTCCAACGAATCCTTCCTCTCACAGCAGCGGAAGCAGGAAACGCCTCTTGAGGTCTTGCTCGCTCCACCGGAGACAACGGTGGCCCACGCGGATTCTCTCTCTCAACCGGGCTTCAGCCCACGGTTTCACAATGAACCGCATACGGATTTCTCGCGCGAGGCTTCGCGTCAGGCGATGACTCAAGCCATTGAACGGGTCAAACAACAACTGGGCCAATCCGTTTCCTTCCCCGTACCGTTGACGGTCGGACAGTTGAAAGACGAACTGGTTTCGACCAACCCCAGCCGGCCGGACGAGGTCATTGCCCGGGTTCCGTGTTATTCCCCTGCTGAATTGGAACCGGTGATTCAAGCCGCGCTTGAAGCGTGTCAATCCTGGCGTGCCACGCCGGCCGGCGCGCGCGCCGATTATCTTTGTGCCGTGGCTGAACTCATGAGGCAACGCCGGGTTGACCTGGCCGCATGGGAAATTCTCGAAACGGGGAAACCCTGGAGAGAGGCTGATGCCGACGTTGCCGAAGCCATCGACTTTCTCGAATTCTACGCGGGCCAAATGCGGCGACTGGGACGCCCGCAACTCCTGGGCCATGAACCGGGTGAACTGAATCACCTCGAATGGATGCCGCGCGGAGTGGCCGTGGTCATTTCCCCGTGGAATTTTTCGTTGGCCATTCCCACGGGGATGGTCTCAGCGGCCTTGGTGACGGGGAATACCGTTCTGTTCAAGCCGTCGGAACGCTCGCCGATGATGGGCTGCAATCTGTTTGCCCTCTATCAGGAGGCAGGGCTCCCTGAGGGTGTCCTGCATCTCCTCCCGGGCGGCCCTGAAATCGGGAAAGCGCTCGTCGCCCATCCCCGAATCCAGGTGATCGCCTTTACCGGGTCAAAAGAAGCCGGGCTCCGGATTATCCAACAGGCCGCAGAGGTGTCACCCGGCCAATCTCACGTGAAACGTGCGATTGCGGAAATGGGTGGCAAGAACGCAATCATCGTCGACGAAACCGCGGATCTGGATGAAGCCGTGAGCGGGGTCCTGTCCTCTTTCACCGGGTATCAAGGCCAAAAATGCTCGGCCTGTTCCCGGGTCATTGTACTCGAACCGGTGTATGAGGAGTTTATCGAGCGTTTGACGCAAGCCGCGCAAAGCGTGCTCGTCGGTCCGCCGGAGAATCCTGCCCATCACATGGGACCGATGATCGACGAACGCGCCCTCCGGAAGGTTCGGACATACGTCGATATCGCCCGGCAAGAAGGGACGGTCCGGCTGGACCGGAAGATGACCGGCGAGGGCTGGTTCCAGGGTCCGGTCATCGTAACCGGCATTCAACCACACCATCGACTGGCACGGGAAGAAATTTTCGGTCCGGTGGTTGCCGTGTTCCGTTGCTCAACGTTCACGGAAGCGTTGCACGTGGCCATGCAATCGGAGTTTGCGCTGACCGGCGGGATTTATTCTCGAAGCCCCTCAAACATTCACCGGGCTCGGGAAGCCTTCGACGTGGGTAATTTTTATATCAACCGCCCCATCACCGGATCGCTGGTCGGACGACAACCCTTTGGCGGCCATCGCCTGTCAGGGGTGGGGATCAAGGCCGGAGGGGAAGGATATTTGGAACAATTCATGGTTCAACGGTTGACGTGCGAGAATACCATGCGCCGGGGATTTGCGCCGGCTGAGCAGGGCCGTCCCGCCCTGTAGTCTGGCTTCTTCCAATTCCTCGGTAATTTCGATCAGCCGGTCCTTTCCGGCGCCGACCATCGGAATCATCTGACGTTCGATATACTTGACCAGGCCCACGCCTTTCACCAACCACAGCGTCATCGTGTCGAATCCGGAGATCCGCGTGCCGTCCCCGGACAAACGCACCAACAACTCCATGTGTGCTTCCATGCGAATCGCCTTTTCATACGTCCCCAACGGCACCGTCACGGACTCCTGCCCTTCGATATCCACCGTGGCCTGAACGTCCACTGTTTCCGCCTGTCCATCACGATCGAGATCCAAGCCCAAATTGAGGGCTTTTCGATCCAATTGATGAAAGGAACTTGGCATTTCAAGAGGAAACCGCACAATTTGATAGGGGATCAACTGCCGTTCCAGGATCGTCCCGGGTTTGGAGCCATAATAACGAATTCCTGCGGCATCACGAAGATAATAACTGTCGGTCGGCCCTTGGTCTCCGGGATTGGTATCGTGAAACACCGTAACCATGACACCGTCCTTCTTTTCTCTTCCCGTGACCTTCGAGACGTTGACAAACGTCTTATCCTCGATCTGATTGACGACTCCTTCGGTTATACGCCCCTGATACGTCCACTCATTGCCCGTTTGATCGGGAAAATAGACGCCCGCATCATGGATCACAATTGGCGGGCCCTGCCCAAACGCATGACTGCTCCAGCCCACGACAAGGCCCAGGAGCACCAGTACTTTCAACCCGGTGAATCTGACCACGGTTCGTCCCATTTTTCCGTTTTTACACGAGGGACGGCACGGGGGCCGTCCCCTACTTTCACCGTATCATAGCCCCCTCGGCACGGCAAGACAGCGTCGGCATCATCCATTTTTTGAAGTTTGCCTCACGGTGTTTCGTTCGGGATAATCACCTCAGCATGCCCCCGGCATTCAAGCAACCGTTCCGGCATCAAAGTCAGGATTCCATGGATCCTCCGACGGTGCTCGTCCTCGGAGGCTCCGGGGTCATCGGGGCCGCGGTTTGTCTTCGATTCGCCCGGAATGGGTGGAACGTCGGCGTCCATTATCATGCCCATCATGACTCGGCGGCCGACGTTCTTCAAAAAATCGAGCAACTTGGACGAGAGGGCAGATCCTTTCAAGCGGACATGAGTGACTCACGTCAAATCCACGCCCTGTTCGATCAGGTCCAGGCCGTGTGGCCTGAACTCGACGCGTTTGTGTGGTCAGTGGGCACAACCGTCAATCGTCTCACCGTCCGCATCGCGCCATCCGAGTGGGAACGTGTGCTGCACACCAACCTCACCGGCCTGTTTCTCTGTCTTCAAAGAGGGCTGCCGCTGTTTCCCGAGCGACGTGGAGGTGCCGTGACCGTCATGAGTTCCCTGAGCAGTGCCTGGGGTGGGGAGGGACAGGCAGCCTATGCGGCTTGTAAAGCCGGAGCCTTGGGATTGGTCAAGTCGGCGGCTCGGGAATTCGGCAAGGCCAACGTCCGCGTCAACGCGGTCTTTCCTGGCTGGCATCGCTCGCCTCTGGCCGGAGACGCGTTTCCTGATCCCGACCAACTCCATACCCACGTCCTGGGACGCACTCCTTCGCTCGATGACGTCACTGATTTCATCTACCGCTTGACCACGACTCGGGATATCTCCGGTCAGGTGTACAACATGGATAACCGGATCTGGTAGAGACATGCCCCACCGGCCACTGAAACCACAGAAAGGAGTGTTCATTACCGGAACGGATACGAACGTGGGGAAAACCGTGGTGACTGCCGCCTTGGGCATGGCCCTGCAACAAACCGGAGGCACGGTCGGTATCATGAAGCCCGTCGAGACGGGCGCCACGCCGGACGAAACGACTTCGGACGGGCACCGCTTCAGGGGATTATTTGCACCTTACAGGAACGTGGACGTGCACAGGCTTTATTGCTTTCCCCCACCCGTGGCTCCACTCGAAGCAGCGCGGCTTTCTCAACAATCCATCGCCGTTGAAGCGATCCTCGATGCCTACCGAACCTTTGCCGTTCATCATGATTACATGCTCGTCGAAGGCGTCGGCGGCATTCTTGTGCCCCTGACCCAAACACAGGACGTTCTCAACCTGATTGAGCTTCTGGGACTTCCATGCCTGATCGTGAGTCGCACCAGCCTGGGTGCAATTAACCATACGCGGTTAACCCTCATGGGGCTTCAGCAGGCAGGTCTCCCGATTGCAGGGATTCTGCTCAATCATACGGACACCACCCGGGAAGAGCAGCAGGCGTCCACCGCCACGCTCATCCGCGAACTCAGCACGGTGCCCGTTTGGGGCCCCCTTCCCTTTCAACCCCACCTGCATTCACGGTGGGAAGACGGCATCACGACACTCGCGAGCCATTCCGCTATTCGGGAAGTGACGAGGATGATGCGGGAAAGTGACTGACAAAATCACGTATCGTCTGCTCGATGTTTGAAGCATTGAGCACGGCGGAGGCTACGGCGACGCCATTCGCTCCTGAGTCAACGATCTCCTCAAGGGAATCCACGGTGATCCCTCCGATCGCGAATACCGGCAGCGGCGTGAGCGAGCGAATCTCCCGGAGTCCGGCACATCCCACGGGCGCCTCGTGAGCTTCTTTGGTCGTTGTGGGAAAGAGAGGGCCGTATCCGATATAGTTCGCGCCTCCCCGGGTTGCTTGCGTCACCTCTTCGGATCGATGGGTGGAGATGCCGATAATCTTATGGCGTCCCATGACTTGTCTCGCCAAATCCAGAGGAAGATCATCCTGGCCCAAGTGTACCCCGTCCGCCTCCACCGCCAAGGCTACGTCGCACCGGTCATTCACGATGAACAATGCACCCAATCGAGCGGCAACTTCTCGCAATTCCCGGGCCTTGGCAAACACGTCTCGCGGAGATCCGATCTTGTTGCGATATTGAAACAACCGGATGCCGCATCCGGCTGCCAGTTCCAGAACGGTCGACAGATTATGCCTGGGAGCCCACTGCTCATCCAACAACAGATAGACACCGGAAAGGGAAGGCTGAAACACGGGGGGAAACGCTAAAACCTGCGGCCGGCTAACAACCGGTCGAGAAAATTCGTGGATACTCCGCCTTTTTGAAAGTCGGGATCACGCAAGATGAGTCGCTGCAATGGAATCGTCGTTTGGATTCCTTCCACGGTAAACTCATCAAGGGCGCGTTGCGCTCGGGTCAGCGCGTCCGCACGATCCTGTCCATGCGCAATCAACTTGGCGATCATGGAATCGTAGTGAGGATGGACCCGGTCCATCGCTTCCAGGGCCGTATCCACTCGAATTCCCGCTCCACCCGGAACGTGAAATCGTGAGACGACGCCGGGACTCGGGACAAAGGTCTCCGGAGACTCGGCATTGATTCGACACTCGATACTGTGGCCGTTCAACTGAACGTCCTTCTGTCGAAATCGTAACGGCACCCCGGCGGCCACGCGGATTTGTTCCTTGACGAGATCAATGCCGGTGACCATTTCGGTGACCGGATGCTCGACCTGAATCCGGGTATTGACTTCCATGAAATAAAACTTTCGATTTTGGTCAAGCAAAAATTCCACGGTTCCCGCGTTCCGATAGTGCACGGCTTTGACAACCTTGAGGGCCACTTTTCCCATCTCCCGTCTCAACGAGTCGTCCACGACGGGAGACGGGGATTCCTCTACCAACTTCTGGTAACGGCGCTGGATAGAGCAATCCCGCTCTCCCAGATGAACCGCATGCCCGTGATCATCGGCCAATACCTGAATTTCGACGTGCCGGGGTTCAGGAAAATACTTTTCAAGATAGACGCCGTCGTGGTCAAACCCCGTCCTCGCTTCCACCTGAGCCGACAAAATGGCTTTCCCCAACTCGGCCTCACGACTGACGACCCGCATGCCCCGGCCTCCTCCTCCGGCCGAAGCCTTCACCATCACGGGGTAACCGAGTTCACCCGCGACCTGCACGGCATGATCGAGGTTACGCAGTTCACCGTCGCTGCCCGGCATAACGGGAATCCCACACCGGAGCATGGTTTCTCGAGCCTTGGATTTGTCGCCCAGCAGGGCGATATGCTCGGAACTCGGACCGATGAACGTGATGCCGATCGATTCGCAGATCTCGGCAAAATGGGCATTCTCCGCGAGAAACCCATAGCCGGGATGGATGGCATCCGCCCCGGTGATCTCCGCCGCGCTCAACACGTTGGGAACGTTCAGGTAGCTCAAGGCGCTGTCGGCCGGACCGATGCACACCTGCTCATCCGCGTGTCGCACGTACAGGGAACGCGCATCGACTTCAGAGAAAACGGCGACCGTCTTGATCCCCAGCTCTCGACAGGCACGGATGATGCGAAGGGCGATTTCTCCACGATTCGCAATCAGAATTTTTTTGAACACGGGTTTTCCTCGTGGAGCGAACGGGATTTAAGGAAGAGGTTCGATGACCAACAAGGGTTGTCCATATTCCACGCTGGCCTCATTCTCAACCAGAACTTTGACAACTCGACCATCGACTTCGGCTTCGATTTCGTTCATCAGTTTCATGGCCTCGACGATGCACAGGACTTGCCCCCTGCTCACCAGGTCTCCTTCTTCCACGTAGGGCTCGGCATCAGGCGATGATGATCGGTAGAACGTCCCCACAACGGGCGAGGTGATCGTCAACAAGGACTCTCTTGACACGGAGTCCGCAAGCGTGTCAGTCAAATGACCGGGCTCCGTGGAAGAGGACGCCGGCACACTCACCGGAGTAGTGGATTCACGTCGTATCCGGACGCGCACATCCCCGCGTTGGACCTCAATCTCGT
The DNA here is from genome assembly GCA_012270585.1 of Nitrospirales bacterium. Lineage (GTDB taxonomy): Bacteria > Nitrospirota > Nitrospiria > Nitrospirales > UBA8639 > Bin75. Next base: position 32,545 of record JAAXIB010000035.1, read on the forward strand.
TCAAATTCTGCTGGTTCAGAATTTCAACCAGATCTTGAATGTCTTTTCTTTGTTCGCTGTCCATTCCTCACACCCGGACACGTTCGACGTATTCCCTGGTCCGGGTATCGACTTTAACCACCTCACCCGTCTCCAAATATAACGGCACCTTGATGGTCGCTCCCGTCTCAACCATCGCGGGTTTCGTCCCTCCCGAGGCCGTATCTCCTCGAACACCAGGATCGGTTTCTACGACTTCCAACTCCATAAACGTCGGCAAAATCATGGAGATGGGACTGCCTTCGTAGAGCAGGATTTCCACTGTCGTGTTTTCTTTGAGGAGATCGGTATCGTCTCCGAGTTGCTCTCTTTGATAGGTGAACTGCTCATAAGACGAGGTATCCATGAACGTGTAAGAATCACCGGCCGAATAGAGGAATTGCATTTCACATTCCTCCAAATCGGGTTCATCAAATTTTTCACCTGACCGAAACGTCTTTTCCAGAACCTGACCGGTTTTCAAGTTCTTCAACTTGGTCCGCACAAACGCACCGCCTTTGCCGGGTTTCACGTGTTGAAATTCCACGATATAATACGGCATGCCCTCCAACTCCATCCGAGCACCATTCCGAAATTCTGCTGTTGAAATCACGAGTTACGTATCCTTTCTCTAACGACAAAACATAAGGGACTGCCTACATCATCTCTGTCATTTGTATGTGTTCAGTAATTCGTTGACAGAATACGGGGCTTAGTGTCCTCCTGCAGGCCTCTCCTGTCATCCTCGACATTCTTAATCGAGGATCCAGGGTTTTTGCTTTTCCCTC
>JAAXIB010000055.1 GCA_012270585.1 Nitrospirales bacterium
GTCAGAAGGACGAAGAGGGCGCCGGGGCAGAGACGTGCCCATGCGGCCGGGTGACGGAATGCAATCGCGCAGCGGCTGATCACGTCATTGATTCCTCTTGGGTATTTCATGGCGCCGCAGTCAACTGTCTGAGCGCATTGATGGATGCATTCTCCGGGTGAGGATAGATGGCGCGCGATTCCTTGAACAAGGCTCTGGCCTCCTCCGTCTCACCGCGGCGATGGCGGAGAAATCCCTGCAAATACAGAAAGCGCGCCAACCGCTCCTTGCCCAGAGTCTCATCCTGCAGGGGTTTTGCCTGTTCCAGCCATGCTTCGATTTGTGCGTAATGCGAGGCCTCCCCGTGCTCCAACAACGTCTCCGCCATGCTCATGAGGCTGTAGAAGTTTTGCTCGGCAAGTGCCAGTGCATGCTGCAACCGTTTCAGAAAAGTTGCGTCGCCCGATAGCACGGCCAATCCCAGATACTTGCCCAACGAGTAAATCAGCTTGTTGCTCCGGGACCGCTCCCAGCGATCATTGGGGGTCCGACTCAGCAGTTCCTCAAAATACCGCTCCCCTTGGGGTGGGATGAGTGCCAGTTCCACCCGGGTCCCGGTGCGGACGATTTCCTTGACGAATCCGTGATAACGCACACCGAATCCGAGTTCGGACATGATCTCGCCGCTGGTGAAAAACACGGGGCGTTCGGTCTTGTTCACGAATTCTTGCAGCACTTCCCGCTTGCGCTCTTCAGGAAGCCGCCAGTCGTACAGGCGATTGCCGAAGACGAGCGCCTGTGTATTCAAAAGGGTGAGGTCCGAACGATGATTTTCCACGAAGCGATAGTAGCCGAGCGGGCTGCTGTCCGTGTCGCCGTGGGTGAACAGCACGGCGTCCTGTGGCAGGAGGTCGAATATCGTTTCTGCATATCGCTGCGTGAAGTTACTTCCGGCGCGATCGTTCGGCTGCCAGTGCGCTTGCACGGAAAGCACGGCCATCCCAGCTCCCGCCAGCGCCGCCACGCAAGACTTGAGCCACGCCGGCCGGCCCAATGCGACGGGGAGCCGGATCGAAAGCCGGTCGAGCACGAACTGAAACCCGATGGTCAGCCACAGGACAACCAATCCGTAGCAGACCAGAACGTAGGGACGGAAGATAGCGGTGTTGTAGAAGTCGAAATCGAATCCGAGCAGCACCACCAACGCTACGCTGTTGCCCAGGAACGCCAACAGCCCGGAGCCGGCCATCACCCACTCCCGGCGATGCAGCAGGATCCACAGACCCACCACGGCCAGGACGAACCCCGGCAGCGTCAACTGCCAGACCACCTCGTGGCCCAGCCACTGCAGAAACTGAAGTCGGTCGCTCCAGCCGGCGCTGGGGCTCGTATCCACATGGGAGTAGCCGCTCCGGCTGATGTAGAACCACAGCTCCTGCAAGCTGTCTATCGGCCCGTAGAAGTTGAGCAACGGATTCTGGTGAGAGCGCCAGACCATCCAGGCGTAGGGCAGCGCGACGCTCGGCAGAAAACCGGCAAGCAGCCGTGGCCATTGGCGTACGATCATCCGCCAGGCCGGAAAGGCCGCCACCGCCAGCCCCGGAGTGGCCAGCACCATCAGCGGCCAGTGATTGGCTAGGCTCAGCCCGTAGACCACTACGGCCGTGAACCAGATCCCATCCCGGTCCGGGTGCCGGACGCCGTGCAGCAACAGCGCATGGAGGGCGAAGAACAGCAGGGCGTTCAGGGTATAGACCTCGGTAATGATCGCCTGGGACCAGACGTGCTCCGAGGCGCCGAACAGCCAGGCGGCCGTCAACGCCGGCACCATCGATGCCCCCAGCAGGCGCGCACAGATGTACACGGCCCCGCAGGCGAATGCGCCGAGCACCGCGCTGGACAGGTGCCCCAGGAACGCAGGCGAGGCACCCGGCAGTTGCAAGAACAGGTGGCAGATCAGGGTATGAAGCGGGTAGCCGGGTGGGTGGGCGACCCCCAGGGAGGCACCGGCCATCAGAAACAGGCCGTCGTCCTCCAGCACGACGGTGCGCGGCAACGTGACGACGTACAACACGAGCGGGCCGACCACGGCCGCGGCAAAAGCCAGTGTGCCGGTCAAATCACCGGGTACGCGACGCGGAACTGGCAGGGTGAACCTCATCATGTCTCAGTGGCTCATCGTTGCTGTCCGCGTCTCAATTTCGTGAAGAACGGCGCCAGGTTATCGCAATGTCCAAACGTCTCCGTCAGTTCGTCCAGGTGGACGTCCACAGGGCCCTGGGCCCCCAGTTCGAGCAGCGCTCGCGCGACCCTGTTGTCGCATACCGGCCAGATTTTGGTCGCCGGGTAGACTTCGTCGATCAGGCGCTGAACGTCGGATGTCCTTGAGCCGGACTGTGGTGGTTTCCGATTGATCACGGCAAGTTCGGCAACCAGATAGTTGAAATATACGTGTGCGAGCCCGTCCTTGGTCCAGGGTGCGCCGAGGGCCAACTGCTCACGGAACAGCTCGGCGGCGCGCTCGTATTCCTGTCGGGCGTACAGATGCTGGGCAAGGCGGATTTTGCAATAATAGTGCTCTTCGAGGGCGGGATGGCTTTCATCCCTGAGCATCAAGGCATAGCAAAACTCAGCGGCGATCCGTTGCCGATGGTACCTCCAGATGTCCCCGTAGGCGTCCGGCCAGTGCCGGTCCAAAAAGGCGCGGATGACACCAGACGGCAATTCCACGGCGGTTTTCGTCTCAGATCGCGACAGCTCAGAAAAAACCCCGTGGTTGTGCAGGTAGACGCCGCGCTCGGGCTGGGCGTGGAACAGCTTCGACGCCCAGGTCACGAACAGGCGCTTCTCGTTCTCTCCATCCAGGAACCTCAGCAGCGTCGTTTGCGCCTTTGTGAACTCATCGTCTCCAGCACCATAAATACGATTTCCAAAAAGATGCCCATGCTGGGAATACAAGCGAACGTCTTCCCGAACTCGTGCGCCGTAACGGGCATAGGACAGCGGCCCCAGATCCTGATCCACGTGCAGGAACAGTGCGGCCCCCTTGGGCAGGGCTTCGAGCACTGTCCTGGCGTAATCAAACGCGAAGGTATTGTTGCGCATGTCATTCCTGTCGACGTTCGCCGCGAACGTCGTCACGCAGAACAACGCACCCGCGAACGCTGGAACGGTGCGTCGCAGCTTGTCCGGCAACGCCCTTGGTGCCGCGGTCAGACAATAGTGCAGGAAGATGGCACAGATGCCGAAGGGAACCGCCTGATAGAACATGTAGGCGTCGCGGCGCAACATGTCGTAGTCGAACTTCAGGAACAGAAGCAGGAGCAGCGGGCTGGCGCAAAACCCGGCGAGCAGCGTGACAACAATGCTCCGTTTCTCATGAACGACCGCCCAGGCCAGACCGACGCCGACCGCCAGGGCTGAGACCACGCCCATCTCCCGCAGACATTCGCGCAGGAAGTGGAGAACAAACAACAGGCTGTCAGTGAGCGAGGCGGTCGGGCTGACGTCGGTGGCCGCGTAGCGTTGCCGCAACACATAGTCCGGTAGGTCAGCGAGAGTCACCGGGCCGAAAGCCGTGATGTAGGGATCAAAAGACGACCTGATGACGAGATAGAGGTAAGATGACAGCCCGAGCAACATCAGGAGTATCAGCTTGGGCGCAACTGCGAGGCACGACGACAGGCGTGGCCGGTGTGTCATGGCCATGACAAGAAACAGCGGCAGGAACAGCATGCTGTTCAACAGCAGCAGCGGCCAGTGGTGGCTGAGGCCCAAAGCGAAGGTCAGGGTAAAGAGGTAGAGGTCTCTCCGACTGAACTCCTGATGCAGCCGCAGCGCGAGATAGAGCAACAGGAACACGAACAGCGCGTGGAGCGTGTAGACCTCCGCGATCAGGGACTGGCGCCAGAGGAGCCCCGACACTCCGTAGAACAGCGCGGCAAAGAACGCCGGGATGCGTTGTCTGGAAAGCACCAGGCAGCAGAAGTACACGCATACGCAGGCCAGCGCCCCGGCAACGGCACTGAGGAGTTGTACTCGAACAGCGATGGTGCCGAAGGGCAGCAGGGTGAACAGCTTGCCCAGCATGGTATAGAGCGGATAGCCCGGCGGATGCGCGATGCCGGCGAACTCGGCGACGGTGATGAGTACCCCCGAATCCTCCAGGGTGGCGTGCTCGGGCATTGTCGCGATGTAGAGGCCCGTCAGAAGGACGAAGAGGGCGCCGGGGCAGAGACGTGCCCATGCGGCCGGGTGACGGAATGCAATCACGCAGCGGCTGATCACGTCATTGATTCCTCTTGGGTATTTCATGGCGCCGCAGTCAACTGTCTGAGTGCGTCAATGGATGCATTCTCCGGGTGGGAATAGATGGCGCACGATTCTTTGAACAAGACTCCGGCAGCCTCCGTCTCACCGCGGCGATGACGGAGAAATCCCTGCAAATACAGAAAACGGGCAAGCCGTTCCTTGCCCAGAGTCTCCTCCTGCAGGGATTTTGCTTTTTCCAGCTATGCTTCGATTCGTGCGTAGTGCGAGGCTCCACCGTGCTTCAACCTTGTGTCAGCCGTTCATAGGTCGGGAATGCAACAAAGACGTCGCCTGCAGATGTCGCACTCCAAGCCCCCTGCCTGCGCGATCATCCCACCCACAGGTTGAGGGCAAAGCGGCCGGCAAAATACAGTTGGACAACGAGGCAAACCGAACCAGCCGCGTAAATGACCTTTTCGTACCTGGCACAGGCCGTCCAGACCGCCAGGGCGAGAACCGGCGCCGCTATCAAAGAGAGCCGGGAAAAGGAACCACCTGCGCCCATCGCAGCCACCGGATAGATCAATATGACATAGAGCACCAACCACAATGGCTTCTTGGCTTTGACGACGATGCCGATGCACAAAAGGGCAGCGATCACGAAGAGCTTGTCCACCAGTGAGTGGGTATAACTGAATACCCCCTTGGTTTCGGACAAAAGATAGTTGATGAAGTGTCCGGGGTTCATGATGTTGGTCAATGAATTGCCGAAGACGAAGGTGCCTTGCGCCTTGATGCCGGAGAAGGCGTCTCCCGTCATCACCTGGAAAATCCCCAGATACAACAGACCTCCCGCCACGAACGTCGCCAGGTTACAGGCTTCGTACCGGCAGTCGATCGACTTGCCCCTGAAGAATCTGATCGCCAGAACGATCGTCAGCGCCGCCGCCACGAACACCGCCTGCCCGCGGGCCAGGGGCAACAACAGTGCGAACAACAGACTGAGATAGCTCTTTTTGACCTCGTAGAAATAGAGAAAACCGAACAGCAGAAACAGAAACAAGGCTTCCGAGTACAATACCGTCAGATAAAACGCGGTGGGATAACAGAGAAGAAGAATCAGCGCATGATACGCGGTCCGTACGGGCAGGAAATGACGGCCATAGTGGTAGAAAACGTGGCAAAACAGGTAGGAAAATATCACGTTCAACGTGAACGCGGATACGTAGATATCTCTCAGGACAACGCGCACGACGGCAATCAACGCGGGATACAGCGGGAAGAACGCGTGGCTGTGAGGATGGTTTTCATAGCCCCGATCGGCAAGCAACAGGTAATGCTGGGCGTCCCAGTTGGAGAAAGGCAGATAAAAGGCGTCAAGCTCTGTTTCACCTGAATGCCATCGATTCCAGAGATTGAACCGGTGCAAGTCATCGAAATGAGAAAAGGCCAGGATCAGCGTCGATACAATCAATACCTTAGCGACAATGAATATCGTCAACAAACCCTTATCCGGGACGGTAACGGCCGGCTGCATGACGGCGTCGAGGGATACCGGCCGGGGCTTCGTCTGTTCTTTCTTACGTTTCCTGGCCATAGTGCGAACCCGTGCCGACGGCTTCCCGTGCAACGGTGGACACGGCCAAGCAGTCCGGCTGTTCCATGCTTGTGCGCCAACGCCGGGAAAACGGACGTTCGATCAGGGGCGCGCCTGCGTGGGACCTCATGATCTTTCCATCACCGACGAGTTGAGGTCTTCGACCGGCATTGTGTCCGCGCGATAGACATACCGGTTTACGATCAGAAAATTAACGATACCGCCGAGCCCAATGCCGCAGATAAACGCCAGCATCCGGTTGTGTGTGAAAAAATCGCTGAACGTCGTCAAGACCATATAGCTGCCCCAATTGACAGCAAAACCGATCAGACTGCCGACGACGAATTCGATCCACTGGCGCCCGCGGGGGCGTGGCTGCCGATCGCTGAACGTCATCTTTCGATTCAACCACCAGTTCCAGGTCACCGCGGGCCAGAACGACAGCCCTCGCGCCAGGCGGTGTTCGACCCCGACCTGTTGCAGGCTGAAATAGCCGGCGATATCGATGAGCAATCCGCTGGTGCCCACGAGAGCAAAAAAGAGTAATCGTACCGGATGACCGAACTTGTACTGGTAGAGCCGGCGCAAGTGACGCAGGTAGTTGAACTGTTGCTTCCAGTTCAACTTGCTGTCGCCCTGATTCCGGTCGTGAAACGCGATCGGCACCTCGGTGACCCGCGGCTGCCCGCGTACCATGAATTCGAGTGCGATCTTGTAGCCGATGGGTCGTAGGGCTGCCAGATCAGGTAGCCAGCGTCGGTCAATGGCGAAGAACCCCGACATGGGGTCTGAGCAAGTGACCAGCGGCCTCGCCAATAATGTAGCCAGACGCGAATTCAGAAAACGCCACAGCCCCCACGTGCGGTCAACGGACCCACTGGGCATGTAGCGACTGCCGACTGCCATGTCACAGCCGGTGTCCAGAGCAGCAAGCAGGTCGAGGATGCGTTCCGGCGGGTGCGACAGGTCAGCATCCATGACCACTATCCGATCAAAGCGGCTGAGACGGATCCCTTCCAGGACGGCAAGGGACAGATCCCGCGGCGTGTCCCGGCGCGTTATCATGCGCACGGGCAGCCGCCGCGCCACATTCTCGACCACGGTCTCGCTGCCGTCATCCGAATCATCGTCGATGAAGAGCAGTTCCCATTCTCTTCCACTTTCCGCCAAGGCAGCATGGATCCGTTCGGCCAGACCTGGAATGTTTGCCGCCTCCCGAAAAGTCGGGACCACAACAGACACCGGAATCGCCGCTCGCGGTTGGATACTATGGCCGGAGTCGGACTTCATTTTTTCCTTACGGGCCGGTTCGGTAACACATACATTATCCGCTTTTGTCTCTCGTCAATCCCCGGCAATCAACCCTCTGGGTGCCGTCCGTATGACACAAGACCTTACCCTTCGCTTTGATACTCTGCAATGTGTGCGTCACCCGCCTGTCGCTGCACGGGCCACTGTCACCCCGATACCAGGCAGAGGCATACCTGACGGTCCAGCCATCGTAACACCGACAGCGCGCGCTGCCACATCATCTCATCCACCGGCGCCAGCCGGTACGATACCTGGGACAGACACTTAGCCCGCAACCCACCGCGTCAGTTATAGAGCCGATGTAGCGGGGCCAAGTCCATAACCGGCTCACAATATTCCCCGGAGGAAAGAGCCGGCAGTTCCCATGAGCATCGTCCGCCCTCAACAGGATATCCGGCTCACAGTATTCCACGGAGGAAAGAACCGGCAGGCTGTGGCAGACCCTTTGAGCCGTTGCCGCTTTTCGCCATGTGCTCCATTCAAAAAGCCAGACTTTAAAAGAGGGGATCTCTTTCGTCTTGGTTAGTCCCGCTTCCATGGTCTTTTCAAGAATGAGGGTTTGTTCTTCTTCATCAGGCCAGCGACGAAAGGCGAGAATGATTCCTATGGCCTGGGGATTGTCCGGATCGAACTCAGGCAGGGGTTCCAGTGTTTGTGTTTCAGCGACGACTGCGGTTCGTTGTGAAAAGGAAGTTTCCGTCAAGACAAGCCTGTTGTGATCGACCGCGCCTTCCAAGGGCAAAACTGTTCCAACGGCAACCTGGACCACTACGACAAAACAAATGGCAGTGGGGCGCTTAGAACTCATTCTTTGAGGCAGGCGGGTGCTCGGGGATTACTGAATCCGTCGGATTCCTTCATTCGGCTCCCGAGAGCGGGAAAATGCGGAAATGCCGGAGTGCTCCTGAACCGTATCCAGAATGCGATCGGCGAGGAGACGTTTCGGCAATCGTTCGACCTCAACGGGTGTTCCGTGACGAGGGAGGAGAATCACTTCGTTAGTCTCGTTGCCAAATGCCGATTGTGGTCCTGTAATCCTGTTCATTACCAGCAAATCGAGGTTTTTTTGATGCAGCTTTATGCGGCCGTTGGCGAGCAGGTCTTCGGATTCCGCCGCAAAGCCGACCAGCACCTGATGCGTCCGTTTCCGTGATAACGATTGCAGAATGTCTGGAGTCCGCTCGAGTTCCAGGGGCTCGCCGGCCCACTCGTGTTTTTTAGCCTTTGCGGACGAAGGGTACCGGGGCCGGAAGTCTCCGACAGCGGCCGTCATCACAAGGACGGTGGCCCACGCAAACCGGGAATCGAGTTCTTGATACATCTCTTCAGCCGTCAGCACCGGGATGCGTGTCACGTTGGGAGGAGACGGCAGTGCCGTTGGTCCGCTGACGAGCAACACCTCCGCTCCCCGTTGGGCCGCGGCTTCCGCCATCGCGTATCCCATTTTGCCCGAAGAGGCATTCGTGATAAAGCGAACCGCATCGATAGGTTCACGCGTGGGGCCGGCCGAGACGAGCACCCGCTGCCCGGACCAGTCCCGCCGAAGAGCGAGACGGGAACGCACCGCCTCCATCATCACGTGTTCGGCAGGCAACCGTCCTTTTCCGAGAAGGCCGGACGCCAGCGGGCCTTCTTCCGGTTCCAACACCACGATCCCGCGCTCGCGCAACGTCCGCGTATGCGCCGCCAGCGCAGGATGGTCCCACATTTCACCATCCATGGCCGGAGCCATCACGATGGGACAGCGTGCGGCCACGAACAACGTGCTCAGCAGATCATCCGCCAAACCTAGCGCACATTTGGCGAGGCAGTTCGCCGTCGCCGGCGCCACCAGGATCAGGTCCGCCTCTTCAGTCGCCCTCAGGTGAGGCAGGGGTTGGGAATCGGCAAAGAGTCGTTGAAGAACCGGCCGTCCGGACAACACTTCGAAGGTCAACGGCGCCACAAACTGCGTGGCGGACGACGTCATGACCACGGACACCTCCGCTCCTTCCCCGATAAGCGTCCGAAGCAGCGACACGGCTTTATAGGCCGCAATACTGCCCGTGACACAGAGGACGATCCGCTTGCCTTGTAACGTCTTCTCGCTCATACGAGAGTTTTCCCTTCGACAAGCCTAGGACATGTTCTTCGCTCAGAAGGGGAATTGTGGGCCGCTCTCAGGCCTAGGCCTCGGGTTCCGCCTCCACGGCGGTTTCATTCGGCGAATCGTCAACGTAGACGCTGAGTTGCTGCTTGATTTCCTTGGCATCTTCATCAGCCTCTGTCAACAGGGCCGGTTCGAATTCACGTTCCAGGCCTCTCTTGGCTTCACGAAGCGCCTGACGCGCTTCTTGTCCTACCAAATACTCCACATTATCTCCCAACACTTCCTCCAGAGCAATGGAGGTTTCTTTTGTAAACTTACTCGTTTGAGATTGCGTGGTCCCGCGCATGAGCTGTTTTGCCCGCTGGGCGGCGACCAGCACGACTCGATAGCGAGAATCGAACTTGCCCTCTCTGTCATCCGGAAGCAGTGGAAGCGTATCAATCATGTTCAAAACTCCTTTGGTGAATAAGGTTACGTCGCAGCCTTCTTCATCGTCACGGGTTCGATCAATCCGTTTTCCACAAGCGATTCAGGGTCCAATCGGTTGGTCTTCACCCGTTCGGCCAGAATGATGGACTCCAATTCTTTCGTCGCCTGCAGGAGTTCTTCATTCCGAACGAAGTAATGATAGGCTTTAAAATTGGCTATTTCATCACTCGCTTTGTGGAGACGACGCTGGATTTCCTCCGGGGGATCCGAGGCCCGTCGACAAAGCCGGTTTCGAAGGACGTCAAGCGACGGCGGGGCCACGAACACGTACACGGCTCCGGCAAAGCGTTCCATAATTTGTTTGGCCCCCTGTGCATCAATATCCAACAACACGTCGATCCCTTTATGCAAGGCCTCCACCAACGGCTGTTTCGGGGTGCCGTACTTCCGGCCATACACTTCAGCCCACTCGACGAACGCCTCCTCCTGAATCAAATCCCGAAACGTCGTATCATCGACAAAACAATACTCAACCCCCTCGTGCTCGCCAGGCCTCGGGCTTCTTGTCGTATAGGAAACCGACAACGTGGTGCCCGGCACCCGGGTCACGATATTTTTGCACAACGTGCTTTTCCCCACACCGGAGGGCCCCGACACCACAACCAAGACACCGCTAGTTGACATCACTCAACCCTTCTCCGCAAGGGGTCCTATTCCACATTCTGCACCTGCTCACGAATCTTTTCCAGTTCACTTTTGAGTTGAACGACGTGCTTCGACACATCTGCGTCATTCGCCTTGGCCCCTATCGTATTCACTTCACGCCCCATTTCCTGCAACAAAAAATCCAACTGCCGGCCTACCGGTTCCCGTTTTTTTATCATCTCTTGAAATTGCGCTCCATGGCTCCGGAACCGGATCAGTTCTTCCGTTACGTCACACCGGTCGGCAAAGAGTGCCAATTCCTTGTCGAGCCGCGCGTCCTGCTCGCTCGTCGAGCCGACCAACGCTTGGACACGCCCGCGCATGCGTTCCCGGAAGCCTTTGACAACGAGGGGCAGGCGGCGCTGTATCGACTGGTGAATCTCTCGAACCGTCTTCAGCCGTTTCGCGATATCGACCTGTAGAGCTTTTCCCTCTTTCGACTGCATGCGGTCAAGGTCCGCAAGCGCCCCCGACACGAGCCGTTTCACCACCCGACTCATGTGTTTGTCATCGATCGGGACCTCGGCCACGTGAAAAACTTCCCGGAACGAAGCCAGAAGTTCGATGTCAATTTGCCCCCCCAACCGGAAATCCCGCCGTAAATCTTCGAGTACGCGATGATAGTGCCGCGCCAAGGGACGATCAAGCGTCACGTGTTTCCCACGGTCATTGCCCTTCCCATAGGCGACGACGAGTTCGATTCTCCCGCGACGACATTTTCGGGCCACCAGCGCCTTCAGTTCCTCTTCCCACTCACCCCCCCCCTTGGGCACCCGGATGACCATCTCACGAAATCGATGATTCACCGACCGGACTTCCACGGCCACGGCCAGCCCGCGACAGGTTCCCTCCCTTTTTCCAAAACCCGTCATGCTTTTCAACATGGGCGCAGAAGCTTTCCTTCCCACTGACAGTCTTCATACAGCACGCAGGAGGCGCATTGGGGTCTCCGCGCCAGGCACACGTAGCGGCCATGAAGCAAAATGCGCTGTGAGCCTTCGGTCCAATCCCGGTCGGGCCAGACCGCCTGCAAGTCAAACTCGATCTTAGTCGGGTCGGTATTGAGTGTGAGTTGCAATCGCTGAGCTACGCGTTTCACGTGTGTATCCACGACAATCGCCGGCACACGGAAACAGGCGCCCAAGATCACGTTGGCGGTCTTTCTGCCAATTCCGGGCAACGACGTCAGTTCGTCCATGGTCCCCGGCACGATACCCCCAAACTTCGAGACCAGGGCTTGACTGCACTTCACTAAATGTTGCGCCTTGTTCCGGTAAAATCCCGTTGGTTTGATCAATCCTTCGAGTTGCACTGGAGACGCACAGGCCAATTCCCGGGCCCCCGGATAGGCCGCAAACAGCGCCGGCGTCACCCGGTTTACCCGTTCATCCGTACATTGGGCCGACAGGATCGTCGCGACCAGCAATTCAAAGGGGTTGGTATAGCTGAGTTCCACCAGCGCGTTCGGACCCTGCGTTCGAAGGCGTTTCAGGATCAGACGGGCACGGGTTTTTATTGATTTTTGATTGCGGATTGCTGATTGTTGATTCTTCACCCTGCCTCCGCTGCCGGCACTCCGGGTTCCAAAACACCGGCAATCGCGTCTCGCAACGGGGCCAAGGTCTCCTTCCGGAGAGCGGAGACACAAATGGCCTGAAAACGCCGCTCAAGAACGTCCACGTCTTCCGGCGCCAATCGATCGCATTTGTTCATGACGAGGACCCGGGTGACGTGTTGCAGTTCAAGTTCGCGTAAGAGTCCTTCGACTACGTGTATTTGCTGATCACGATCTGATGCGGTCGCATCCACGACGTGTACCAGCACGTCGGCCTGGCGTAGCTCATCCAGTGTCGTGCAAAAGGCTTCCAGGAGATCCTGAGGCAGATCTCGAATGAAACCCACGGTATCGGTCAGAATCACGTGCCGGCCTGCAGGAAGCCTGAGCCGTCGATTGACGGTATCCAGAGTTTCAAATGGCCGATTTTTGGCCGGGACGTGGCTATTGGTCAACGTGTTCAGCAAGGTGGATTTCCCGGCATTCGTATAGCCGACGATCGACACGACCGGGATACCCCGGCGCAGGCGCCTGGGGCGTTGCTGGTCTCGTTGACGACTCAAAGCCTTTAACTCACGTTCGAGGTGATGAATCCGATCCCGTATTCGCCTCAGGTCGGTTTCCAATTTGGTTTCGCCGGGTCCTCGTGCGCCGATGCCGCCTCCCAAACGGGAGAACGCCGTGCTGGATTGAGACAACCGAGGCAACAGATACTTGAGTTGCGCCAGTTCCACTTGAATTTTCCCGGCGCGTGAATGCGCCCGGCTGGCAAAAATATCCAGGATCAACTGCGTTCGATCGATGACCTTCAACTCGATCATCTCGGATAACGACCGGATCTGAGTCGGGGTCAGATCCCGGTCGAAAATCAACAAGTCAGCCCCGCTTTGGAGCGCATGGATGATGACCTCGGTAATCTTTCCCACCCCCAACACGTACTTGGGATTGATGCGAGGTAATCGCTGAACCACGGTACCGACCACCTGAATGCCCTGAGACGTCGCCAAGTCCTGACACTCCCACAGTCGTTCTTCCTGATCGGCCCGGTTCCCCTCCGTGACACTCACCAGTAACGCACCGGGGCTACCGTCCGTTCGGCGAAGCGACGGGGTCGCTTTGGAAATTTCAGCCTCCAGCGATTGCACGAACTGATCGCACCGGCACTGAAACGTCTGGAAGCTTTGCGGCGCCCATGTCTCATACGCTTTCCCTTGCGGGTTGGGCGGCAGCAAGTGAGCTAACGAGATGGAAACCGGTTCTCCGCCGTCTCCGACGCCGAGCACCGCCATCAAATCCAAGCGAAGCAGCGCAAGGTCGGTCAGGTCGTCTTTGGTTAACGGTTGATTGTTGAGATGCGTGTGCACGAACCGAACGCCGCGCAATAACCGGAGCCCGGACCGGCTCCGCGCCAGTTGCGGGATCACCAACTGACGGTCCGTCCCGATGATGACGGATTCGATGATTCCCCGTCGATTGATCAACAGCCCGATTTGCCGTCGAATTTCATGAGACAATTCCGTGCAGGAGCGGGCCAACTCCGGAGAAATGACTTTTTCGACGGGCACGCGCCGGCGATATAAACGTTCCAGCCGCGTCACATGGCCGGGCTTCAACCCCGTCAGATGTCCAATGGCATGTGGAATAGAGCCCCCCTTTTTAACTCCCTCTCCCCTCGTGGGAGAGGGCTGGGATGAGGTGGCACCAGCCAGGTTTTCTCACCCTCACCTCTGTCCTCTCCCGTCAAGGGAGAGGAGGAACAGATTGGCTGTCGGGTTACGCCTTCGGCTAACCCGACCTACTAATTCTGTGAGCCTGAAACGGGTCCGGTCGTCGTGGCCTCGATGGCCAGACCGGGCTGGGCATCCATGTCCCACGAAGCCCAGCGCCGTTGTTGGTAGGCCCACCACCCGGCAGCGGCCACCATCGCGGCATTATCCGTACAAAAATGCATCCGCGGCAAAGCAAGACGAATCCCTTCCTTTTCCGCGCGAGCGTGCAAGGCCTCCCGCAAGCGGGAATTCGCGCAGACCCCTCCGACCACCGCTAATCCGGAGACGCCATAACGACGCACCGCCCGAAACGATTTTTCAACCAACACATCCACGATGGCTTCCTGATACCCGGCGGCGACATGCGCCGGCGAGGACGACGCCTGACGTGACCGTTGATCCCGCAAATAATACAACAATGAAGTTTTAAGGCCACTGAAACTGAAATTGAACCCTCCCCGGTTCAAGTACGGACGAGGGAACCGGACGACCGACGGATCCCCCGCTTGAGCCAGACGATCGAGCGCGGGACCGCCAGGGTAAGAGAGACCCAGCATCTTGGCACCTTTATCAAACGCCTCTCCCGCGGCGTCATCAAGGGTTTTTCCAAGGAGCCGGTATTCGCCGCGTTTGGGAACCAGATACAAGTGGGTGTGGCCTCCGGACACCACGAGCACGATGCAGGGGGTCACAAAATCAGGATATTCCAGCCACGCAGAGGCAATATGCCCTTCCAGATGATGCACGCCGATGCAAGGCACGCCCAAGGCGTACGCCAGGGCCTTTCCGAAACTCACCCCGACGACCAGCGCACCGGCCAGTCCCGGTCCTTGCGTGACTGCAATCGCCCGAAGATCCGACCAGCGGACCCCCGCCTGCTCCAGGGCGGCCTGCGTCACCCCTTCAATTCTTTCCACGTGTTTTCTCGAGGCAAGCTCCGGCACCACCCCGCCGAAACGGCCGTGCACCTCGTGTTGGGACGCCACGCGATTCGACAACAAATCCCCCTGCAGCGATAACACCGCGGCAGCCGTTTCATCACAAGACGTTTCGATCCCCAGGAGACTTGGGGGTGGCATGGACGAGGGAGAATTCGTGGAAGTTGGGCCGTTTCGAGGCATCACCGGAGAACAATCGTCATAAAAAACAACGACTCTCGCCACGTAGGGTAACGAGAGTCGTCTATCAAGAGAAGGGAAACAATCCGTGAATGATTTGTTGTCTTACTGCAACCGATGCAACACCAAACGTTTAAGGAACCTCAGACGCCGGCCATCGCCTCTTCTTCAACGAAAACGGGAGCGTTGCCTCGAAGCACGACTTTAATTTTCTTGACATCCTTGAAACGCCCTCGAATGAGTTCATCGGACAAGGGATCACCCAGAAGCTTTTGGATGGTTCGCCGCATGGGCCTGGCTCCATACTGCGGTTGATACCCTTGTGTAATCAGCCATTGCTTGACGTCGTCGCCGACCTCCAATTGGACGTCGCGCTCCGCCAACCGTTCGTTCAACTCGCGGATCAGGATATCGACGATGTTCAGCAGATGCTCCTTTTCCAACGGATGGAAGACCACGAACTCATCAATCCGATTCAAAAATTCCGGGCTGAAATTCCGTTTCAATTCATCCAGGATATCGTTCTTCATTCGCTTCCGGGTCTCTGCCTCTTCGACTTTATGGAACCCGAGAGACACGCCCTTCTGAATGAGCTTCGTTCCCAGGTTGGACGTCATCACGAGAATCGCATTCTTGAAATCGACTTTCCGCCCCAGGCTATCCGTGAGCAACCCGTCATCCAGGACCTGTAAGAGGACGTTGAAGATATCCGGATGGGCTTTCTCAATTTCATCGAACAACACCACCGAATAGGGCCGCCGCCGCACTTTCTCGGTCAACTGCCCACCCTCTTCATACCCGACGTATCCCGGAGGGGCGCCAAACAACCGTGAACTCGTAAATTTCTCCTGGTATTCCGACATATCGATCCGGATCAGGGCATCCTCGGTATTAAACAGGAACCCGGCCAAAGCTCGGGCCAACTCGGTCTTCCCGACGCCCGTCGGTCCCAGGAAGATGAAGGACCCGATCGGCTTGCGCGCCTCCTTGAGACCGGCCCGGGAGCGCCGAATGGCGCGACAGACCGCCGAAATGGCTTCTTCCTGCCCCACGATACGCTTGTGGAGAAAGTCTTCCATGTGCAGCAGCTTTTCCGACTCTTCCTCCTCGAGTTTAAACAACGGAATGCCCGTGATTTTGGAGACCACAAAACTGACTTCTTCAGCCCCGATCACAGGCTTTTGCTGCTCCTGGTTCTTCTTCCAATCACGCTTGGCATCCTCGAGCAGTTTACGCAGGCGTTCTTCTTCTTCCCGAAATTTCACGGCTTCTTCAAAACTTTGCAACCCGATGGCGACTTCTTTTTCGTGCGCCACACGCTTGAGTTCCTGTTCCAACGATTTCAGTTCCGGGGGCAGCGAATAGGATTGCAACTTGGCTCGGGACCCCGTCTCATCAATCAAATCAATCGCCTTGTCGGGAAGAAACCGATCCGTGATGTAGCGATCGGTCAATTTCACGGCTTCCACCACCGCGTCATCCGAAATTTCCACGCCATGGTGCTCTTCATAGCGGTCCCGCAAGCCTTGAATAATCTTAATGGTTTCTTCCACGGAAGGCGGATTCACGTAGATGGGCTGGAACCGCCGTTTCAGGGCGCCGTCTTTCTCGATATGTTTTCGATATTCATCCATGGTGGTGGCCCCGATACAGTGAATCTCGCCTCGGGACAACGCCGGCTTGAGCATATTGGCGGCATCAATCGAGCCTTCAGCCGCCCCCGCCCCGACCAGGGTATGCAACTCATCGATGAACAGGATCACATTCCCGGCCTGAACGATTTCCTTCATGACCACTTTCAGCCGTTCTTCAAATTGCCCTCGATATTTCGTGCCGGCAACGAGCGACCCCAGATCCAGGGCAATCACCCGCCGGTTCAAGAGATTGTCGGGCACGTCCATCGAGACGATTCGTTGGGCCAACCCTTCCACGATTGCGGTTTTGCCCACCCCAGATTCACCGATCAGGGCCGGATTGTTTTTGGAACGGCGGCTCAAAATCTGCAAAACCCGTTCGATTTCATCGCCCCGGCCGATAACGGGATCCAACATGGAATCCTGCGCCAATTGCGTCAGGTCCCTGCCGAATTCATCGAGCGCCGGGGTGCTGCTTTTCTTGTCCCGCTCCCGCGTTCCCGATTTCCGCAGGAAGGTCACGGTCAATTGACGAGCCGTCAGCAGGTTGCCACCCAGACTGCGAAGCACCTTCCCGCCGATCCCTTCCTCTTCCCGCAACAACCCCAACAGGAGATGCTCACTCCCGATGTGATTGTGTCCGAGAAGCCTCGCTTCTTCGACACCGTATTCAATAACCTTCTTGACGCGGGGGCTGAAGGGGATTTCCCCGAAGGTGACGGTCGTCCCCCCACCGGGCAAACTGCGCTCAACCTCCAACCGAATCTGTTCGGGAGACAATCCCATCTTCTTAATGATCATGAGGGCAATGCCATCGGATTCCCGGAGAATGGCCAGCACCAAATGCTCCGTGCCGAGATAGTCGTTCTGATGGCGTTCAGCCTCTTCGCGGGCCAGAATAATAATCTTACGACCTCTGTCCGTGAAACGCTCGAACATTTTCCCTCCTTCGGGGTAAACAGACTCACTCTTTGCGAGTTAGGTCAATCCCGTCCTCACACAATTGTTAGTCTATCCATCCAATCTGAAAACTGTCAAGGCAAGACCGCGACTGATACTGATAACATAAGGTTTCATATTCCGGCGCCGACGTCAAGAGGAACGGCTCGCTCGCGACATTTCTCCGTTGACTCCTGAACGGAATGAACGATATAATTTCGCTTCTGTCACTTCAAAACCGTGCGGGCACGCCTCGACGTTTCGGTTCCCCTTCACTGCCCCATCTTTTCCATCAACGCGTGAGTCGCTCGTGAGTGTCATCGGCATCCTGACCAAGCCTCAATTTCCCGACATCCGCCCTCTACTCGAGGAACTGCTCGACTGGCTCGGACGGAAAGAGAAAACCGTGCTGTTCGGCTCCTCTTCCGGGGAATACTTTCACGAAGGCGCGCAACCGATCGATGAGCAAATCGCCGCTGAGGCCGACCTCGTGCTCGTGCTCGGCGGAGACGGCACGATGTTGCGGGCAGCCCGACTCGTCGAAGAACGATCCGTCCCCATCCTGGGAGTCAATTTGGGAGGCTTGGGGTTTCTGACGGAAAGCACGATAGAAACGATGTACGACTCACTGGAAAAAGTCTTTGCGCAAGAATTTTACGTGGACCACCGCCTGCGCATCCAGGGTCATATCCATCATAAGAACGGAGAACAGGAGCAACGAACGGCGCTGAACGACGCGGTCATCAGCAAAGGGATCTCGGGACGAATGATTGCCACGAGCATTCAGGTCGACAAACAATTCGTGACGACACTCCGAGGCGATGGGTTGATTATTGCCTCTCCAACCGGATCCACGGCCTACTCCATGTCCGCCGGCGGCCCGATTTTAGAACCGAGTCTCGAAACCCTGGTGCTGACGCCCATCAGCCCCCATACATTGACCCACCGGCCCCTTCTTGTCCCCAGCCAGATTCTACTGGAGATTCAATTGACCAGCCACGAGGGGGGCACCGTGACGTTTGACGGACAAATCGGAATTGCTATGGAGCATGAAGACACGCTGACGATCAGCGCCTCACCCCACAGAACGCGCCTTATCCGTTTTCCCGACCGGACGTACTATGATGTCTTAAGGAATAAACTCAAATGGGGAGACGCCTGAGCCCTCGACGATCACGGCTGGCATTCAGGGCATTCGGTTCGTTCCTGCTCAGCCCGAAACTCATCGGAAGTCAAAGGGAAAATCTGGTTGCACGTCGCACAGGGGCGAATTTCAAAAAACGCTTCTCCATCCTCGTGAATTTCGCAGGGCAGCAACAGGTCCTGCGGATCATAGCCCAGGGTTTTCCCGTCGGGAAACTTCACGATGGCCAAACGCACGTTGAAATGTTGAAAGACGCCTTCCCTGCCTTTCCGATCTTCCCCGGACCCCAGGACGCAAACGGGTTGTCCGGGTTTGCGCGCACGAAGGTCTTTTAAGGTGCGATGGGAATCCATCGCCACCTCAAATTGGGTCGCTTCCGGAGCCTGTGAGGTCGTCATAATCGCGGGTTTCGCGCAAAAAAGTTTAAGGAGAATGCGGCCCCAGCTTGTACCACGCGCGGAAAAAATCCGTCAAGATAACGAGCAGGCTGACAGGGGCCTAAATGGAATTGCCTGAAAACACTGAGGCCGATCCCTCCACGGAAGGACCGGCCTCGCACCCTACCTCGAAAGATAGGGGGGATAATAAGGGGATAAGAATATCTCTCCCTGGATCCACGTTGTCAATCATTTGTATGGGTCCACCACCTTGGGTACTCGGGTTGTTGGTGAAGCAGGCATGGTCCCGGAGATTGGCGCTGAAGGCTATGGTGAGGCAAGACGGGGTTATAGGCCAGCAACCAGGCCGCCAGTTTCCGATTACAGGCCGCCCTGGCCTCAAACAAGAGGGCCTCAGGATCATCCGCGAACGGGGCCTGGAGCGTGCGGTTGAACCGTTCCACATGGGCGTTCCTGTTCGGGGCCCGGGGGGAGGTCCACCCGTGGGTGAGGCCACACGCCTCGAGGCGGCGGTGGAAGTGGCCTTGGAACTCAGCGCCGTTATCGGAGAGCACGGCGCGCGCGGCGATGGGGAGCAGCGAGCAGAGGGCATCCAGGGCATGGATGGCCTGGCGGCTGGAGGCGGTGGCGGCCTAAATTCACAAACGAAGTGCAACACCTTGTTAAGGTGTTGCCAGGGGACACTCTTACACACACCTCACCCTCAAAGAACGCTGTGCCATTGCCCGCTTACACGTCACGGGCCACTCCCGCCGCCAAATCGCGGCAACTCTGGATCGCGCGCCAGCAAGCATTGCTCGGGAACTGACCCGCAATGCGGCGCACACCCAGGGCTATCACCCCCGCTATGCCGACCAACAGGCCCACGCCCGCCGCTGGCAAGGCTCCAAGCTGGATCGCGATCGCTCCCTGCGGGTCGCAGTCCTGGCCGGGCTCCAACGCGGTTGGTCGCCGCAACAGGGCGCCAGGCGCCTCGCCCGGGACCACCACCGGCCGATCATCTCCTCCGAGACCATCTACCGCTTCATCTACGCCCAGATCGCCCGCCATCAAGACTATACCTGGCGCCACTATCTGCCCCAGGCCAAAAGCAAACGCGGGCGGCGGCGGGCCAAAGGCCGGAGTGCGGCTGCCTTCATCGCCCAGCGCCGCCCCCTGGCCGCCCGGCCTCCTGGCAAGCCGCCCCCATCGCCACGGTCTTGGCCGTCTTGTTGGCTCCTTTGCCCCCCACATGGCGGCAAACCGTCACCTTCGATAACGGCACCGAGTTCGCCCGGCATTACCACCTCCATACCCTCGGCCTCGAGACGTTTTTCTGTGATCCGCATGCGCCCTGGCAAAAGGGTGGGGTCGAAAATGCCATCGGGCGCTTGCGCCGGACCCTGCCCCGCAAGACCGACTTGGCCACCCTCTCGGAGGAGCACTTTACACGCCTGGTCCAAGCGTACAATAATACCCCCCGCAAGTGCCTCGACTACCAGACGCCCGCCGAGGTTTTTAGAAACCATCTGTTGTACTTCAAATGTGAATCCACCGGTCGCAAAGACGACAACAAACCGGCTGTGGGGATCGAGGAACATGAACAGGTAGCGGCGGAGCCCGGCGTGCAGCCGCACGACGGTATCACCGGCGAACACGTGCAGTGGCGGCCTCTGGGGGCCTTGCGGGGGCCGGAGTTTGCGGGGTCGCAGGCGTCGGATCTCCTGGCTCAGGGCTGGAGGCCAGGTGGCTTGCCACCGGCGGTGGGAAGCCCTGGACCGGGCGGCCAGGGCCGTGGGCGCCCTCCGGCCTGCTGGAGGGCGCGACGCCAGCGAGCGTGCGTGCGCCGGCTGACCACGAAGGCGTCACCCGTCGCGGCCGGGCATGGCAGGGCAGGAACTACCGAATGGTGAATCGGTGTTGGGCCTCTTTGGGTGTCATCTCCCAACGATGCCCGATTTGCGCTAAACGATACCCCCTCTTGAGGCGGGAACCGACATGGTGGATGTGCATGGCACTCCTCCTGCTTCGAGGAGTGCCAAAGGTTTCTGAACTTATACAGACATCCAAGCAGGGAATTATGTAGATAGCTTGACGACTCGGAGGATGGAACGATGTATAGAGAAAATTGGCTGAACGAACGACAAGCAAAAGGCCGACAGCCATCACTCTTGCTGCTGACCGCCTGCCCACCAAGAGATGAAAAGAAGGAGAACGCCCGGGATTCCTGCTTCCGCAGGAATTGTAGGTGTTCACTGATTCGTTAACCGTGTCAGCCCTGGGCCGTGCTTCCTGTAGGTTCCTCCCCTTTGTTGTTCAGACCGGAATCAAGGGTAACAGATGTACCGGATACATAGGTAACACTTTTTCTCATCCGCGTTCCCTCTGGTCCTGCGCCGCCCAGACATCAATGGTAGTGAGCCGGTGCTGACAAAAGAGCACTTCATACTGGCCGTCCACCGCTAACAGGGACCCCCACAGGGTAGCCCCTAAAGGCTTTGCTGAGCTTATAGGTCCGTCCTTGAAACGAAAACTCGCCTTGTTGTTGTACCTTCCGGACGAGCGTCCCGGTGGCATATTCAATCGGCGGTAAGACCTCCTGATAGCTTCGGAGGCTCGGCTGATAGCGACTAGCTGGGTCCGCCAACCCCAACGCGTCATGAGGGCGCTCCTGATTATAGATCTCGCGCCAGCGATCCAAGGCCGTCTGCAAGTGCACCGGATCGCGCCATTGCGCGTGGCGCGGCACTTCCCGGGTCAGGGTGCCATGAAAGCGCTCGTCTTTGCCCAAGGTTTGTGGATGATACGGTCGGCTATGCGTGACCGCGACGCCTACCCGCCAGAGCCACGCCGTCAATGGCGTGTTCTGATGTGTGGCATCACTGCCCCAGGGACTGCCATTATCTACCAACATCCGATCCGGCAACCCATAGCGGCGAAACGTTTCATGCAACGCCTGTCGCACGGTCGCCGTTTGGTGATTGGGCAGCACCTGCAGCCAGACGTTAAAGCACGAAAGATCATCCAAAATGGTCAACGGGTGTGCCGGCCCCGTCACGGGGGGGGGCACCGCGCCCTTGAAGTCCATCTGCCACAGTTGATTGGGCACGGGGTGTTCAAAGCGGGTCCGGGCCACCGGCCCGAGCGCCTCCCGCACCGCCGCCGGGGCCGGTCCGCCAAGCCTGCCCGCCCCGCGTCGCGGTACCGAGCCAGCCACTTGTAGCCTGTCTTGCGGCTGATCCCAAACCGTTGACACAAGATGGTCAGGGGGAGCATCTGCATTTCGGCCAAGTGGATAAATTCTTCACGTAATGACATCAGATCTCTCTGGCTCCAGGGCATAAGCGCCTCCTTCAACGAGGTGAAGGGGGGAGTATGCCATACGAGGTGTGAGTGTCACCTATGTGTCCAGTCTATACATTTGTAAGGGGAGGGTAGGTGGGGAGAGTCACAGGCCCAGAGGGTGTCGGCAACGACCACACCACGCGGCCTGCCACCCTAGCCCAGGCTTTACCTCCCCCATTGTATCTAAGAAAGGGTTATACTGCATGCGACTTTATTCATCTGACGAGCCGAACAGCCCGACCCTCCTGCGGGCTGCCAAGCCCGATTGTAAGCATGGTGCGTTTGGCCCGGCCTCTCGGCAGCCCGCACAGTTGCCTGGGCCAGATGAGCCCGAATCAGTGCAAGGCCGGGCGTCTTGGGAGAGGCACACCGTGACAAAGGAGCCCCGTATGAACACGTCTCACACGTATGTCGGCATTGATGTCGCCAGTGAACCACCGGGCTTGACCACCGCGACCCCGAATACGGACGCCGGGATCCAAACCCTGGTGCCTCAGGTGCAGGCGCTGGTGCCCCAGCAGATCGTGGTGGAAGCCACAGTCGGATATGAACTGCCCGTCGTCCGCGCCTTGGTGGAAGCCGGCTTGCCGGTCATTGTCGTGAATCCCCGGCAAGTCCGGATTTTGCCAAAGCCCTGGGCCAGTTGGCCAAGACGGATACCTTGTATGTTGCTTTCACCTTACAAATTGGCC
>JAAXIB010000019.1 GCA_012270585.1 Nitrospirales bacterium
GGTAGTGCCTTACACCTTTTCAAATTTTTTGGGCCGACCATTTTGCCGACGCGCATCAACCAGTGACAGCACATCGTCCCATTCCCACACATGATCCGTCAGCCCCGCTTCCATTGCGGGCGTGACCGACAGCGACTGGTGGATCCGGAGAAAATTGTAATGGAACAGGAACAGTGCCAAGGCCATCCGATGACGCTCCACCCGTTTTGAGAACGCGTTCGTCCGTCGGGCAAATCGGCGGTTTCCCATGCGGATCGTGAGGTTGTGCCGCTCCACATGCGAGGTCGAACTGCGGCGGCGATCCGGGCGGCCGCTGACGGTTTCCGACCGCAGGATCTTCGGTTGGTTCCCCTCAATGTATTTCAGCATCCGCACATACGGCATGGCCGGCCCAAAGGCGTCCAGAATGGCTTCCTCATAGGCGTCGTGACAGTCCGTGGCGATCTGCTCGCAGTCGATAATCCGACCGGCTAGGTCCTGCATGAATTGTCGGGCCGTGGCCAAACTCCGATCCCCGACCGCCCACGCGAGAATCAGTTTGGTATCCCGATCGAGCGCCGTCCAGGTCCACACGTCCCCGGCCACCGACGGCGCGGCCTTGGCCGTGGCGACGTTCTTGTGCTTGGCGTAACAGAAGGACCAGATTTCGTCACACTGGACGAACCGCGCCCGGACCTGGCGCACATGCGTATCATGGGCCGCGAGACACGCCTGCGCCGCCTGCGTGAGCAGTTTCGCCACGGTGTTCAGTTCGACGCCCTGCACCCGTGCCGTGGCTCGCATCGACGAGCCTTCGACCAACATGTTCAGGATGGCGCGGCGCTTCTCGATCGGCAAAAGGTCCATACAAAAAGGTATAAACCTTTATGCTTACAAGTCAAGAGGTAGAGGGACAGAGGGTATCAAAAAAGAGGTAGCCAAGGGCCAGTCGACTCACTTCCCATGGCTGATAAATGCGCTCTCCGATTTTCAACCGGCAGGTTTGCTGGTCGGCATTCCAATCAGAAAACGCCCAAAACGAGGGGGCGTGCAGAGGATGATGCGGACAATCAATTTTGATGCCACCATTCATGAGCCGAAATATCACCGTTATATGTTCTCGATCGGAAGAACTTGGCAAAAACATAGAGCTATCCCGACCGCGTCGCACCTTGAAGAGTATCGGCTGATCTGAACCGCTCTCATCCAGGAAAAATTTATAGCCCTCCTTGAGCAACGGCGAACAGCGTTTGGCGTCATCAATGTCTTGCCGTACAGATGCCAATAATAATTCAAACAGGAGGGAAACGTTGCACTGGGCGCGATCTAGCACCCATCGCGGGTAGGGATACTCTGCCATTCTGCCGGTGTTGTACTATGCGCGGAGAGCCCAGTCAAGATTGTTTCAGTTGACCGGGCGTGCTGTTTTTCGCCATAGTTTTCCTGTTCATCGCTGAAGGTTGCCCGTTGTCGGGTCGCCTGTGAAATACAAGAACTGGATCTGGTGATCGCGGGTCGCTCCCGCGCTCGGCAGATTGTACCACCCACAGTAAATACGCAGGGATTCTCTCGCCTTCAGCGATGGGCCGGCCCGGCCTATGTCGGGACCCGCTTACCCATTCTCACTGTCGAGAGGTTTGCTATGCTCGGATTCTACCTGTTCCTGATTTTGGCCGTGCTGAAACTGGCCGATGTGCTCGACTGGTCCTGGTGGTGGATCACGATGCCCCTCTGGTGGTGGCCCCTGACGCTCTTTTGGATGGGGGTCAGCGCCTGGCTTGGTGGCCTCTTTTCCCGAGACTAAGGCACTTCCGTCTACTGGCGTCGGCTCCTTCTGCGTGGGGTCGTATTTTATCGGATTTTCGCTCATTGAAGGTTTGAAATGGCTTCAGGGGAAGGGTTAGGGTGAGGGGTGCCGCTTGTGCCAGCGGGCCCGGGCGGCTTGTTGCGCGATTGCCTTCCGGCGTTCCGGGGTGAGGCGTTCGGCGCGTTCTCGTCCACCCTGTTGCCCATTGCGTTGCGCGACTGGATCGGGTGGAGGATCATTGGGGAGTTCGCCGATGGCAATGCGGCCTACATGAACAGCACAGCCCACAGCATCGGTCGGGCGAGTCTTTGGCATGACAATCCTCCTACTCAGTGTCCCTTAGTTATGGTAGTTAGATCATGGGACATCTGTGCTATTCTGTCAAGCCTGAAAAACCTCTACGTCACTACCGGATCCTCGATTAAAAATGTCGAGGATGACAGATTGGTACAATGGTCCCATTTTCATCTCTTGGGGTGCAGGTAGCCGGCCTGCATGAGAGATTCCTGTATGTGTGTACAGACCGGGGACATGGTTTACACCTGTTCGGAGACATGGTGGACACTTTACCCTGCATGGCTTCACCCTTACAGAAGGAGAACAGCCATGCCTTGGAAAGTCGGGGTAGGCCAGGGTAGCGCAGCGTAACCCGACAATTCTAACGTTCGCTCATCAGACCTACGGGTTTGGTCGCCAGGGGAACGGTCCCATCGAATCATCCAGGAAAATCCGCCACACGTTCATGGGCAGCCATTCTTCATACATCCACCAATCTTTGTATTTGGGAAGCTTCACGGCATTCGGGATCTCCATCCAGTTCGTCCCTTTCTGAAATTCCGCATAAATCGCGACGCGGATGTCCTGAAGGAATTGGATGTACTCTCTCACTTCCTGTTTGGTGCCCCCCAATAACGGTTGCGCTTTCCCGCTGTGCGCATAAATCGCTTTGTCGAAATCCATTTGCTCGATTTCTTTCAGGGATCG
The DNA here is from genome assembly GCA_012270585.1 of Nitrospirales bacterium. Lineage (GTDB taxonomy): Bacteria > Nitrospirota > Nitrospiria > Nitrospirales > UBA8639 > Bin75. Next base: position 2,771 of record JAAXIB010000019.1, read on the forward strand.
TTCCCATTCCTTGATGTTGAAATCCGGCACAATGCTAAACAGGACCGCGTGCGGATCGACCAAGTCGGCGATATAGGCGATTTTTTCTTTGGGAAGGAGAAAGACGGTCATGCCCAAGCCATGGTTCATGCCCAGATAATGCAATTCAAGGACGGTGCCGCCCAAGGTGATATCTTTGCGATTGCCTGCCCAACTTTCGTCCGGAACCATCATGTCCGGACCAGGGTTCGCCTTCATCCATCGAGAGGCTTCCTCATGGGCCATCACAATCGCGCCGGCATCATGAAACACTTGTCCGCCGCTCGCGTGATCCCAGTGATTGTGGCTGTGCAAGAGATACCGGATAGGCTGGTCCGTCACCGCCTTGATCGCTGCGACCATGTCCGTCGCATGGGTCGTATTCACTGATTCAATGGCGATGACCCCCTCGTTCGTCACCACAAACATCGAAAAATAGGCATTCGCCGGATTCCCGAAGCTGTACACTCCCTCTCCGATCTTGGCGGTATGCGGAGGTAATGTTTCAGCTAGAGCAGCGCCGGAGAACAGGACGCTCACCAGAACAATACTCAGAATACGTTTCATGCTCCTGACTCCTTCCGTAATGTTGGGGTTGACTTGGTGAAATTATGCCCCCTGCAGTGGCGGTGTGTGCACTTCCCTTACAAAGGGGAGGAAACACACGGCCCTGCGGTCTCTTGTGATTGGCTCCTCATTCTGGCAACGAATGACTGAACATTTACAATCCCGACACCTGTCCTCGACGCTTGTAATCGAGGATCTAGAGATTTGTTCTTGCCTTTCCTCCTGCTGTCATCCTCGACATCTTTCATCGAGGATCCAGTGTCTTTGCTTTTTCCTTCGAGTGGAAAGACAAAAAACTCTGGATCCCCGATCGGAGTCGGGGATGACAGAAAGGAGCCCCCGGCCTCGGAGAGAGAGCAGAATTCAAACTGAGACACTACTCATAACAACGCTAGAACTTCCAGACAAACAACGCCTGTACGGTGTTCTCATCCGTAGCTCGGTCGCTAAGTTTGTTCATTCAATACTGATATTCAATGCCTAGGAAAAACCGCTCCGGCTTCATTCGAGGGCGCAGGCAGGTTGGGCAACACGCATGACAACAGCGCCAACGCCACCCTCCACTCGGCTCAGCCGAACGTTTCCCGGAACGGCAGCCAGCCTCAGTTTTGTCGTCTCCACCGTCACGATCAGAGTCTGAATCCGGCTCTGGAGTTCACTCCGCAAGATGGCCTTGCGCTTGACGAATCGGTCTGCCTGTTGGAAAACGGCATCCGGTATGGAGATCGCTGTTTTCATGGACTAGGGTATAACTCCGGTAATACTCTTAGGTCAATCCAATGGTCATAGCCGCCTTAACGCTTCATACCGGGAATCATGGTCAAGACGTGTGCCACGATCAACAAGACCTGTTAGATCAAGAATCATAGCCCATCCAGCCCGATTCATTGCTTATACGTTTTAAGCCTCCGTGTCCATACCGATTTGTCCCCGCCGTCTCCCTTCCGGTGATCCTCGCTCCCTTTCTGTCATCCTCGCGAAAGCGAGGATCCAGAACGTTTCAATCCTCGCCCACCTCTAAAGGTGGGCGCTACAGAACGATGCTCGCCACACATGAGGGCAGACAAGTGAACCGTTTCTTCGGGCATACGGCGGTGAAGTTCATGCGCGTCGGCACGAGAGTTAACCACTGCCAGGACACATGGATGTTGCTGAATCTGCTGCGCGATATCGTCCCAGTCTTGAGCCAGATGGAAATCCTGTGGCCATGTCACAGTGACGCGCTCCAGGTTGTGGTACAGCGCGTCCGGGTCATTGATGATTTCGCGGACATTATCAAGACCACGGAGAGTTCGTTGGAAAGTTTTTAACGTACCCAGCGCTGGTTGGGTCGCGGTCGATAATACAAAGGTGACGCCGTAGTAGCGCACTAGCAGATTCATCACGTCGAGAATTGGCTGTAAGAACTCGGGTGGCAGAAGTTGCGCCTCGTCCAGCACGACTACGCTGTTCACGATGTTATGCAGCTTACGGCAACGGCTGGTTCTGGCGGCAAATAACGACTCGAAGAACTGGACGTTGGTTGTCACAATCAACGGTGCGTCCCAATTTTCCGCAATCAGGCGACTTTTTGCAGTTTCCTTTTCAGGGTCAAGATTGCTGTGGTGCTCGATCACCTCATTGGGGAATATGTCCCGGAAGACGTTGGCGGTTTGCTCAATAATACTGGTGTACGGAATGGCATAAATAATCCGGCGCTTTCCGTGGAGGACTGCATGTTCCAGAGCAAAGGCAAGGCTCGATAGCGTCTTGCCGCCACCGGTAGGGACGGTCAACGAAAACAGCCCTGGCGTTTCCTGTGCCTTGTCCCGACACTGCCGGAGCACCTCAGTACGAATACGATTCACGGGCGTGGGTGGGGCCTTTGAAAATTGCTCGTTCATGTAGGCGTTGAAACGGGGCAATAAGTCTGGGAGCATCAGGGTATTGATACGTTGTCTGGCCTTGTTCGCATCCATAAACGCTTCGGTATCGAGAAAATCCGCGTCTACTAGACACGAAAATAGCATACGCACCCATAAGGCGAATCCCTCAGCCTTACCGAGCAAGGCGCTGGTCGGTTTTGCTTGAGAAAGAATCTCGTGCGGAATTGTCTGGCTGAGGGTGCTTTTCAAGTGACTGCTGTCGTCCAGTCGTACTTTTAACGCGCTACCCCTACACTCATCTGCGTGCCAATCCGGTAGTCCGGCGTGATGGCCCGCAATGAGGTAGGCCAATATCCGGCCATGTACTCCGAATTGGTCTATCGCGTGCCGTGCCCCAGCGGTCGAGTGGTCAACTCGCCAGGGTTGGCCTTCGAGATGGGCTTCAACGTCGTAACCGGACACCGATTTGATACGCCGCTGAAATTCCGCGCTATACTTCCCCAGGTCGTGCCACAGCCCTGCAAGAAATCCCCAATCCGCGCTTCCAAAAGGTTTGGCAAATCTTTCAGCACCCCTGGCAACCTCACGCAAATGTTTCTCCAACTCGTGAATCTCAAAAGAACCATCATCATTTTGACGAACATGAGCTAAGTACTGTTTTGATTGCACAGGGGGCATGTTAATTTTGTGCGGATATCCAAAGCCCAAATCCGATTCGCAAGCGTTCGGCGGGGGGTTTTTCTCGGAGCACCTCTGCCATGGTTTCATCCATCACTTCAATCTGACTGCGGTCCAAGCGCATGGTATCCTTGGACATAGAAGACCCCTCACCCTGCCCTCTCCCGCGGTGGGGAGAGGGAGAAAGGCGCCATGAGATGGCACGGCTACAAAGACAAAATGTAAAGACACTGGATCCCCGATCAGGTCGGGGATGACAGACAAAGATAAAAACAAAGACCAAAGACTCTGGATTCCCGCTGAAAAATTGCGGAAATGACGGAAAGCAGATTCCTTCCTTCGACAGGCTCAGGACGGGCACTTCGCTCGGAACGACCATATTGGAATGTTTAAAATTGTAAACTTTTTTACAAAAAATAAATTTTGTACATTTCGTACAATTTGTAAACTTTGTAACATTTGTAAAGTTTTGTACATTTTGTAAACTTTTTAAAAATACGACCGGTGCATGATTATTCAAACGCCAGATCTTTTAGCCGAAGGACGATGCTGTGGCCTTTCATTTTCCTGAGCAAGGCCTCGTCTGCCGTGACACAGGGAAACCCCAGCACCTCGGCGAGGGCGACGTAGACGGCGTCGTACCACGTGAGTTTGTAGGCCCATGCCACCGCATTGGTTTTTCGCAATACCCGAGGCGTATGTTGTTCGACCTGGACGTCCAGGTCGGCCAGTGTCGTGAGCACTTCGGCTAATTCTTCTTCCGTGCTCTTTCGGCCGGTTTTGATGGCATTGGGCACTTCCAGGAGAAACAGCTCGGGCACGATCATGCGCGTTGCTCCCTCAATATGGCGTTGTCGAAGGGTCAGAGCGACCTCACGATCGGCTTCCCGTTCTCGAACGAACCATTTCACCCCGACCGAGGCGTCCACTACGTAGCCGGCATGATACGCAGGAATCATCGCTTTGCTCCGGTTCGCCGGTCACGAAACTGGCGGATGGTGCCCACGCCATCCCACTTGCCGAATTTGTTGGCCAGTTTGTCCATATTCGCGGCGGCTTTTTGCATCCGTTGCTTGCGTTCGATGGCTTCTTGTTCCAACCGCTTCTCCTCCAGGTACCGCTGAGCCGCCTTTTTGAGGAACGCACTGCGCGTCAGGTGTTCTTCCATTGCCGCGTGATCGACCGCTTGTAACACGTCGTCCGGCATCATCACGTTGATGCGAGCCATGGGTTCTCCTTTTCGGGAAGTTTGATACGAATTGTAATGTGGATACTTATGTGTGTCAATATCGCGCAAAAAGTGTGTAATTATACGTCATTAATACACACTAAACCATAAAGCGCTTTCTTGCGATGGCTTCCTTTGCTTAGAACAGGCAGGATAGGCCCCCTCACCCCAGCCCTCTCCCTCAAGGGGAGAGGGTAAGAGGTGGTGTCGCGGGAGACGGCGACGGACGTAACGTTTACTGTGATAATTTATTGAAGGCGTCGAGGGATGCGACTTTGTAACATTCGGCCATGGTCGGATAATTGAACACGGTGCTCATGAAGTAATCCAACCCGCCGCCCAGGCCCAAAACGGCTTGGCCGATGTGCACCAACTCCGTGGCGCCCAATCCGATGACATGCACGCCCAGCAGTTGGCGATTCTTGCGGTGGAACAACAGTTTCAGGAGTCCGCTGTCATCGCCCATAATGTGGCCTCGCGCGATTTCCCGATAGCGGGCCATGCCGATTTCATAGGGTACTTTTTTCATGGTGAGGTCCTGCTCATTCTCGCCCACCATGGAAATTTCCGGAATGGCGTATATTCCGATGGGGAAATACGATGTCATGGGTTCCGCCTTCACCCCAAAGGCGTAACAGGCCGCCAGACGACCTTGCTCAGACGACGTGGCGGCTAAACTGGGATAGCCGATCACGTCACCGGCTGCAAAGATATGCGGCACGTCGGTCTGAAATCGTTCGTTGACCTTCAACCGGCCCCGTGCGTCGGCTTCGAGTCCCACCCGCGCCAAGTCCAACGATTCGGTGGCCCCAATGCGGCCGACTGAAAACAACACCAGATCGGACACAAGCTTTTTCCCCGACTCCAGATAAATCACGGCTTTCGGAGGATTTCCTGCGGAACATTCCATCCGTTCGACCGTTTCCCCAAGTCGAAAGGTCACGCCGTAATTCCGCATCTGATGAATGAGTTCATCCACGATTTCGGTATCCAAAAATTCCAGAGGCCGGTGGCGGGTATCCACCAACGTCACGTCGACGCCGAGGGAGGCAAACATCGAGGCATATTCGAGGCCGATCACCCCTGCACCCACGACGACCATGGTTCGGGGAAGGCGCTCCAGGCTCATCACTTTGTCACTGGTGATTATCTGAGGATGCTCGCTTTTCATACCAAGTGGTGGGGCGGGAACGGTTCCCACGGCAATGACAATGTGTTCTGCATGCACCCATTGCAGGGCCTCCTCTGCAAAGACCTGAAGCGTGTGGGCGTCAATGAACGACGCTTCGCCCCGGATCACCTTGACGTCATTGCGTTCCAGTTGCCGTTCCACTACATCCCCTTCCCGTTCCACCACCTCGTTCACTCTTGCAAATAATTTCTCAAGCCCGGGACGGGATGGAACGGCAAACCCATGACGTTTACGAAACTGTTCTGCTTGCCGGCCAAACGCCAGGACGGCTTCCCGAAAGGTCTTACTGGGAATGGTGCCCGTATCCAGACAAACGCCCCCTACCACCCGCTGTTTTTCGATCACGACCACGCACTTGCCAAGCTTCGCCGCTTGCACCGCGGCCCGCTGGCCCGCCGGCCCGCTTCCAATACACACGAGATCGGCGTCTATCATGTCACGGATGGCTTTTGGCATGTTCGACTACCTCCGGGATTGGCTCCCCTCGACTCGTTCATGGTGGCTGAGGGTTTCAGAATGTTGCGGACCGTTTTTCATAATTTTGATAATATCCGTTAGAGCATGATGGTTCCACTAAAAAAACATCATATCACGCCTTTTTGTTCCTGATTTCCATGGCACGATGACTGGGGCATCTTTCCGAGCAACTTCCTGGAGCCTGCCGCTCAGCCTGGTGGCCGTGACCCTTGCTCTCCTGGTTATTGTGTTATACCAAACCGGGTCTCCGCAATGTGACCCGCAAGCGGCTGAAGCCACGTTGGCCACGTATGCCGACAAGGGCATCCGCGGCACGAGCCATCCGCCCAGCCTGTCCAACCTGCTCTGGGTCCACGTCGGTCCTCGATGGCACGCACTTCCGCTTGCCGAGAAACAAGCGCTGGATCAAGTCGTCCGGTGTGCCGCGACCACGCTCAATGACCAGGGACACCCCACGTGGCAAGCCGCCTACTATGACAACGCGACCGGAAAAATCGTCGCGCTGACCAGCCGGCAGTATGGATTCCGCTTAAAAAATCACGAATAGCCGCGGAGAGGACAGGTGCCCCCCTGTCATTGGTATGCAAATAACCTCCTTTTGTCATTCCCGATTCCCCCTCTCCCCATCGTGGGAGAGGGCTGGGGTGAGGGGGAAAAAGCAAAAATTCTGGATCCTCGCTTTCCTTTTCTGTCATTCCTGCGAACGCAGGAATCCAGAGTCGGTATCCTTGTAAAGAAAAGGAAAAAGGCAAAGACCCTGGATCCTCGATTACTAATGTCGAGGATGACAGAAAGGGACAAAGACAGAAAACAAAAACCCTGGAGCCTCGACTTCTCTTTCTGTCATTCCCGTCCTTTTTGCCATCCATGCTATAATACTTCACCGTGCGCATATTGATTGTCGAAGACGAACCCAAAGTCGCCTCGTTCATCCGCCGCGCGTTGGAAGAAGAAAGTTATGCGGTGGACGTATGTTCCGACGGCATTCAGGGTCGAGACCTGGCCTCGGAAGTCGACTATGATTTGATCATCCTCGATCTCCTGCTGCCCGGCCTTCCCGGCATCGACGTCCTGAAAGCCGTCCGAGACGCCAAGGTCATCACCCCGATTCTCATTTTGACCGCACGCTCGAAAGTGGATCAACGCGTGAAAGGGCTGGATGCCGGCGCGGACGACTATCTCACCAAACCCTTTGCCATTGAAGAGCTGATCGCCAGGGCCCGGGCCCTGTTGCGTCGAGCCAGTGGAGATTCGGCTGGCATATTGCAGGTCGACGATCTCATCCTGAATCCCGCCAACCACGAAGTCACGCGTGGCGGGGAACGGATCGACCTGACTTCGAAGGAATACGCGTTACTGGAATACATGATGCGCAACGCGGGACGCGTACTCACGCGCCCGATGATTGCCGAGCACGTGTGGGACCTGGATTTTGACACCTTCACGAACGTCATCGACGTCTATATCAGTTATCTCCGGAACAAAATCGATCGCGGCCATGACCGGGGCCTCATCCACACCGTCCGCGGCAGTGGCTATACCCTGAAGTTGACCGATGCCTAGCCCGCATTTCTCACCAGCCTCCTGCTGCGGGCGCCGGTCCACTCGCGACGGAACCCGGTGAGAAATGCGGCCTAACACCTCCATCCGCGTCCGGTTGACCATCTGGTATGGAGGAGGCTTGGCCCTGATCATGCTCCTCTTCGCGACCGCGCTGTACGTCGTGATGGCCCGCGCGTTGGAAGACCAGATCGACCGCTCGCTGGAGGAAGCGGCTGTCGCTGCCTCCCGGTCGCTTGAAGAGCATCGCTTCGGTCCATTCCTGTTATTGGACGACTTGGCGCAGGCCTTTCCCGAGCTGGCCCTCATCGACAAGTTCTTCCAGATTTTCGGCCCGCAAGGTCAAGTCACCCTCCAGTCCGCCAACATCAAGACGCGGAACATTCCTCTCAGTCAGACCGCCCTCCAATCTTCCCTGCAAGGCCGAGCCGTCTTCGAAACCGTCCGATTCCATGACGAAATCCCCATACGCTTGCTCTCGTATCCCATTCTACACGGGCAGACCCTCGTCAATATTTTGCGGGTCGGGACATCTCTCCAGCCCGAGGAAGAAATGCTGGCTCGCCTGGTGTTCGTCCTGCTCATCGGCTCTCCGTTGGCCGTGGTGGTAAGCGTGTTGGGGGGCTGGTTTTTGGCCGGGCGCGCGTTGCGACCCGTCGATACCATCACCCTGACCGCTCAACGGATTGCCGGAGGCGATCTTACCCAGCGCATCGAAACCACGTCGAAAGACGAAATCGGTCGCTTGGCGTCCACGTTTAACGATATGATTGCCAGGCTGGAGGCCTCGATTCGACAAATCCGTCAGTTCAGTGCCGATGCGTCACACGAATTGCGCACCCCGTTGACGATCACGAAGGGAGAAACCGAACTGGCGTTGCGAAAACCCCGTTCGCCGGAAGTCTATCGGGAAGCCCTGGAAAGCAACCTGGAAGAAATCGATCGGATGAGCCGCATCGTTGAAGAGTTGATGTTTCTTTCACGCGCCGATCTCGGAGAAGTGCACGTCGCATCAGACCCCGTACAACTCGATACGTTGATCCAGGAGATTCAATTGCAAGCCATGGTCCTGGGAAAAGAGCGGCACATCGAAACGACCCTGGGACAGGTCGAACCACTCCAGGTGTTGGGCGATGAATGGCGGCTTCGGGAACTGATCCTGAACGTGGTTGACAACGCCGTCAAATATTCATCGTCACGGGGAACCGTGCAGATCAGTTTAACGCAATACCACGGGATGGCCCGTATTGTGGTTCAGGATCATGGGATCGGCATGACCCCGGACGAACAACGTCTCGTCTTCGACCGGTTTTATCGAACCGATGCCGCGCGGGCGCACGCGCAAAAAGGCACCGGCCTTGGCCTGTCGATTTGCAAATGGATTGCCGAAGCGCACCACGGCACCATCGAAGTTGCAAGCACCTTCGGCCAGGGCTCCTGTTTTACGATTGCCTTGCCCCTCCTGCCTGCTACCCCTGTTCGTTGATTCTTCCCGTCTTTTCTCGCAACTCCTGACTGACGCTACGGCCTGTCGGGGTACGCTTCGCCAACTCGACCTCCCCGAATTGGTCATTCCCGATTCCCCCTCTCCTCATCGTGGGAGAGGGCGGGGTGAGGGGGAAAAAGCCAGAAGACTCTGGATCCTCGATTACTAATGTCGAGGATGACAGATAGAGACAAGGAAAAAGCAAAAACGCAGGCTCCTCGCTTTCCTTATCTGTCATTCCTGCGAAAGCAGGAATCCAGTGTCTTTTGTTCCTTCACCCCGGCCCTCTCCTTCATGGGGCGAGGGAGTCGGGGCGTTTTCGCTCGTTCCGGATTAGAGGTTTTTAATCCGCGATTAATTTTTCTTTCATGTTCCGGTGCTACAACTGTTTCAACTGATGATTGAACAGGGCGAACACGCAGGTTCGCCCCTACATGAAGGAGGACATCATGAAAAACCCGTTGCACCACTCATCGTCCATATCCCTCACCGCGACGCGGGACAGGAAAAAAGTCCTGGTCGGCCTCGCGGTGTGCTTATTCTTTTCGGGAATGCTGATCACCGCTTTTTCAACCGGCGCGGTGGGATCGCCGGCCCATTCCACGGCATCGACTCCGTCTCATTCCATGGCTCAACCCGGCCCGGCCGATTCTCAGGTCGGACGCGGATTTGCGCACATTGTCAAAGCGGTCCGACCGGCCGTCGTCAATATCACCGCTTCCAAGGTCATGGGCACCGGCTTTTCCGACGTTCCCGGCCTTCCCGATTGGTTCAAGTACGGTCCGCAGGACAAACACTCCTTCGGGATGCCGTCCGTGCCCAAACCTCATGAGATAGGGACGGGATCCGGGGTCATCGTGAGTCCCGAGGGATACGTGGTCACCAACCACCACGTGGTCGAAGGAGCGAAAACGGTGACCGTCGCCTTGATCGACAAACGCGAGTTCACCGGTTCGATCGTGGGGAGCGACCCGCAAACGGATTTGGCCGTGATTAAAATTCAAGGCGACAACCTGCCGTTCATCGCCTGGGGTGATTCGTCCAAACTGGACGTCGGCGACTACGTCCTCGCGATTGGGAGTCCTTTCGGGCTGCACTCCACGGTCACGCAGGGCATCGTGAGCGCCAAGGGTCGCGACGGCATGGGGATCTCGCAGTATGAAGACTTCATTCAAACCGATGCCGCGATTAATCCCGGGAACTCCGGCGGCGCCCTGGTCAACATGCGTGGCGAATTGGTCGGCATCAACACCGCCATTCTCTCAAGGACGGGCGGATACCAGGGCGTGGGATTGGCCATTCCCGCCAGCATCGGCCAACACGTCTATACCAGCCTGGTGACGACGGGGAAAGTCACCCGTGGGTTTTTAGGCGTCGGGATTCAAGCCGTCACCCCTGACCTGGCCAAATCGTTTCACCTGAATCGTCCCGATGGAGCCATCGTGACGGAGGTCCGTGAACAAAGCCCGGCGGACCGTGCCGGGCTCCGGCGAGGCGATACCATCGTTCGCTATCAGGACCAAGCGATTGCCGGACCCAGGGCGTTGCAACGGGCGGTGACCACCACCACGGTCGGGACTGAAGTCACCATCACGGTCATGCGTGACGGAGTGGAACAGACCCTGCGTACGACGATCGTCGAACATCCGATGGGGCAACGGGTCGCCTCCGCGCAGCACTCCGATACCGAGTCCCGGCTGGCCGGACTGACCGTAGAGGATCTTACCCCACGGCTGGCCAAACAACTCGGCGTTGACGGCCGTGTCACGGGTGTCGTGGTCACGGGCATTCGCGCGGGCAGTCAGGCCGAGCAGGCCGGACTCGTTCAAGGCGACGTGATCCGTGAGATCAACCATGAACCGGTTCAATCGTCTCAAGATTTTCGACAAGCGGTGGAAACCTTGCCGAACGAGCAACCGATTCTCCTGTTTATCAACCGTCAGGGTACCCCGTTGTTCCTGACCGTCAATGTGTAACCGGGAAGGAATTGGATCCTTTCGTGACGAGAGAGGAGAGAACCATGAACCACCACAAACCATTCGACGTCGACAAAAGGGAGTATCACCATCCGACGAACGGCAAGCTTCCTGTGCCGGATGTTTTCCCTCACGGGACCCCTACGCTGGATACCATGATCGAAGATTTTCCTGACGATAAAGAAAGTGAAAAGGAAGAGCCCAAAGACACCGCGCTCGAACCGATCTATTTTCGAACCTTTCGGTCACGCCCCCTCCTGGACAAAAAGGAGGAATTGGAACTGGCCAAACGTATCGACGACAGCAGCCAGAACATCCGGAGCGTGCTCACCAAGGCGATTCAATCCGTCGGCGCTCTCGGCGACAGACCCGAGTTTCATGAGGCGTTGCATTCCCTGACCGAAATTCGGGGTCTGAGCGGCTTATCGGCTCCGGCCCTGACTGAGGCAGAGGAACGATTGTCCGGACTCAGAAACGCCTTGCCCGGTCGTGGACTCAAAGTCCGCATGGTCGGGAAACGCCTGGAACGGCTTCAACATGATTTGGCTGAATACCGCGTCCAATTGGAACGAGCCAAGGAAGGGTTGGTTCAACACAACCTTCGCCTTGTCGTTGATATTGCCAAACGCTTTACGGGACGCGGGCTGGGGTTTTTGGATCTCATCCAGGAGGGGAACATCGGGTTGATGCGGGCGGCCGAACGTTTTCAATATCGGAAGGGGTTCAAATTCAGCACCTATGCCACGTGGTGGATCCGCCAGGGCATTTTACGCGCCGTGGCCGACCAATCCCGGACCATTCGGGTTCCGGTTCATGCGACCGAAGCGTGGCAACGCATGATTAAGGTCTCCCACCGGTTGGCGCAAAAGCTGGGTCGCGAGCCCAGTAACAAGGAAATTGCCCTGGCCCTGGCCGTCAGTCCCGAACGGGTGCACCATACAACGCAGGCCTTTTTGGAACCGATTTCTTTTGACCAACCCAATGCCGACGGAGAGAATTTCCTGAATGACTGTCTCCCTGATGACCATGCTTCGCCTCCAGACGAAAACCTGCAAGAGGAACAGATGCGGACCCAACTCCATCGTTTTCTTCGGGTCCTGACGCCACGGGAAGAGGAGGTGATCCGCTTACGATTCGGAATCGGCAACGGACAGTCCCGCACGCTTGAGGAAGTGGGCAAACTCTTGAACGTGACGCGCGAACGGATTCGGCAAATCGAAGTGCTGGCCCTGAAAAAACTCCGCGAGCCGACGATTAAGGCGCAGTTGGCCGCAATGTGTTAAGGGGATTCCGCCAAATCCGCCAGATCCAGGAGAAAGGTGTAGATGAAGGCCAATTCCTTGTGCCGCCGAAACCGACCCGAGGCGCCACCATGGCCCGCGTCCATGTTGGTTCTGAGGAGCAACCGGTTCTCGTCGGTTTTCATGCGACGCAATTTGGCCACCCATTTCGCAGGCTCCCAATACTGGACTTGGGAATCATGGAGGCCCGTGGTCACCAGGAGGTGCGGATAAGCCTGTTCCATGACGTTATCGTAAGGGGAATAGGATGCCATATAATCGTAGGACTCTTTCCGATTGGGATCGCCCCATTCATCGTATTCTCCCGTGGTCAAGGGAATCGTCGAATCCAACATCGTGGTCATGAGATCGACAAACGGAACCTGCGCCACCACCCCGCGAAACAGTTCAGGCCGCATGTTGACCACCGCCCCCATGAGCAGCCCGCCGGCGCTGCCACCCATGGCATATAATTGCTCTTTTGCTGCATAGCCTTGTTGCCCCAGATGTTCGGCACAGGCGATAAAATCCGTAAACGTGTTTTTCTTGTAAAAGAGTTTCCCTGTCTCATACCATTCACGGCCCAATTCCTCCCCTCCCCTGATATGCGCGACGGCAAACATGAACCCCCGATCGAGAAGGCTCAGGCGCGGAGAGCGAAAGTCCGCATCCAGACTGATCCCATAGGCCCCATAACCATACAGCAGGAGCGGGTTGCCTCCGACTTTCCGAAGATTTTTCCGGTACGCCAACGAAATCGGAATCCGTTTCCCGTCCGAGGCCGTGGCCCACGTTCGTTCAGTGGCGTAATGCGAGACCTCGAACCCGCCCAGAACCTCTTCGTGTTTCAGCAGGACCTTGTTGCGGGTGTTCATGTCATAGTCGTAGACCGAATCCGGCGTCGTCATGGAGGTATAGCCGTACCGCAAGGTCGACGTATTGAAATTGGGATTCTCGTGCAACGCCGCCGAATACGCCGGTTCCCCGAAATCCACGTAATGTTCGCCTTCCCCTTTCCACGGAATCACCCGTAATCGCATCAATCCCTGATGCCGCTCTTCCGCCACCAGGAAATCCCGAAATAATTCAAAGGATTCGAGCAGGACGTCGTCACTGTGGGGCAGGACCTCCTGCCACGACGACCGGTCCGTTTGCCGGAGAGACGTCCTCATGAGGCGAAAGTTCTTCGCCTCCCAGTTGGTCCGAATATAAAACGCGTCCCGGTCATGATCGACGTCATATTCGTGAAACCGCTCACGAGGGAGAAACACCGAAAATTCGCCGTCCGGATTGTCCGCCGAAAGATAGCGATATTCCGTGCTCACGGTCTGATACGAGGCAATCATCAGGTACTGCTTCGATTTGGTCTTGAAGACGGTCGTCGAAAACGTCTCGTCCTCTTCTTCGAACACCAGGACGTCGGAAGACGGGTCACGACCCAGCCGATGTCGAAACACTTGAAACGCACGCAGGGTATGCGGATCCTGTCTGCCGTAGAAAAGCGTCCTGTTGTCATTGGCCCAGGCGATGTTTCCCGTCACGCCTTCAAGCACGTCGGCCAACGACTCACCGGTTGCCAAGTTCTTGAATCGCACCGTGTAGATGCGTCTCCCCTGCGTATCGAATGCATACGCAAGCAGATCCTGGGCAACACTCACGGCCATCCCGCCGATGGCAAAAAATTCATGGCCCTCGGCCAACGCGTTCACGTCCAACATCAACTCTTCCCGGGCGTCCAACGTCTCCCGCTTCCTGCAGTACAGGGGATATTCCCTTCCCTCCTCATATCTCGTGTAATAGTAGTAGTCATCGAGTTTGTACGGGACGGACAAGTCGGTCTGTTTGAATCGGCCCTTAATCTCTTCAAAAAGCGTTTCCTCGAATTTCGATCGATGGGCCATGACTCCCCGGGCATAGTCGTTCTCTTCCTCGAGATAGGCCAGCACGTCGGGATTGTCTCGTTCCGACAACCAATAATAATGATCGACCCGTGACCGGCCGTGCATTTCCAGAGTCGTGGGAATCGTTTTGGCTCTGGGAGGATTCAACGTCCCGAGGGACACGTTTCGATTGGCCGGCATGAAACACCTCTTGTCGGGTCTTGTGAAGGGTCAGTCGTCGACACGGATCGGTCGATTGCGCAAGTGCTTGACCCGTCCTCGCCGTTTTTTCTGATCCAAGCGATTCTCTATGGAACGCTGAGAAATCCGGGTTTTTTTTCGGATCTTCCGGGGAGCCAGGGCCTCGTGAAGGAGCCGGCAAAACTTATCGAGCAAATCGGCTCGATTCATGGCCTGGCTCGAAGCTCGTTGGGCGTCCAGATACAACACCCCTTCCTTGTTGATCCGGGTCTTGAGCTTTCTGCCGATCAGGGACTTTTGCGCGACGGTCAACGACGGGGAACGCCTGACGTCAAAATGCAACGTCACGCGCGTATTTACCTTGTTGATGTTTTGCCCTCCGGGACCACTGCTGCGTGATGCGTGAAATCGAAGTTCCCGTTCAGGAATCGATAGTTGGGGTGTTACGGCAATCAATCGCTTCCTCCTGGCATTGACCTCAAGGGACTGCCACGGTCAGGAGCGGCAGATTAAACGAGAAAAACATTTTTCACAAGAAACCGTGAGGGGAAAGGGAGGATTGAATGCGGATGATCAAGGGCAGGCCCGAACGTGCCGGGGCAAGGCCTGAGTTCTTTCAGCCCCCCACCGGTTCGCCTGCGGGACGGCACATAGGCCGTCCCCTACATGGCTCCCTGACTCCCCCTCAAGAGGGGGAGTGAGCGGGGGAATTGGCACCGGCACGTTCAACGCGTTCATTGGGTGCCCGTTAGCCCTTGACGTCGATCGGGATCGATTTGGGCTTGGTTTCTTCCCGCTTGGGAACCTGCACGGTCAGCACGCCTTTGTCATAGCGCGCCGTCGCCTGATCCGGTGTCACGTAATCGGGAAGACAGAAGCTCCGGGCAAACGCCCCATACCGGGCTTCACGGAAATGATAGTTGTCCTCGTCTTCCGTACGTTCCTTTTTCCGTTCTCCGTGAAATTGCAACGTGTTATCGGTCACGGAGATCTTCACGTCCTTCATGTCAATGCCAGGCAATTGTGCTTCCACAAACAGGTTTTCATTGTCTTCATAGACGTTCACCGGTGGAACCCAATTGACCGTTGACGCCAGCGGATCAGCCCATTGCGGACGCCGAAACGGCTGAGCGCCCCACCACTCCAATGTTCGTTCGAGTTCTTGAAACGGATTCCATTTGACCAACATCTTACACCTCCTCTTATCCATGTTTGCGTTTTCTGTTTCCATTGAAGCGCTTCTACGTGTTCAGATAAGTCCCGCCTTCAAAAAGTCAAGACCCACACCCGCCCTGAACCTTCACTTCGTCATCAAAAGCGAAACACCAAATCTGTCATTCCTGTGAAAGCAGGAATCCAGGGTTGTTCTCTTCGTAAACGAAAGGAAAAGAAAAGACCCTGGATTCTCGATTACTAATGTCGAGGATTGTAAATGTTCAGTCATTCGT
>JAAXIB010000064.1 GCA_012270585.1 Nitrospirales bacterium
AGGAGGTTATTTTCATACCAATGACCGTCGTCCCGATTTTCGTGCTGTTGTGTGGCGTGGGGTTTTGTTCCTTTGTCAGCTACAATCTGGTCCGCATGCCGGCCTTGGCTCCGTTTGCCGAATCGTTGGGTGCCGGACCGGTCACGGTGGGGTTTATTGTCGCCGCGTCGACCATGACGGGGATCCTGCTGAAGCTCCCCGTTGGAACGTTATCCGATCTGGTGAATCGGTCACGCCTGATGCTGATTGGCGTCCTGGCGTTTGCCTTACCCCCTTTTGTCTATCCGTTGGTGCCCAACCTGGAAGTTCTCACGGTGTTGCGGGTGGTCCACGGATTGGCCACGGCCGTTTTTACGCCGTTGGCCCTCGCCATGGTGGCGGAATTGTATCCCGCGACGAGAGGTGCGGCATTGGGCTGGTATACCTCCGCGGCGCAAGGTGGAGCACTGTTGGGCCCGATGCTGGGTGGATGGATCATCGATACGGCCGGATATACGGAAACGTTTCTCACCGGTGGTGGGTTCGGGCTGGCGGGGCTCGCGTTGTATCTGGTGCTGTGGTGGCGCTATCCCGTCCCGTCGCGTACCGTGAAGCTGGAGGCCAAGGTGCTCCTTTCAAACGTGCTGCAAGGCTTGCGGACCGTGTTGCGACATCTTCAGATGGTGGCGGCAAGTGTTGCGGAGGCCTCGAAGATGATGGCCAACGGCACCCTGATGGCGTTCCTGCCGTTGTACGGGCTTTCCATCGGGCTGAGTTTGGCAGAGAGTGGGTTGTTGTTCGGAATACAAGGGTTCACGTCGTTTCTCTCCAAGCCGGTGATGGGTCGCGTATCGGATCACGTCGGGCGACGACCGTTGATTGTCTCTGGTCTTTTGATTTGCGGCATGGCCATCATGGCCGTTCCCCAGGCTTCCCATTTGGGGTGGCTGCTCCTGTGCGCGGCGGGATTCGGATTCGGCGAAGCCATCATTACGTCGTCATCAGCCGCGATGATTGCGGATCTGGGAAACGCCGAGAACGTCGGCGCCGGCATGGGGCTGCGTGGGACCATCATGGACATCGGGCACGCCGGCGGGCCGATCCTGGCAGGTGTGCTTGTTGTCGCGATCAGTTATACTGGGGCGTTCACCATCATCGGATGCCTGCAAGTGATCACGGCGGCAGGTTTTTGGATAGCGACCGGCCGGCGGTTCGGGCGTCTCTAACGGGACCGTTGCGTATCGACAGAAAGGATAACCGGGCATGGAAGAAGCAATGACAACGGGCGACGTCGTCATTGGGTTGCTGGCCGCGGCGGGAGTCGTCATCCTGATCGTGGTGTTTATCGTCGTGTTTCGCATGGTGTTTCTTGGCAACGACAAGGACAAGTAACGTGTTCAGCGGGATCGTCGAGGAAATGGGCGTGATCAAGTCCCTGGTGCGGGGCCTTGCCGGCGCGCGCTTGTCAATTCTGGCGAATACCGTTCTCAAGGGTCTTCAGCCTGGTGAAAGCGTGAGTGTCTCGGGGGCCTGCCTGACGGCTTCCGATGTTGGCGAAACGGACTTTTCCATTGACGTCTCAGTCGAAACCCTGGGTCTCACCACGCTGGGCATGCTCACGGCAGGTGCGACCGTGAACCTCGAACGGGCTTTGAAACTGAACGACCGTCTGGGCGGCCATCTCGTGACGGGGCATGTGGATGGAACCGGCATCCTTCGAGAGCGTGCTCAAACCGGCAACACGTTGCTGCTGGCGTTTGAAGTGCCGGAATCCATTCTCCGGTATTGTATTCTCAAAGGATCAATTACCGTGGATGGGGTCAGTCTGACGATCAACAGCGTGTTGGAGCAGGGGGTGTCCGTGGCGGTTATTCCCCACACGGCCAAGGTCACGACGTTGGGGATCAAGCAGCCCGGGGACGCCGTCAACCTGGAGTCGGACCTGATTGGCAAGTACGTTGAGCGGCTGCTTCAACACAGCGGCAAGTTGCCGGAAAAATCGACTCCGGTCATCGACCGCGACTACCTGCAGAAACACGGGTTGACGTAGGTCAACGATCATCGATGGTATCCTCACTGATTAAAAGACTGCCGGTGCCCGTTCGCGTCTTGTTTTTTGCCATGCTGGTATCGATTACGATCCCATTGCTGTTGTGGCTGATCGTACAATTTTATGAATGGAGTTGTGCCAACTGGATCACGTGCGAGCCTTTGGGCGGGCAGTACTGACTTCCGTAAGTAGGGTCCCACCTCGGCTTTAGTAAAAACCCTTGTCCCTGGCGGGAGAGAGCAGGGTGAGGGGGACGTTCCTCTTTCTGTCATCCTCGACGCTTGTCCCCGACTCGATCGGGGATCCAGACAATCTCTAAAGGATCCAGGCGGTTTTCTTGTTGTCTCTTTCTGTCATCCTCGACATTTTTAATCGAGGATCCAGGGTCGTTGTTTTTTCTGCGGTTGCGAGGAGAAAGACCCTGGATCCTCGCGTTCGCAAGGATGACAGAAAAAGCAATCGGGAGGCTTTATCTGTCAACGAATTGCTGAACACAGACAGGGATGACAGAAGGAAGAGTGGAAAGGACGGGCGGCGCTCATCCGACCGGCGCGATCAGCACCACGGTCGTATTGTCCCGGCCTCCCCGAACATTGGCCTGATCAATGAGCGCCTGACACTTTTGTTCCGGTGGGTGCGACCGCACCGTCATCAGGACGCCCAGGATGTCTTCATCATTCAGCATTTTATTCAGGCCGTCGCTGCACAGGAGAACCTCATCCGTTTGTTGAAGTTCGACCGTCGAGACGTCGACCTCGACCGCAGGGCTGACGCCGATGCCTCGGGTGAGTACGTGCCCGTATGGGTGAGTGGTCGGTGTTGATTTGGGCAACAATCCTTGTTGGATGCGTTCTTCGAGCACGGTGTGATCCCTGGTCAATGCGGAAATCCGTCGATTCCGAATGAGATAGGCCCGGCTGTCACCTGCATGGGCAATCCAGGCGAGAGGGGAGGAAGGTACCGGCAGAAAGAACAGTACCACGGTCGTTCCCATACCGGTAAATTCGGGGTTGGCTCGGGCATAGGCCCGAACGGTTTCATTGGCATGTCCGATCGCCGACCGTAAAAACGTGGGAATCTCATGCGTGGCCGGCAGCCCTTGTGTCACACGTTCCGTCACGAAGCCGCGAATCGCGTCGACTGTTGTTTGACTGGCTACGTCTCCGCCTGCGTGTCCGCCCATGCCGTCGGCAACAACCCACAGTCCCAGTTCATTCGAGGCCAGAAAGGCGTCCTGATTCGCGGGACGTACACGGCCGACGTGCGTCATGCCGGCTCCCTGCCATCGTACCGTGTGGTCCATAATCAATCGCGTCTGGGGCCCTGCCGCGCCCGAAGGGCCTGATACAGATATTCGGCAAGCGGATCGAGATTGCGGACGTCCGCCTCATTGTACGCACGCAGCGTGTCGCCGGCCTGCTCGTCTCCGGCTTGCCATGCGTGCCATAAATTGACGGCGTCCCAGCCATCCAGGCCTTGCAGGTCGTCGGAGCGAGCCAGCCCGAGTTCGGCTTCGATGCGTTTTAACCCGCCCCGCAAGCCTAATCGTCTGGCGGCGAAACACAGGTCGAAATGGGCGTGGGAGAGATCCAGTCTGGGATAGCTCATCCGCAAATAGGGCAGGTCGAACCCCGATCCGAAAAACGTCACGATCAGATCGTACTTGGACAGTTCTTCCTGCAAGCGATCCTGCGTCAGGTTTTGGTGACGAACCAGCGTGGTCATCGAGTGGTTGCCGTACAAGCCGACCATGGTGATCTCGCCTTCTCCGGCCGGGTACCCGTTGGTTTCGATGTCCAAAAACACCGTCCGCGCGCGAAAGGCTTCGAACAGTCGCCACTGATGCGTTGCCTTGAACCGCTTGGCGACCGTGCGCCATTGCGCACTTTGGAAATCTTCCCACACTTCTGCAACTTCACGATCATAGAGAGCCTTTCGTGCGGAACCGATGCCCAAGGCGGTGGAAGTCTCAAGAAATTGCCGCCAGTGGGCCATGCCGTCGGCCCACAGACGCCGTTCCGTGGTCTCTCCGATACCCTTCAGAAAAATGAACGAACATTCAAGCATGACTGAGTCGTACGCCTCCTGTTTCTTGCGCTCGCATTCGGCAACACGCTACAGTCGGTCACCGGGAAATTCAAGGAGATGAACAAATGAGTGATGTAGGTCGGGTTAGCAAAGCGTAACCCGACATCTTGCTTCGCTCAGGACAACCGCTAGTCATAGAATTGTTGGATTACGCTACGCTAATTCAACCTACAACTGACCTTGATCCTGAGTTTGTTTACGAAAAGTGCCGCATCGTACAACAAAGCACTTCAGCGGACGGGTAACGCCGCCGCTGATGCCGAGCGTTAAGCGTGAGGGTTAAACATATGGCTCTCGAAGAAAAAATTCGGAATAAATTTGATAAACTCATTAGTTCATCTGCAACTTTGAAACTTGGTAATAGACACGGTCAGATTCTGAACGACCAACATAGTCAAGCTTGTAAGGCATGGCTTGCCTCAGCTCACAATTTAGCCCATTGGGTTTTAGCGTCATCGTCAAATCCCTACAAAACTGCCATCGACAAAATCTGTTCTACTGATCGTGGCTTGCGAATTCCTGACTCTGTTGGTGCAGTCGCTGCAATGCTTGAATCACTATTGAGTGATATTGATAACGGCTTAATTTCATCAATTGAAAATCAGACAAGAGCTGTAGTTTTTGATGATTTTCTTGATCACGCCAAAGAATATGCAGAGCAAAACTTATCAAAAGAATCAGGTGTCATATCCGGTGTCGTGTTCGAAGATGCCTTGCGTACAATTTGCCGGAATCATGACATCGAAGAAAAAGGGCACAAATTGGACGAACTCATATCGGTATTATCAAAGCAAGGGATTTTTAATGAGACCAAAGCAAAAAGGGCACGAGTCGCCGCACATGTGAGAACTAAAGCAACACATGCTCAGTGGGATGAATTTGATATATCTGACGTAAAGACAACGATAGAATTTACCGAAGAACTCATTACTAGTAATCTTTGCTAATTGGAGATAGTTGTGAGATCGCGAATCATATTGTTGCTTGTTCTGATGCTGCCAGTAGTTGCATCGGGAGAGCCGACGGAAACGCCAGAATATCTAATGTCTGAACCTATGTCCCTAATGGACTGGGGTATATATCAGGCGGGTAAGAAAATGGAATCCTTCAAGAATCTCAATAACGTCCAGCCCCCACTTTTCTCAACATATTACACGGGTGGTTGGGCGCGATACGATTGGGACGAAAACAGGATTGTTCTTTTAGGGATGTTTTATGGCAACGGCATACAAGACGAATGCACAGAAAACTTGAAGAAGCTAAAAGGTGCATTCGTGGACTTTACTTGGGATGAAAAAGAACAAAGGGAAGCCGCAGAAAGGGTGCTAAATGGGCTTTTTAGTCACGAGGCAGACTATCAAACAAAAGGCAGACCTAGTGATGTTGGAAAACAGTTGGTCCACATCACAATAGTGGAAGCGCATATCATAACAAGCCAGAGCGAGGGCTTGCCTAAGACTACTGTCAAATGCAAGAGCACTTTCAAATCGTCAGAGTTATCGATAATAGCAAAATAGAGCCCAACAATTACATGTGCTCGGGTAGGAAAAACTGCCGTATCGTTTTGTTTTTCCCTGCCGGTGGTGATATTAGGCGATGATGGTCGTGTGTAGAAAACAACATGCCGGTTATCAGTAGATTTCTCGGAATTGTCATCGCCATGTTTTGGGATGATCATGTTCCCGCGCATTTTCACGCGAAGTATGGCGAGTATGAGATAATCGTTCACATCCACACGGGTGTTTGTGGAGGGACAATTTCCAAAACGGGCACTTCGACATGTGATAGAGTGGTACGAGCTACATAAGGATGAACTTTTGGACAGCTGGGAAAGGTGTCGTAGAAAAGAGGCTCCGAATCCCATCGAACCTTTGGAATAATTCGATCTTTCTCCATGTGACTCATGCAAAACCTCTCGACGGCTACCGGGTAGAAGTAGGTTTCGACGACGGACGCGAAGGTATCGCGGACCTCACGGAAGCCCTCGAAGGACCGGCGTTCGAGTCATTGAAGGATCCAGATGTGTTCAGGAAGTTTCGGGTTGACGAAGAACTTCAGACTATCGTGTGGTCCAACGGAACGGATCTGGCACCGGAATATATCTATTATCAGGCATTTCGAGACGATCCGGAACTTCAAGCTACCTTTCGCAAGTGGGGCTATGTCGTCTGACCCGGTGCTTCACACGGACCGGCTATGCGGGGCTGGCGAGCACCCTCCGCCTCACTTTCATGTTTATTACGCTGAACATAAAGCAAAGGTTGATATTCGCACTTGTGAGATTATTGACGGCACGTTGCCAAAAAAGCAGACGAAATTAGTTTTGGCTTGGGCAGAGCTGCACCATGAAGATCTTGTGGCAAATTGGGAACTCGTCATGAATGACGAAGAACCATTTAAGATTCAACCATTACAATGAGGACAATCTGATGCACCGTGCTGTGGTATCTGTTGAGTGTCGAGAAGATTACATCTTGTCAATAGTTTTTGATAATGGAGAGGGCGGATTACTGGATATGAAGCCTTACTTAAATCTTGGGGTTTTTAAAAAAATACAAAATCCAAGCGTCTTCGAGACAGTTCATGTCTCGTTTGACACAATTGCATGGGAATCTGGCGCTGATCTTGATCCTGAGTTTGTTTACGAGAAGTGCCGTATTGTACAACAAAGCGCTTCAGCGGACGAGTAAGCCGCCGCTACGTTTAGCGTTACCCGAAAAGCAATGTCACACTGGAATTACAGAGTCATCAGGGAGCATCATCCCGAACCAGACTCGGTGGCGTATCAAGTCCACGAGGTGTATTACCGGGAGGACGGCGGCATAGAAGGTTGGACACAAGCACCAGTTGCGCCTATGGGTGAAACGGCTGAGGAACTCAGAGAAGACATCAGGTATTTTCTCCATGCGTTCCGTCGTCCTATACTTGAAGTAAAAGAAACAGACGAAGGGGCAACCCTCGTTTCTGACGATACGGGCGATGCCATCAATGATGGCCACTATTTCGAACTCATGGATCGGGCGTCGGTCGCATTAGATTACATGTATCAATTTCTTGGCAGCCACCCGCTTATCAGGAAAGACAAAACACTGCAAGGCATGTATGAAAAAGCGGAGGAGGCTTTAGCTGAACTCTATCAACGAGCCGGCCTGTTGGAGTTTGATAGAAGCAGCAGCTAACAGGGCAAGCCCAGTTCACTTCACTTTTCGGCGTCTGATTTGCAACATGATGTCTTACGTAGAGGAGAGATCTTATGGCAATAGCGAAAGAGAAGATGAAGGAAGTAATCGAGTCGCAGCCGGATGACGCAACTTATGAGGAAATCCTGCGCGAACTTACGTTCGAACGCATGATCGAGCGTGGTCTTACGGATTCCCGAGAGGGCCATGTGATATCAAATGAGAAGATGGAGCACCGTATTCGCTCGTGGCAGAGATAAGGTGGACAAATTTCTTTCTACCTGCGTTCCGGGGCTTGCGATCGAAATATGGGGAGAACTTGCTGATGGACGACAAACCAAAGCGGATTAAAATGACGGTTGGCGGCGTTGCCGTGGAAGTGGAGTTGAAACCGACGCGCACGGCGCAGGCCATCTACGACGCCTTGCCGGTTGAAGCCAAGGTGAACCAATGGGGAGAGGAATTTTATTGCCGGCTTCCCGGAGTCAAGGACTACCGTGAAACCGCGACGACGAATGTGAAAGTGGGAGACGTCGCGTATTGGGGGCTTGGGGGCATGTTGGCTGTTTTTTTTGGACGAACCCCCATGAGTATTGGGGAAGACCCGGTCCCGGCGGATCGGGTCAACGTCGTCGGACGGTTGATCGGAGATCCAACGGTGCTTCATGGAGCCGTCGGCGCCACGATGATGAAAGTCGAAAAGGTTGCTTCATAACGGGATGCGAGTGACCGAGGAGCGCATTCGATTGCTGGCAACGGCTGTCGTCGAGCGCTTGCAGGAACAAGGGCTTTTGGAGATTGCCGGGTCGAAAGAACGTTTGATCCATGACGTCCGGAAAGCCGTCACCGACGAGCTTTCCGTGGAAGACCGGCTTCATGCGGAAATTCGGGCCCTGTTGAAACATTATGACGCGGAGTTTCAAAGCGGTCGATCGGATTATCAGAAGATGTTCATCATGGTGAAAAACAAGTTGGTCAAAGAGCGCGGGTTGATCCTGTAGGGGCGAATGGCCCTACGTTCTACCTTCCCTCACCCCTCCTTACAAAGGAGGGGAAGACAATAGCGGGAATGGTCAACGAATTACTGAACCACTAAACACGTTGCCGTATGGAGTCCCTCTTATCCGACGACAAGCAGACGCATCTTTCTCACGTGATTCTTCAGGCTCTTCAAGAGACGCCTGAAGGGACGTTGCGTGGCGCTTCCTCTCAAGCGTTGAAAGAAATCAAATGCCTCCTGACGGAGTCGATGAAAGCCGAGGAGCACATCCATCAGTTGGTTCGATCCCGCCTGAACTCCTACTCCAGACGGATTCCCGAAGGCTCCTCGGAATGGGACGTGCTGTACGAGAAGACCTATCGGGAAGAACTTCGAAAGCGTCGACTTGGCTAGTGGCCGGGTAAAGAGTGTAAGAAACCCCGGCTGGATCTGTCCCAGATCGACGTGCTACATTATCCCTTGAAAGTGATTCTAAGCTTGGCAGGTCTGTGGTACGTCGTTCTTTAGGATTTTCCTCGTGAGCGGAGTTTTTCCTTTCGTCTGGTCGATCTTGATCGGCTTTCTTCTCATTCCCGGTACGATTACAGCACAGGATAAAGTGAAGGGTCACCTGATCGTCGAGGACGTCCTGGCTCGACCGGGGACTTCCGTGACGTTGAAGGCTACCTTGATTGAAAAAGGGTTATTGGGCAACAAAGGCTTGGGAGGTGAGACCATTACCTTTACCATTCAGGGCCAGCATGCCGGTACGGCGCTCACCGGCGGAGATGGCCGGGCCTTCCTGGAATTCAAGACCCACATGCGGGGCAATCACAAGATTGTCGCGACCGTTGAATCCAGCCCACGCGTCGAATCCGTGGCAGGGAACGGAAACCTGGCGTCCTGGGAACGCCGGCGTCCGATTTTATTGGTGGACTTTTCCACTCTTCTTCAAAAGGATGGTTCGATCCCGTTGCCGATCATTCCCGGCGTCGGGAGCCTTGGGGCATTGGGAAAGCCTCAGGAGAATGCCGCGCATGAGCTGTCGAAGTTGGCCGAATTTTATTACAACGTGATCTATGTGCATGAACACCAGGGTACGGCTCTGCACGAAACCCGTGAATGGTTGAGGCGGCACGAATTTCCCGTCGGGATTACGAGAATGGTTCCCCAGGACGCCAAGGCTTTGTTGGCATTTATGGAAAAATTAAAAGAGGGCGGATGGGATAACCTGGAAGCCGGTATCGGACGAACGCGGGAATTTGCACAAACGTTGGTAAAAAACCGGATCAAGACGGTGATCTTCCCCGATCCCAGGGAAAAAAAGAAATACCCGCGACGTGCCAAAATCGTCAACTCATGGAAAGAAGTCAGGAAACAATTATAACTTCGGACGATTCTTCGACAAGGCCGACGTCTTATGAAGACCGGTAAACCGCGCACGATTTTCGTCTGCCAGGAATGTGGTGGTCAAACGCCGCGGTGGGCGGGGCGTTGTCCGGATTGCGGCCAGTGGAATTCCCTGAAAGAGGAGAGCACTGTTCGACACCGTGGCCAGAGAGCGGTTGGCGACAGAGAATCTGCGATGCCGATCAACGAAGTGGCCGTCACCAAGGAGGTCCGGTTTGCCACCGGGTTGACCGAACTCGATCGCGTCCTCGGCGGTGGCGTCGTCCCCGGCTCCATCGTTCTCGTCGGCGGCGACCCCGGCATTGGAAAAACCACCTTACTGCTTCAGGCCTTGCATGGGTTGGAACAATTCAATCCGCCGGTGCTCTATGTGACGGGTGAAGAATCCGCTCAACAGATCAAAATGCGCGGCGATCGTTTGGGCGTACTGAGTTCCTCGTTGTACATTCTGACGGAGACGTCTCTCGAAGGCGTGCTCAAAGTCGCAGACACCCTGAGTCCAACGGCTTTGGTGGTGGATTCCGTTCAGACCGTCCACACCGACCAGGTGACGTCCGCTCCCGGAACGATCAGTCAGGTGCAGGAAGTGGCGTGCCAGCTCATGTGGTACGCCAAACGAACGGGCGTGCCGGTTTTCCTCATCGGACACGTGACGAAGGAGGGTATGATTGCCGGTCCCAAATTGCTGGAGCATATCGTGGATACCGTCCTGTATTTCGAAGGCGACAAGAGCCACGCCTACCGTATTCTGCGAGCCGTGAAGAATCGGTTCGGGGCGACCAATGAAATCGGCGTGTTTGAAATGAACGATGGAGGGTTACAGGAGGTGGCCAATCCGTCCGAACTGTTTTTAGCGGGTCGGCCCGCGAGGAGTACGGGGTCGGTCGTGGTGTCGAGCCTGGAGGGAAGTCGCCCGATTCTGGTCGAACTGCAAGCCCTGGTCACGGCCACGGGGTATGCGATGCCCAAGCGGATGGCCAATGGTATAGAATTGAATCGTGTGGCGCTGTTGCTGGCCGTGGTCGAAAAACGATTGGGGTTACACCTGTCCGGCCATGACGTGTATTTCAACGTGGTGGGGGGGCTTCGACTCGATGAGCCCGCGATTGACGTGGGTATCGTCGCGGCCATCGTCTCCAGTTTTCGCGACCATGCGCTCGACGGGCAGACGTGCTGCATTGGGGAAGTCGGCTTGGGAGGGGAGATCCGTCCCGTCAGTCAAGTCGATTTGCGAATTCGTGAAGCCATGAAGCTGGGTTTTCAACGGTGCATATTGCCTCAGGGGAATATAACCAAGCAGTTGGGTAACCCGGGGATTGAGCTCTATGGGGTGCACGAAGTCGGTGAAGTGTTTGCTCACGTGGTGACGTCAGCATCGTAGCATCCATCTGTTGAAGGGACCGGTACGTGTCGTATTTCAGGAGTTCGTTCTTCTCGTGGGTTGCCGGCGGGGTGTTGTTCCTCAGTCTTGGCGCGTGCGCCGGTCGTGCTCCATCACCGCCGGTCGCGCCTGGACCCGCGCTGACTCCCCAAGAAGTTCTTGCGGCCCTCCACGCCCGTGAGGCGAACGTGACAAGTTTAAAGGGATTGTTTCAGGCCGACGTTCAAGGGTCGTTTTCCCCGTTTTCATACCGCATTCAAGGAACTCTGTTGTACCAACGACCACGATCGATTCGCTTGAAAGGGTTTACACAATTCGGTGGTACGGTCTTCGATTTCCTGTTGCACGGACAATCGTATGCACTGCGTACGCCAGACCGTCCGAACCCCGTGGTCGGGCACGTGCCGGATTTTCGTCGTCTTGGGGCTCTCAGCGTCCCTGTTCAATTAAGTTTGCGTGCCATAGATCTTCTTCTTGGAAAAATGCGATGGACGGCAGAACAGTTTCGCGAGGTTCAGGTTGCGAAAACGGCCTATCGATATACCGTGTCCATGTCTCCTGAGAATGGTCGGAATAAATCTTTTCTGCAACACGTGTGGGTGGATCGGCATTCAGCTCTGATTCAAGCTATTGAATATCTCACATCGGAGGGGAAATTGTTGGTAACCCTTACGGCTTCGGATTTTCGCAACGTGGGATCGCACGAGCAAGCGGTGGTGCTACCCTTTTTGGTTCAAGTGAAAGAATACGTGACGTCGGGATCGATCACATTGGAGTTTTCTGAGCTTGTGGCCAATGTTCCGGTGTCCGGAAACGAGTTTGCACTTCCGTGATACAGGCATGTCATCCGGGTGCTGCCGCGAATCTTTGGGACGCCAATGAAACTCCTCGTCGTTGAAACCGCCACACGGTACCAGAGTGTGGCGCTCATGGATGGAACGGTATTATTGGCGCAACAGAATCAGGAAGACTGTTCCTCCCACGCCAGTTCCCTGCTCCCTGCCATTCAAACCCTCCTGGCCTCGCTGCAATGCCCGTTCTCCGTCATAGAGGGCCTTGCCGTTTCCGCAGGTCCCGGGTCTTTTACGGGTTTGCGCGTGGGTCTTTCGACTATGGTAGGATTCCGAACTGTCACGGGGTTGCCCCTTGTCATCGTGCCGACGCTGGAAGCGATGGCATGGAGTCATCGAACTTCCGTGCACCCCGTGTGTCCCGTGCTGATTGCCCGAACCAATGAAGTGTATTGGGCCCAGTTTCAATGGAAAAACGGATGCGTGGTTCGGTTACTGGAAGATCGGGTTGGCACGATTCGGGAGATGATGGATTCGATTCACCGGCCCACGGTCCTGTTTGGAGAGGGATGGTTGCGTCATCAGGGCGTGATCATGGAAGCGTTGGGCGATGGTGCCATCTGTGGCGCGGCGGAGTCGATGAATCCGTCTGCCTACCACGTCGGGCTGGCGAGTTTGGACGCTTTTCAAGCCGGAAAATTCGCCGGCTCCGTTATCGCGCCGCATTATGTTCAACGTTCGGAAGCGGAAGTCCAATGGGACCTCAAAAGACGGCGCCCGTTGCCCTGATTATCGCACGATGGTGACCCGAACCTCATCTCGTCTCGATTTTCACGTTCACCCGTTCCATTCCCGGGATTTGGACGACGCCCTCGCCATTGAACAGGAATCGTTTTCGGCGCCCTGGACGAGGGGGATGTTTGAAGCAGAGTTCCTGGGAAATCCCTTCAGCCGGTTTCTCGGAGCCTTTTGTCATAGCGAGGGGCCTCCCGCAAATCGGCTTCTGGGGTATATCTGTTACTGGGTGGTCTTTGAGGAGTTGCGCCTGATGAACCTGGCAGTGCGACCGGATTGCCGGCGCCGGGGAATCGCGAGCCATCTGGTCCGGCATGCCATAGGGGAGGGGATGACTCAAGGAACGACACGGGCCCTTCTGGAAGTCCGGGCCGGTAATTGCCTGGCCCTGAAGCTGTATCAGGCTTTGGGATTTCGGCAATATGGCTGCCGCCGGTCCTACTATACGAACCCGGATGAGGATGCTATTCTTATGCAATTGCAGTTGGCGGAAAATCTTCAATGATCCTATTCACTTATTGACTGTTTATTTTGACAAAGGAGGGGTCTCATGCTGACTGATGACCAAATTGCCGAACACCTCCGTAACACCAATGCCGATTTTCGTGAACTCCAGGAGGCTCATCATCAATTGGACGCGCAACTCCAGGAATTGTTGAAAAATCATATCCTGACTCCTCAAGAAGAAGTCCTCAAAAAACAGATTCAGAAAGAAAAGTTGGGCAAGAAGGACCGCATGGCAATGCTCATCCGCGAATGCCGGAACGAGCAACAAAAAACCGCAGCATCGTAACGCATAATCGGCGGTTCTAGGTTCACCGTTCCGCAACAGGCAATGGCCACACTCGTCCATCCGTTTACTCGCCATATCCGTGACGTGAAGCGTCGGCTGATTATCGTCGGGGTGACGATTATGGTGGCGTTTGTCGCGACGTTTTCAATTTCTGCCGATTTGATTGAATGGTTCAAGCGGCCTTTTGCGGATGATCTGTTGTTTTATGGCCCGGCTGAAGCCTTGTTTGCGTCGATCAAGATCTCGTTTCTCGCCGCAATCGTGGTCAGCCTGCCCGTCATCCTTTATCAATTTTGGAAATTCGTTCAACCGGCCTTGTTGCCCGGAGAACAAGGCTGGGGTATTCCCCTGTTTCTGCTCGCCACCGGCTTTTTCGTGCTGGGTCTGGTCTTTTGCAATTTAGTGATTCTCCCTCTGGTGATTGATTTTTTTGTTTCATTCGGGCTGGAGCGTGAACTCAAACCCGAATTGGCCGTCGGTACTTACGTGGATTTCAACGTGAAGTTCCTGATCGCGTTCGGGTTTGCGTTTGAAATTCCGTTGGCGCTTTCTCTCCTGGCACGAGCGGGGCTGGTATCTCACGCGCGCCTGGCGCAATACCGCCGGCATGCGGCCATGTTGGCGCTGATCCTGTCGGCGGTCATCACGCCCGATGCCACCCTGTTTACGATGCTCCTCATGGCCATTCCACTGATCGTGTTATATGAAATCGGCGTTTGGGGCGCCAGGATCTTTGGCCGCACTCCTCTCGAACCTGAAAAAGAAGACAGCGACGACCACGAAGACGAGACGTCATTGCCAACCGGAACGGCGGGTCATCGTGTGTCCTGAACAAACGTACCAGTTCAGGGTTGCCTCGTGACGTCGCACGTGTCATTCCGCGTAGTATCCTTCTTTCTCCTCATCATTGCGTTGGGAGGCGTTCCCTGTTTAGCTGAAGACCGGGGGCATCCCAATCCATTTGAACGCGACGGCGGCGTGCCGCCGAGTATCCAGGCCTTGGCGACGACGGGCGGGGGAGTGCTCTATGCCGGTTCGTTCGGGTTCGGGGTGTTTTTCAGCGACGACTACGGTGAGACGTGGGAATCGATCAACGGCGGTTTGGGGGATCGCTTTATTCTCTGTTTGAGTGCTGATGAGAACGGGACGGTATATGCCGGGACGGTACGCGGCGGTGTCTTTCGGACAACAGGAGATGGAAAAACTTGGGAATCAATCAAAGCCGGCTTGAGACTCGTGGAGGTCAAATCCCTCCTGACTCATCATGGGACGATTTATGCGGGCACGGGGAAAGGCGTCTATCAGTGGAGCGAAGCCGCTCAAAAGTGGTCTTCCGTTGCATCCGGTCTCGAGCAAATGCTCATTGCAAGCATGGCAATGACGAACACGTCCCAATTATTCGCCGGTACCGCCGGCCAAGGACTGTATCAGGTCGATGCAACGAAACATGGCACAGTTCGATGGCAAAAAGTGGGTGATCCGCTGGTGGATCCCAAGGAACATCTGATCCATACGTATATTCGTGTGACGACGATCAGTCCTCAACAACATGTGTACGTGGGCACCCAGGATGGAGGTGTGTATCGCAGCAAGGATTCAGGGAAGACGTGGCAGCCGATCGGTCGTTCGCTGCCGAATGATTCGATTCGCGGCATCATCGCCACGGGGGCGGTGTTGTACGTCGCCACGGGTCGAGGGATTTTCAAGAATAATTTTCAAAATTCCGAATGGGTGCCGGTGAATAACGGGTTGACCGAGTTGTCGATTCAGGTCTTGATGGCCTCTTCGGAGGGTGAGTTGTACGCCGGAACCAACGCAGGTGCCTTTCGCAGTCAGGACGCCGGCAATCATTGGGTTAATATCAGCGAAAAACTGGGCATTCATGACGCGATGCCCCGACCCTATTTTTGAAAGGAGAACGTATGTCCGACATGATCGAGGTCACCACCAACACCCGTGCCACCATTGCCGTGTCGTCTCAGGGCGAATCCTGGGGAGACATTGTCCTGAAATTTTATCCGGACGTGGCTCCGAATCATGCCAGGAATTTCTGCAAACTCGCAGCGGAAAAGTTCTACGACGGGACCACGTTTCATCGAGTCATACCCGGATTCATGATCCAAGGCGGCGATCCCAACAGCAAAAACTCCGACCGCTCCAATCATGGGATGGGTGGCCCCGGGTATCACATCAAGGCTGAGTTCAACAACAGGCAACACAAACGGGGCGTGCTCTCGATGGCTCGGGCCCAGGACCCGGACAGCGCAGGGTCACAGTTTTTTGTCTGCGTAGCCGATTCGCTGTTTCTCGACGGTCAATATACGGCATTCGGAGAAGTCGTCAGCGGGCTGGAAGTCGTTGATCGCGTCGTCAACGTCAAGCGTGATGGTCGCGACAATCCCCTCGACCGCGTTGAAATGACCGTGACGGTTTCGTGACCACTCCCTCTCCCCAAAGGTGGGAGAGGGCTGGGGTGAGGGGGCCTTCGCCTTTCCGTCATCCCCGACGTTCTTAATCGGGGCTCCAGCGTCTTTCCGTTTCCTGTCATCCTCGACATTTGTAATCGAGGATCCAGTGTCTTTACTTTTGTTTCTGGGTTTCGTTGTCGCCGCGCGATCTTATGGCACTAATTTCACCCTCTCCCCAAGGTGGGAGAGGGCTGGGGTGAGAGGGCATGAAAAACGTGGAATAAAAGATTGATGAACTAAGGAAATCTCGAAAAGCAAAGGAAGAAGAAATGGAGCTGGCGAGAGGAATCGAACCTCCAACCAGCGGTTTACAAAACCGCTGCTCTGCCATTGAGCTACGCCAGCCTCACGCCTATTGTTGCGTACACAGATCACTTTGACAAGAGATGAATGTGACTTAGAAGAAAAAGGAAATCGCTGTCACTCCAGAAGTTGCAAGTACTATACCATTGCCTAGTCTGCTTACCCCCAAGCAATTGGCAACCTTGCGACGGCTGATCAAGGAGGAATTCGAGTGAAGCAAAAGGACTTTGATCGCTTGGTGACAAGTGTGAAACAGGCAGGAGCTATTCGTCGAGGGCAACTGAAGCCTGGACGGACGACCGATGTTAGGCCCGAAGACGTGCAGGCAATTCGTACCCGGTTAAAGAAATCTCAGCAAGAATTCGCCCTGATGATTGGCGTCAGCTTGGCGACACTTCAGAACTGGGAACAAGGGCGGCGGCAACCGGAGGGACCGGCCCGCGCCTTGTTACGGATCGCAGTAAAGAGTCCTCAAGTCGTTGCCAACGCCTTGACATCCTGAGCTTATCTGCTGTTCACTACCCCTGTCTGCATCGAAAGTAAACTTTAGGAGAGGTTCGGCATGCGAACAGAAAAGCTCTTTTTGCGATGTTATGCTAAACAAATGCCGAATGGTCAATGGTATGCCATGTGTATTGACCTCAATATTGACGCTGAAGCAGAAACGCTTCCAGCCGTGAAATCTTCATTGGAGGATGCCATTCTTGGTTATTTGGAAACCGTGATGGACGCGGACAATCGATCATCTTTTGAAGTACTACTGCGCCGTCCGGCTTCTTTGTCGCATCGTCTTTTCTATTATTTCGTCAAACATGTCACAAAAATTCGCAATGTTGTGAATTTTCATGTCTTTGAAGAGCCTGTCCCTATCCGTCTTGCGCTCTCCTCTTAATGGGTTCGAAAAAATATCTTCCCCTCACGCCTGATGAACTCCGGCGCGTGCTTAGAGCATTTGGCTTTGTACGAAAACGTACGCGCGGGGATCATGAGCAGTGGGGAGGGACGATTAATGAAAAACGTCGGGTTATTACAGTCCAATTAATTAGTGGAGAATATTCGATCGATCGCATGAAGACGATTATCCGAAATATGGACATCACAGCAGATGAATTCTATGGACGAGATGAATCCATTGCGAAGCGGCATTCTGGTAAAAAGTAAACTGTCTTTACTCTAGTATTATCTGCTGATTTTGCAGGATATACGCCGATCATCTGATATTTATCTGGAAGGAATAATGCACTGTATCGTTATCGTGTAAGCCGAAGAGGAAGGAAATTTCCATGTCAGGTGTTTTGCTTTCAAGGCTGTCATGCGCAGATAGAAAGGCAGGAAGAAGCGCTAGGAAACATCTGGAGGCGATAACTGCATCCTTGGTAGGAAAGCTTAAGATCCCTTTCACTCAACTTTAGGGGCTGTCCTAGCTAAGGGCTAGTGGTAGGCGTGTTTATACCAGGATCTAAGCTGCTGAAGCAGGGCTTGATGATTGGCTCCATTGAAGCGCCATTCACACTCCTTCAAAAACCAGTAAAAATTCTCGGGTTTGAAGCCGTTGAACTTCCGCAAGTGCCGCTTTGCCTGGTTCCAGAAGTGCTCAAGGCCGTTGATATGTTTGTCGTGGTCGGCAAAGCGGCTGGAATGGTTGATCCGTAGATGGTGAAACTCACTGACGTCCAACGCATTGTAAGCCCGAAAGGCCTCGGTGTACACGATGCTGTCCGGCTGCACGTGCTGCCGGATAATCGGCCGGAGATTGGCCGTGTGGGCGGTCGGGACCATCGCGGTGTAGACCTTCCCGCCCCGCTTCAACAGCTCGAAGACGACGACTTTGCCTGCGGCTCCGCGTCCGCGTCGGCCCTTGCGAATCCCGCCGAAATAACTCTCGTCGGCCTCGACTTTCCCCGACAAGCGATAGCTCGGCAATTTGCCCGCGATGAGCTTACGCAGCCGCAGGTAGACCCCAGCCGCCGTGTTGCGATGGCCCCCAATGATCTCTGCGGCTGCCCGCGCCGTGGCCCCAGCGACGAACAGCTTTAGGAGGGCCCCTTGTTTGTGGGGACTTAACCGAGTCCAGCGGATATACACTTGGCTATTCTAAACGTTTTGCTTAGCCAGGACAGCCCCCAAAAAAATGTGTTGTTTATTCGCATTACATGACCCCATTTACAAGGTGCAACTAAGTCATTTCTAGGAGCACCTTCAACACGCCTTTGGTTGCCGCGTAGGCAAAGGCGTCGGCGGCTTGTTCAATCGGAAAGCGCTTGTGGATGAGCGACTGCACGTCAACGGCGTTTTCCCGGAGCAACGCGATCGCCGGCGGGAACGGGCCGCACCGTGAGCCTACCACGGTGATTTCATGAACCACGAGTAAAGTCATGTCCACGGCGGTCTGCCCATGGTAGGTTGATTTGAGCACGATAGTTCCCCGGGGACGAACGTATTCACGAGCCAATGCGAACCCATCGGGTGTGCCGGTAGCCTCGATCACGATATCGAATCCTGGAGAAAGCGAGGCGGGATCCTGGTTGGTGTGAATGCCGCGAGCGACAAGGATCTGCAATTTTTCCTGATGACGTCCCAGGACCGTCAAGCGGCATCTGGTACGATGCAGGACTTGGGCGCATAGCAACCCCAGTTTTCCATCACCGATGACCAGAACCCGGTCCGTTGCGTCGATAGGAACCTGTTCGAGAATTTGACAGGCAGCGGCAAGGGGTTCGGTAAAGACAGCCTGATCGTTGGTGATCTCATCGGAAAGAAGGTGGAGATTTTCTGCAGGCAGGGAGAGAAAATCGGCGAAGGCTCCGTCCCGGCGGTCGATGCCCAGGGTCGTTCGACGTGGACAATGGGTCGGTCGTCCGGCTTGGCAGACCGGACAGACCAGGCAGGCCGCGTTGATTTCACCGACAACCCGCTTTCCGATGAGGTCCGGATGGTGCGGGGCCTCTTGGACGATTCCGACGAATTCATGTCCCGGTACCCCTTGAAAGCCCATATAGCCCTGTACCAATTGCAGATCCGTGGCGCAGATCCCCGCCTGGATGACCCGAACGACGGCTTCAACGCCGGCTGGTGCCGGGATGGGGTACTGCTCGCAATATTCCAAGCCGGAACGTAAGGTCAGGGCGCGCATCTGGTTAAAGGTCTATGAGTTGAACAGTCATTTGCTCAAGCTTCGCGTCCGATTCCCCTCCTTTGTTCCCGCTCTCTTTTAACGCGTTCTTGATTTGCCTTTGAACAGCAAAAAGGGATTAGTGTAAAATCTGTTAATTGTAGCTGTCTTTCCGGGAAACGGCGAGGGAATCCGGTCCGATCTGTTTCTCGCGGGGGTGCTGATTTGAGCCATTAACGTTAAAGGATAAACTTTATGATTATGGAAACTTTACACGGGTGTCGCAAGGGGAAATTTTCAGTCGGTCTCGCCGTCCTGGCCTTCATGGGGATCATGGCCGTTTTTCCGTCCCGGCCGGCGTCGGCAACGGTGCCCGAGGCCTTTAGCAAGGGATTCTCCGACATCGTCGCGAAAGTGCAACCCGCCGTGGTGAACGTCGCGGTTGCAGAATCAGCCAGCCCCAGGGGACCCAGACGGTTGCCCCCGGGCCCCTTTGGAGGCCCGCCCGGACCACCCGGTCCTCCCATGCCGCCACCCGGTCCTCCCGGCCGGCCACCGTTTGGGCCTCCCGGCATGAGTGCCGGATCCGGTGTCATCATTAGTCCGGAAGGATACATCGTGACCAACAATCACGTCGTGGAAGAGTCCACGGACATTAGGGTGACGACCTTTGATGGAAAGGAATTTGCCGCGAAAGTCGTGGGGACAGATCCGAAAACGGACTTGGCCGTAATCAGGATCGAAGGAAAAAATCTCCCGTTCATTTCATGGAGTCCACACGAGACGATCAGGGTGGGCGATCTGGTCCTGGCCGTGGGGAGCCCCTTTGGCCTGAAGTCGTCCGTCACAATGGGCATTATCAGTGCGATGGGACGGGAAAACGTCGGAATCACGGAATACGAGGAATTTATTCAGACTGACGCGCCGATCAATCCCGGCAATTCCGGTGGCCCCCTTGTGAACATGGCGGGTGAAATTGTCGGTATCAATACCGCCATTTTCTCGCGTACCGGCGGCTCGGAAGGGATTGGGTTCGCCATTCCCGTTGATATTGCCAAGAATATTACGGACAGCCTGATCAAGAGCGGACGCGTCGTACGAGGGTGGATGGGGATCGCGATTCAAGAGTTGAGTCCGGCCCTGGCCCGGTCTTTTCAGTTGCCGGAATCCCATCGGGGTGGGGTGCTGATCAGTGAAGTGAATGAAAAGGGTCCATCCGCGGGCGGAATATTGCAACGGGGAGACGTGCTGCTCGAATATCGCGGCCAAAAGATTCGAGACGTCAATCACCTCCGAAATATCGTCGCGCGGACGCCGGTCGACTCCGAGGTTGAAGTCACCGTTTTACGCAACGGCGAGAAAAAGACGCTGACCATGAAAGTGGGAGAACGTCCGACGGATGAGGTGCTTGCCAGTGGAAGAAGCTTCGCGCCCCCCGCGACAATGGAAAAGCTCGACAATGTTCTTGTCGGCTTGGACGTCGGACCCTTGACGGATGAGCGAAGGAAACAATTGAATCTCCCTGAAGACGTGGCCGGCGTCGTAGTGAATGAAGTGAAACCCGGGAGTGCGGCGGAATCAGCGGGCATGCAACAAGGGGACATCATTCAGGAAGTGAATCGGGAAGTCGTGAAAAGTCTGGCCGATTACGAACGGATTGCCCCCACGATCGAGAAAGAACAGCTAGTTGTTCTCTTCATAAGTCGGAGAGGGAACAATCTCTTTGTGGCGGTCAATCCTCCTCAATAACGTAGGCATCATGGCGGGTCGCGGACCGGATCAAGGCTGTCGTTGACGGGGTCCCCAAGCAGGAACAAAGAGGCGTAGCGAGAACACATGGCGGAACAATCGAAATTTTTCAAGTGGATGCAGGACAAGGTCTTTAATCCTCTCGAGGATAAAAAGATGCCGGTCATGCAGCACTTGTTTGAATTTCAGAAGCGGCTGACGAAAGCCGTGGTCCTCGTGGCCTTGTTTTTCATCGGGACGTTTTTCTACGCCGATACCCTGGTGCAGTGGTTGCGTATTCCATTGCAGAATATGTTTGTTCCCGGAAGCCTGGAATGGGTGCCGACCGATCTGCCGAAGATTCCCTTTATCTTTCTGTCGCCGGCTGAAGCCTTGTGGCAAAATCTCAAAGTCGCGGCCCTTTTTGCCCTGGTGCTCGCAACGCCTTATATCCTGTGGGAAATATGGGCTTTTGTGGTTCCCGGCTTGCACGCACAGGAACGCCGGTTCGTGGCGCCGTTTGTCTTGACGAGTGCCCTCGCTTTTTATTTGGGCTTGGGATTCTGTTTCTTCTTCGTGTTGCCGTTTGCCCTGAATTTTCTGATTTCCTACGGCGTCAAGGCGGGGTTCATTCCGCAATTGTCGATTGCCAGTTACGTGGGATTCGCGCTGTGGTTCCTGGTGATCTTCGGCCTGATTTTTGAGGTGCCGCTGGCGCTTACACTTATGGCTAAATTGGGGTGGGTCGATGCGCCGTTTTTGAAACGGTACCGAAAATGGGCGTTTTTGGGGTCGTTTCTTTTTGCCGCACTTTTAACACCGACCCCCGATCCCTTTAATCAATGTCTCATGGCCTTGCCGATGTATTTCTTCTATGAAGTGGGGATCATCAGTGCCGGCTTCTTTAAGAAAAAACAGGAGGCAAGTGAAACAGAAGAGAAGGGTGACGCAGGTTCCTCGTCAAAGGAATCCGGCGTGCTGCAACCCCAAACGGCAACCGGTGGTCACGATGACGAATACGTGGGTGTGCCCTGACGTCTTCATTCGGCCACATGATTGACGTCGCAATCTTGGTCATCAACGGCAAAATCCGTTCCGGAGAGGCGGAAGATCGTGGGAAGGAGAGTCTTTGTCAATATCTGCAAGACCAGAACGTCCGTCTTGTGGAGTATGAAGTCGTGCAGGATGATCGCGAGGTCATTCGCAATCATCTGGTAAGCCTGTGTGACAAACAGGATCTCCAGGTGATTTTCACCGTAGGAGGAACCGGGGTGCGGCCCACGGATTGGGCTCCGGAAGCCACGCGGGACGTTATCGAGAAAGAAATCCCCGGCATCGGAGAAGCCATGAGGACGGAGAGTCTGAAAAAAATGAGGACGGCCATGTTGTCCAGAGGAACGGCAGGAATTCGAGGCAAGACTTTGGTGGTCAATCTTCCGGGCAGGGGTGCGATCGATAATTTAGCGACACTGTTTCCGATTCTCGATCACACCGTTGGAAAATTATCCGGTGCGTCTTCCGGTAAAAAATGATGAAGAAAGTCGCTGGCATGACGGTTGTGTATCATCAACGGACAGAGAATTCATATAAAAAGAGTTTCCTCTCCCTTGATGGGAGAGGATAAAGGTGAGGGTGATGAGAGTCTCGTCAAAGGCACAACACTTGCGGCAGCACTCAACTGATGCCGAACGGGTGCTGTGGATGTGTCTGCGAAACCGTCAATCGGCTTCCGTAGTAAAGGAAGGGAATCAGCGGTGACTCCAGGAGGGGGAGTGGCTGACCAGGAATGATGAAATAGGCTTTTGACCGTGTGTTCTTCGATTGACCGCGGCAGGAGAGGGGGGAGGCGTTCATGAGTACTGAATTGAAAATGTTTCAACCTTCAACGACACAAGGCGATGCCTGTACGTATATGTGGGCGTGCGCCATCTGTGAAGAGAATGAAACGTGCCAAAAAGACAAGGAAGGTCACAGCCGATGGTTGGTGGCCAAACGCATGGAGCGGATCGACTACAAGATTCTCGTCATGAGTAATAAGGGTGGCGTCGGCAAGAGCACCGTCTCGACGAATCTGGCCGTCAGCCTGGCATTAAAAGGTTATGAGGTGGGTATCTGCGACATGGATATTCACGGCCCCAATATTCCCAAAATGGTCGGCGCCGAAGGCCAACGCCTCAAGATCAGCACGGGCGGGGGGATTATTCCCCATCAGGCCTACAACATGAAAATCGCCTCGATGTCGTTCCTGCTTCAAAATTCCGATGATCCCATTATCTGGCGCGACGCCTATAAATTTGAATTCATCAATCAGTTACTCGGCGGCGTCGAATGGCAGGACTTGAATTTTCTCATCGTGGATTTGCCGCCGGGAACGGGTAACGAGTCGGTTACGACGATCGACCTGATCGGGGAGGTGACCGGGTGCGTGATTATTTCGACCCCGCAAGAGGTAGCCTTGCTCGACGCCCGAAAGTCCGTCACCTTCGCACGGGACAGTGAATTGCCGATTATCGGGATCGTGGAGAACATGAGCGGTCTCGATTGCCCGCATTGCCACCAGCACATCGAAGTCTTTCGACTGGGC
Source organism: Nitrospirales bacterium (assembly GCA_012270585.1). Lineage (GTDB taxonomy): Bacteria > Nitrospirota > Nitrospiria > Nitrospirales > UBA8639 > Bin75. The sequence continues at coordinate 23,641 of JAAXIB010000064.1, forward strand.
GGGGGAGAAGCGTCCGCCCACGATATGGGCGTTCCCTTTTTGGGAAGAATTCCACTCGATCCCGAAGTGGTGCGGCAAAGCGATTACGGCGAACCCTATGCGCTGTTCCATTCCGATTTGCCCACGGCCGACGCGTATCATGACATTGCCAATAAAGTTGATGACTTTTGCAAGAAAAAAGGGTCGCTGGTGCAGATCGCAACCAAGAGCCCATTCAAGAAAAAGTAGAGACGCATGGACGGGTTGACCTCTCTCACGCAAGCACAACGGATCGTGTTGGACGCTGCCGCCACGTTGGGGTGCGAGAAAGTCGGATTGCTGGACGCCTTGGGACGGGTTCTGGGTGAGGATATCGTGGCGCCACGGGATAATCCCCCGTGGAACAATTCTGCCATGGATGGTTTTGCCGTCCGGTGGGAAGACATCAAAAAGGAACATGAAATCACCAAGCCGGCGGAATTGACCATCGTCGAAGACGTACAGGCCGGCCAGGTTGCCAAGAAATCCGTAGGCCCCGGCGAAGCCATTCGTATCATGACCGGCGCCCCGGTTCCGGATGGAGCCGATACGGTGGTGCGGGTCGAATTCACGGAACCCTCCGACACCAGCGTGCGGATTTTCCAACCCGAACCCCAGGGCGCCAATATTCGTCCAAAGGGGGAAGACGTCAAAGAAGGAGAATGCATCATTCCGAAGGGCACCCAATTGCGTCCTGCGGAAATCGGCATGCTCGCGATTTTGGCGAAATCGTTTGTGCTGGTGCATCAACGTCCCCGAGTAGCGATCCTGTCAACGGGTGATGAACTGGCCGATCTCGATGAGAAATTCGACGAGAACAAAATCGTCAACTCGAACAGCTATGGCATTGCGGCGGCGGTTCAGGAGGCTGGTGGGATCCCGCTCTTGCTGGGCATTGCCAGGGATACGCCCGAATCGCTCAAGGAAAAGATCTCGCAGGGCTTGGGCTGTGACATTGTGGTGCTCTCCGGCGGCGTGTCCATGGGCGATTACGACTTCACCAAAGTCGTGTTCGCGGAACTCGGAGCCGACATGCATTTCTGGAAATTGGCGATTCGCCCCGGACAACCCCTGGCCTTCGGAAAGATCCAAGGCAAGTTGGCTTTCGGGTTGCCTGGAAATCCCGTGTCATCCATGGTCACGTTTGAACAGTTGGTCCGGTTGGCGGTCATGAAGATGGGAGGTTGTCGGCACCTGGAGCGTCCGGTGGTTGAGGCCGAGTTTCAGGAAAAGTTTTCCAAACATCCTGATCGCCGGCATTTCCTTCGAGGTATCCTGGAACAAAAAAACGGAAAACTCACCGTTCGAACCACCGGGCCGCAAGGGTCCGGGATTTTGACGTCCATGGTCAAAGCCAACGGGTTGATTGATATTCCCGAAGACGTGGAAAAGGTCAATCCCGGCGATATCGTTCGAGTGCAAGTGCTGAGTAAAAATTTTTAACTTATGGCGCCACCCATCCTATCCTTTGTCGGACGTTCAAACAGCGGGAAAACTACGCTGATTGAACGGGTCATTCCCGAACTCACCCGTGCAGGGTATCGGGTGGCAACGGTGAAACACGCGGGCCATGGGTTCGAGTTGGATACGGAGGGCAAGGACAGTTGGCGACACAAACAAGCCGGGGCGCATGCCGTTATCGTAATTTCCAAGGGAAGCCTCGCCATGTTTGCCGACGTCTCCGAAGAAATGAAAGTCGAAGAAGTGCGGGACCGGTTTCTCGACAGCCGCACGGATTTAATTATCGCAGAGGGATGGAAAAGCGAAGGCTATCCGAAAATTGCCGTCGTCCGTGAACAACTGGAAGAGGTGAACGTCGCCGTTGACGGGTTGTTGGCCGTTGTTTCGATGAAGCCCATAGAAGCGTCCGTGCCGTGCATTGATCGTGATGATATTGCGACGCTGGCCAAGTTGATTATTCAGCACTACCCCAAGCCTCCTTCAACCTGACATGAACCGAAGGACCGTCATCGTCCTCCTGGTCGCCGTCGTGGTCCTCGGTCTGGCTGGGACGGCGGCCATCCCTGTCACCAACCATCCCGAGTTCTGCGCGTCCTGCCATACGATTCGTCCATCGGTCGACAGTTGGAAAACGTCGTCTCACAAAGACGTCACCTGTGTGGCGTGTCACGTTCGACCGGGCTTGCAGGGATTTATCGAAGATAAAGTGTACGCCGGCCTGAAAGACGTGGCGATCACGTGGTTCGGGACGCCGACCGCGCCCCATGATTTGCAAGCGCAGGTGGATTCAAACGTCTGTTTGAGCTGCCATCGTGCCATACTCAGGGTGTCGGAAGTTTCGACGAGAGACCTGCCGAAGCCCGTCAATGATATCGGATTGATCATGAGTCACCGAAGACACATGGAAGCCTTTCAAAAACGTGGGCAAGGGGAGGGCTGTACCACCTGTCACGCGAGGGTGGTCCACGGCAAGCCTGTCAAGGGGTATCCCATCGTGATACCACGGGGTCACGTCAAGTTGGACATGCAGCCGTACCATCCCGAACATCCCGAAGGCTCGGCGTTATGGAAATCTTCCTTGGCTGATTGTGTGCGGTGCCACGACAACAAGACCTCATTTGAAGGCAAGGTGCTCAGCAAAGATTGTGAAGTCTGTCATCTCCCGGACAAAATCGGAGATTTCCTGTTTTAACCCCACGTAGACGGCACCGATGTCGGCACCGATCGTTCGCGTTCAAAATCTGACTAAACGGTTCGGCGATTTCACCGCGGTGGATCACGTGTCGTTCGAGATCCAACCGGGAGAAACCATTGGTCTGCTCGGACCCAACGGTGCGGGGAAAACCACGACCTTTCAAATGCTCCTGGGGGTGATTACGCCCACGCATGGGACGATCGAAATGTTGGGACTCGATCTCCTGCACCATCGGGAAACGATTCTCCGGCAGGTCAATTTTTCATCCACCTATATCTCGATGCCCTATGCCCTGACCGTGGAAGAGAACCTCCGGGTGACGGGTTGGTTGTATGGGGTATCGGATATCGACAGGCGGATCGACGACGTCGTCAAAAAACTCGAGATGGAAGACATGCGCCATAAAGTGACCCGCAAATTGTCGTCCGGACAAATGACGCGGCTGACGTTGGCGAAGGCGGTCCTGACCGAACCGAAAATCCTGTTTCTCGACGAACCTACGGCCAGTCTGGATCCGGATATCGCCCACAAGGTCAAAGGGTTTTTAAAGGAATATCGTGCGACGTCCGGCCTGAGCATGTTGTACACGTCGCACAACATGCGGGAAATAGAAGAAATGTCCGACCGGATCGTGTTCCTGCAACGGGGAAAAATTATCGCCGAAGGAACCGCCGAAGAAGTCATTGCGCAATACGGCGAAGACGACCTCGAACGGGTCTTCCTCAAAATCGCCCGTGAAAGGTAACGATCGTCTCTACCCCGGATCAAATCCGTGGCAAACTCAACTACCCAAGAGCAGGTGATCCCGAGAGTTAGGAGTAAGACACACTCATGAACGTCGGTCGTATTTCCGCACTGATATCCAGGCATTTGTTTCTCTACCGCCGGAGTTTTCCCCGGTTGCTGGAGATCTTTTACTGGCCCTTGTTGGATTTGGTGGTGTGGGGATTCATTACGATGTATCTGGCCCAGGAAGGTAAAGGGCTGCACGGGGCCGTCGTCTTTTTTCTGGGCGCGCTTATTTTCTGGGACATTCTCTTTCGGGCGCAACAGGGGATCACCATCTCGTTCCTCGAAGAAATCTGGTCCAGAAATCTCATGAATTTATTCGCGAGCCCCCTCACCGCCGGAGAATTTCTGGCGGCGATGATGGCCATGAGCATCTTCAAGGTCGCCGCCGTTTCCATCATCATGGCGTTTAGCGCCCTGTTCTTTTATTCCTACAACGTCTTCATCATGGGGCTGACTCTGATCCCGTTCGTTCTGAACCTGATTGCCGCCGGATGGCTCATCGGGATTCTGACCACGTCGGTGATTATGCGATTCGGCCAGCAAGCCGAAGTCCTCGCCTGGGGGCTCGTTTTTCTGTTCCAACCGATCTCCTGTGTGTTCTATCCGCTGTCCGTGTTGCCGGACTGGTTGAAACCACTGGCACTGGTCAATCCGGCCGCGCACGTATTTGAAGGCATGCGGGAGGTCTTACTGAATCAGGTCGTACCATGGTCACACCTGTGGTGGGCGATGGGTCTGAACGGCCTGTATCTGCTGATTATGATCGCGATCTATCAATACACGTTTGCCGTGTGTAAGGATCGTGGCATGCTGGTCCGGGTCGGGGAGTAGGGTCGCCTTCCAGATCAGGCCTGAAGGCGCCTTCTCCTTCTGTCATCCCCGACTCGATCGGGGATCTGGTGTCTTTTGCTTTCTTCTGCTTTCTTCTGCTTTTGTTCCTTTCTGTCATCCTCGACGCCTGTCCTCGACATTTGTAATCGAGGATCCAAATCGAGGATCTAAATCGAGGATCCAGGAGTTTTTGTTCCAGGCGGGTTCGCATGAATGGAGGGCCAGAAGAGTAAGACCCTGGATTCCTGCTTTCGCAGGAATGACAGCAAAGAAAATCGAGGATCCAGGGTCTTTGTTTTTCCCCCTCACCCCAGCCCTCTCCCACGATGGGGAGAGGGGGAATCGGGAATGACAAAAGCAGGTTATTTTCATACCAAAGGTGCGGGAAGATCACGCGGCTACGAATCCCCTTATGAACGGTCTTTGCTCCCGAAGCATCCGGCTACGATGATTTCGTCCAACGGGCGCCGGTCGTTTGGACATTCCATCTCTTGAAGATGCGAGGGCAAGGATTCCTTGGGCGCGCGCTTTCCAATGGCGATCATGGCCAGGACTTCGTAGTTTTCGGGTACGTACAGTTCTCTCCTGGCCTTTTCATAATCGAATCCCTGCATGCCGTGTACGACCAATCCCCGTCGTGTGCCTTCCAGCGCCAGATTTTCCCAGGCTGTGCCCGCATCAAAGGCATACGTGGCGGCGGGCTTGTCATTACGTTCAAAGAGCTTTCTGGACGTGACGACGACCAACACGGCGGCCTGCTGCGCCCATGCCCTGTTGCCTTCGAGCAGCAAATCCACAAACGTGTCCCAGAATTTGGTTTGTCGTTTCGCATAGACGAATCGCCACAGTTGCGCATTATACGACGACGGGGCCCAGCGAGCCGCTTCAAACAGAGGCATGAGTTCATCGTCGGATAATTCCTCGCCGTTCATCGAGCGGGGAGACCATCGGTTGAGAATAAGGGGATGAATGTCATAGTTCGTCTTCCTCTGTTTTCGTACTTCTTCCGTTAGTGAGTCGTTCATGATGCACTCCTTTCGTGCACTTATGTTAAAGACAGAGGCGAGATGGTCAAGCCGTTTGTCGTGTTCGTTGTCGGTGTTTTTTGTGCATGCGACTCTACCCCACCCGGCCTCCCCTTACAAAGGGGAGGGAATAATGGCATTCCATTCTGATGCCCCTCCTCTGTAAGGACGGGAACTTTTTCCGAAGAGGGAAAAGTTGGGAGGTAGAGAGGATCAACCGGATTCCTTCAACCGATTCAAGCGTGCCTGATCCACGAAGGCCCATGAGCTTTTTTCCTGAGTCACCGTGACCGACCCGGGTTTCGCGCCTTTGGGTTTCCTGACGTTTTTTCTCAAGGTATAGATGACTTCGCCTTTTCCGCTTTTTCGTAAATTGCTGTAAAACAAGGCCAGTGTTACGGCGTCCTTCAAGGTTTCTGGTGGCACCTGCTGTTTCTTTTCGAGTTTGATGACCACGTGCGACCCTGGGGTACCCCTGGCGTGCAGCCAAAGATCGTCGGGTTTGGATACCTTGAAGGTGACGGTGTCATTGTCTTTGGCGGTTTTCCCGACCAGGATGATCTTTCCGTCCTGAGAGTAAAATTGGCGGTAGGGGACAGCCGGTTGTCTCTTTGCCCCGGAAGGTTCGGGATCGTATAGCGGAGGCTGCCGGTCCGGTTGCGGCGGTGCACGTTCAACTACTTGCCGGGATGAATCAGCCATTTTTCCACTTTCCAATTCCTCTAGTTCTTTCTGAAGTTTCGCCAATTCCTTTTTCGTCTCCTCGAGTCTGGGCACCAGGTTCTTTTGGGCTCCGGTAAATTTTCCGTGCTTTGTGAAATAGTCTTTCAGATTCCCGGGTCCGTCTTTTTCAGGGTCTAGCGGAAGCGTGAGTTCCGGCAGTGTTTCCTCAAAGTAATCAACCACTTTAATGTGTTTCTGCCCTTTTCCAATGGAAGAGACGTGGTTTTTCAATAGCTCGCCGTACCGTCCATACTCACGAAAGGCGCAGACTTTTTCAAAATCCCGGGTCAATTTCATTATCCGGCGCTGCAATTTGTTGACGTGTTTGCGTAAGTGAACGATCTGTTGATGACGTTGATCCTCGATCCACGCGTTCTGTTCGGATAGGGAATGAGACGCTTCGATGCGTTCGGAGACGGGGAAATGTATCCCGTCGGTATCATGCACGGGTGGGAGCGATTCCTGGGGCATTTCGGCGCCCCACGGGCAAGGGACAAGGGTAAACGGTTGCCCAACCGGTTGGCGACTTGGTTTGAGTGCCCGCAGCACCGTGGTCTGGGCATCCAGGACGAAGATATTGGCCGAACGTCCGATCAGCGCGACGACCAGAAAGAACACGCGCTCGCCCTTCTTTAGCTCGAACCACACGATACGATCCCGAGGCGTTTGGGTGAGACGATGAATTTTTGCTCCCAGGAGATGAGCGCGCAAATATTGGCAGAACGAAGGAGGAGTTGGCGCGCACGGGATTTTTTGACTCAGGATATGCACCCGTCCGTGCCGGGAATGGGCTGAGAGTAAGAGTGAAAGAGAACGTCCCGGCCGGCGAAGAAAAAGAATAATCGTATCGGGTGCCGGTTGCTGGATTTTCTGGATAAATCCGCCAACGCAAACGGGTGCCATTTCGGTGAGGACGGCATTCACGTCATCGAGGTTTAACACGATTCTTGCTCTTCAGATTTCATCAGGACAAAGTGGTGCGTGACTATCACTCTATCCCACCAGATTTTCTCCAACAAAGAAAGGGAAAATTGTGGCCGGGAAGCCTTACTCGGCGCCGTTACCGGAGATGGCGGCTTTCAAGCTGGCCGTGAAGCGGCTGACTCCGTGAATGAAATCGGGAGAGTGTTGGAGTTCTTCGATTTTGCGGACGAGGGCGCTGCCCACGATGACGCCATCGGAAAAGGCCGCGATTTGGCGGGCATCGTCGGGTGTGGCAATGCCGAACCCCACGGCTACGGGCTTCCCGGCTTTCTTTTGGATCGCGCGTACGTTGTGTTTGATGGAATCTCTATCCCGTAATTGCGCCCCGGTGATTCCGGTGATGGACACGTAGTAGATGAATCCGCTGGTGCGCTTGATTACTTCGGCTTTTCTCACCGCGGTGCTCGTCGGCGCGAGAAGAAAGATCAGGCACGGTCCCTTCTCGGCGGAGGCTTGTTGCAGCGGATCGGCTTCTTCAGGAGGCATGTCCGGAATAATGACTCCATCAACCCCGGCCAGTACCGCTTCGTGACAGAATTCCCGTTCCCCTATTGCCATAATGGTGTTGTAGTAGGTCATCAGAATGAGCGGCACCTGGGTTTTGGTTCGCAAGGATTTGACGGTCCGTAAAATACTGCGAAGCGAAGTGCCTGCCCGCAACGCCCGTTCGGCTGCTTTTTGGATCACGGGGCCATCGGCGATGGGATCGGAAAACGGCACGCCGATTTCAATCAGGTCGGCTCCCGCTTTTTCCAATGCCACGATCAGGGCTTCCGTATCAGCCAATGAAGGGTCTCCGGCCATGAGATAGGGGATCAACGCTTTTTCTCCTTGGCGTCGAAGCCGATCAAAGGTGGCGGTGATACGATTGGAAGGAGCGGACATGTTGAATCAGAGTTGGATGCCCCGTATCTGGGCAATCTGGTTGACGTCTTTATCCCCGCGTCCCGACAGGTTCATGATCAGGATTTGGTTTTTCTTCATCTTCGGTGCTCGCTTTATGACTTCGGCAACGGCATGGGCGCTTTCCAGAGCGGGGATAATCCCTTCTTCCCGGGCCAGTAGATCGAAGGCTTCCAGGGCTTCCTGATCGGTCGCCGAAGTGTATTGAATGCGACCCGAGTCGTGGTGCATGGCGTGTTCAGGGCCGACCGCGGGATAATCGAGCCCGGCAGACACCGAGTGTGTACTATTGACTTGGCCGTGCCGGTCTTGCAGCAAGTAGGTCATGGTTCCATGAAGCACGCCCGGTACGCCACCGGCAAATCGAGCGGCATGTTTGCCACTGGCCAACCCCATTCCACCGGCTTCCACCCCTATCATTTGAATCCGGGCATCCTTGATAAACGGGTAGAACAGGCCGATGCTGTTGCTCCCGCCTCCCACGCAGGCCACTAGGCAATGGGGGAGTGTGCCTTCTGATGCCAGGATTTGGCGTCGCGTTTCCCGGCCGATCACCGATTGAAAATCGCGTATCATCATCGGATAAGGATGTGCACCCAGCACGGAACCCAGCAGGTAATGCGTGGTGCGTACGTTCGTGGTCCAGTCACGCATGGCCTCGCTGATGGCGTCTTTGAGCGTCCGGCTATCCGCGTCCACGCCGGTAACTTTCGCTCCGAGCAAGCGCATGCGAAAGACGTTGAGGGCTTGGCGGGCCATGTCTTCAGTCCCCATGTACACTTCCGCTTCCAGCCCGAACATGGCGGCGATGGTCGCGACCGCGACGCCGTGTTGTCCGGCACCGGTTTCTGCGATGATTCGCCGTTTCTTCATGCGTTTCGTCAGTAGAGCCTGGCCCACGGTGTTGTTGATTTTGTGCGCGCCGGTATGACAGAGGTCCTCTCGCTTGAGATAGATCCTGGCTCCACCCAACGTCCTGGTGAGTTGTTTGGCGAAGTAAAGGGGAGTCGGGCGCCCCACGTATTGCCTTAAACAGTCATGGAATTCTCTTTGAAAACTGCGGTCCAGGCGAACTTTCGCATAGATCTTTTCCAGTTCCAGAATGGCCGGCATGAGGGTTTCGGGAACGTATTGCCCTCCATACTTGCCGAACCGGCTTTGTTTGACGGGGACTCGTGCCATGGAACCTTGCTGCCGTTTCAGAGAAATAGCCTTCCTGTTGTGTTCGTTGCCCGTGTTTATGTACGTTTGGCTCTATCCCACCCCCGCTTTTGCGGGGGCAAGCCTAGCTCAGCCTCCCCTTACAAAGAGGAGGAACAGATAATGAGAAGACGTCATTTCTGGTTAAGAGTTCTCCGAAGTCCTTGCTTTTCCCCCTCCAGGAGGGGGGAGGGGAGGTAGAGACGTTGCCTGAGCGACGGATTTCGGATCGAACTATACCGGCTCGATTTATGATGAGACAAGTTTCACGGCCCGAATAAAGGCCGTCACTTTGGCCGGATCCTTTTTGCCGGGATTGGCTTCGACGCCGCTGCTGACGTCCACGCCGTAAGGCTGCACTTTACGGATCGCCTCCTGGACGTTCTCTGAAGTAAGTCCCCCGGCAAGCAAAAAGGAAAAAGACCGAGCGGCTTCCGCCGCAAGGTTCCAGTCTGCGGTTTTGCCGGTTCCTCCATAGGCCGTCGCTGAAAAGGCATCCAGGACGAATCCCCGAACTCGGGACCGGCCCTTATACTCGGCCATGGCGAATAAGGTGTTACGGTCACGAAGCCTGATCCCCCGGATAACCGGTCGTCCGAGCGATTCACAATACTCGGCCGACTCGTCTCCATGAATTTGTGCGAGCGCCAATCCGCATTCATCCATGGTCTTGCGGACGTTGTCGGGTTCCGCGTTGATGAATACCCCGATGGGCAACACGAACGGCGGCAAGTTGACCACAATGGACTTGACGACGTTCAGACTGACGTTGCGCGGGCTTTTTCTGTAAAAGACGAAACCGAGCGCATCAGCTCCGGCGTCGATGGCTTGCAGGGCATCGATGGAGTTCGTGATCCCACAGATTTTAATTTTCGGCAGAGTCATGGCCTGATGATCGTCAAGCGGTTGTTAGATCCAGCGGGCTCCTTGCCCGGGCCGTTGAGCTTCGTTGTCCTGCCTGGTCGTACCTCGCAGGGCTAGAATCTTGGTGCCGATGTCATCGGCCCGAACCAGCGATTCGCCCACCAGCATGGCCTTGGCCCCGGCTTCCAGAATCTGTAACACGTCCTCGCGCTTGTGAATCCCGCTTTCACTCACGATGACTTTCTCCGAAGGAATCCGGGGGGCCAGACGCCGGGTCACCGAAAGATCGGTGGAGAAGGTTGTGAGGTCCCGGTTATTGATGCCGATCAAGGCCGCGTCCGGAATGCGTTCCAGGACCCTGTCGATTTCCGATTCGTCGTGCGTTTCGATCAGCACGTCGAGTGCCAGGCCCTTGGCCATTGTATAGAAGTCTTCGAGTTGAATCCGATCCAGGGCCGCCACGATGAGCAGGACCGCGTCGGCCCCATAGGCGCGTGCTTCATAGAATTGGACGTCTTCGATCATGAATTCCTTGTTCAACGCCGGCAGCCCCACGTGGTCCTTGACCCGGGCCAGGTGCTCCAAATGCCCTTGAAAGAATTCGTGATCCGTCAACACCGACACCGCCGCCGCTCCGTGTTCTTTATACGTGCCGGCAATCCCGACCGGGTCAAACCGGTCTTCAAATTCCGGACGCATCAATCCCTGGCTGGGTGACGCCTTCTTGACTTCCGTAATCAGGGCCGGGCACTCCGGTGTACGGGCCTCCTCCAAGGCGTTGATAAAACCGGCCGGCACCGGCCGGTCGGCGATTTTTCCCTTGAGGCCGGTCAGGTATCCACGGCTTTTTTTTCGGCGGAGTTCCGCCTTCTTATGCTCCAGGATTCGATCCAGGATCATGCAGCGGCCTCGTTCGAAAACCGGACAAGTTTTTGAAATTTCTCGTAAGCGGCGCCGCTGTCCAAGGCCTGTGCGGCCCGGTCATATCCTTCCTTCAGACTTTTGGCTTTTCCGCAGGCCACGAACGCCGGGGCGGCATTAATGAGCACCACGTCCCGCTTGGCGCTACGGTGTCCCTTGAGAATCTCCCGGATGATGGCCGCATTATCTTCGGGGGTTCCGCCCAGCAGGTCTTTCGGGCTCACCCGGGTCAATCCGAAATCTTCCGGGACCAGGTGATAACTGGAAATCCGTCCGGCTTTGCCTTCGGACACGTACGTAAAATCAGTCAACGTGATTTCGTCCAATCCATCCTTGCCGTGCAGCACGAAACAATGCTGGGTCCCCAGGCGGATGAGGACCTGGGCCAGTTTTTCCGTCAGGGCCTGATCATAGACTCCTAAAATTTGGATGCCGGCGCCGGCGGGGTTGGACAAGGGGCCCATGATGTTCATCAGCGTTCGGATGCCCATTTCGGAACGGGGCTTGGCGCAATGTTTCATCGCCCCGTGATAGAGGGGCGCGAACAAGAAGCCGATACCGATGTCATTGACGCAGGCTTCCACCCGTTCCGGAGGAAGATCGATTTTGATGCCCATGGCGGTCAACACGTCCGCACTCCCTGAGCGTGAGGAGACCGACCGGTTGCCATGTTTGGCAACGGTGATGCCGCCTCCGGCCACCACGAACGCCGTCGCGGTGGAGATATTAAAGGTATTGGATCGATCGCCGCCGGTTCCGCAGGTATCCACGACCTGGGGATCTCCCACGTGGATGCGCACGGCCATTTCCCGCATGGCTTTGACCGACCCCGTGATTTCTTCGACGGTTTCGCCTTTCATCCGAAGACCCATGAGGTAGGCGGCAATTTGGGACTCGGATGTGGCACCCTGCATGATTTCAAGCATGACATCATGGGCTTCCTTTTCCATGAGGTTGATGCCGTCAACCAGTTTTGCGAGCGCATCTTTGATCATGCCGTGTTCCCCTCACCATTCCCGGATTCGGGTTCAAGAAAATTTCGCAACAGATTCATGCCGGATTTCGTGAGTATCGATTCCGGATGGAACTGCACGCCTTCCGCACCCGTCGGAAGATGCCGGAGTCCCATGATTTCGCCTTCCTCGGTCATCGCCGAAATTTCAAAATCGCCCGGCAAGGTGTCCTTATTGACGATCAGCGAATGATACCGCGTGGCCTCGAACGGGTTGGGCAAGCCTTGAAAAATCGTTTGATTGTCGTGCTTGACCAGCGACGTTTTCCCGTGCATCAGACGCTCGGCGCGGATAATTTCACCACCGAAGGCAAAGGCCAGGGACTGATGCCCCAGGCAGACGCCCAACAGCGGAACGCGCCCGGCAAAACGTCGAATCACTTCCACGGAAATTCCCGCCTCGTTGGGCGTGCAAGGGCCGGGTGAGATCACAATGCATTTCGGATCCAGTTTCGTGATCTCATCCACGGTGATTTTGTCGTTTCGATACACGTCAACGTCGGCGCCCAGTTCTCCGAGGTATTGGACCAGGTTGTACGTAAAGGAATCATAATTGTCGATCATGAGCAACATACGATTACCACCCGTAGAGGCAACACCTTCACCTTTCCTTCCTTCTGTCATCCCCGACGCCTGTCCTCGACGCTTGTCCTCGACATTTGTAATCGAGGATCCAAATCGAGGATCTTAATCGAGAATCCAGCGTCTTTCTTTTCCTTCCGTCCGCAAAGGCAACAACCCTGGATTCCTGCTTTCGCAGGAATGACAGAAAAGGAAATCGAGGATCCAGTGCCTTTGCTTTTGCCTTCGTCCCTTTCTGTCATTCTCGACATTAGTAATCGAGAATCCAGTGTCTTTTCTTTTCCTCCGCTTTGCGAAGAGACAGCCCCTGAATTCCTGCTTCTGCAGGAACGACGGATTCGGGCTGTTTTCGTTTCGATGACAGATTGAAAATGTTGTTTGCATTCTTGTGTTCATTGTCGGCAAATGAGTCAACATTTTCTCTTTGTTGTCCGTCGCTTGTTGTCTGTTTCCAAGTATTATTCCAATCCCTGTTCCGCCAGTTCGATGCTTCGCATCATGGCGCGGGCCTTGTTGCACGTCTCCTCGTATTCTCTTGTCGGGTCCGAATCGGCGACGATCCCCGCGCCGGCTTGAATAAAGGCGTCCCGGCCTTTAATGACAATGGTGCGAATATTGATACAGGTATCCATATTACCCGAGAAACTGAAATAGCCCACGGCGCCGGCATAGGGGCCTCGTTGCGTGGGTTCGAGTTCTTCGATGATCTGCATGGCCCGAATTTTCGGCGCACCCGAGACCGTGCCGGCCGGGAAGCACGCCTTCATGACGTCATACGCGTCTTTCCCCGGATTCAACGTACCCGTCACTTGCGAGACGATGTGCATGACGTGAGAGTATCGTTCGATTTTCATGAACGGATCAAGCGCCACCGTGCCCGTTCGAGCCACGCGCCCGACGTCGTTCCGCCCCAGATCGACCAGCATGACGTGTTCGGCGCGTTCCTTGGTGTCGGCCAACAGTTCTTCAGCCAACGCCTGGTCCTCCGCGACCGTGTCCCCGCGTTTTCGCGTACCCGCGATCGGCCGGACGACGACCTGGTCCTCTTCGCACCGGACCAGGATTTCCGGTGAGGATCCGACCAGTTCGACTCCCGCCACCCGGAGATAGAACATGTACGGTGAAGGATTGATCACCCGTAACGCGCGATAGATTTCCAGCGGGGGCGTATGGATTCGGGTCTGCCATCGTTGGGAAACCACGGCCTGTACGATATCGCCGGCCTGAATATATTCTTTGGTCCGCATCACCATTTTTTCAAAGTCAGCCTGGGTCATATTGGAGGTAAAACGCGGAACGTGCCGGCGTGCGGAGGCAGCGTGGTATCGCAAGGGAGTCTTGAGCTTCGCAATCATTTTTTCGATCCGGGTCACGGCATCCACGTATGCGGACCTGATGTCCGGTTTGGTGGAAGAAGCAATATGCGCATTGGCCACGACTTTGATCGTATGCCGTACGTTGTCAAAGATCAAAAGCGTATCCGTGACGAAGAAAGCAAACAGGGGCAATCGTGCGGAATCCTTGGGATACCCGGGAATCGGTTCGAAAAATTGCACCACGTCATACCCCAGATAGCCGACGGCGCCCCCGACAAAGCGAGGGAGGCCGGGCACCCGCACCGGCTGAAACTCGTCCAGCATGGCCCGGATATGAGCTAACGGATTGTGTCCCAACGGACGTGTTTCCATTTTGCGGCCCTGTTTGACGTGGAGGTTGCCGCCGTCTTCCCACAGCACCCGGGTGGAACTGTTGCCCAAAAAGGAATACCGCGCCCAGTGCTCGCCGCCTTCGATACTTTCAAACAGGAAAGCCGTATGGCCCGAATTGATTTTCGAAAACGCGCTCACCGGCGTTTCTCGATCCGCCAGAATTTCCCGATACACCGGCACCAGATTTCCCTTCCGGGCCAACTGGCGAAACTGCGCAAAACTTATTGAATAACAAGGATTTTTCATGACCGGCACGGTAGCATGCGGCTTCAAAACAAGTCAATGAAACACAGAAGACGAGCCCGGTTTCCTGGCTGCATGCGGTTCCTGCAAATACAAAAGAGAGACTGCCTGAAGGGGATGGGAAGGATGCTTGAACGTGCTGGATTAACGAGGGGCTCAGAGGATATCTTCCGTGGTCATGGTATAATACCGCGTATCACTAAAAGGCAATTTGGCCGGAAAATGTGCCAACCGGGCAACGCAGCGAAAATTCCCGTTATCACGTCCACCATAAACGCTTGATGAAAATTATCCGATTTCAGGATCATACGGGTGTCGTTCGCTATGGCGAGCAGGTGGACGAGGGGTCGGCTCGACTCATCGAGGGAACCATTTTTGAAACCTATCGGGTCACGGACAGGGTTGTTCCGATTGGAAAGCTTCTCGCTCCGGTTGAACCCCGAAATATTCTTTGTGTGGGCTTGAATTACCGGCGGCACGCGGAAGAAACGGGCGCAAGGATTCCCGAATATCCCGTGCTGTTTATCAAGGCGGTCAATGCGCTGACCCATCCCGGTGATCCCATTGTCATTCCCAAAGTCGCTCCCGGGCAAGTCGATTGCGAAGGTGAATTGGCGGTGGTGATTGGAAAGCCCGGGAAGAACATTGAATCGCACCAGGCCTTCGACCACGTGCTGGGGTACACGTGCGCCAACGACGTCAGCGCCCGTCGTTGGCAAAAAGAGGGAGGGGGTAAACAGTGGAGCCGGGGAAAATCCTTCGATACGTTTTGCCCTCTCGGTCCTTGTCTCGTTACCCCTGACGAGATTCCGAATCCCAATACCCTCAAAATCAAAACCACGCTCAATGACGAAACCATGCAGGATTCGACCACCGCGGACATGATTTTCGATGTCCCGTCCCTGATCAGCTTTTTGAGCGAGGGGACGACGTTGTTGCCGGGAACGGTTATTCTGACGGGTACTCCGCAGGGCGTCGGGTTTGCACGAAACCCGCCGGTCTTTCTCAAAGAAGGGGACCGGGTCGCCATTGAAATCGAACGAATCGGAACGCTCGTCACTCCCGTCTCCGAGGAAGTGTAAAAGGGACGGGGCGTGCAGGGAATGGTCAACGAATGAACGAACGGTTACGACCGGTTCGTTCCGGCGGGCGGGTCCAAATAGTTTCGTGCTTGCCAGACGAGGACGAGCACGGGTAACCCCAACACGGCAGTCAACGTGAAAAAGCTTGCATAACCAAGGTCGTCCACGATGGTGCCCGAGTATCCTCCCAGAATTTTGGGAAATAGGGTCATGAGCGAGCTGAAGATGGCATATTGCATGGCGGTAAATCGAATATTGGTGAGGCTGGAGAGAAAAGCGACAAAGGCGGCGCTGGCCAATCCCGCGGACAGGTTATCGACGGAGATCACCAGATAGAGCATGCCCAGATCGTGTCCCACGGCGGCCAACGCGATAAACAGGAGGTTGGTGGTTACGGATAAAAAGGCACCGAGCAACAGAATGCGAATCACGCCGTATCTGACGGACAGGAGACCTCCCAGAAACCCGCCGGCAATGGTCATGAACAGCCCGAAGGTTTTCACGACGCCGGCAATTTCCGGCTTAGTGAATCCTACGTCCTGGTAGAACACGTTGGCGATGACACCCAACACGATGTCGGAAATACGGTACACTCCGATCAACAGCAACAGCAGTAAAGCGGATTTCAACCCATATCGCCTGAAGAAGTCTTTCAGCGGGGCCATGTAGGTGTCCTGCATCATGTCCCGGCTGACGACTCCGGCTCGAATCATCAGCGTGGCGATCAGCCATGCCACCACCACGCCCATGCCCAGTCTCGCCGTTTCGACCAGGAATCGCGCACCGGCTTCGGCCCCGAGCATGCCGGTCAGCGCGCGGCTGACGACGATCGCCGGTTCCGAGGAATAATAGAAGACCAGGATGAATCCGGTAACGGCCGCCACGAACATGAACAGGATTCCCGCGTGATCGCCGGTTGACCGGGCAGGCATGCGCGTGTCATGGGAGTTCGGTTCGGAAATCATGAGCGTCGTGAGCACGCCCACCGACATGGCTGCGGCCATGATGAGATAGGCCTCTTGCCATGCCTGATAGTCATAGGCGCCCTTGGCCGACCCGAAGGCGCTGGCCAGGAACAGGGCCCCCGCTCCCGAGACGAGCATCCCGATGCGATACCCCGCGATATAGGTGGACGACATCAGGGCTTGGAGCGAGACGTCTGCGGATTCAATTCGGTAGGCGTCAATCACGATGTCCTGGGTGGCGGATGAAAAACCCAGCAGCACGGCGGCCAATGCCATCGCGGTCAGGTGCCCCTGCGCCGGGTCGACCAGTGCCATGCCGGTGATCGCGGCAATGATGGAACCTTGCGCAAGCAGCATCCACCCGCGCCGCCGTCCCAACCTTGCGGTCAGGAGAGGCACGGGCAAGGTATCCACAAGTGGCGCCCAGACGAATTTGAAAGAGTAGCCCAAGGCCGCCCAACTGAAGAAGGTCACGGCCGACCGCTCGACGCCGGCCTCACGCAACCACAAAGAGAGCGAAGAAAAAATCAACAGGAGGGGAAGCCCGGCCGAGAAACCGAGAAACAACATGGTGATGACCCGCGGGTGGCCGAGCGACTGCAAGGAAAGCCGCCAGGATTGGGAAGTCGCGAGCATCGTTCTTCTCTAACCTGAAAAATTCATCCCCATGAAGCCCGGTTTTGATCGGGGAGCCTTGCCGGGTAGTGTACCATGCTCTAGTATAAGCCGTCCTTCAATACGTTGACGGAATGGTTGGCCTAGGTGGGGAAAGAGGAGGCAGAAATGGTCAACGAATGCCTGGTGGAGCAAGAGAGCCATGACGAAATACACCGACTTTATCAATTATCACCTGTCGATGTTGGTTGATGAAACGCGGACGGGCGCCTACAGTCACGCGATTTCCAAGGTCGTGAAACCGGGTGACGTGGTGGTGGACGTGGGTTGCGGATCAGGCATTCTTTCCTTCTTCGCGTGTCGCGCCGGTGCCCGCCACGTGTATGCCGTGGAGAGCGAAGCCGTTATCAAGATTGCCGAACTCGTGGCAGCGGAAAACGGGTTTCGGGATCGGATCACGTTTTATCACGACCGGTCTTTCAACGTGGAATTGTCTGAACCCGCGGACGTGATCGTCACCGAGACGATGGGCACGTTCGGGTTTGAAGAGGGGATTCTCGGATCGCTGACCGATGCCAGGGATCGCTTTCTCAAAAAAGGCGGCACCCTCATTCCCCACGGAGTGGACCTGTTTCTCGTCCCCGTCGAACTGCCGCAATTTTATGAACACGTGGTCGACTTTTGGGTGAACCGGTGCCAGGGATTCGATTTTTCACCCGTTCGGCACTTGACGGTGAACAACTTTCATCCGCTGAAGCTGCATGAAGGAACGTTTCTCGGCGATCCCATGCGCGTGCAAGAGGTTGAATTCGGGAGCACGACACAGGCGGAAGTCAAAGCCAACTTCTCCGTCTATGCCAAACGCCGGGGCTGGTTTCATGGACTGGCGGGGTGGTTCAGCGCCGAATTGATCCCGGAACTGTCCATCTCCAATGGCCCCAGGGATAAAGCCTCGCATTGGGGCCTGGCCTTTTTCCCCATCGACCGGCCCGTCTCCGTGGAACGCGGCAACCGTATCGAGGTGGAAATGTCCTCAACGCGAAACGGGGAGTACTGGCATTGGAACGTCGCAGTCAACGGGCTGCGGTTTGAACACTCCACGGCCAAAGGGTCCCTGCCTTCCGTTCCAGAACACCCAACCCCGAATCTTTCATGACAACCTGGGCGCGTTATGCCTTCTTTCCGTCACCCCCCTCTCCCCATCGTGGGAGAGGGCTGGGGTGAGGGGGAAAAAGCAAAGACCCTGGAACCTCACTTGCCTTGTCTGTCATTGGTATGTTGCTT
>JAAXIB010000041.1 GCA_012270585.1 Nitrospirales bacterium
AACGTCGAGGACAGGCGTCGAGGATGACAGATAACACAGAAAGGGGCCTTCTCTTCGGTTGGCCGGGTGTTCAGAAAAAAGTCGAGTGCCCTGTTGATCCTGAATGAACTCCTGTGCTAGGATTTTGCGACTAATGGATGACGACGGTCCCAGACGATATTTCCGTCACCACTGCAAACCTTTCCACCCGCCTCTTCCGTTTTTCTTTGCCCGTTTCTTACTGCATGACCGCTGTCCGCCAAACGGGTTGATTTCTCTATGCTTTCCAGCCCTTCTTCTCAGGATTAGGGTTTCGCTCTGATCTGATCCCATGGAATATCTCGTTATTCTGATTTGTTTAGTGTTCTCCGGCTTGTTTTCGGGAGCGGAGATTGCGTTCTTTTCCCTTCCCGAAAGCCGGTTGGAAACCATGAAGGAGGAAGGCCGCCGGTCAGCGAAACTGGCGATTTCTCTCAGACAGAATCCCCAGCGGCTGCTTTCGACCATCCTGATCGGGAACAACGTCGTCAACCTGACAGCCGCCGCGTTGATTTCCATGGTCACTCTTGAACATTTCGGGTCCGAAGCGGTTGCGATTGCAACAGGGGTGCTGACGATTTTTGTGCTGATCTTCGGGGAAATCGTGCCCAAAACGCTATGCGCCAAGCACGCGGCTTCCGCCGTCCGGTTTTTTGCGTATATGATCTATTGGGCGGAAAAACTCTTCTCTCCGGCTTTATTCCTGTTGGAACCCCTGATTCTGAAATTGACCGGAGGACGGGGTCTGGCTGTCCCGTTCGTCACGAAAGAAGAGCTGAAGATCATGATCGAAGCAGGAGGCAAGGCCGGGGTGCTCGAGACCGAAAAGGTCCAGATGATCAAAAACCTCTTCGAGTTCACCGAACTCACGGCAAGAGACGTCATGACCCCGAGAATCGATACGGTGGTCATGGACGGCAATCTGTCTTTGGACGAAGCCAAAGAGGACTTGTTCAACACCAAGCATTCACGGATTCCCATCTATGACGGAATCCGCGATAACATCACGGGCATTCTTTATCGTACTCATTCCCTGGTCGAACTGGCCCAGGGGAATCGCACCAGCCGGCTGAAGGAATTAGCCCTCTCACCGCTCTTCATTCCCATTTCCAAACCGGTGGGTGATCTGTTGAAGCAATTCCAGCAGGAAAAACGCCACATTGCGATCGTCGTGAATGAATTCGGCGGAGTCATGGGAATCGTTACCACGGAAGATCTGTTGGAAGAAGTTGTGGGTGATATTCTTGACGAGACGGACGTCACCGAGGAGCTGATCAAGCGGATCGGCAAGAATGAGATTTTGGTGAACGGACGAACGGAAGTTCGAAGAATCAATGAATTTCTGAAAGTGGCCCTGGATAAAGAAGAAGATGTCGTCTTCTATACCATCAGCGGCCTCATCCAGCAGCGCCTCGGCCATATTCCTTCGGTCGGAGAGGAACTCCAGGTGGCCGGTTGTTTGCTGACCATCCGGGATGCCGATAAACGGTCCATCAAAAGTGTTCAGATCCGCAAATTGGAGGATGTCTCTCAGGAACAACCGGAGCCCGCCCAAGCCGTGTCTTCCCAATAACGCCGTCACGCCGTTTCGTCTTTTCCCTCAGCCGATGCCGGCCCGCTGAAGCAGTTCAAGAAAGCCGGCTTCGTCAAGCAGGGCGACACCCAAACGTTCGGCCTCCGCCAATTTCGACCCAGGGGCCTTTCCGACGACCACGTACGTGGTGTGTTTGCTGACGCTGGACGTAACCCGTCCGCCTAGTGCTTCAAGGCGTTGCGCGGCTTCCTGCCGGTTCAAACTCTTCAGCCCGCCGGAGAACACAAAGCTTTTCCCTTTCAAGGGTGCGACCTGCCCACTCGTCTCGCGGGACACGGTTTGCACGGCCACGCCCAATGCTTTCATGCTGTCGAGCACGGCCAGGTTTCGAGGTTCGGCAAAAAAGTGTACGACACTCTGCGCAATTTCAGGACCGACATCGTGAATTTCCACCAGTTCTTCTCGAGTCGCGGCCAGGAGCGTTTCCAACGCACCGAACTCCGCGGCCAGAATCCGTGCAACGTGATGACCCACGTGGTGAATGCCCAGACCAAAGAGAAACCGTTCCAATGACGGGGTGTTGCTTTGCGCAATGGCCGAAAGTAATTGTGTGGCCGATTTCTCCGCGAATCCGTCCAGGCTCAAGAGTTGCTCCTTGGTTAGGCGGTAGAGATCCGACAGATCCTTCACAAAGGATTTATCGACAAGTTGCGCGACCGTTTTCTCTCCCAGTCCTTCGATGTTGAGGGCGCCTTTGGAGGCAAAATGTTGAATCCCTCCTTTCAACTGGGCGGAGCAGACTGTTTGTCCCGTGCAATAATAGACGGGCCCTTCCTGCACCACGGCCGACTGACACACCGGGCAATGGCGAGGGACTGCGAACGGCGCGGCGCGTTGTTCGCCGGGCATCGCCACCCGCTCGACAATATCGGGAATCACGTCCCCTGCCCGCTCGATCTTGACCCTATCCCCCACCCGCACGTCCTTTCGCGCGACCTCTTCCACGTTGTGCAGCGTGGCCCGGCTGATCGTCACGCCGCCGACTTCGACCGGCGTCAATAACGCGATAGGCGTCAATGCCCCGGTCCTCCCCACCGACACGACGATGTCCTGGACGGTCGTCAATTCCTTACGGGGCGGAAATTTAAAGGCGATCGCCCAGCGCGGGCTTCTGGATTTTTCACCGAGCTGTTCCTGGTAATCCCGGGAATTGAGCTTCACCACGATGCCGTCGATTTCAAAGGGTAAGTCCTCTCGCCGTTCCATCATGCTGCGGTGAAAGGCTATCACCTCCTCGATACCGTGACACATCTGGCGTTGCGCAGGCTCGGGAACGGGCAAACTCCATGATTCCAGCAAGGCAACGGTCTCCCAATGAGTAGGCGGCAACGGATCGGAGGAAACCATCAGGTCATAACAGGTGAGAACCAGGGGTCTGGATGCGGTGATCCGGGAGTCGAGTTGCCGAAGCGAACCGGACGCGGCGTTGCGGGGATTGGCAAATGTCTTTTCTCCTCGTTCGGTCAATTGGCGATTGAGGGCCTGGAAATCGGGAAGGCGCAGATACACTTCTCCTCGAACCACGATTCGTTGCGGTACACGCCCGGGAAGCGTCAGGCAAGTCAGCCGCGAAAGAATCGAGCGAAGATTCGGAGCAATACTTTCTCCTGTTTGCCCATCCCCTCTTGTTGCTCCTTCAACGAAGTCTCCATCTCTAAACCCTATGACTACGGACAACCCATCGTATTTCGGCTCAACAACGTACTCGATCCGGTCAACGTCGAGTTCCTTTTTCACGCGTTTATCAAACGCATACACTTCATCCGGGACCAGGACCGAATCGAGGCTCAGCAACGGACGATCGTGCGGCACTTTCGAGAATTGTTCGACTGGAGTTACGACCTTCGGCGTTGCAGAACCGGCCGGCTTACCGACGAAACGGGGCACAGCCCCACCCACGCGTCGCGTCGGCGAATCCGGGGAGGACAGGTCCGGATATTGTTCTTCCAAATCATGAAGAGCCTTGAACAGTTTGTCGTATTCGGAATCCGCAATTTCCGGTTCTCCGAGACCATAATACAGATGATCGTGGTGACGGATCTGCTCGCGCAATTCGTCGATTCGCACTTGAATATGAAGTGGGGCGTCGGGTGGGGACATGGCAGCACGCAACAGCCCAGGACCATCCGGGGCTTGCACTTATCCTTGAATGAATTGGCCGGCGAAACTGCGGATCTCGTGCCCGTTGAGCACGTGAAATCGTCGCAAGCGAGCCACGGTCTGCCCGGAAAACCGCGACAGGGACACCGGAATAAGTTTGCGCTCGAACCTTCCGGCAATCTGTTTCCACCGGGCCGGAGGCGGAATGGGACTCACGAGCGTGATATGCTTTTCCAGGGAATGGAGGGCCGCGCCGGCGATCAGTCGCTCCTCCAGGGTTTGCGCAAAGTCAAGTCCGGGATCTTCCCAAATATCCGGAATCGGCCGGGGTGGGAACAGGAACAGCGTTCCCCCATATTGAGACTGTCCGATTCCCGGTCCGACCATGTTTTCCAAAAACGGGGTGGCATAAAAACAGAGCGTGGATTCTTCGGCATGTTCCGCGTACCACGTCGCCTGCCACGAAAATTTGGCGGGGTCCGCCGGCACCTCGAAGATGAACACCACAATTTCCACGGCGCCGCGGGACGGCGGGATTTCCTTCACGTAAATATCCGACGACTTCTTCCGGGGATTCCAATGGCGCAGGGTTTCCCGCATGTCGATGCCGTCGCGAATCGAGGTCGTGAATTTATCGACACGAGCGAGATCCTCACCGAGCAACGCTTTGCTTTGTTCACGAACGTGGGCTGTAAAGCCTTCTATGCGATTATCTTCCGGCGGCCAGGAACATTGGCCCAACGGGTTCCAGCGATAGGCCCATTGACGTCGTTTGCGCGGATCCTGCCGTGGCTTGAGCGACAACGTTCGCCACGATGACGGTGCGCCGCCCAACCGGTTCTTCGCGGTGGAGACGTGGCCTTCCGGAGATTCAAGCAAGCCGAGGCCGACGGAATACGGCGACGCCGCGCGTAACGCCTCGTCCGGCTCATACCTATAACTCTTTGCCGTTTCGAGTAAGGTCACCGCGAACTCGTCCCCGGCAAATTGTTGGGCCGCCAAGGTCAAAGTATACAGATCCGGCGTCAGCCGGCGTTCGCCCAACGCCAGATTCCGCACGTATTGCAGATACAGTTGAAGTAACTGAGGCGTCACCCAATTGGATTCCTGCCGTAAACGGGCCGGCCGCGTGGCAAGCCATCGCAGCTTGGTCTCCAGCAGCAGTTCCTTGATCCCATCGACGGATAACTGAGCGTCTGAACGCGCTTCGGCTCGTCTCCGCTCGAAGAGTTCCGTGAGAAAGGGTAATTCACAGAGCAGGAAATACGACGTGCGAGGTTCGACCGGATGGAGCGCCGGGCGGGCCGCCAGAGGTTCGGGAAGCTCATACGGCCACCGGTTTTGGTACGCATCGCGCAGCCAGGGCCAGTCTTCCACGGAACACACGCACAGAATAGAGCGATAGTCCAACTCAAGCTCGTGCAACTTGAAGGCCATCCATTTCAGACGCGACCAGCGTTGGCTCTGCGGTTTGGGATACGGGAGAAAAGGCAGTGCGGCGCCGGAGAAGGCGGCCAGGGAGACGCTTTTCAGGGCATAGGGATCAGGAGCGGGATATTCCGTTGGTTCATAGACGGTCACGTCCTGATCGATATAGGCCCGATCGATCCCCTCCTCCATGGCCATCCGAATCGTCGAAATGACGGGTTGGCAAGGGTCAAGTGGAATGTAACTGCATGCGGGACGTTTATTGCCGTCCGGTTCCGGCATCACCACAACGCTGACGACGGGCAACCGCCTGATCCCTTCCTCAACCGGGTCCTCGACGGACGCCGGCAAAGGCAGGCTGACGCAATCGAACCGATGCGCCAACCAGAGCTCTCGAACGGCCCGGGCCACGTCGGCACTGCCATGACGGATCGGGACGACGTGCAGACGAGGAGACAAGCGAAACACCGCATTCTCCTGTTGCGATACCGCACTCATGGATGCTCATCTGTCGGGATGGAGCGGATCATCGGGTTCAAAAAAGAAATCACCCAATCCCCTGGGAAACGCCTGTTCGTCAATGACCCGTTTTCGCTGTTGCGCGAGTCCCTCCAGATCCAACGCCTCCTCACCAAGCACTTTGATGAGCGCCTCCCGCCAGACCTCGTCGCGGGACAGGGGATGCGACGGATCCTGCGCCAACCGTTTGAGTGCATACTGCACCAGGTGAATACCGTCCCTCACCGAAAATCCGAGATCGAGGCTATGCGCCTTTTGCAGAAACTCTACGGTGATGGTCAGGATCTCCTGCGGAGAAAACGGCAAATGATATCGGAGGATGGCCAATTCGTGGTCGCGGGCCGGAAACTCCAGTTTCAAACTGGGTTGGAGGCGCGAAAGAATATAATCCGGCACTTCATAAGTAGAGGCATCTTCGTTCATGGTCACGCAACACCGGAAATCTGTATGGGCGTTGACCTGGATGCCGGCCACCACGGATTCCACCGAGCGCCGGTGATCGAGCAGAGGCGCGAGAGACGCCCAACTCTTTTCGTTCATCCGATTGCCTTCGTCCAACAGGCAGACTCCACCGGTCAACATCGCGGTGACCAATGGAGAGGCCTGGTACTGAATCGTGCTCCCTTCCGCAATCACCGGGGTAATCAATAAATCCTCGGGCCTCGTATCGGCCGTACATTGATAAATGTAGAAGTCCTGTTTTCGTTCCCGCGCGGCGGACGTGGCTAACGTCGTCTTTCCGATACCGGGTTGACCGATGATTCGCGGACACAGAGGAAGATCTTTGTCATCGACCACGAGCCAGCACGCAAGGAGTTGCTGAAGGATTTCACGATCACCGATCCACTCCTGCTGTGAAGGATCGGACTGGGCCAGGCGCAGGGAAATCCCCTCGATTTCCATCCTTCTCTGCCGCTCAGGGTGTTGTTCGGATCCTTGGGACATGGTGTGTAATTTTCTTGAAAAACCCTCGATTGCAATCAAATACAAGCTAGCACAGGCGTTTTCGAGGGTCAATGAACCGGCTCCCGCTCAACGAACAACGAAGGCCTATGCTGCGAAGTTCAAAGCGCCCCCTCTGCCGTCATCCCCGACGCCTGTCCCTGACGCTTGTAATCGACATTAGTAATCGAGAATCCAGAGCCTTTGCTTTGTCTTCGCTTTGTAAAGCGAACGCCCCTGGATTCCTGCGTTCGCAGGAGTATCTGTGTTTGAAGTCAACCCTTTTTTAGGAAGCCGGCACCCCCTCGGGGACCCACGGCGTCCCCCGCCGCGCAATCGCATGCAGTCGCAACAGCAGCTTCCGCATCACCGCTACCAACGCCACTTTGGCGGGGTTCCCCAGCCCCAGTAACCGCTTATTAAACCGGCCCAAGTCCGGGTTCGTGCGGGTCACCTACAAAGCCGCCATGTAGAGAGCCCGGCGCACCAGGCCCCGGCCCCCCC
>JAAXIB010000057.1 GCA_012270585.1 Nitrospirales bacterium
AAGCAACATACCAATGACAGCAAAGGTAATCGAGGATCCAGGATTTTTGTTTTGTTCTTCGTCCGTGAAGCCAAAAGACCCTGGATTCCCGATCAAGTCGGGGACAAGCGTCGGGAATGACAAAAGGAGGTTATTTTCATACCAATGTACGGTTACAATCCATATTGTACAATTACGGTACGAAATGTATAATTTGTAAAAATGTCAAAAATCTTATTGAACATTACAATATGTAAAGAATGAACCATTCGTATGATTTTGTAACATTTGTACAATACGTGCAGTTTTGTAAAAAAGTTACAATACGGGAGAAAGGTGCAACATGGTCAAAACAGTCAGTGCCGTGCAGTTGAGAAAAGAACTTTCGGCACTTCTGTCCCATGTCGTGGATAGCGACGGGCACGTGGTCATCGAGAAAAGAGGCAAGCCCCTGGCTGCCCTGGTACGCGTCGATGCTCTCGAACTGATGGAGCAGAAGCGGACGACCTCTGCCAGCCCCATGGGTCCTCTGGCTCTGACCGGTGCCTGGGGCGAATTGAAAGACCGGGAGATGGACGCTCTGCTTGCCGGCGTCCATGCCGAACGAGGCGGAGACGCCGATTGCCGCGGGGAGGGGAAAGACTGATGTATCTGCTGGATACGGATATTCTGGGCAACCTGATGGGCCGTTGTCCCTCGACGACGTTGATTGCGAAACTGGCCTCGGTGCCTCCCGAGCAGCAATACACCTCCAGCATTACCCTTGGGGAGTTGATCGTCGGCGCGTCCCGGTTTGGTCGGCGATCGACTGCCTTGCTGAGCCAGATCGAAACGCGGCTGATTCCTCACCTGCAGATCCTGCCTTTCGATGCCGCGGCTGCGAGGCGTTACGGCGAAATGAGCGCCGTGTTGGCGCGGAAGGGAAGGCCGGTGAGTGAGACGGCTCTGCGTATCGCTGCGATCGCGCTGGTTCGGAACCTCACGTTGGTCTCCACGAATCCTCAATACTTCCAGCGGGTCCCCGGCCTCTCCGTGGAAAATTGGTTGGTGTAAGCTCCCGTTCCCCACATCCGGGGTGAACGAGGCCGCTATCTCGGCGGCATGAGCCGTGGCCGGATCCACGTGAAAAACATGGAAGAGTCGTTGTTTTGACTGGTCTGACTGGTTATAATGATGACCATGGGTATTACGTATTCGGCATACGATGCCAAGGCACGGTTCTCTGAAGTCCTCCGTCAGGTGCGCGATGGGAAGACGGTTACAGTTTCCTATCGCGGGAAGCCCGTGGCCGAGATTCACGCAATCCGGGACTCACCCGCGACGATCGAATCGAGACTCGATGACCTCGAACGGCAAGGCATCCTGGTGTGCTCGGGCAAACCCGGAAAGCCTCTGAAAGCAGTGGGGCGGCGGCCAGGTGCTCTCGAGCGGTTTTTCGCCGAACGCGACGAATGAGCGTTGCGTACATCGACACGTCCACACTCGTTGCCATTGCCTTCAACGAACGGGGTGCCGCTGCCTTCGCCCGTCGTCTGGACGAGTTTTCGCGTCTCTTGTCCTCGAACTTGCTCGAGGCGGAACTGCGGGCTGCATTCACGCGCGAGGGACACCGATTTGAACCACGTCTCGTCTCCGGCATCGAGTGGGTCCTGCCGGATCGTCCACTGACCCACGAGTTCGAGAAGGTGCTTCAGGTCGGCTATGTGCGGGGCGCCGATCTGTGGCATCTCGCGACGGCCCTCTACCTTGCCCGGGAGCCAAGCGAAATCTCGTTCGTCACGCTCGACGATCGGCAGCGGACTGTGGCCGCGGCACTCGGGTTTCAGGTCTAGCTGTTCCCTCCGGGAACCCAATCCCGTCAAGGGAGAGCAGACTCTCCAGGACACAAACCGGTCAGGTGGGGTTGCCGGCTCAATAGGTTTGGCGTTCCACAATGGGTTTAATGGCGACGTCCCCGAGCAATTCCATGCCGAAACGCGTGCCTTCACTCATTTCATTGGCGTAGAGTCGGCCCTTCGGTGCATGAATATCAATCTGCAATTCCGTGATGCCGTTGGGAGTGATCGTCACGGTATATTCTTTGTTCACCATGGGATGCCAGACCTGGACCGTATAGGTCCCCGGGGGGATGTCGGAAATCGAATATGAGCCGTCTTTCGCACTGAGCGCGTAGTAGGGGTTTTTGACCGCAAACCCCCAACTTTCCATGTACGCGTGAAATCCGCATTGCATCACAAACAGATTTCGCTGCTTCCCCATTTTGATGCGTTGGGCCAAGACCTCGCCTGCTCGATCTTTGACCGTCTTGCCGGCCAGCAACACTTCCTTGCGCAGTTTTTTACTCATCGGCAGGGGCACGTTGAAGAGGACTCGGGCTCCGAATTTCGACGTTTCATATCCTTGAATATCATGAAAGACCGGGTCCATGTTCACGACTTCTATGTCGTGCCTGTCCCGGACAATGGTGATATACGGCTCGAATTTGCAGTCGATCGCCGCAATGCGAGGCGGGGCGTAGCTGAAGGTTTTTCCCTTGTGGATTTCTTCAATGTAGATGACCACATTTTTGAATCCGCCATTGGGACCGATGACAAAGGGTTGCAGGAGACGCCATCCCGTTCCGGTCGAGATGCGGCCACAATACACCGCGTCCGGTAGGGTGACGAGATTGTACCCTTTGGGTTTGGGGACTTCTCCGAGCAACTTGACCATCCCCTGTAAAGTTCCCCCATCGGATACGGGGATTTCTTCATATCCCCAACTCGGGCTTGTGCTCAGTCCGGCCGCCAATCCCAAGCCAAGGAGTAATCTCGCTGGTTTCATAGAGGGTCCTCCTTCTCTATCAGGAAGTCATGAACGTCATGATAAAACGGGAAAGAATCCATTCTAACATTCACGAGATCAAGATTAAAGAAGGCTCATGTTGTTATCAAGATCATCATGAGTTCGAGATTCTTCGGCCCCGTGGGCCAGAGAGGGTGGAGTGGGCAATCCTCCGAGTTTTTCAACGAGCGTTCTCCTGCTCTTTGCCTTGACCCGCTTGGGGGGAACCCACTAGACTAAAATAATATGACGTTCATCGTTCCCCGGAAAAGGAGAGGGTATATGAGAGGGAGTATCGTATGGATTGCGGTGGGGGGGAGTCTCCTTTGCTGTGCATCGGCCTCCCTGGCGGAAGTCGGCACCCCGGCTTCTCGACCGGCGCATCTTCTTCCGGTCCAAATCCCCTATAACGCCCCGCCCCAGGCGGAATTCCCGGAAATCGAACAGGCCACTCCCGCCCCGGACGTCCTTTCTGAAAAGGATCTGAAACGGGCGGAAGCCTTGTTGCCGTTATTGGAAGGACGCCAGGAACTGTACGTGATCGCCGAGTTCGTCCACCTGGGGAAACCGGCCGTGCCCGTCCTGGTGAAAGCCCTCAAGATGCCCGGGAGCCGGCTTCGCTATAACGCGATTGAAACGCTGTCGATTATCAAGGATCCACAAGCCGTGCCGGATTTACTCGACGTGGCCAGGAATGGCGAGGAGGTCACGAGGGTGCGGGCTCATGCCCTGCGCGTGGCGGTCCGGTTGGCACCCATGGAGGCGCTGGCAACGCTGCGGGAGTTGGTGAAGGATCAGGCGGACACGATTCGGCGAGCCGTGGCGTTTGAGTGTCGTCACGTGAGACATCCGGAATCGGTGTCTCTCCTCATCGAGTTGCTGGCCGATCAGGAGAAATACGTTTCCGTCACGGCCCTCGAGTCGTTCTGGCGGTTGACCCGATGGGTGGGTCCGCCGCATGATTGGCAAGGTTCGACCCATGAACAGCGGATCGCGTGGGCCAAGGAGTGGAAGGCGTGGTGGGACAAGACCCTCAAGGATCGCGG
This sequence comes from Nitrospirales bacterium, assembly GCA_012270585.1. GTDB lineage: Bacteria > Nitrospirota > Nitrospiria > Nitrospirales > UBA8639 > Bin75. The sequence continues at coordinate 3,849 of JAAXIB010000057.1, forward strand.
GGCTGCGCCGAACACACAACGATCCGAGCCTGTTTCCTGACGACGTGACGTTCGGGACTCTGACGGATAGGGTCCATCACCAAGGGAGTACATCATGGCAACGTTGCCGATTGCAAAAATAGGGAATCCCGTCTTACGGAAAGTTGCCGAGCCGGTTGATCCGGCGATCATCCCCACGCGTGCCTATCAACAATTTATCGACGACATGTTTGAAACGATGAATGCGCACGATGGGATCGGATTGGCGGCTCCTCAGGTGTCACGGCCCGAACAACTCGTCGTGATGCGATGTGATGGCCAGGATGCGTTTCCCGAGACGGTCCTGATCAATCCCAGGATCGTGTTTTATGGCCCTGTTCAAGCCGAAATGTGGGAAGGCTGTTTAAGCGTGGATGGGCTGCGCGGGAAAGTGACGCGGCCATCGTCCATTCGGGTCCAGGCGTTGGACAGGGAAGGACGTTCCGTCGATTTCGAGGCGTCGGGTTTGTTTGCCGTGTGTATCCAACATGAGATGGATCATCTGATCGGAAAACTCTTTGTGGACCGTATGACGGATCTGTCCACGTTGACGCAGTTACAGGAATTCGACGCGTACTGGAAACAGGAACCCGCAACGGTTATTTAGGATTTATTGCGATATCGGGCGCACGGCGGCGTTGTGTCCTCGTTCAACCCTCGCCTATCTATGTCGATAAGCCTCGGGTTTCGTTGCGGGACGCCTTGCCCTGCATCCCGCTATCACAATAAATCCGTCCTCGATGTCCTTAAGCGGGGATCGGAGGTTCGGGAACCCGTTCCCCGCTGCTTTGTTCCCCCTCTGTCGACATTGGACTGTGCCTGCTCTCACGCGGCCGTTTCTGAAAGGCCGGGCCCCGGTTGCTTCGTCATGGTGTGAAACGCGGTGAACGTTCTCCTTCGCATTCTCGGGTATTTGCGGCCTCACCGTTCCCTTGTCCTGACGACCCTGTCCTTCGCTGCCCTGGCCACGGCGTTCGATCTCTTGCCGCCCTGGCTGGTGAAGGTGATTATCGACGACGTGATTCAGGCGGACCAATTCTCCTTGTTGCCGTGGGTGTTGGGCGGACTGGTGCTGGCCTATGGTTGCAAGAACGTCGCGAACTCCCTGCGAATCCGGTTCAACAATATCCTGGAGCAACGCGTCGTGTTTCAACTCCGGCAAGAGGTGTTTCACGCGCTTCAGCGGCTCTCGGTCGGGTTTTACGAGGATCGATCGACCGGAGAAATCATGTCGCGCATCATGAATGATACCGAACACGTCGAGCGTATTTTTATCGACGGGTTGGAGGGCATGTTGACGGCGTCGTTGACGTTGATCGGGATTACCGCGGTCCTCTTCGTGGTCAATTGGCAATTGGCGCTCCTGGCGCTGGTTCCCATTCCGATTTTGATGGTGTCCGCCGTCAGGTTTTCCCGCCGGGTCCACGGGTATTACCACGAAATTCGACAAAATACGGCCGAATTGAGCGGTTATCTCCAGGATTCCCTTTCGGGCATTCGAGAAACCATGGCCTTCGATCGTCATGCGTTTGAACGGGAACGATTCGACGCCAGAAATCGCGAGGTCAGCCGGAGCAATCTCAAAGCCATGTTTCTGTGGTCCATCTATTCACCGGCGATGATTTTTCTCGGGGCCATGGGCACGGTCCTCATCCTGTGGGTGGGGTCGACGGAAGTCGCTCAGGGGCACCTGAAAGTGGGAGAGCTCGTGATGTTCGTGTCGTATCTGGCGCTGTTCTACGTTCCGGTGAATCAAATCCATTCCGTCAACCACATGCTCCAGCACGCCCTTGCGTCGAGTGAGCGCATCTTTGACGTGTTGGATGCCGAACCCGACGTGCAGGACCGTCCGGGGGTGGTGGCTCCCGCCGCCCGGTTTCACGGGAGCGTGCAGTTCGAAGGCGTGGACTTTTCCTATAAGCCGGAGGTGCAGGTCTTGCACGACGTCTCCCTCACCGTGGAGGCGGGAGAACGCGTGGCCTTGGTGGGTCCCAGTGGCGCGGGGAAGAGCACGATAATCAAACTCCTGATGCGTTTTTACGACGTGAAGGGAGGCATGGTGGCTTTGGACGGCGTTGACGTCCGAAACGTGCCGTTGGCGTTTCTGCGATCACAGATCGGGTTGGTGCAACAGGAACCGTTTCTCTTTAATGGGACCGTTCGAGAAAATATCATCTACGGCGACCTCAATGCCACCGACCACGCCATCGAACAAGTCGCCGTCGCGGCCCGGGCTCACGATTTTATCATGAAACTCCCGGAACAATACGAAACCCGGATCGGGGAACGAGGTGTAAAATTGTCCGTCGGCCAAAAACAACGGGTGGCCATTGCCAGGGTGTTGTTGAAAAATCCCCCTATTGTCGTCTTCGACGAAGCCACGTCGAATATTGATACGGAGACGGAAGTGAAAATTCGTGAAGCGGTGGCTGTGCTCACTCGATGGCGCACGACTATTTTCATCGCGCATCGGTTGACCACCTTGCAACAGGTTGATCGGATCATCGTGCTGCAGCAGGGACGGGTGGTCGAAGAGGGAACCCATGCCGGGTTATTGGGCGAAAAAGGGCTCTATGCCAATTTGTATGAAGCGCAATTTCAGATTTGATGGGTCAATTTGATTGGTTAATGAGGTGACGGCTTTCAAGCTTCGCCGTCCATTTTTTTGGGAATTGGTATGAAAATAATCAACGACACCTGAATTGGTCATTCCCGATTTCCCCTCTCCCCATCGCGGGAGAGGGCTGGGGTGAGGGGGGAAAAGCCAGAAGACCCTGGATCCTCGATTACCTTATCTGTCATTCCTGCGAAAGCAGGAATCCAGAGTCTGTGTCCTTGCGAACGAAGGAAAAAGAAAAACCTCTGGATTCTCGATTACTAATGTCGAGAATGACAGAAAAAGACGGGGAAAAAGCGAAGGCGCTGGATCCTCGATTACCAACGTCGAGGACAAGCGTCGAGGATGACAGAAAAGGGCGAAGGCAAAAAGCAAAGACCTTGGAACCCCGATTACTCTTTCTGTTATTGGTATGAAAATAGCTAAAAGACACCCCCGAACTGTCATTCCTGCGGAAGCAGGAATCCAGGGTCGTTGTTCTTGTAAAGATGAAGGAAAAAAAAGACCCTGGACCCTCGATTACTATTGTCGATAATTCCTATTTTTTTAGGTAGACCATAGATGGTATACTGTGGTTTTCATAATGTTATTGACAGATTTTGTGATCTGTGGTAGAGGGTTGTGGCATTGCCATTATAGTTAGGTCTTCATAGTGATGTTTATTTTATAAGATCTACCGCAGAAGGCGACGAGTCTGTCTGCGGTTTGTTTTTTTTAAGGGCCTTTTTGGGTAAAACCACGGTTTTCCCTGGTCCGTGATAAGGGAGGTGCTCGTGAGCGATCGAAAGTCGGGGACAGTCAAATGGTTTAATGATCGAAAGGGCTTTGGATTCATTCGAGTCGAAGGAGAACAGGATGTCTTTGTGCACTATTCCGCTCTTCAGGGTGAGGGATTTAAAACACTGAAAGAGGGTGAACCTGTTGAATTTGATCTGGTGGAAGGAGCCAAAGGGCCACAGGCGGCCAATGTGGTCAAAACGGCCGCGGCTCAACAGTCAGCCTGAAATTCTCGAAGAAAAGCGGGCTTGGCCGGCTTGAAAAATGTGGTGAAACCCAAAAGGGAGGTGCATTTGCCTCCCTTTTGGGTTTTTTATTGGGTCAAGCCTCTGCCGGGAGTGTGGGGGTCTGATCCCCCCACGCCGGTTGACTCGCTTTTTCCGGGAAGCGTATACTTTTTCCACGCTGTAAGAAGGTAAGATGTGGTGACATCTTTCCCGGGGATGATTATTCGGAAGCTTTCAAAGGAGGACATACATCATGGCACTTCGCTTAGGGGATGAAGCCCCCAATTTCACTGCTGAAACAACGGCAGGAACAATCAATTTCCATGAATGGCTCGGTGATGGATGGGGTATTTTGTTTTCCCATCCCAAAGATTTTACCCCGGTGTGTACCACGGAACTGGGTGCCGTGGCGAAAATCACGGCTGAATTTGCAAAGCGCAACGTCAAAGTCCTTGCCGTGAGCGTGGATCCATTGGACTCGCATAAAGGCTGGATCAACGACATCAATGAAACGCAGCAGTGTACGGTTCAGTATCCGATCATTGCCGACCCCGATCGACAAGTTGCGAATTTGTATGACATGATTCATCCCAACGCGTTGGATAATATGACGGTGCGGTCGGTCTTTGTTATTGGGCCTGATAAAAAAATTAAATTGACCCTGACCTATCCGGCATCGACTGGAAGGAATTTTGATGAGATTCTTCGTGTCGTGGACTCGCTGCAACTGACGGCCAAGCATCAGGTGGCTACCCCTGCCAATTGGAAGGACGGGGAAGATTGTATCATTGTCCCTGCGGTGAAGGATGAGGAAATTCCCTCCAAGTTTCCCAAGGGCCACCGGGCGGTTAAGCCGTATCTTCGGTACACGCCACAGCCTAACAGATAAGGCCTTCTCGCAGGCCTCGTTCATTCCGCAAGAGCCGCCCCCTTCTCTATAGAGGGGGTGGCTCTTTTTTTGTGAGAGGTGGGATCCACAGGACGCTACGGCTGGTAGGTTTCGAACACGGAGATCGTCGTCTGAAAGCCGGCGCGGCATTCGCGGCAACGAAATTGGACGATGTCCCGATCCACGCTCACTTCAGTGACGTGCAAGGCTTCCTGATGGTGGCTGGCACAGGCCCCCAGCTTGGTGCTCGCGCCTTCCTCGCACAATTCCGAATCCCCCACGATGCGAGTAATGGTTCCAACCGTCAGGCGATGCCGGGATTTACAGTTCATGCAAAAGATACCGATGGTATCGGGCATGGTGAACAGTTTCACGTTCAGCGACAGGGGGTGGACGGAAAAGCATTGCTGCAAGAATGCGCCGGATTGAAAAACGTGACCCATACGGTTTGCCTTTTGTTGACGTTCACGTATCCGGAAACCAGGCGTCGGAAGCGAGGTCAGTTCAGGACAAGAAAGAATCGGTTGCCCGGATTCAAACTCATTTCCGTCTCCACCCGGTCACAGATCAGTGTCAGCGCATGCTTCTCGCCCCCAACGTTGGAGGATCTTGGTGGCTTCATCAAACGTGAGGACGTAGTGAAAGCAGAGCGGTCTGGTGTCCGGATTCAGCGGATTGTCGGAGTTGCCACCGAGTCCCATCATGGCTCCCACGCTTTCAGTGGCTTGGAACACGCTCCGTCCCAGCTTGTCGACACCCATGGGGTCGAGTTCATCCTGGGTCAGCGCATAGCGATAGATCCACGTTGCTTGACTTCTTAACAGCGAGCTCTTTTTTTTCCACGGTTCCCCGAGTTGTTCAACGACCTCTTCTTGCGTGGCATTCTTGAGTGCGCCGTTGAGATATGACTCGCGCGAGGAACTACAGGCCGGAAGCGACAGGATAAGGAACAGCACGAGGGACCACATCATCCGTGCCGGCAGGGGGCGTGAACGGGCGTTTCGGAAAAAAGTATTCATCGGTCCTGAGTATTCCGTGAGGGCATTCTGGACATGATGGTTCGATAGAACGCATAGATCTGGGCGCACAAGCCCGTCACGATGAGGGCGAGCGCAATGGGCAACCAAATCGAATCCGGCTGATTCAGGCCTTCGATCCCGAGCAGGAATCCCGCCGCGATCGCAATAATGCCGATGACGCGCGCAATCACAATATTGGGTTGGGTCAGGAAATGCACACTCGGGTTCCCATGTCCGCGCCCGGTATTCTGCCACAACTCGTATCCAGCGGCAACGAATCGGAGAACACGTCGTTCGGCCAGTCGGTTTGAAACGCATGCCGCTAATCTTTTAAAAGGAACTGACAAAAAGGGCTGGTTTCATCACGGCATCCGTGGGAGATGTGAGTCCCATATAAACAATTGCCTGTTAACGCGAAGATCAGGAGGCCCTCCATGGCTGAACCGGATTGGGTCGACGTGGGAAGCGTCGATGAACTGCGGACGTCGTCTCTCCGGCAGGTCACCGCACGTAAAACCAAAATTGCTCTTTCGTATCAAGGCGACGAGTTTTGTGCCATTTCCAACGCGTGCAACCACGTCGGTGGGCCATTAGGGGAGGGTACGTTGGATGGCGAGTTTGTGGTGTGCCCATGGCACTATTGGAAGTTTCACCGGAAGACGGGACAGGGGGAGCCAGGGTATGAGGACGATCAAGTGCCTTCTTTTCAGGTCAAGGTGGAAAACAATCGAGTCTTGATTGATGTGTCCTCTCCCACCAGGCGGCGCCAAAAACCGCATGTCCCTCATCCGTTGGCTCGTCCTCCTAAAAGGGCAGAAGGACCAATTCGCGTCGTGGGCATTTCCACGACGGTGATGGACGTGACTCATCCCCGCTACAGCACCTCCGAGGCATTGCTGAAACATGCGTTAGCGTATGCGCAGGACACGCTTCAGGTGGAGACGCAATGCATTCCACTACGGGAATTGTCGTTTCGACCGTGCGAGGGATTCTATTCGAAGTCCGCTCGTGCGTGCACGTGGCCGTGCTCCATCACGCAAATGGATCCTTCCGATCAACTCGATCGAGTCTATGAAGCGTTTGTGCATTGGGCCGATGTCATTCTCGTTGCAACGCCGATTCGGTGGGGCGCGGCGAGCAGCCTGTATTACAAGATGGTCGAAAGGATGAATTGCATCCAGAACCAAGAGACCATTGCCAACAAACATTTGCTGAAGAACAAAGTCGCCGCCTTCCTCATCACCGGCGGCCAGGACAACGTGCAGGGCGTGGCCGGTCAATTACTGGGATTCTTTGCCGAAGTGGGGTGCCAGTTTCCACAGTTTCCTTTCATTGCCCATTCTCGTGGGTGGAGCGCCGAAGACATGGAAAACAACGTTCGGTACGTGCAACGGAGCAAGGCGTTGCGTGAAGGCGCCGAGGCCTTGGTCGGCCGGGCAGTCGACATGGCCAGGTTGCTGGTTGCCGGGCACGTTCCCGACCGCCGGCTTCCACGTGGAGGCCGGAAAGCGCATGAGTTGGACGTAAAGGCGCAGACGTGAGATTCTAAAGTGCCAGCGAAAGACAGGATAATGGACGGGCACGGAGAGCTCTTCGAAATCGGTGTGAGTTTCCGCTATGCGCAAGAACATGAATGGGTCATGCAGGCGATCACGGGGTTTTTGTCCGCCTATTTCATGGAAGATGCGCGCTTCCGGCTGAAGCGGCACCTTCACGAATTGGAAACGGGCATGTACGTGTGGATCTGTGAGGCCCCGGGAGAAAAATTTATACGCCGGTTGTTGAAACGATTACAGGTCGATATCCCGCCTTTCGAAGTGTATCAGCGCAACGCGGACTCAGGTGGGCCGACGCGTCACGTCATTGATTTGCCGTCACTCCAGTCCGGGCAAGAAGAATCGGCTGCCTCTTGAAGCACGATCACCAAGAGCGAGCGTGGGTTTGTCACGTGAGACGTCCGGTCTCTTCCCCGTCTTGTCCCGTTCGTCATTGCTTGATTGTACTGTTGCTGTTTTCGAACGTAAGCGCCTTGGGTCAGGGATTCGCTACGCAAGGCCCCCGTCTCCAGGCTTCCAAGCCGACATTGTTGGATGGTTTCGGCTTTGCCGTATCCAGTCAAGGGGATCAGGTGCTCGTCGGCGCCCCCCATGCGGCAGGGTCTCGTGGGCAAACGGGAAAGGCGTTTTTGTTCGAGCGTGGGTCCGGCAAACTCGTTCGGGAATTCGCCCCTCCCTCGCCGCTGGGCAATGATTTATTCGGCCTGTCCGTGAGCCTCACCGCGAACCACGTGATAGTCGGCGCTCCCAGGGGAAAAGGGGCGTTGCGTCGACCGGTGGGCTCGGTCTCGGTATTCGACCGAAGCACGGGAACATTACGACAGGTGATCGCCAGTCCCAATCAATGGGCAGCAACGTTTGGGCATGCCGTGGCCGCACAGGATCTGCTGCTGGCTGTTGGAGATCCCGGGGCGAGTACCGCCACGGAATTCGAGGTCGGGGAAGCCTATCTGGTTGACGTCACCACCGGGGAAGTCCGCCGGACCCTTGCCTCTCCACGTGCGGGAAACCGCCGTTCGGATGGGTTCGGTCATGCGGTGACGTTTCTGGGCCCCATTCTTGCGGTGAGTGCCCCGCTTGGCGGCACGGATCCGGTTGATCATGGACAGGTGTTTCTCTTCGATCGAGAAAGCGGGCGCGTGCAACGTATCCTTGAACCGCCTGATCCTCAGACGAAGGAGTATTTCGGATGGGCGTTGGCCAGTGATGCGGAATTGTTGGTCGTCGGTGCCCTGGGACGAGGGACCACACAACCGGACGCCGGCGTCGTGTATCTCTATACGAATACCGGCGAATTCCTGCGAACGTTGGAAGCCCCGGAACCCAAGAAAGGTGACCGCTTCGGAGAAGCCGTGGCCCTGCTCCCGGGACACGTCGTCGTCGGCGCGCCCGGACATGATTCTGCCGGAGTCGATGCGGGAGCGACTTTCGTCTTTGACCGAAAAACCGGAATCCTGCAAGCCATGATTGCCAATCCTTCGGCAACAACGGGCGTGGCCGATCTCTTCGGATTGTCCTTGAGTGGAGGAGGAATGCACTTGTCCGTGGGCTCTCCCTATGGGGACCTTGAGGAGATGCCCGACGCAGGGCTGGTTCATCAGTTTCACCTTCCCTCATCTCGGGAAGGAATGTAGGTGATAGACAGGGCCGTCCTTCTTCGCTATGATCCGAAACATGTCTCTTTCATTGCAAGCGTGGCGGAAAGCTCGAAAATACTCTGTCGTCAAGTTGGCCGCTGAGTCCGGCGTCGAAGGTTCCATGATTGAAGCGATTGAAGCCGAAGAGATGGATCCTTCCGTCTCAACGGTGGAGGCATTGGCCGAAGCATTGGCGCTTCCTCCATCCTGGTTATACAGTTCCCCCCAAGCTATTGATTTATTGTTGAGAGATCCTGGCGAAGAAGACTCCTTCTCTCCCAACCTTGATTCTCCTGATCCCGTGACCGAACGGATTCTCCTGGGGAGTCGAACCGAGCGGGATTTGTACGTACTCCTCACGGCCTTGCTTCGCCATGGTGAACCCAAACTCCTGCGTGCCGCCGAGGTCAATCTTCGAAGTCTTCTCAAGCAGGCCAAAACGACGACGGTCCCCTGGCAGAATCGTCCGCCCGGTCATTTTGAACCGCCGAGCGATTGAGTAAAGGCAAGAGAGCCTGACGACAAAGCTGTTTCCGTCCGCCCGTTCTTCGTTTCGTGGCGTTTCTTGCAATAGTCGTTTCCTTTTCAATACGATAGAGTATTCTGGTTTTTCATGTGATCTTTCCTTTGCAGCGAGAACGAAGTCATTATTCATTGCCGAAAACGCGGAAGAGGAATAAGAGATGCCCAAATCCAGTGGCCTCCGGAATATGAAACCGATTGTGGGTAGGGAGAAAGAACCGATCAATTTTGAAGGGACGAGAGAGCCCTTGCTGGCCGAGAAGGGTTCTTCGGAAGAGTTTTCCACTTTGTTTCTCACGTTGGAAGATGAGGCTTCCGAGCAGACGGGCACCTTTCAAAATGAAAACCCCGATTCCCGACTGAAGACGGAGCCCGTGACGCCGGTCGATGAACTTGGAGAAGCGTTACCGGACGCCGATAAAGAAATCGATCTGACTCCCGGTACGGTCAACAGGATAGACGACCCGGTTCGTTTATACCTCAACGAGATGGCCGGAGTTTCTCTTCTCTCAAGGGAAGGGGAGATTGAGTTGGCGAAGAA
>JAAXIB010000017.1 GCA_012270585.1 Nitrospirales bacterium
ACATTTTTAATCGAGGATCCAGGGTCTTTGTTTTGTCCCCCTCACCCCAACCCTCTCCCACGATGGGGAGAGGGGGAATCGGGAATGACAAAAGGAGGTTATTTTCATACCAATGACAGAAAAGGACATCGAGGCTCCAGGAGTTTTGCTTTTGTCTCTTGCGTTGGTGCGCGCGCCATTTCATGACGCCCTCTCGCTCACCGTGCTAGAGCCTCCAGCGTAAAGCCGTATGCAGACCGATATCGGGAGCGGCGCGATGCATGCCGTCATCTTCGGTGACGGCGATTTCAAACGTCCCGTTCTCGGTAACCTTTACCGTGCCGCCGAAGCCCAGGATGATGACCGGATCAGCGAGCACATCCAGATGCGAGGCCCGATAGGGCGAGGAATGAACATCGACCTGCACCGTCAGATTCAGTCGGGACAGGGCACGCCAGGTCGCACCCACTCGTCCGAACGCAATGAACGGATCCCCCACGTTCGAAAGTCTCTTCGGAGGCTCGGCGACAACGAAGCCCAGCGTCGCGGCATACAACCACCGGCGGGCCGTGGCCGACCAGGGCAGGGCGCCCGAGGTTTCCGCCCAGAGCGACGTCGAAAAGCGGCCGGACCCCGCCAGCGAGCCGGCGTGACCCGTTGGGATCTTCACGTTGCCCCGGACCGTCAACCCGTCGTTCTGAACCGGCCACTCCGGCACGGCATACCCGGCGCCGAGCACCAGATCACCCAGCGAGAACACGTCCCGGCGGAGATCGACGCGGGTGCCGGCGCCGTCCGCGTAGAAGACGGCCATGCGATCCCGCGGGGTCTTGTCCCTGCCGCCCTGAGGAAGACCAAAGGTCTGATGCCAACCCTCGATGAACCCATCAAAAAACCCGGCATGGTGCCCGACGACGGACAGTTCCAGGAAATACTCCCAACGCGACCGGAACCCTCGGCGTAGCATGAGGCTGCTGCGGTACGTCTCACCATCAAGCAACAGCCGCTCGGACCCGGAGACGGCGGCACTCAGATAAGACGCGGTATCAACGGCGAACGTGAGTTCCGACGAACCCGGTGACAACGTGCGAGTGCCGACGGAAACAGGGACGCCGTAGGGAACATGGAAAGGGTTCAAATTGACGAGGCGCAAGGGCATGGCAACCGCGACGTCATCGACCTGACCCGACGTGGCGGCAGACGGCCACAGCACAGGGATGACGAACAAACAAAGCAAGGCGGTCGAGATCGCGTGGTGTGGCAAACATAGCAGACGTAACCGTGTCATCATGGGCATGATCCTTAGAGCGATGGTAATGTAAGAAAGAGATCTGCTTTCAATTCCGCTGTCGGTCCAGGATTGTGGCATTCCAATAATCAAATGTCCAATCCGGTCTCGACCACTCGTCGATCGATCCTCCCTGCAACCTGCAAGGACAGGCGTCGGGAATGACAAAAGGAGGTTATTTTCACACCAATGACAGAAAAGGAAATGCCAGGCAAAGCCTGGACGTCTTCCTCCACGTTTCTCACGGAGGGGCTTTTCTCCCCTTTCCACTCCCGCTATGATACGCACACAACCATCCGAAACCGTTTCCAAACCATGAGCCAGCCCGTTCTTTCTTCAGGTTCGTCCACGCATTCCGACACCGGCCGCTTCCCGCTGGTCCGGACCAGGCCTTTTCTTGAAGAAAATCCTTGGGACGTCTACCGGCGCATCGCTGTTCCGCGCCGGCCGGCCGTCCTCCTGGAAAGCGGGAAACCGCCTTCCGGCCAAGCCCGCTATTCATTCGTGGCCACCGACCCGTACCTGATCTTCTCCGGAGGCCCGGGCCACTATTCTCTGGAAACGGAACACGGCACGACGCAACATCGCGGGGACCCGCTTTCCTCCTTATTCAAAGTGCTGGGTCCGTGCCTCGTGCCTCGTTCCGCCGCCCTGCCGCCGTTCATCGGTGGCGCCGTCGGGTACGTGAGTTACGATGCCGTTCGACACTACGAAGTGCTCCCGTCGCTGGCCCGCCCGGATCTCCCCCTGCCCGATCTGGAGTTTCTGTTTTTCGATCTCGTGGTCGTCATCGATCACTGCACCCGGTTGCTGCACATGGTGTTCACGCCGGCTCCCGACCGGCTGCTGTCCGAATCCCATGAGGCCTTGCATCGTGAGGGCACCGCCCGGATGGCCGAACTAGACGGCCGCCTGGGTTCCCCGTTTGTGGAGACCGACCTATGGGGGTCGCCCATCAAGGCCTCGACCATGGAGGGCACCCATTCTGAACGGGAATACGTCGAGCGCGTGCAACGGTGTCAAGAGTTCATCGGCGCTGGCGACATCTATCAGGCCAACCTCGCCCAGCGCTTTTCCGTCGCCTTCAATCCGGTGGAGGACCATTCGCTCCACGTCATCGGCCAAAACCTGTATCACCGCCTGCGTGCGGTGAACCCGTCGCCGTTTTCCGGCTTGTTTGTGACCGGCAACCTCGCGTTGGTCTCGTCCTCGCCCGAACGGCTCTTCCAGGTTACCGGCAACCGGGTGACCACCCGTCCCATTGCCGGCACCCGGCCACGAGGTCGCACCGTGGGTGAAGATCACGAACTCATGGACAACCTCCGGCTCGACGCGAAAGAACGCGCGGAACACGTCATGCTGGTGGACCTGGCCCGCAATGACCTGGGCCGCGTCTGCGAATACGGGTCGGTCCATGTGGACGAATTCATGACGATCGAGCAGTATTCGCACGTGGCGCATTTGGTGTCCGAGGTCGCGGGCACGCTGAGTCCCGCCTGTTCGCCCCCGGACCTCATCCGGTCCGTGTTCCCGGGCGGTACGATCACCGGTGCTCCCAAGATCCGCTGCATGGAGATTATTGAAGAACTGGAACCCGTTCGTCGCGGGCCCTATACCGGGTCTCTGGGATACGTGAGTTGGACCGGCGACGCGGACTTCAACATTCTGATTCGCACCATGGTCCTGACGCAGCAACGGGCCTACCTGCAAGTGGGCGCCGGCATCGTCGCGGACTCCGAGCCTCATCGCGAATACCAGGAAACTCTGGACAAAGCCCAGGCCTTGTTCGAAGCGTTGCAGTAGGACGCCGTGTTGCCTTCCATGTGGGTATATCTGAATGACCGGATCGTCCAGGCGAATCGGGCGCGGGTCTCCGTCTTCGATCGCGGGTACCTGTATGGCGAGGGCGTCTTCGAGACCGTTCGGATCCACGACGGGCGCCCAGCCTGGCTGGAACGGCATCTCGCGCGACTCGCCGACTCCTGCCGGCAGATCCGGATGCCGGTACCCGAAAAAAACTGGCCCGCGATCGTTCAGCGGGTGATCGACAAGAACCGTGTGGACCATGCGTTGATTCGCCTGACGCTCTCCCGTGGTCCCGCTTCCCCCGGGACCCGGGAATTCACAATCCCTGATGCCGGCCCAACGGTCGTGCTGTTTCCGCGACCCCTCCCGCACGTCACACGCTCCCAACGCCGCAAGGGGGTCGGGATCACCTTCGTCACGGTCCGCAGGCCGTCACTGCGTTCGTATGCGGCCCACGCCAAAACCCTGAACTATCTCAACAATCTGTTGGCCAAACGGGAGGCTGAGGAACGGAGCGCCTTTGAAGGATTGATGTTGACCACCGGCGGGCACTTGGCCGAATGCTCGATGAGCAACCTTTTTTTTATCAGGGACAAGACGCTGTACACGCCGTCACTGGCCTGTGGCGTCCTGCCCGGCATCACCCGGGGAGTCGTGCTGGAAATGGCCCCGACCCTGGGCCTGCAAACCCGGGAGGGCCGCTACCGTCCCGAAGTCCTGTATGAAGCGGATGAATGTTTTCTGACGAGCAGCGGGGTGGGTATTCTCCCGGTTGCAACAATCGATGGGCATCCCTTCCCCAAGCAAACGTCCCGTTCCTGGGTGGCAACACTTCACACCCGGTACGAGCACCTGCTGAGAGCACAGAGTCGATAAGGCCTGTCCCGACGCCTGTCCTCGAGGATCCATGGGTTTGTTCTTGCCTTCGTCCTTATCTGTCATCCTCGACGCCTGTCCTCGACATTTGTAATCGAGGATCCAGAGTCTTTTCTTTGCCTTCGCCCTTTTCTGTCATTCTCGACATTAGTAATCGAGAATCCAGTGCCTTTTCTTTTCCTTTCGTTTACGAAGAGAACGACTCTGGATTCCTGCTTTCGCAGGAATGACAGTTCGGGGGTGTCTTAGCTATTTTCATACCAATGACAGAAAGAGTAATCGGGGATCCAGAGTTTTTGCTTTTTCCCCCTCACCCCAGCCCTCTCCCACGAGGGGGAGAGGGGGAAGCGGAAATGACAAAAGGAGGTCATTTTCGTATCAATGACAGAGAAAGAGTAATCGGGGAGTTGTCGTCGGGGAAAGAAGGAAAAAGGAAGCTACCCGGCGCGCCGCCGGGTTTTTGGAGAAGAACGGAGAGAGTCGTCCAGACGGACTTGGCTGTGCGTTTTCCACGCCGCCCCCCGGCAACTCGGGAAGTCTTCCCGGTAATGCGTCCCCAGGCTGTTCTCCCGCCACAACGCGGCTTCGGTCACACATCGCGCCACCTGAATCATGTTCCTGACTTCGAGGTCGGAGCGCGTCTGCAACGAAGCCCGGATTTGCGGATCCCACCGGGAAAGTTGCGCCAGCGCCTGGATCAAAGAATCGCCGGTCCTGACCAACCCGACTTTGGTCCACATCAGCCGGCGTAAGGAGTTCCTGAGTTTTTCGCTGTCTTCCAACGCGCCGACCGGTTCCGCGGCGAACCGTGCAGCCAGACTTTTCAAGTGCGCCCGCTTGGGGCCCGCCGGAAGGGACGTCGCCGCTTTGGCGGCACGGTATCCGAAGACGAGCCCTTCCAACAAGGAATTGCTCGCCAAGCGATTCGCCCCGTGTACCCCGTTGCAGGCCACTTCTCCGGCGGCGAACAGGCCGGGCACGGTGGTCTCTCCATCAATCCCCGCTTTCAGGCCGCCCATGAAATAATGGGCACTTGGAGAAACCGGAATCCATTCTTCCGTGATGTCGATGTCGAACCGCAGGCAGGTCTGATAAATCGTCGGGAACCGTTTTTTGATGAAGCCCTTCCCCAAATGGGTGACGTCCAAATACACGTGGCGCGACCGGGAAGCGGCCATTTCCGACCAGATCGCCCGGGCGACAATATCCCGGGAAGCCATTTCCGCAGCCGGATGATACCGTGACAGGAACAACGCTCCTTTCCGGTTTCGGAGTACCCCGCCTTCGCCCCGCATGGCTTCGGACAACAGAAACGGCGGGCTGGAGGGCAGATACAGCGCCGTGGGATGAAATTGAACGAACTCCATGTCTTCCAACACGACACCCGCCCGATAGGCCATGGCCATGCCGTCGCCCGTGGCATTTCCCGTATTGGTGGTCCTCCCGTAAATCTGACCTGCGCCACCGGTGGTCAGAATCACGGCCGCGGCCGGGAGGAGCTTCACGTCCCCCGTGGCTTCATTCACCGCAACCGCGCCGCAGCACCGGCCATCCATGACCAACAGGTCCTTGGTAAAATGACGATCAAACCATTGAATGTCGGGATGCTGCCTGGCCCGTTCCAGCAGGACGCGAATCATTTCAATGCCCGTCGCATCCCCCCGGGCCCGCAGAACGCGGTTCCGGCTGTGAGCCCCTTCCTTGGTGAAGGCAAATTTCCCGCCGACCTTGTCGAACTGCGTGCCCCAGGTGATGAGTTCCTGGATCCGGGTCGGCCCTTCCTCCACCAGGACTCGGGCCGCATCTTCCCGACCGAGCTGATGCCCGGCCCGAATCGTATCGGAGAAATGCAGGTTCACGTCGTCTTCGACATTCAGGGCGACGGCCACTCCGCCCTGGGCGTACATCGAATTGCTTTCCAGGCGGCTGCCTTTTGTCACGATCAACACCCGTCCGTATCGACCCAACTCGATCGCGGCACGCAATCCTGCGATCCCGCTCCCGATCACCAGGAAGTCGGCCTCCGGCCCCCAACGATACTGTGTCGTGCTTTTTTTCATGGAAACCGCAAGTTTTGAGGTTGGACGGCAAAATCGAGAGCATCAAAAATGGGGGTGATCAGCGGCCTCATGAAGAACCAGGAACGGAGGCTACCGGCCGGCCTTTCCGAACGGCATGGCTCCTTCCACGCCAGCCAACAAAATATCCTTCGTGCCACTCCACACCCACACCCCGTGCCCGCGGTCCGTCACCGGCGTTTCTTCGGGAGAGCGTTGCCATTCTCCCTCCCATCGCACGTTGACCGCGATCCGTTCTCCTTGAATGTAAATCCGCTCAATCGTGACGTTCAGGGAAATCGTTGAATACGTGTCGAAGTCCCGCTGGATCTGACCTTCAAGCCGCTGAAATCCTTCTAACGGCAACATCAATTTTCGAATCACGTCGAGCTTTTGCTGTTCATATGCCGAGCGTAAGGTTTCCACCGCCTGCACGATTCGCTCAAATCGGGCATGGTCTTCGGAAAATTTCTTGTCGCTGGAGAAGAACTGGCACCCCGTGAGAATCACGGCGAGGAGCAGGGGCAGACTGAAAAAAAAGACGTGGGATCGAACCATGGGGCCATTATAGCGAGAGCGTGATAAAACCTCAAAAGCCGTTGACCGGATGAGAAGTTCAGGCGGCGATCTCGCCGGTCAAGTTCGTATCGCTGCCCTTTTCTATGCCCTGACTGCCAAGGGATGCCCTACAAGATGCCGATCGATGGTCAGGAGTTTGAGACCCTCTTCCTGGGCCTGAACGAGCAGGATTTCGTCAAACGGATCTTTATGGGCGACGGGAATCTCCAGCGACCGGGCTGCGTGACTCGGGGTCATCGGCAGGAAAATGACATTCTGATCTTCAAGCATGTCAATCACAACGTTCGGGTCGAAGAAACTCTTGCGTCTGCCCGATCGGTCCCGGCCCTGGAATTTCAGCCGCATTTCCCAGATCGACACCGCGCTCACATAGAGCTGTATCGCCTGATTTGTGAGAATGAGCCGCTCAGCATCAGATAAACGCGCGGGTTGCGTCGTTAAGCGATAGAGATATGAAGTGTCAAGCAGAATCCGCATAATCCAGCCTATTCGAGCCCGAGCACCTTGCGGCTGAACGCCGGATCATCATATTGCTCGGGCCATTCCCTCTCGTCGTCTTTGATTCCGAGACGATGACGGGCCTCGTTCAGTTTGTCGAAATCAATCCCGCCAGGCTTGCGGAAGCGCACAAGTTCCACCGCCGGCTCTCCATGCTTCGTGATAACAACGCGCTCGCCGCCTTGGGCAGCGGCGACAAGTTCGGAAAGGCGGGCCTTTGCCTGCCGTAGTGCAAATTCCATAAAAGACCTCCTGAGAATTCACATTGATGACAGTATGTGCCTTTTCGTGTCTACGGTCAAGACTACACTGTCACCACAAGTAACCCTCGCCTTTTCTTGACACTTCTTGGGACGCTGTGTTACCTCTGCATTCTTTATAACTGTCTTGATCACGTGGCTCTCGACCGTCAGTGAGACCCGGACCGTCGTGCAGTTGCCAGTTTCCGCCTGAGGAAGAAATGAAGGAGTGTGAATGGCGAGTGTAGTGAAAAAACGACGAAAAAAAATGCGGAAGCATAAGCATAAAAAACTTCGCCGACGCATGAAATTCGCCCGTCGGCGGAACTGAGAGTCACCATTCCAGCACCAGGTGGGCCGGCACCAAGACAACTCATGGACGAAACGACCGCACCGGCTTTGCGGTACCCAGGCCATGAGGACTGAGCCGGTGAAGGCATCGGCATAGTCCTCCCTTTTGTTTTCGAGCCTGAGACGGTCCATGGCCACCTGTTTTTCCGCACTCGTTTCCTGCCGCGTCTGACGAATAGCCCTTGCCATGAGTCAATTCTCCCGCCTGGTCCCGTTTGTCCGTCCGTATCTTTCTCAACTGGCATGGGCCGGCGTCCTGATCATGGGCGTGGCGGCTCTCAACCTGACGCTGCTGAAACTCGGCGGCACGCTGTGGGATCTCATCACGGTTCAACGGAACGTGGAACGCATGACGCAGACGATCCTGCTGTTTCTGGTGATCGCCATCATCCAAAGCGCCTTGACCATGGGTCAGAGCTACCTGACCACCCGCCTGTCTCAACTGATCATTGCGGATTTCCGCACCCACCTGTTTCGTCATCTCCAAACCCTATCGCTCAGCTTTTTTGCCAAACGACGAACGGGGGAAATTCTTTCACGGCTCATGAACGACGTGGGCGTGATCCAGAATCTGGTGACCGAAACCCCCATTGATTCCGCCAAACAACTGGTGACGCTGGTTGGCGGCATCGCGTTCCTGTTGTTCATGAATTGGAAGCTCTGCCTACTGATCGTCCTGTTGCTTCCCTTCCTGGTCCTGGTGGCCCGGCTGTTCGGAAAGCGGTTGAAATCCCTCTCCACGCAAATACAGGATCAAACCGCCGCCCTGTCCACGCTCATTGAAGAAGTGATTTCGGGTATTCGCGTCGTGAAATCCTTTGTCCGGACGGATCGGGAAGAAGGACGATTCGGCGTCGCGGTGGATTCGCTGGTTGCCGGGACGCTCCGCCGCGCCAAAATCCTTTCCGTATTTATCCCCGTCATCACCCTCCTGACGTTTATGATGGCCGGGGTGGTCTTGTGGTACGGCGGCAAGCAAGTGATCGACGGGGCCATGACGCCCGGGGACCTCCTGGCTTTCGTGCTGTTTGCGGGAATTTTAATCGGTCCGTTTGGAGCGGCGGCCCGAATCTTTTCTCAAATGAAGGAGGGACAGGGTGCCCTGGAACGTGTCTTCGAATTGCTCGACACCACGCCGGAGGTAACGGACACTCCGCAAGCCCGACCGTTGCGCGACGTGCAAGGCCATATCAAATTTTCACACGTGAGTTTTGCGTATGACCCGCGTCACCCCGTGCTGACCGATCTCTCCTTCGAAGTGCAGCCGGGCGAAGTCGTGGCGTTGGTGGGTCCCACCGGTTCGGGAAAAAGTACGATCGCAAACCTCTTACATCGGTTTTATGACCCGACGGAAGGCTCCGTCACGATTGACCACCAGGACCTGCGGGACGTGCAATTGGCCGGTTTATATCAACAACTTGCCATCGTGCCTCAAGAAACCGTCCTGTTCGGGGATACGATCCTGGAAAACATTCGATACGGACGGGAAGACGCCTCGGAAGAGGACATTATGGCAACGAGCCGGTCGGCTCATGCCCATGACTTCATTTCGGCGCTACCGGACGGATATGCCACGCTGGTCGGGGAAAAAGGCGTCAATCTTTCTGGCGGTCAACGGCAACGCATTGCAATTGCCCGGGCCATCCTCAAAAATCCCCGGCTTCTGATTCTGGACGAAGCGACCTCGGCGCTGGATTCCGAATCCGAGATGCTGGTCCAACGTGCGTTACAAGGACTCATGGCGGGACGGACGACCGTCGTGATCGCCCATCGCCTCACGACCATTCAGGAAGCCGACAGGATTTTCGTTCTCAACAAGGGCAGGATCGTCGAGGAAGGTACGCATACGGCACTCATGCAACGGGACGGCCTCTACCGCCACCTGTATACGCTTCGGATGGTGGAATTGGAAACGCCGGCTTCCGCCTTCTGAGGGAGGGATCAGGGGTCATTGATCCCCGGACCAACGATCGTTGGCCCCTACTTGATCTTGGAAAAATCCGCTTCAATCGTCACCAATTTCCCATCGGGGAAAAACACGACGATATTCGTCTTGGCCTGCGGGTCAAAATCCTGATAGGCAAATCGGGCGGAAAACCGGGACACGAAGTCCGTCTCGGATCCGGGAATTTTCCGCCCTCGGCTGGGTTTACCTTTATCCACGGCCATGATATTGGTCGACCCTTGTTGCAGCGCCACGTCGGCCCCTTCGGCAAAAAACTCCTCTTGCCCGCACAGCCCGATTTCCATTTCAAGGTTGGGCATGTTCAAAATTTCCTGGATTTTGGCTTCCGGCATCCGGACTTCCTGTTGCGCGACCTTGGACCGCCTGCCTTCTTCGCGCCCGAAATATTCGAACCAATAGGTTTTCGTTCGTAAAATCGCGCTGCTTCCACAAGGTTTGGTCGCCGGATCGTCCCCAATGCGGGAGGTTTTGTCCGCTGCTTTGATGATGCCGAACATTTCTTCATTGGAAGCCGCCTGCTCCATGGGTCCCCGGGCCGCGGCCATGATCTGCATGGCATGCTCCAAGGTTAGCTCCACGTCGATGGCAAACGCCGGAGAACCCATTCCTCCCAACACGACTCCCAACACGAACGGCAGCATGAGCCCGAGTCCATTTTTCCGGTGGTGGTATCGTCCATGTGAGCTCATGCGGTCTCTCCTTTTTCGGTTAGATCGGAATGGATGACGAAGGGCTCAATAAAGGCCACACTGCCAGGCTGAATTGTAAGAAACCTCCCTGCCTCTTTTCAACGCCTATCAGATACCCTGTTGTCACACCGGCCTGAGAAACGACGGGCAAGCAAATGGTTGACTCATTGTGGGGCGTAGTGTTAAATTTTCCTCCCTATCGTGCCCGCTCCAAGTGTGCCTTCCAGGGGCCGTTGGGCACAACGGGATCACGCCCGTATCACGCCTCCTGAACTAGAGTTATTGTAGCCACAACTGAATTGATCCTCAAATAAAAGCAACGGGGGTTGCATGGGAAATGGAATGAATCAACAGGAACAGGCCATGAACCTCGAAAGTCTCGAGCGGGTCTATACGAATTACTCTTCGGTCTATGACCAAACTTTCGGGAAGGCCTTTGATCAATCGCGCGAATCGGCGGTGAAAGGCCTTCACATCGCTCCCGATGATCACGTGCTGGAAGTCGGCGTCGGCACGGGCATGGCCTTGCCCCTGTATCCAACCCACTGTCGAATCGTGGGCATCGACCTTTCGGAAGGCATGCTGAAAAAGGCCGAGGAGCGCATTGCCAAGCATGGCCTCGAGCACGTCTCGCTCCAGCGCATGGACGCGGGCCAAATGTCTTTCCCGGATGATACCTTCGACCTGGTCATGGCCGCCTACGTCGTCACCGCTGTCCCGGATTATCGGAAAGTCGTGTCGGAGATGATTCGCGTCTGTCGCCCCGACGGTCGCATCGTCATGCTGAATCACTTCAGCAACGGCAACAAATTCATCGCCGCGGTGGAGAAACTGATTTCCCCCATCTGCCAACGGATAGGATTCCGCACGGATTTGTCCTTGGATCACGTGCTCGAAGGCACGAGCCTCCAGGTCACAAAACAAGAAAAAATGGATCCCTTCCAGTATTGGTATTTGGTGGAATGCGTGAATGCCAAAAACGGCGATTCCCGTTCCTGATTGCAACGGCTTTAATCCCTTCCTCAACCCGTCGTCCCCATGAAGCAGGCCCTGTGTCTCCAACACGTGCCATTTGAAGGCCCCGGCGTGTTTCGGCAGGCGTTGGCGGAACGTCAGTATCGGATCGAAACGCTGCTTGTCCCTCAACAGGACCTTCCCCCCACGCCTCCGGATTTCCTGTTGGTCATGGGTGGACCCATGTCGGTGAATGACTCCGATCCTTGGATTGACAAAGAACTGCGGTTCATTCGACACGCGATCGAAGCGGGCGTTCCGGTGGTAGGCGTGTGCCTGGGCTCGCAATTCATGGCAAAGGCTTTGGGAGGAGAGGTGCGTCCCGGCCCTCGGCTGGAAATCGGGCCTGTCCCGCTCACGCGCACCGTCGAAGAAGACGCCGATGCTGTTTTCGGCACGTTTCCGCTCCATTTCACGGTGTTTCAATGGCACGGAGAAGGACTTACCCTGCCACCGGGCGCGCTCCTGCTTGCCTCGTCCGAATTCTATCCGGTTCAAGCCTTCCGGTACGGGGACCGCGCCTACGGGCTCCTGTTTCATTTGGAATTGGAAGTCGAAGGCGTCGAAGCCCTCTGCCGCGAATGTGTCACCGACGTGCAACGGGCCCAAACCACGACAGAAGCCTTATTGGCATCGGCGAGTGACGTCCTTCCCGAATGCCATAGACTCGCCGCCCGCCTCATCACCCACCTGGCAACCTGATCCTCCAACCCCCAGCTAACTCATACGACGGACCTGCTTTGTCCTTGAGACAAAGATACCTCT
Organism: Nitrospirales bacterium; assembly: GCA_012270585.1. Taxonomy (GTDB): domain Bacteria; phylum Nitrospirota; class Nitrospiria; order Nitrospirales; family UBA8639; genus Bin75. Next base: position 12,108 of record JAAXIB010000017.1, read on the forward strand.
CTTTAGTGTAGTGCCTAGCTCTCCATTCGGGACGGCACGGGGGCCGTCCCCTACAGCCGGAGGAGAGCCCATATTTGTAGGGGCAGGCCCCTGTGCCTGCCCTCCGTCCCGCCATCCGCCAAGGCTTCATTTTCATCTCTTGGGGTGCAGGCGGCCAGCCTGCATGAGAGATTGGTATGAAAATAACCTCCTTTTGTCATTCCTGTATGTGTTCAGCAATTCGTTGACAGATAAAGCCTCCCGATTGCTTTTTCTGTCATCCTTGCGAACGCGAGGATCCAGGGTCTTTCTCCTCGCAACCGCAGAAAAAACAACGGCCCTGGATCCTCGATTAAAAATGTCGAGGATGACAGATTGGTACAATGTTAATTTATAAAAAGTAATTGCGTTACAACAAAAATTATTGACTTCAAGAAAATGGCGAGTTATTTTACTCGTATGCAGGCCTTTCTCAAAGAGATCGCCCAGTTGAGTATGGGCACAAATTTCAGGCCACACCATGAAGCTGCTGGCTCGGACGGCCTGTTCGTTGTTCAGATGAAAGATCTCGACAACACGTCGGTTAAAATTGAAAACTTGGACAGGCTTGACCTGAAACCGCCACGCAACGTGACCTTCCTGAAGCCCGGAGACATTATATTCAGGTCACGAGGCCGGACAACAACCGCCGTCATAGTGCCAAGAAACATCGGAAAGGCGATTCTGTCCGCTCCCCTTTTCCTTATCCGGGTAAAAGATCCATCTTACGTGCTGCCCAAGTACCTGTGTTGGTATATCAATCAAACTCCCTCGCAGCGATTTCTCTACCAGAGAACTGAAGGTTCAGCCCTGAAAATGATAAACCTGAGGCACTTGGAGGATCTGGAAATTCCGTTGCCTGCTTTGAGTGTGCAAAGCAAAATTGAAAAAATAGATGCCATGTTGATGAAGGAAATTGCTTTGCTTGAAGAGATCAAACAGAAGCGAGAGAAGTATGTGGAAAAGATCCTGATGCGAGCCGCTTCCTGGCCTTAAAGAGGAGTGATACATGGGTAAAGAAGAAATCAAACAGCAAGACGTTAACAGCGCCGCCTGGAAGGCCTGCGACACTTTCCGCGGGGTGATGGATGCCACGGATTACAAGGACTACATCCTCGTCATGCTGTTCGTGAAATACATATCGGACACCTGGAAGGCGCATCTCGAGGAATATCGGAAGCGCTTCAGCGGTGATGACACCAGAATTCGCCGAAGACTGGAACGCGAACGTTTTGTGCTGCCCGAAGGCGCCGGCTTCTACGAGCTTTACGAAAAGCGTAATGAAGCCAACATCGGCGAGTTGATCAACGTGGCGTTGGAGTCCATTGAAGAAAAGAACAGGACAAAACTGGAAGGCGTGTTTCGCAACATCGATTTCAACTCAGAAGCCAAACTCGGCAGGACCAGAGACCGCAATCGGCGACTGAAGCTGTTGCTGGAAGATTTTAACAAACCCGAGCTCGACCTGAACCCCAACCGGGTGTCCGAAGACGTGATCGGCAACACCTATATCTACCTGATCGAGCGGTTTGCCTCCGACGCGGGAAAGAAAGCCGGGGAGTTCTATACGCCCCACAAGGTATCGGAACTGGCGGCGCGCCTGTGTGCCCCGGAACCCGGTGCCCGTATCTGCGATCCAGCCTGCGGGTCCGGCGGCCTGCTGATTGAAGCCGCACGAGAGGTAGGCGACAAAAATTTTTCTCTGTCAGGCATGGAAGTGAACGGCGGCACGTGGGCCTTGTGCCGCATGAACATGTTCCTGCACGGCATGGATTCGGCCCGGATTGAATGGTGCAACACTCTCACGGGCCCGGCTTTGGTGGAGAAGGACAGGCTGATGAAGTTCGACAACATCGTCGCCAACCCGCCATTTTCCCTGGATAAATGGGGCGCGGACGAAGCCGCGGACGACAGGTTCAACCGCTTCTGGCGAGAAGTGCCGCCCAAATCCAAAGGAGATTTCGCCTTTATCACTCACATGATTGAAGTGGCGCTGGAACAGAAAGGCCGCGTGGCGGTCGTAGTGCCGCACGGGGTGTTATTCCGCGGCTCGGCCGAAGGACGCATTCGCCGGAAGTTGATAGAAGAAAATCTGCTCGATGCGGTAGTCGGCCTGCCAGGGAACCTGTTCCCGACCACGTCCATACCGGTCGCCATTCTCGTCTTTGACCGTTCCCGAGAAAAAGGCGGCACAAACGAATCACGCAAAGACGTGCTGTTTATTGACGCAAGCAGGGAATACCAGCCTGGCAAAAATCAGAACACATTGCTTGACGAGCACTTGGACAAAATCGTTCGGGCGTATCAGAAGCGGGAAAGTATTGAGAAATATGCACATCTGGCCGGCGTTGCGGAGATCGAAGAAAACGACTTCAACCTCAACATCCCACGCTATGTAGACACCTTTGAGGAAGAGGAGCCTATTGATATTGATGCGGTGGAGCAGGAAATTGAGCAATTGGAAACCGAGTTGGCCGAAGTGCGCGGCAAGATGCGAAAAATGCTGAGAGAGATTGAGAGATAAATCCGCAAATAACACAGATGAGCGTAGACAAAAAAATAGGAGTGAGAAAAGTGAAAAAGGGAAAGAATGTCAAAGATATTGTCATCTATCAGGCTAAAAGCGGCAAAATTGAATTCCGCGGGGATTTTGAACGCAACACGATATGGGGCAGCATCAATCAGATTGGAGAGTTATTCGGAGTTCAAAAAGCGGCGGTCTCAAAACATATGAAAAATATTTTTAATGATAAGGAGTTGGATAAGAAGGCAACCGTTTCCATTTTGGAAACAGTTCAAATGGAAGGAACAAGAAAAGTAAGCAGAAGAATAGAGTACTACAATTTAGACGTGATTCTCTCAGTCGGCTATCGCGTAAACTCGAAACAAGCCACACAATTCCGCATTTGGGCCACCAGGACACTTAGACAACATCTCCTTGAAGGCTATACCATCAACAAAAAACGCATTGCCCTGAATTACGAGCACTTCCTGCGGGTAGTTGACGATCTCAAAACACTCCTGCCTAAACATCATACAATCCAGACACAGGACGTTCTGGAACTTGTGGAGGCTTTTGCCGGCACTTGGTTTTCCCTGGCTGCCTATGACACGCAAAACTTCCCCAAAAGCGGGGCAACCCAAAAAGAGGTAACGTTTACGGCCGATGAATTGACTCAAGCATTGCACGAACTCAAGCAGGAACTGATTGTGCGCAAACAAGCAACGGATCTTTTCGGTCGGGGAAAGAGCGAAGATACCATACACGGGATCGTCGGCAACGTGTTCCAAGCCTTCGGCAAGCAAGACGTGTATCCAACGGTTGAAGAGAAGGCCGCACACCTTCTCTACTTCATGGTGAAAAATCATCCCTTTGTAGACGGCAACAAACGAAGCGGAGCATTCGCGTTCATCTGGTTTTTACGTAAAGCAGGACTCCTCCGGGCGAACCTCACTCCGGAAGCCCTGACGGCGTTGACGCTATTGGTGGCAGAGAGTCATACGCAAGACAAGGAAAAGATCATTAGGTTAGTTCAGTTGTTGTTACAGAGAAGATAAAGGCATGAACAACAAGCCCTCAAAAAGCCTGACCATCCGCAACAGCACTGCGGAATTTCTCATTTTCACTAGCCAGGCTGGTGAGGATGGGATTGAAGTACGTTACCAGGACGAAACCATCTGGCTCACGCAAAAACTCATGGCTCAATTATTTGACGTTGAACGTTCTGTCATTACCAAACACCTGCAAAATATCTTTAACGATAACGAGTTAGAGCAGGACTCAGCATGTGCAAATTTTGCACACACTGCCTCCGACGGTAAAAGCTACAAAACTCAGTTCTACAATCTGGATGCCATCATCTCCGTTGGTTACCGCGTGAATTCCAGACGCGCCACCCAATTCCGCCAATGGGCCACGCAGATCCTGCGGAAATTTTCCGTCAAGGGCTATGTGCTGGATAAGAAGCGACTCGAACATGGAGCGTTCCTTGGCGAAGACTATTTTGAACGCCTGCTTGCTGAAATCCGTGAAATCCGTCTGAGCGAGCGGCGCTTTTATCAGAAAATCACTGACATTTACGCCACCAGCGTAGATTACAACAAGGGCGCCCCGACCACCCGTAAATTTTTCGCCAACGTACAAAAAACTGCATTACGCCATTCACGGCCAGACCGCCGCGGAACTCATCAAAAATCGTGCGGACAGCAGAGCTAAAAATATGGGGCTGACCAGTTGGGAAGATAGCCCTGATGGAAAGATTCTTAAAACCGATGTGTCGGTTGCCAAGAATTATCTGTCCAAAGAAGAGTTGGAATTGTTGGGGCGTATTGTCGGCGCCTATCTTGACCTTGCCGAAGACCGCGCAAAACGCAAAATCCCCATGACCATGGAAGATTGGGCAAAACGGCTTGATCAATTTCTGACATTCAATGAACGCGAAATTTTAAAGGATGCAGGGAAAATCAGTGCCGAGATTGCCAAAGATCACGCCGAAAGTGAATTTGAGCAGTATCGCATTATCCAGGATCGCCGGTTTGAATCCGACTTTGATAGAGAGTTCAAGAAACTCGAACGGGAAGCGAGCCGAAAAGACGTGGTAAAGAATGAGTAGAAAGGCAGTTAAAGACAAAGCGTTGCCGAAGGGGTGGCGAAGGGTGAAGGTTATAGATTTCTCTCCTCTCCAAAGAGGTTTCGACTTACCCACTGATCAGATTAAAGAGGGAGCTTATCCTGTCGTTTACTCCAATGGCATAAAAAACTACCATTCAGAATATAAGCTAAAAGCCCCTGGTGTAGTGACAGGAAGGTCCGGCACAATCGGAGAAGTCACTTATGTAATCCAAGATTACTGGCCACACAATACATCGCTATGGGTTACTGACTTCAAAGAGAATCAACCCAAGTTCGCATTCTATTCCCTACAAAATTTGAGACTGGATAGATTTTATGCGGGAAGTGGTGTGCCGACGCTTAATCGCAACGATGTTCATAAGCAATCTATTCTTGTCCCTCCACTCTCCCAACAAAAAGCTATTACGTCTTTACTCGAAACATGGGACACGGCAATAGAAAAGACCGAACGCCTCATCGCCGCCAAGGGGAAGCAGTTTAAGTGGTTACTGAAAAGGCTTATTAGCGACCAGCGAAACAACCCTGAATGGCGGAAAGTGAAGTTAAATGATGTTGGGTTAGTATCCAGTGCAGGAGTAGATAAGAAAACTGTCGAAGGGGAAAATTCAGTCAGGCTGGTTAATTATCTGGATGTGCTGAGAAAAGATTTTATTTCTTCCGATGATTTAGATCATTGGGTGACTGCACCAGACAGGAAAGTGATTCAGTGTGACGTAAGAAAAGGTGATGTCTTTTTCACCCCATCATCTGAAATTCAGGGAGATATAGCGCACTCAGCCGTTGCTGTGGAAGATATAGACAAAGCAGTTTATAGCTACCACATTGTGCGATTCCGGCTAAATGAAAACTGGGACACAGTTTTCAGGACTTATGCATTTAAGTCATCACATTTTTATAAACAAGCCTACAGAATGTGTGAGGGCAGCGGACAAAGATATGTAATCTCACAAGACGACTTCAGAAACATGACGATTTGTATTCCTAATTTAGAAGAACAAAGAAAAATTGCGCAAACGCTTAGTACTGCTCAAAAGGAAATTGACCTGCTCCGACAATTCGCCAAACGATACCGCACACAAAAGCGCGGGTTGATGCAGAAATTGCTGACTGGGGAATGGCAGATAAAAACCTAATGAAGGTTAGATAAAAGACAAGATCACATCATGGACGTCACAGAAAAAGTCATAAAGCATCTGGAAATGACCCAAGCCGTTATCAACCGTTTGGGGAACAACTCTTTCCTGTTAAAAGGCTGGAGCATGACAATCATTGTCACGGCTATGGTTTTAATAGCCAGATATGACTTACAAAACCCCTGTATTATCCTGTCCCTTATTCTCCCCATCCTCGGGTTTTGGATTCTGGATGGCTACTTTCTCTGGAAGGAAAGATTGTTTCGGGAAATCTACGATGATGTCAGATGTCAATCCGACACCGATTTTAAAATGGACTTGCTGAAGCATAAAAACAAGCCAAAATGCAGTTGGATATCCGCTATGTTTTCTGTCACGCTCATCATTTTCTATTCGGTAGAGATTGTACTGATTGTTGTTGTGTTTTCAATTTTGTAGGAGGACTCTGTGAGAAAAGTATTTTTCAGTTTTAAATATAAAGATGATGTTTCAAGAGCAATGGTTGTCAGAAATAGCTGGGTTACCCAAGGTAAAGAAGCTGCGGGTTTTATAGATGCGGCGAATTTTGAAAAAATTAAACGTCAAGGTGATGCAGCAATCCGGTACTGGATTGACAATCAATTAAAAGGCACTTCCGTGACAGTTGTTCTGGTTGGACAACATACATGCAACAGCCGCTGGGTAAGATATGAAATAGAAAAAAGCATTGAAATTGGCAACGGTCTTTTAGGTATTGATATAAGTAAGATCGAGGATCTCCAGGGAAACACCAGCAAACGATGTGGGGAAATACCTAAAGACTATTCATTCTACTTATGGAATAAAGACGATGGCTACAACAATATGGGCGAGTGGATAGAAAAAGCCGCCAAGCAAGCGGGCAGATAGGAGACCGGCTATGCCCAAAAGACAGGTTTTTTATAGTTTTCACTACAAACCGAATAGTTGGCGTGCATCGCAAGTTCGCAACATAGGAGTTATTGAAGGCAACAATCCCGTTTCTGACAATGAATGGGAAACAATTACAAGGGGAGGCGATAACGCAATTAAGCGATGGATAGATGATCAGATGAAATACAGGTCATGTACCGTTGTTCTCGTCGGGAGCAAGACCGCAAATAGAAAATGGATCAATTATGAAATAATCAAGTCATGGGATGATGGAAAGGGTGTTGTTGGCATTTACATACATGGATTGAAAGATGAAGAAGGCCATATATCGCAAAAAGGGGATAATCCTTTTAGTTACATAGGATATGGCAATACTGGCAAAAAATTGTCCTCAATAGTCAAGTGCTACGGTCCTCAAGGAAACAACAGCAAAGACAGATATGATTGGATTTCAAGGCACTTGGCTAATGCAGTAGAGGAAGCCATCTGTATAAGAAAACAATACGAATGAATTTATGGATGACTCAGATGGGAACACAAAAAACTTATCTCCATGGATGGTCGGGGACGCTGTATGGTCCCCATCTTCATCGAACAGCTCTGGCGCTCACTCACGGACGAAGCCGTCTCTTGGCACGAGTTGACCAACGGCTTCCAGGCCAAGCCTTCACACAGCGCTCGCTGGCTGGATGCCAGCGGAGGCATGGAGCCATAGCGAGCCGGTGGGGAAGGCTAGCCCAGCATATCCAACGGTTCCACAAATTGTCTTGACTGTTTTTCGCAACTCCGGGGGCGGCATCATGAGAAGAGTATTTTTCAGTTTTGATTGGGACGACGTGTGGCGAGTCAATCAGGTCCGCAATAGTTGGGTTACAAAAGGCAACTATAAAATAGCAGGCTTTGCAGATGCGGCAGAGATAGAAGAAGTCAAGAAACGAACAGACAAAGAAATCCGGAAGTGGATAGATGGGCAGATAAAAGGAACATCTGTTACCTGTATCTTGATCGGCAGCAAAACAGATGAAAGTAAATGGGTGAAATACGAGATAGAAAAGAGCATCAAGCAAAAGAAGGGTCTTTTGGGAATTCTTATTCACGACTTGAAAGATGTTGATGGCAAAACTGATAAAAGGGGAGCCAATCCCCTGGACGATTACAATGAGAATGATTTTGGCGAGACAGTTAAAAGAACTCTGCCTGGAGGGGTCGTTGGGTGGGGACTTGCGAGACTTGTTTTTCCTCAATTCGTCATTCCGGCAACTCTTTTTGGAGCTGCCCTTGTCCTCCTAGCGTCAAATGACGATTACAGGATTTATGATTGGGTTGAAGATGACGGATATAAAAACTTGGGCGCCTGGATAGAAGAAGCCGCTACGCAAGTGGGCCGATAAAGAGCGCTACCGCAAATTGGAAAATCTATTTGTGAAAACGACAGAACCTACATCTCCGCACAACCTGTATATGTTTGTGGATGAAGGCGGAAATTTCGACTTTTCCCAAAAAGGAACAGCTTTCTTTACCCTGACGTGTGTAGCAACCGAGCGTCCTTTCAGGATTTACCAAGAAATTGATAACTACAAATACGATTTAATTGAAAATGGCTTTCCTTTGGAATTTTTTCACTGCGCCGAGGACAACAAGCACATCAGATCCAAAATGCTGAGTCTTATCAAAAACTATCTATCAAAACTTCGAATTGACAGTTTGATCGTTGAGAAGCGTAAGACTGCCCCTTCTCTTCAGGAAGCAACAGCGTTCTATCCGCGTATGCTGGGCTACCTCTTGGCCTATGTTTTGAAAAATTATCGATCCGGCCAATTCAGCAAAATCGTGATCATCACAGACAGCATGCCGGAAACGAAGAAACGTAAAGCAATGGAAAAATCAACCAAGGCGGTTCTGGAAACCATGTTGCCCAAAGGTACAAACCATACCATCCTGCATCATGCAGCCAAGTCTCACTACGGTCTCCAGATTGTTGACTATTGTAACTGGAGTATTTTCAGAAAATGGGAGCGTAGCGATAATGAACACTATAGCCTGATAAAATCAGCTATACGGAGTGAATTTGATATCTTCCTGACTGGAAAAAGAAGATACTACTGATGGCAGGGATAAAAACGACCTCCCCAACTACTCTTCTGTTGCCAGAGAGAGCCCCTTGGGCTCTTGTCATCGGGGAGGTACCTTTGTTGGTATATTAAAACGGCAAAAACCCAAAGTCAAACAAGCATTGATCACAATATCTTCACTTCCATGGCACTTCCATAAAAGCCACCTCCACCACCTGCTCGACTATAAGCAATGGAAGAATTTCAAAACCGTTATCGATAAAGCAAGAACTGCCTGTGAGATGGCGGGACATCGTGTTTCCAATCATTTTGCCGACGTCGGCAAAACGATGAAAATGCCCAAGGGAGCGGAAAACCCCATAGATGATTTTATGCTTACCCGCTACGCCTGCTACCTCATCGCTCAGAACGGTGACCCGCGCAAAGATCGTTGAAGAATTGCCAAGGGCGAACACGCAAGGCCAAATCTTGGACGAGACAAATATGAAAATATTATTTGTTCAATACGTTGAACAAAAATGTTCAGTATCTTGAACAAAATCCGTCAACGCCCGTTGAATACCGGATACCTTAAATGCCCAGCTTTCAATTCAACGAAAAATACCTCTCCCAAATTCCCGCTCTCCTGGAACTGGTCAATCTCGGCTACGAATACCTGACACCGGAACAGGCCTTTAAGGCAAGGCGAAAGAAACTCGGCGATGTTTTGCTGGAAACCACCCTGCGCCGGCAAATCAGGAAGATCAATCGCATCCACTACAGAGGCCGCGAATACCGGTTCAGCGAAGAGAACATTCAGTCCGCCGTTCAGAAAATCAAGAACATCCAATACGCTGGCCTGCTGAAAACCAATGAGGCGGTCTATGACCTGCTGACCCTCGGCACCGCCATGGAGCAGTCCATCGAGGGAGACTCCAAGAGTTTTACCCTGAACTACGTTGACTGGAAAAACCCTTCCAATAACGCGTTTTACGTTACGGCGGAGTTTCCCGTTGAGAGAACGCGCAGCACTGAAACCGCCCGTCCGGATATCGTCCTGTTCGTGAACGGCATTCCGTTTGCCGTGATTGAATGCAAATCGCCCGGCGACAAGGTGGAAGCGGCGATCTCTCAGACAATCCGCAACCAGACGGAGGAATATATCCCCCGGCTTTTCATCTATACCCAATTGTTGATGTCGATCAACAAAAACGACGCCCGATACGCCACGGCTGGAACGGAACAGAAATTCTGGAGCCTTTGGAGAGAAAAAGAGGACAGCGAAAAAGTCGTGGAGCAGGTCGTCAACAGACCGCTTAAAGAAGAAACGAAAGACGCCCTGTTCTCCGGAGACTTCGCCGCTGCCCGCCGATATTTCGACGAATTGGGAGCACGGCAGATCACGGAGCAGGACCGGGCCATCTACAGCCTCTGTCGCCCGGAAAGACTGATGGAACTCTCACGTCTGTTCACGCTTTTTGACGCGGGTAAGAAGAAAATTTCGCGCTACCAGCAGTTTTTTGTCGTGCGCTCCGCTTTGGAGCGCGTCAAGACGTTTGATGACGAGGGACGGCGAAAAGGCGGCATGATCTGGCATACGCAGGGTTCGGGAAAATCGCTGACCATGGTCTGGCTCGCGCGTCTTCTGGCAATGGATAAGGAGATCACCAATCCACGCATCATCATGGCAACGGACAGGAAAGACCTGGACAGACAGATTGAAAAAGTGTTCCGGCAGTGCGGTATCGAGCCGGAACGGGCGGCAACCGGACGGGAACTCCTCGAACTGATCAGGTCGAAAACGCCCGTGGTTACAACCCTGGTGCATAAATTCGACAAAGCGTTGAACGCAGGAAGTCTGAGTGATGAGGATCCTAACGTCTTTGTGCTGGTCGATGAAAGCCATCGCACCCAGTTCGGTACGCTTGCGGCGCGGATGCGACAGATACTGCCAAGGTCCTGCTACCTCGGTTTCACGGGAACCCCGCTTACCAATGAGCAGAAAAACAACTTCGTCAAATTCGGGGGGTTGATCGAGCCCTCCTATTCCGTCCGGCAAGCCCTCGATGACGAGGCGATTGTGCCGCTCCTGTACGAAGGGCGTCACGTGGAGATGGAGCAGGACAAAGCCGCCGTTGATCTGTGGTTTGAACGATACACCGCCGACCTCAGTGAAAAACAGAAAGCCGATTTGAAAAGAAAGTATGCTCGCGCGAATACACTCAACAAGGCGAAGCGGGTCGTCTATATGCGCGCCTTCGACATCAGCGAACATTATCGCGCCAACTGGCAAAGCACGGGTTTCAAGGGTCAACTGGTTGCGCCGGACAAAGCCACGGCCATTCAATATCATCAGTTCATGAAAGAAATGGAAGCCGTTTCCTCCGAAGTGGTCATCTCCCCGCCAGATATGCGAGAGGGCTTTGAAGACGTTGATGAAAGGCCGAATTCCGAAGTTCGGAATTTCTGGGACAGCATGATGAAACGCTTCGGCTCGGAGACCCAATACTCGGAAAACATTATTGAGCGTTTTAAAAGTGCCGAAGAACCTGAGATCTTAATCGTGGTGGACAAACTTCTGACCGGATTTGACGCTCCGGTCAACACCGTTCTTTACCTTTGCAGAAAACTGCGCGAACACACGCTGCTCCAGGCGATTGCACGCGTCAACCGACTGCACGAAGGCAAGGACTTCGGCTATATCGTGGACTACGAAGGCATCCTTGGGGAACTGAACACGGCCTTGACGATGTATGACGCGCTGGAAGGGTTTAACGAGAAGGATTTGGAACATGCGCTGGTTTCCGTCAATGAGCAGATTGAAAAACTGCCGCAGAAACGTTCCCATCTTTGGGACGTTTTCAGAGAGGTCAAGAACCAAGCCGATGAGGAAGAATATGAACAGCTTTTGGGCGACGATGTACGAAGAGACGATTTTTACAGGCTGCTTGCGGAATATGCCAAAACCCTTGCCGTTGCCCTTTCGTCTCACAAATTTTTAACGGACACGGACGAAACAGCCCTGCGGCATTACCGGGAAGATTTGAAACGGTTTGAAAATTTGAGGAAGTCTGTGAAGCGACGCTACGCCGACACCGTTGATTACAGAGAGCACGAGCCGAAAATCAGAAAACTCCTGGATACCCATATTCAGGCCGACACGGTGACGCAGATCAACAAACCGGAGAACGTTTTTCACGGCCTCCCAATGGGCGAAAGTGGCGTGGACGTCGAGTACGGCAGCAAAACCGAAGCCTCACGGGCGGACAGCATCGCCCACCTGATGAAGCGCACAATCAGCGAAAAAATGGAGGAAGACCCGGCCTTTTACCAAAAGTTTTCAAACCTGATCCAACGGGTCATTGATGAGTTCAGAGCAGAGCGGATCTCCGGAGTGGAGTATCTGGACAGAGTTTCCAGGCTGAAAAAAGACTTCGACAGCCGGGGCAATGAGGACGTGCCCGAGAAACTGCGTCTTAACAGGGACGCCGCCGCGTTTTTCGGTGTCATTAAACCTGTTTTTGAAACGTCCGGCTGCAATGCCGACACGTGTGATGGGCACTCGGCGGATACGGCTCTTGCTCTCCATGAAATTTTGCAACGCCACGGCAAAGTCCATTTCTGGGACGACCCGGATGCGCGAAACAGCGCCATCAACGACATTGAGGACTATCTGTATGACGAGGTGAAAGCCAAAAGAGGCATTGCACTGAGCAACGAACAACTGGATGAGATTATCGAGCGGACCATGAGGATTGCCCGTAACAGGATGTACGGATGAGCCGGAGAGCGGAGTCGATCACGTATGGACGGGAGGCGATTGCTTTTGACGTCCTTCCTCTGAAGAGAAAAACCTTGGAGATTGCCGTTCACCCGGATAAATCCGTTGTTGTGAAAGCTCCGCTGGGAAGCGATCCGGAAGAAATTGTGTGCAGAGTACAGAGACGCGCCGGATGGATTCATCGTCAGAGGCTTTACTTTGAACAATTTGAGCCGAGAACTCCGCCGCGCCGCCACGTGAGTGGAGAATCCCATCTTTATCTTGGACGAAAATATCGGCTGAAAATCAGGAGATCCAAAACCCCGCAGGTTTTGTTAAGGAGCGGATTTTTCCATATTCAATCTCCAACTCTTTCCCCGGACCATATTCAAAAGCTGCTGGAAGAGTGGTATTTGCAAAAAGCCTTAACCTGCTTCCAGGCCGTCTTTCACCTGTGTTGGGAGAAATTCAAAAACAACGGCGTTACCAAGCCAGATCTGAAAATAGGAAAAATGAAAGCCCGTTGGGGAAGCCTGTCAAAAAACGGCCGGCTGACGCTCAATCTGGACTTGATCAAAGCTCCGAAAGCGTGCATTGAATACGTCGTGATTCACGAGCTTTGCCACCTTTCACACCATCATCACGATTCTGACTTTTACAATCTGTTGGACCGCTGCTTGCCGGACTGGACTCAAAGAAAACATACTCTGGAACTGGCATTGGTTTAGCCAACCGGTGCACGTACCTGCGCGTCATCATTGATTCTCGTGAGGGGAGTGGGTCGTTTTGAATTCCCCCCTCACCCCAGCCCTCTCCCGCAAAGGGGAGAGGGAGCAGATCTTGATTATCGCCTTACCGGTGCAGTAACGTGGATCCTCCGCGTCGTGGAAACGAGCCTCTGAAAACATTCGATCATTATTGAAGAAGGAGTGGCAGGAATGAGCGGTGTTCCCATCACTTATGCCGAACGCATCAGGACGTTACCCCCTTATCTGTTTGCGGCCATTGACGAGATGAAGCAGCAGGCCATCGCTCGCGGGGTCGATATCATCAATTTGGGAATCGGCGATCCCGACCTGCCCACACCCGATCCTATTCTGGAACGCATGCAAAAGGCGGTGACCGATCCCCGGCATCATCAGTATCCTTCTTCGAGCGGGATGTTGTCGTTTCGCACCGCGGTCGCCGGCTGGTACAAGCGACGATTCAACGTGACCGTGGATCCCAAGTCCGAGGTGGTCACCTTGATCGGATCGAAGGAGGGCATCGGCCACGTCCCCATGGCTTTTATCGACCCGGGCGACGCCGTGCTCGTCCCAAGCCCCGGGTATCCCGTGTATCCGGTGGCTGCCGGCTTTGCCGGTGGCACCGCCCATGAAATGCCCCTGTTGAAGCAGAACGGGTTCCTTCCCGACCTGGATGCGATTCCCCCGGACGTGGCCCGAAGAGCGAAACTGATGTTTTTGAATTCACCGAACAATCCCACGTCGGTCATTGCGGACGTGGGTTTTTTCAATCGCGTGATTGCGTTTGCGAAGGAGCATCACGTCATCGTGTGTCACGATGCGGCGTATTCGGAAATTTTTTACGACGGCCACCGCCCCTCGAGCTTTCTGGAAGCGGAAGGCGCCATGGACGTGGGGATCGAGTTTCACTCGCTCTCCAAGACGTTCAACATGACGGGCTGGCGGCTCGGGTTTGCCGTGGGTCGTGCCGAAGTGATTGCGGGGTTGAGCCAGATCAAGAGCAATCTGGATTCGGGCCAATTTCAAGCCGTTCAAGAAGCCGGGATCACGGCCCTGGAGTCCGACGATCGACTCACCGCCGGGCTCCGGGCCATTTACCAGGAACGCCGTGACGTACTGGTCGCGGGCTTGAGAAACCTCGGGCTCGAGTTTGAGACGCCCTCGGCGACGTTCTACGTCTGGATCGAGGTGCCCAAAGGCTATACCTCCGCGTCCTTTACGGCGCACCTGCTGGAAAAGGCCGGGATCGTGACCACGCCGGGAAACGGTTTCGGGGCTCCGGGCGAAGGCTACATTCGCATGGCCCTCACCACGACCAAGGAACGATTAGCCGAAGCCGCGGACCGGCTGAAACAAATCGGATGGTAACCATTCCTCCATCATCGCGTTTGCCGTCACGACGACGGAGAGCCGGGACGTGAATACGGGGAAGGGGTGAGCGTCGAAACCGTCTTTATCGCCTTCGGATCGAACCAGGGGGACCGGCAGGACTTTTGTGACCGGGCCGTGGCCTTGATGAGGCTGCTGCCCCATTCCACGCTGACGGGCGTCTCGTCGTATTACGAGACCGAACCCATCGACATGGCTCGCGGGCACGAGGCCACGTGGTTTTATAACGGTGTCGTTCGTCTTGAGACCCAACTCCAACCGGAGCACCTGTTGGCCATTTGCCTGGAAACGGAACGGGGTCTCGGTCGCGGCCCCGGGCCTCGCAACGTCTCCCGCCCTATCGATTTGGACGTCCTGTTTTATGGACAACGGATCATCGAGACTCCGACGGTCACCATTCCTCATCCCCGTCTCCATCAACGGCGATTCGTCCTGGAGCCGATGGTCGAACTCGATCCGGACTGGATCCATCCGCAATACGAGCAAACAATGCAAGCCCTGCTCGACCGGCTGACGGACACCCATCACGTGCGAAAGCTTGACGTCGTTCCCGGTTCTCATTTCGCCACCCGACCGTCGTGCTCGCTTCCTCCCGCTGACTGAATGCGCATCATCCGAACGACTCAGGCCCTGCGAACCTGGCGACGCCGGCACGATCCGCTCCGAACTTCGATCGGGGTGGTGCCGACCATGGGAGCGTTGCACGCCGGCCACCGGTCGTTGATAAAACGCGCGCGTCGCACGTGCCAAACGGTCGTGGTCAGCATTTTCGTGAACCCGCTCCAGTTCGGCCCAACTGAGGATTACCGTCGCTATCCGAGAGACCTGTCGCAGGATCTCGCATGCTGTCGTGAGGAGAACGTCGATCTCGTCTTTATTCCGAAAGTGGATACCCTGTACCCTCACGATTTTCAAACGACCGTTGCCGTCAAGTCGCTTGCTCAACGATGGGAAGGAGAATATCGGCCCACGCATTTTCAGGGCGTGACCACGATCGTGACCAAACTGTTGAACCTTGTCCGTCCGGCTCACGCGTTCTTCGGTCAAAAAGACTACCAGCAATTTTGCGTAATCCGGCAATTGGTGAAGGACCTCGACCTCGACACACGGATCACCCTGTGTCCGACCATTCGCGACGCCGACGGGTTCGCCCTGAGTTCACGCAATCACTACGTGACGCCATCGCAACGCCAACGGGCACTGGCCCTTTATCAGGCCCTGTCGGCCGGGAAGGCAGCCATCGCCGGAGGGATGCGCCGCGCAGACCTGGTCGAACAGAAAATGGCGAAGGTCCTCGACGCAAGGCACGGGCTCGCCATCGACTACCTGGCGTGTTGCGATGCCCGCACGCTTGAACCGCTTGCACGTCTCCGAGGAACCGTCGTCCTACTCGGCGCGATCAGAATCGGAGGAATTCGCTTCATCGATAATCTCATCGTCCGGATTCGACGATAAGGTCCGGGCACACCGGAACCCGATGTTAGGCGAACGCGTTGCAGGTGTCGCTCCATTGCGGGTGGCCGTTCGCAGGAGTTGCGGCCGGCTTCGCCACGATCCGCCGCGCACGCTTTTATATCGCCCGGCCTCGGGACCCCGTGGATTCCGTTCGGGCATCAGGGGATACGAGTCCGGACCAAACCAATCGTGCACCCATTCCCGCACGTTGCCCGCCATGTGATGGAGCCCGTACGGGCTCCGTCCTTCTTCAAAACTGTCCACGGCCGCGACCAATGGGATCTGGTGAACGTGATACAAGCCGAATACCGCCAAGTCCGGAGTGGGCGGGTCCTGACCCCAGGGGAACACCTGGCCTTCGGTCCCCCGGGCGGCTTTTTCCCATTCCGCCTCGGTGGGCAACCGTTTGCCGCGCGTTCGACACAATTGATCCGCTTCATCCCACGAGACGTACAGGGCCGGCCACCGCGCCATCACGTAATCCGGAAGAAAATGAACGTCGATCAGATGCCAAATCAGATGGCGCAGTTTGAGCGGAACCGGCAGACCTTGCCGGTGCAGAAACGCCAGGTACTCGGCCATACTCACTTCGTCACGATCGAGTGCATACGCGTCCAGCCAGATCCGTCGTTGTGGAAACTCCGTGTCGTCATACTGTGTTGCCAACTCGAACGGATCATCATCTTTGCGCACGGTCCCCATGAGAAACCATCCCGCGGGAATTTTCGCCATCGGTGATGGTTGAAATAACCCGGCAATCGCCGCCAGATGCTGCTCCAATTCCGGCGGTGGGGCCGGCTCGTTGTTTTCCGGAGCAGCGCTTTTCAAGCCTGCGACACAACAGAGCAGGGAAACGGTCATAACCCCCAAGGATCGCGAGACGGTGCGGGAGGAAGCCCTGATCGATGGGGCGATCCGCTCTTTCACTTGCCGACCCGTTCGGGAACTTCTGCCGGCGGACTCCTGAACAGGATCAGTTGGCCGCCTTCGACCAGCTTGCGCTTTGCGATGATGCCGTCGCGTATCGTGTGCGCCTGGACCGTGGCCAGCAGCACTCGTTCTCCAACGCGTGCCTCGAAGAGATGCGTGACGTCGAGAATCCCTGACGATTCCCATTCTCCAATCGCATCGGGTCGTACATCGGTGCTGCCTTTCGGCAGGACGATGGATCGATCGATCCGGGCAATCCGTTGCACCTCGCCCGTGAGAGGATCCAGACGCCAAAGCGAGGCCTCCTCGCCCGAATGACTTCCAAACAGCGGCTCTCGTTGTTTTGCCCTGTCTTCCTGGATGTAGATCAAGCCATCCCCCGCCCAAACCAGGTTATCCGGGTTGCGAATACCCACGTCGGGATGTGAAAACCGGGCGTCGCCGGCATCATCGCCGTCGTATAAGATTGTGAGCGTGGCCTTCATCCCCTTCAGATCGACGTCCATCCGGTAAATGGTCCCCCACGCATCATGACCGGGAAATACCGTATCCCGTCCCGTCGAGGCCAGGACTGCTCTCGTGCCGATGGACGGATGCGTGCTCACGTCTTCAGGCCGTGAAAATTGAAAGGCGCCACCGGCTTTCGCCTCCCGACGAAGGGTCCATCCCGTTTTATAGCCCAATGGGTCATACCCTTTTTCCCCGGCCTTCGTCCTGTCCAACACCTCAATCTCTTTCCAGACGCCGGTGAGGGTGGACCCTGTCCCGTTAAATTGTGCCACCGTCCGCACTCCATGCTCTGCAACAAAGTAATACAATTGCCCCACGAGTAACCCGTTCCGGTTCAGGAACGTCGCGTTTGCCGGGTTAACGCCGGAGGGAAGCGCTTTTTCAATCGTCTCGGCATTTTTTTTGCCCACGTACAACCACAAGGGCGCCGTGACAAGATGATCAGGAGACGTGTGAAGGTCGGCTTCCTGTCCGGAGGTCTCTGCTTCATCGGTTTGCGGGATCGTATCGTCTCCGATCAAGAGGGCCACCGAATTGTGCAAGCCGGACAACGGCGTCGTATTTTCTCCAGCCATTCTTCCCATTGCCGGTACCGCGTGAAGGATCCGGCTTTCCACGTCCAAGGCCCAGATCGTTCCGCCAAACGGATGACCCCGCGGATCCGAGAGTTCTTCATTAGTGAAGTAGATGGTGTCGACAAAATTGAACGTGCCTTTCTCGACAAATTGGCTCGAACAAAAGCGTGACAAGCCTTGCTCGGTATGAGCGACCTCATTGACCTGAAATCCCGTTTCGACGATCCGGCCTTGCCGGTCACGAATGGTTCGATACGCGATTCCGCTGTTGAGAATCTGCAAGGTCCGGCGGTCGATATCCAGAAAGCTGATGCGAGCCCCCGTCAACGTCGTGCCGTTGTCGAGCCGATACGGATATCCGGCCTTGCCCTCCAACTCATGATTCACCAGCACACGGACGGTCCCTTCTTCCAACCGATAGGCCCCGAGGCCGTCCGGTTCACCAACGGGTTGATACACCTGATCAATCGAACGCGGGTTCAGGGAAGGCAGATGGTCTCCGATCGTCAACAGAGAACGCACTTCCCATTTTCCCACACCATTCATCATGGCAACCGGGGACAGGTCTTTGGACGAGAATCCCGTCAGCACCATCCCAAGGCAGGCCAGGCATGCAACCTTCAGAACCTGATGCCATGTGCGCAAACTGATCGCCAACACGCCTCTCATCACTCACGCGGTCGTCCCCAAAATATCGACGGTTTCATATCTTCGCGGTTTGCGCAACCGTGAAAATGGACTCGTTCAGCACCCGTGAACCAGTCATGTCCGAATCTCCCGTTAAGACGGCTCATTACAAAGACGATTTCTCGTGTTTCTCGCCGGTTCCCTTGACAGATCATTCCATGTATGGCAATGATTATCATAATCATAATTATAAACAAGCATGGGAACGCGCGACGGTTCCATCATTCGAGAAAACCCGTGCGGAAGAGAACAAAGGAGGACGCATCAATGAAAGGTTCCTATACCCTGACGCTTCGACAACCTGCCTCTCCCATTCCCAATAAAGAAAATCCGTTTTGTCTTGTTCGAGGATTTCTGCAACTCATGGAAAGCCAGGACCCGCTTATTGTCGGCCATTGCGAACGGACGGCCCAATTTGCCCTGGCCCTTGGACATGCCATCGAGTTAGCCGACCAGGAACTTCTCCAGCTTCATTATGCCGCCCTGTTACACGATCTGGGAAAATTTTCTCTCCCCCCTCGCGTTCGAACCGGCACCAATTTATCGCCGGAAGAAGAGATGAAACATCAATGCCACCCTCGGGTCGGTACCGCCATTCTTCAACAATGGCCCAGTCTCAATACCGCGTCCGTCCTGATCGCTCACCATCATGAACGATGGGACGGCTATGGTTATCCATATGGACTTCGGGGAACGCTAATCCCGCTTGGATCCCGAATTCTGAGTATTGCCGACGCGTTTGATAAATTGACTTCTCCTTGTCCTCATGGAGAAGGACAACCCTTTGAAAAAGCCGTCCAGGTTCTCAAGGGGGGCTCCGGCCTGCGATTCGACCCGGACTTAACGGAACAATTCCTGCTCCTCATTCCCAATCTCTTCAACGTGGGAAATGAGCTCGAATTTTCCCTGTCTCACTATTCCCCGATCGGCAATTTGGTAAGCTGACGCGCCTATGCTACAATTTGATCCGCCCAAACGGCCGGTGAACATGCCTTCAACCATTTCCCACGCGTTCCCTTCAAGAAGCCACGTTCGACGCGATGCCGTATCCTATTGCGTCATGCAGAGCCCCGTCGGCAGGATCCTCCTGGCAGGGAACGCCCGTGCATTGACGCACCTCTCGTTTCAGGATGGCCGGCATCCGATCGACCCGGACCCCCGGTGGACCTATTCCGAAACGCCATTTCAACGACCTATCCGCCAACTCAAAGAATATTTTTCCGGAAAACGGAAAGCGTTCACGATCACACTGGCCCCGCAGGGAACTCCGTTTCAACTACGAGTATGGCAGGCCCTTCAGACCATCCCCTATGGACGAACGCTGTCGTACGGACAAATTGCGAAAGCCATTGGCCAGCCCAAAGCCGCCCGCGCCGTCGGAGCGGCAAACGGGCAGAACCCCATTTCGATCATCGTCCCCTGTCATCGAGTCATCGGAAGCAACGGGAAACTTGTCGGCTACGGCGGCGGGATCTCCATTAAAGATGCCTTGCTGGTTCACGAGAGCAATCACCAACCCTAATGCCCGGGCATGGTCGTCATGATGGGTTATGGACGACCTCTCACCGGCTCGACGATGACCGTCTCCGCTGCCGTTCGAGAATGGGCACAATGCTGGCTGGTGAATAGGTCGGCGGTTTGACCCACTTGCCGTCGTCTCGTTTGTACCCGCCCACCTTGCTCATGTTTGATCGCTGCACTTCCCGGAACACCGGCGCCATGTCGATCCCATAGGAGACGGCCGTGCCGTATACGACGTAGAGAAGATCGGCGAGTTCTTTCGCGATATCGGGAAGGTGCTTCGCTTTCATGGCTTTCTTTAATTCGTCAAACTCTTCCTGAATGAGCCGCTCACGCAAGGCCGTTGTCTTCGGATCCGGCACACCGGGGCTCTTCGCGATGTGGATGTCGAACTCCTTGTGGAATTCCCGAACCATTTTTTGCGCTTCGTACATTCCCCATCCTTTCGGTCAAGCGTTGCTTACAAGGCCAGAATCATATAGACGTCGTTCACGTTCGTGCCGGTCGGTCCGGTGACGATGTGTCCACCCGTCAGGCGAAAAAAACGATAGCTGTCATTCTCCCGAAGCGTCGCTTCATGGTTCACCCCCTTCTCCTTGGCCCGGCTGATGATTTTCCCATCCACGATGGCCCCCGCGGCCGGCGTGGGGCCATCGGTCCCGTCGGTGCCAACCCCAACCACAAACACACGAGGTACCCCTTCGATCGAAGGAGCGGCAGCCAAGGCAAATTCCTGGGCGCGCCCTCCCATCCCCTTCCCTTTCACGGTCACGGCAAGTTCGCCACCGGCCAGAAGGCACGCCGGAGGTTTGACGGGGTTTCCTGAAACGTGCATTTCTTTCGCGAGATCCCCAAAGAGCTTTCCGATATCACGCGCTTCCCCGGACAAGGTCGTGGTCAGGATCAGGGGACGGAGTCCCAGCGCCTTGGCACGTTTAGCCATCCGTTCGAGTACAGCGTGGTTGTTGCCGATCACGTGATGCCGGACCCGGGAAAACAGCGCCTCACCGGGTTTGGGCGTCTCGGGTATGCGTCCCTGGACTCCACGGTCCACGTGTCGTCGAACGGCCGGTGGAACTCGGTTTCGGAGCCCATACGTGTCGAGCACCCTTTTCGCATCTGCAAACGTCGAGGGGTCCGCAGCCATGGGGCCCGAACCAATCGTCCCCGGATCATCGCCCGGCACGTCCGAAAGAACGAGCGTAATGACCGTGGCAGTCGTGGCACCCGCAAGGCGCCCGCCCTTGATCCCGGACAGATGTTTTCGCACCGTGTTGATCTCTTGAATGGTGGCTCCACTTCGGAGCAATAACCGGGTGGTGAGTTGTTTCTCCTTCAAGGTCAAGCCGGCGGCCGGGGCTGCCAACAGGCTCGATGCTCCGCCGGACAGCACCATCAGGACCAGATCGCGGTTCGTCAAGGACCCAAGAAGGCGAACCATCCTTCGCGCGGCCCTTTCACTGCGATGATCGGGAACCGGATGCCGCGCTTCGAGCAGTGGGATCCTTTTCGTTTTCCCGGCATGGCCTTCGTTGACCACAACCAGGCCCCCGTCCAACCGCGACCCGAATTGTCGTTCCAACGCGGCCGCCATGGCACCCGAGGCTTTCCCTGCCCCGATGCACACGATGCGCGAAAATCCGGCGAGGTCGTATTCCCGCGTTCCCACCCTGAGGCTGTTGTTCCTGATCCGGACGGCACGTTGTATCGCCGATTCGGGATCGGCGGCACCCAGCCCCGCGAGGAGCAGGTGTCTGAAAATCCTTCGGGCGCTTTTGTCGGGGCAATAGATACGGACTGGCATGTATTTCCCGGCTCGTTCGTTATGGTACGATTCCCATGATGCGCAGCCTCAGGGTTTTACATCAGACTATCGCCGATTGCACGCGGTGTCCACGCTTGACCGCCTACCGTCGAGAAGTCGCCGCCACGAAGGTGAAACGGTTTCAGGAATGGGAATACTGGGGACGGCCCGTTCCCGGGTTTGGTGATCCCCGTGCGAGACTCTACGTCATTGGATTGGCTCCGGCAGCGCATGGTGGGAATCGGACCGGACGCGTGTTCACCGGTGACCGAAGTGGAGACTGGCTCTATGAGGCCCTGTTCCGATTCGGATTCGCCAATCAGGCCGAGTCTATCCATCGGGGTGACGGGCTGCGGTTGACGGATTGTTACGTGGGTGCTGCCGTGCGCTGCGCTCCACCGGGCAATAAACCATCGAGAGAAGAATTCGAAACATGCCGGCCTTACGTCCTCGAAGAACTCCATTTGTTGAAACGAATCGCCGTGGTCGTGGCCCTGGGGAAAATCGCCTTCGATGAATATTTGACGGTCGCCGGACCGCCGGGACGCGTCAGCGGCAAACCCACGTTCGGGCACGGAACCAGCTATGCCACGGCCTGGGGAGTCACCCTGTTAGGGTCCTATCACCCCAGCCAACAAAACACTTTTACCGGAAAACTCACCCGCCCCATGTTTCATCGCGTGTTTCGGCGCGCCCGGCAGTTGGTGGACAGGCTGCCCTGACGGGGTTACCCTTTCGGCGCGTTTCGGGCTTCCCAATCGGCCAGGAATTTCTTGAGTCCGATATCCGTGAGCGGATGCTTGGCCAATTGTTGAAAGACTCCATAGGGCATGGTGCAAATGTCACCTCCTGACAACGCGGCGTCCACCACGTGCTGGGGATGTCTCACGCTTGCCACAAGCACCAGGGTGGGAAAATCGTAATTGTGAAAGATAGTCACGATTTGCCGGATGAGTTCCATGCCGTCACTGCTCACGTCATCCAAGCGGCCGATAAACGGCGACACGCACCACGCACCGGCTTTGGCGGCCAGCAAGGCTTGAGTCGGCGAAAAACACAACGTGACGTTCACGCGAATGCCTTCACCGGCCAAGCGTTTGGTTGCAGCCAGGCCTTCCGGAATCAAGGGACACTTGACCACGACGTTGGGGTGAATGCGGGCCAATTCCCGACCTTCCTTGACCATGGCCTCAGCCTCAACGCTCACGACCTCCGCACTGACCGGGCCATCCACGAGTTGACAAATTTCCAGGATCAAGTCCTTGAATTCCCGTCCCTCTTTGGAGACCAATGACGGGTTGGTCGTGACTCCGTCCAGAATCCCCATCCGAGCGGCTTCGGCAATTTCTTTGATATTACCGGTATCCAGGTAGATTTTCATCGTCTTCCTCCCTCATCACGTTGGTGGTGCTTTTTTACCCGGTCACATGGATGTTGCACGGCACCATGGGCTCCCTTCCAAACCGTCTTCAACGCGTGTATTGTAATTGAGCCTGTAGAACGTTGACAATCGGAAACACCCTCCGTGGGTTAAGAGGTGCCCCCATTCCTTCATTTGACTGAATACCGCACCAGGGTTACGATTTTGCGAGGCGCTCAGGGCATTCAACGCGTCAAGGTTCTCCGGCCCTTTCCTCTCGCCTCTCTGAAAGTTGAGTGAAGATGCCCCTCGAAACCTTCATGAAGGCCTCGACGTCGCTCCTTTGCTTGCTGCTTCTCGGTGCGTTGATTACAGGTGGCTGCGGCACTCCTCCTCTTCAGGAGGCTCCGCCTGCCTCCGCCGAAATCAAAGGAAAATCTCAATCGTGGTTTCAAGAACATTGGGGCAAGCCCGGTGCCAAATCCAAGCGGTTCTTCGGAGGCGAGACCTGGGTGTATTTCCGCCTTGGCGACGATAAATCATCCTTCCCGTTTTCCAATATGGCTCCCGCCGAATGCCAAATTCGTCTGGACTTCGATAAACAGGGCAAACTCGAAGATTCAGGCCATTCCGGCTGCTGACCACATGGCCATGGGTTCACCTTCCTAACTCTGTCGCATGCCTTCTTCTCAACGGGACATACACGTCTACCCGACGTCCCAGGCTTTGCTGGAAGCCGCGGCACAACACCTGCTTGAGCATGCGCGTCAGGCCATCGCGGCACGGAACTCGTTTACCCTCGCCCTTGCCGGGGGCTCCACCCCGAAAGGCCTCTATGCGAGACTTGCCGACCCCCCGTTCCACGGTCAATTGGATTGGACGAAAGTCCGGCTTTTTTGGGGAGATGAACGTCACGTCCCGCCGGATCATGCGGACAGCAATTATCGAATGGCCCATGAAGCGCTTCTCAGCCGGGTGCCCATTTCCATGGCGCAGGTTCATCGCGTGCCGAGCGAACTCCCCGATGCCCAAACCGTTGCCGACCAGTATGAAGCCGTGCTGCGGAAGCAATTCGACGTCTCCGAACCGGACATCCCCCGTTTCGATTTCGTCCTGTTGGGCATGGGGCAGGACGGTCATACCGCTTCCCTGTTCCCGGGCACCCAGGCCGTTCAGGAGACGAGCCGGCTCGTTGCCGCCCCCTGGGTCGAAAAATTTCAGACGTCCCGGATCACTTTCACCCCGGTTCTTCTCAATCACGCCCGGCAGGTCACGTTTCTCATCCATGGCCGCGCCAAAGCCGAAACGCTGCATGCCGTGCTTGAAGGACCTTTTCAACCTGACACGCTCCCTGCGCAAATCATTGGACCACGGGCCGGGACCTTGACGTGGTTCGTGGATCAGGAGGCCGCCGGTGCACTGATCTTCCTGCCACGCTAGGGTCGCATTTCGAGACATGCCGCCCGGAGAAGAACGCCCTGCGGCTTTTTGAAAACCCTACCTGTGGTACAATGGATTGAGGCCACCCGTTCTCCGGTTCGTTCTAGCCCTTGCTCAACGGACTCCGGCCTTGTTACAAATACTGCTTTACTTATGTGACGTTCTTTCCATTCACGAATACGCGGGTAAGGATGCCACCTCTTCCTGTGCTCCCGAGTCTCTTTTCACAAACCCTGACTGAACATGGGATGCTCCCCCTCCGCGCCAGGACCATTCACACGTTGCAGGTGAACGTCGGGAAACTCTGCAACCAAACCTGTCATCACTGTCACGTCGACGCCGGCCCTTCCCGCACGGAAATTATGAGCCGGGAGACGATGGAGAGCATTCTCACGGTCCTTCGGCACCATCCTGAAATCACCACCGTGGACGTGACCGGAGGGGCCCCGGAAATGAATCCGCACTTTGAATTTCTCGTTTCGGAATCTCGTGCCCTCGGGAAAACGGTGCTCGACCGCTGCAATTTGACGGTCTTTTCCGTCAAAGGGAAATCACACCTTCCCCGATTTCTGGCTGATCACCAGGTGGAGATCATCGCTTCCTTACCCTGCTATCTTGAGGAGAACGTGGATCAGCAACGGGGCAAGGGAGTCTTTACACGGAGCCTGGCTGCCTTACGCCAATTGAACGGGTTAGGCTATGGAAACGAGGACACGGGCCTGGTATTGAATCTCGTCTACAACCCGTTGGGACCGACCCTGCCCCCCGATCAACGGGAATTGGAGGCAGCCTATAAGGATCAACTTCTCTCGCGTTTCGGTATCAGGTTCAATCAACTGTATACCATCACCAATATGCCCATTAACCGTTTTCTGAACGACCTGTACACCCAAGGCAAATATGAAGCATACATGAGCCTTCTTATCGAAAGCTTCAACCCGCACTTGGTCGAAAACGTGATGTGCCGAAGCTTGCTCAGCGTGGGATGGAACGGACGACTGTACGATTGTGATTTTAACCAGATGCTCGATTTACCCGTCAGCCGCGACCTGCCACAAACCATAGCGGCGTTTGATTTCGAGGCTTTGGCCCGGCGCTCTATCATCATTGGCCAACATTGTTCCGGGTGCACGGCCGGTGCAGGATCATCCTGCGGCGGGGCGCTTGCCTGATATCTCTTTGTCGCTCTCAAGGGACTTGCCTCCCCCGACCCTATCCGGACATATAGCTTTTGAATTTATGGGCACATTCGTTGCTGCAAAAGTGATAATGCTGCCCCCCGATTTTTTCAACCACCGCGGAACCCGCCGTGATATACAGTTTGCAGACGGGATCCTGGACCATCATGTCTTTAGAGGGCAAGGAGGGATCGTCGGATTTGGGGCTTCGAAAATCGCGAATGGATTTCCGGATCATCAAAAACAACACAATCAGAAGAATTAAAATGATGATGATGCGCCACATGTTTGCGACAGGTCTAGTGGTGGTTGCCGGTCCGGGACTGCCGTCAATCCAGTATACTGATTTCTTTTCCCCTGGCCAATGCCCCGACTCGGCCCATCCTGCCTCTCACGCCCGATTGCCGGATGGATGGGAATCCTGATAGGATGGTATGGAATCAACCCTGCCTTGCCGTCCTCGAGTGTTCCGGATGAAACTCCTCATTTTCACGTTGGCCATTCTTTGCCCGTTGACGGGGCACGCAACTCCCCCTCCACAGATTATCGACTTAACCCATGCTTTCGACGAACACACCGTTTATTGGCCCAAAAACAAAAATTTTTCACGCGATGACACCGCGAGAGGTCTGACCTCACGAGGGTATTGGTATGCTTCCGGTGCGTTCTCCGCATCGGAGCACGGCGGGACGCACCTTGACGCTCCGAATCACTTCGCAGCTTCCGGAAGAAGTATCGACGAAATACCCGTTGAACATCTTATGGGTTCGGCCATGGTCATTGATGCTCAATCGGCTTGTGCGCACAATTCGGACTATATGCTCACGGTCAATGACATCAAACAGTGGGAGGCTCAGCATGGACCCATTGAGCCACAATCGTGGATTTTTCTCCGGACCGGCTGGGGCAAGAAGTGGCCGGATAGAACCGAATACCTGGGAAGCCCAACGCCCGATGATCCTTTATCCCTTCATTTCCCTGGGTTTTCCCCGGAAGCCATAAATTTTCTTGTTCACCAACGATACGTTTGGGGAGTGGGAATCGACACTGCCAGCATTGACCCCGGACAGGCCAGGGATTTCTTCGCGCATCGGATTCTGAGCGAAGCCAATCGTTATGCTCTGGAAAACGTGGCTTCTTTGGAAAAACTTCCGCCTCGGGGCGCGATGGTGTACGCACTGCCGATGAAAATCAAGGAAGGAACCGGCGCACCCGTACGAATCATTGCCGTGATCCCTTCACCTTTGAGTTCGCCTCGAGCAGAATGACCAAAAAGCCAGTGGCCCGTTCCGGCTGAACCTCCGGGTCCGGATCACCACGTCACCCTGTTGAAACAAAAGAGAGGTTGTTAATGGTCACCATAACCCTTATGGGAAATTTAGAAACATCCGACGGCGAACGAAGCTTGTCCTGTGAACTCGAAGATCCCCTTTCGGTGAAACAACTGATTAAGCAGCAGGGGCGCAAACTTCGACAGGTGACCAGACTATTACGAGAAAATAAGGTGATGGTGACAATTAATCGACGAGTGGCGAGCGAAGACACATCCGTACACGATGGAGACGAAATCAGCCTCGTGGCTCACGATGGAATGAGTACGAAAGGGTTGGGGGCTTCGTTTTATTAAAACGAAAACTTCGTGCTATCTATTGCGAAGAGAAAACACCCCTGCGGCAAGGAGGCTTTGTGAGTGACTCTTTCCGTTTTTCTGAAAGGAACTGCTAACTCGCTGACAATCTACTTCTTGCCTAAAATGGAATCTTTCGCGACTTTGGCTACCCGAAACTTCACCACTTTCTTTGCTGGAATTTTGATCAGTTCACCGGTTTGGGGATTTCTTCCGGTTCGAGCTTTTCGATGAGACAGCACTAACTTTCCAAGTCCCGGCACGGTAAAAGAGTTCTTCGCTTCTTTATAAGCCAGGGTAGCCAAGTTATCGAGAATTTCACTCGTGATCTTCTTTGTCACTCCAGACTTTGTCGTCAATTGATCAACGATCTGAGACTTAGTCATAGCTTTGGCCATGAGAAACCTCCTCTTCAAAAAGGAACCGTGTCAGTAGGATAAAGCACGTGCGGAATCGCGCTTATTAACTGGAAGATAATTGAAACGCCTAACGGCCTCTGAATAGAAAAAAGCATCCCACAAAGATGGGAACGAGTCTACCGAAAGCATCATACCCTGTCAACTACAAAACTCTTTTATGATGCGAGAAATCACCGAACTCTCCCGGAACAACCGATTGGTTTCCTTGAAGCCTGGGCTCTGACCACGGTAGAGTGTGCGTCATCTGAATGATTCAATTGAAGGGGAACGCCCATGGGAAGAGAATTATCCGTCATTTCATTGACAAAATCCGATGACGAGGGAAACGAGTTTCTCTATTCGCGGGTTTTTTGCCAACGCAAGGACCCTCCTCCGCTCCGCTTGTTGTTGGATTTTTTGAAATCGAAAAACCAAGTGCCCCTCATACCTCAAATGGCTCCTGAAGTGCTGGATGAATATTCATGGGTCCAGGTGGCTCTCGGGTATCACCGTGAGAAGAAACCTCTTCAATTGTTTTGCATTCGTCATGAAGGCACCTATCAAGACGTCTTCGAACATGAACAGACGGGATTTTCCGCGCAACTGTCCGCTTTTGGTGACGTGGAGGCCGAACTCGCGAAAGAATTCGTCGTGCGAGCCCACTTTATTCTCGCGACTCGACTCCTCAAAAACGACATCACCGAGGAAGGCTATGATTTCAACGGGTGGATCCTGGAGTTCTTCCAGGACAACTGTAATGGGATTGTCCAGATTGATGGACAGGGCTTTTTCTCGCCAAAAGGGGAACTCGTCGTGGACTTGCAAGACGACCCGGCACAGCACGACTTCTCCAAGCCGGAAATCCAGCCGTCCTGACCTTCTCAATTCTCAGGCTGTTTGGAAGAAGACACCGCGAGCACTTCGTCCACTCCGGAACGAAAGGTTTTCTGGGGCACTCCGGTCAGAGACCCGCGATAGCCGATACCGTCTTTGATCACTTCCACCAACGCCCCTTGGTCGAACAAGTGCGGTTCGGTAATCACGTCACCCCGGCAGAACAGGATATCGGCCCGATACCCCGGTGCCAATTTACCGGTATCGTCTTGTCCAATGCGCTCGGCAGCGAGCCCCGTCCCGCTGTACCACGCTGCCAGGGGAGGCAAGCCATCCTTGATCAGGGAGACCATCTCCATATAATTCCGGCCGTGCATATGGGGGAGGATAGGGTCGGTTCCCGTGATCATGTTGAGACCGCTTGCCTGCGCGATTCTGACCGCTTCGGCATGGGCCTGAGTCACCCGTTGCACTTTCTCGGCGATAAAAGGAGAGAGGTTATCAACCTTGGGCAACTCATAATTGATCCACGACGTTGGGGTCACTGTACACCCTTTGGCATAGGCTTTTTCCGCCAAAGGTTCATTGAGAAACGAGATATGCTGAATGTCATGCACCCCGCAATCAATGGCCAATTCGATTCCGTGCCGACTATGGGCATGGGCC
Source organism: Nitrospirales bacterium (assembly GCA_012270585.1). Classification (GTDB taxonomy): domain Bacteria; phylum Nitrospirota; class Nitrospiria; order Nitrospirales; family UBA8639; genus Bin75. Next base: position 41,714 of record JAAXIB010000017.1, read on the forward strand.
GCGACCATCATGCCGCGACCGGCGGCTTCGTCACAAATCGCTTCGATTTCCGCTTGCGTGAAATCCCGATGCTCCAATTTATCCGAGGGAGACACGACCCCGGGGCTTGTACAAATTTTCACCAGGTCGCCGCCACAAGCGGCGATTTCACGCACGCGCTTTCGACATTCCCAAGGCCCGTCCACAATGCTCGAGGGACGACCGGGGCCCGAAGGCCATAAACGGGAAACCGTGTCATGGCACCGGTCCGTGCCTCGAAAATCCGCATGACCGCCGGTTGTGGACAGCATGCAAATGGCAATCTTCAAACGAGGCCCAATGATGACCCCTTCCTCCACCAATCGTTTGACCACGTGTGTTGCCCCTCCCACGTCACGAACGGTCGTCACGCCGCCACGGACCAACGTGGCATAGAGAATTCGCTCGGTATAGAGCAGACCAGCGGGTCCGTTCATGGCAGCCAGGTCTTCGTCGCGGATGCCCAACACGGTGACGTGCCCATGGCAGTCGACGAGCCCCGGGGTCGCGGTGAGCGAAGAACAATCAACGTAGCGAACGTCGTGACCAGGCCGGGTCTGATGCGGTTTCACCGCTTCTATCTTACCCCCTTCTACCCACACATCGACCCCTTCATGCACCGCGGCACCGGTGCCTGAGGTTCCGTCATACAATTTTTTGACGTTGGAGAAAATGATCATTGTGTCACCCCGCGTGAGAGCCGGAAGGCCTCTTGTGTACCGGAACCTCGAGAATTTCTCAAGCAACAAAAAGCAGGTTTTTCGACGACGTGTGGGATGAGGGACTGCGAGATTCCGAAACGACGCGGCGCGACGACGGTCGGCAAGAACGCCCGGCGTTTTCAAAGGAGTGCCTTTCGATGCCGGATACCGTCTTCCCGGATTGAAAAATGCTGAAATATCTGGATAATGTGGGTTGGCTTTTCTCCCGTTTTTATATCCCTTTCCCTCTGATCACGAGGCAACCAGCGTCATGCGCCGCGAAAACATCAAAAAAGGAAATTCCAATGCAACGGTGCGGCGTTTTGCCCGTCTTGGCCGACACCCGGTGTAAAAAATTCTGATCGTATGGCTGACTATAAGAATTTCGACGAAATGTTCGGCACGGGCGAAAAGCATCGCGAGCCCTATCGTGACTATCACCAATGGCTTGAGTCCCAGGACGCGGCGTGGCTGCATCGGAAGTCGGATGAAGCCGAGACCGTGTTTCGCAGGATCGGGATCACCTTCAGCGTGTATGGAGAGGAGGAAGCCAGTGAACGACTGATCCCGTTCGACGTCGTGCCGCGCATCATTTCCAGTCGTGAATGGTCACGGCTGGTTCGCGGGATTCGGCAGCGCGTCCAGGCGATGAATGCCTTTTTGTACGACGTGTATCACCGCCAGGAAATCTTTCGGGCGGGTCGCATTCCGATCGAGTTGATCGCTGAAAATGATGCCTTTCTCCCACAGATGATCGGCGTCTCGCCACCGGGTAACGTCTACACCCACGTCGTCGGCGTCGATATTGTCCGCACCGGCGAAAACGAATTCCACGTCCTGGAAGACAATGCCCGCACGCCGTCCGGAGTGTCCTACATGCTGGAGAATCGGGAAATCATGCTCCAGATGTTTCCGGAACTGTTTGCGCAGATTAACGTGCAGGCCGTCGGCAACTATCCCAAAAACCTGCGACGCTCGCTCGGGAACTGCGTGCCCCGTTCGTGTAAAGGGCAGCCGGTCATCGCAGTGCTGACCCCCGGCATTTACAATTCAGCCTATTTTGAGCACGCGTTCCTTGCCGGCCAAATGGGCGCAGAACTGGTCGAAGGTCATGATCTGCGCGTGGTGGATGGACGCGTCGCCATGCGTACCACCCAAGGGTACGCACCCATTGACGTCATTTACAGACGCGTGGACGACGGTTACCTGGACCCGCTCAACTTCAACCCGCAGTCACTTCTGGGGGTGCCGGGCATTTTCGACGTTTACAGGGCCGGGGGCGTCACCATCGCCAACGCCCCCGGCACGGGCATTGCCGATGATAAGGCCGTCTATTCGTATATGCCGGAAATCATCGAGTTCTATACGGGCGAAAAGGCGCTGCTGAACAACGTGCAAACCTGGCGTTGCTCCGAGCCTGATGCGCTACGCTACGTGCTGGACCACCTGTCCGAGTTGGTCGTCAAGGAGGTGCATGGTTCCGGCGGGTATGGCATGCTGGTCGGGCCGACCGCAAGCCACGAGGAACTCGTCGCTTTCCGGAACAAGTTGGAAGCAAGCCCCGGCAAATATATTGCCCAGCCCACCCTGTCGCTTTCAACCACGCCGATTCTGACCAAGAACGGCCTGGATCCGCGCCACGTGGACCTGCGTGTCTTTGTCCTGGTATCGCCGGAGGAAATCCGCATGACTCCGGGCGGGCTGACCCGCGTGGCGTTGAACAAAGGGTCGCTTGTCGTCAATTCCAGCCAAGGCGGTGGCACCAAGGACACCTGGGTCCTGGAGGAATAACCCCGATGCTCGGGAAAACCGCCGACGGTCTGTTCTGGATGTTTCGTTACCTTGAACGAAACGAGAACACCGCGCGCCTGCTCGACGCTGGTTTTCGCATTGCCCTGACCCGCGCCGCCGACGCTGAGAACGAGTGGGCTTCCGTGCTCACCACGGTCGGCGTCAAGCAGGCCTTTCAGGAAAAATACGAACGGATGGAGACGGCTCACGTCATCGATTTCCTGTTACGCGACCCCTCCAATCCTTCCAGTGTCATGTCGATGATTCAGTCCGCACGCGACAATGCCCGGCTCCTGCGCACCGCACTGACGCGCGAGTTGTGGTCGGCAACCAATGAATGCTGGCTGACCCTCAGGGAATTGATGGCCCGTCCCGTGCGAGAACGGGAGTTGCCCTTTGTCCTGAGCACGATTCAACAGCAAAACGCCCTGCTCGGCGGCACGCTCCACGGCACCATGATGCGAAACGAGATATTCAATTTCGCCCGTCTCGGCACGTTCCTGGAACGGGCTGACAACACGGTGCGCATCCTCGACGTCAAGTACTATTTGCTGTTGCCGTCCGTCTCGTTAGTCGGCAGTTCTTTGGATAACGTCCAGTGGGAAACCATTCTCAGGTCGGTGTCGGCCCAACGCTCCTACCACCGGCTCCATAAAGGTGACGTTCGCCCAAGAGAGATCGCGAATTTCCTGATGCTCGATCTCCGGATGCCGCGTTCGCTCGCCTTCTGCTATTCAAAGATCGTGGATAATCTCACGCATCTCGCCAAAGATTACGGGGTTCGCCAGTCCTGCTTCGATCAGGCGGAAACGGTGTTCGCCAGGCTGACGGACCGCTCCATCGACGACATTTTCGAATCCGGATTGCACGAATTCATCCAGGACTTCATCCGGGACAACAATGCCCTGGGGCGGCAGATTGAAAAAGATTACCGCTTTTACGGATAGCAGGATGAGACTGAACATTTCCCATTTCACGAAATACGAGTACGACAAGCCCGTCCACTATGCCTTGCAACAGGTTCGCCTGACACCGAAGTCGCAGGCGTCGCAGAACGTGTTATCGTGGGGCATTACGGTTGAAGGCGGTCGCAAACAGCTCGAGTTTACGGATCAGCACCACAACCTGGTCACCCTGATCAGCCTCGATGAAGAGCAGTCGAAGCTCAACATCCATTGCAAAGGAGAGGTCGAAACGATCAAGCAAAGCGGGATTGCCGGCCAACAGTACGGCGACACGCCGTTGTGGTATTTCAAACGATCGACTGCACTCACCAAGCCGGGTGAACAGATTCACGATCTCGTCAAATCCCTGGTCGATGACGACCGGGACGACCTGACGAGACTGCACGCGCTCTCCGGTCTCGTTGCGAAGGCCGTTTCCTATAAGAAAGGAGTGACCAACTCCCAAACCACGGCGGAAGACGCGCTGGAGGCAGGGCACGGTGTTTGCCAGGACCATACGCATATTTTTCTCAGTGGGGCACGACTCCTTGGCTTCCCGGGTCGATACGTCAGCGGGTATCTCATGATGGACAACCACGTGGAACAGGACGCAAGCCATGCCTGGGCAGAAGCATGGATCGAGAACCTGGGATGGACCGGGTTTGACGTGTCAAACGCTATCTCGCCGGATGAGCGCTACGTGCGCGTGGCCACGGGTCTCGATTATAAAGACGCCGCGCCCATATCCGGCATTCGGATAGGAGAAGCCAAAGAGTCCATGATCGTCACCGTCCACGTGCAGCGGTAAGGCTCCCTGACGACGGCAGATAACTTGGCAGGGTCCGGGAGACCATGATAGGGTTAAAACTGACGTCGAGAACGCGTGCGATCGGTTACGAACGCCTGCCACCGCCGCATCAACCTTTTCATGGTCGTTGAACGCAATCGCATGTACTGTCTCTTTTCCCGACTTCGCACTGAAAAGACCATCATGAACCGCTTTCATCCAGATTGAGCCTCGTTCTTTCCTCGCTCCATGACCGATCGCACCCCACAGAATTGGTTGAGGCCCGCGAAGACGTTCCTTGATCGACACACAGGGCCGACGGAGGCCGAGATTCTGGAGATGCTGAACGTCCTCGGGTTCCCGTCGCTGGAGACGTTGGTCCACGCCACGGTCCCCGAGGACATTCGCCTGCATGAGTCACTTAACTTGCCGGCACCACGGAGCGAGGAGGAGGTTATATCCGACCTCCGGCGCATGGCCCGAAAGAATCACGTGTTCCGTTCGTTTATCGGGATGGGGTATTACGATTGTCACACGCCCCCCGTCATTCTCCGGAACATGTTGGAAAATCCGGCGTGGTACACCCAGTACACTCCCTACCAGGCAGAAATTGCCCAAGGAAGACTGGAAGCCCTTCTCAATTTTCAAACGATGGTGGCTGACCTCACCGGCCTCCCGTTGACCAATGCGTCCCTTCTGGATGAAGGAACCGCCGCGGCGGAAGCCATGGCCATGTGCAAAGCCATCACCGGCCGGCAGGCGTTTTTCGCTTCGGAAGGGTGTCACCCGCAAACGCTGGCTGTGGTCCGGACTCGCGCCGCGACGCTCGGTCTCCATTTGGATATCGGCACGGTCGATGAGATCGACTGGGAACGGGCGTCGTATGGCGGGCTCCTCCTGCAATATCCCACCACGGACGGCACGTTTCGCAACGACCACGATCTGGTTCGTAGAGCCCATGACGCGGGCACACAGGTCGTTGTGGCCACGGACCTGCTCGCGCTCACCCTCTTCAAGCCACCGGGAGAATTCGGTGCGGATATCGCCGTGGGTTCCAGCCAGCGCTTTGGGGTGCCTTTGGGATTCGGAGGCCCGCACGCCGCGTTCCTAGCCACGCGCAAAGATTACAAGCGCCAAATACCCGGACGCATCGTCGGCGTTTCCAAAGATAGTCAGGGGCGGACGGCTTACCGGCTGGCGTTACAGACCCGGGAGCAACACATTCGTCGCGACCGGGCCACGAGCAACATCTGTACCGCTCAAGTGCTGTTGGCCAATATTGCCGGCATGTATGCCGTGTATCACGGACCCGACGGGCTCAAGCGCATTGCCGAACGCGTCCACGGCTTGACCCTTGTCCTCGCCGAGGGGTTGACCCGTTTCGGGTGTCGCGTTCCGGACGAACTCTTTTTCGATACCTTGCGGGTGTCTGCCGAGGGGCTCCCTGCGGACCGGATCCGCGACCGAGCGGAGCAGCATCGCCTCAACCTGCGAGAATTTGCAGACGGGTCCTTCGGCATCGCATTGGATGAAACGACGACCACGGATGACGTGGAGACCCTCTGGAAGACCTTTGCAAAAGACGGCCAGGTGTGGTTTACGGCAAAAGAACTCGCGGAAACGTGTTCCGTCTCGCTCCCAGCCCTTTTTGCCCGCACGACGCCCTTTCTGACTCACGAAGTCTTTCACCGGTATCATTCCGAACACGAGCTGCTCCGCTACATGCATCGTCTCCAGTCGCGAGACCTTTCGCTGGTCCATTCCATGATTCCCCTGGGCTCCTGCACCATGAAACTCAACGCGACGGTGGAAATGCTACCCGTGACGTGGCCGGAATTCAGTCACCTGCATCCGTTTGCCCCTTCGAAACAAACGGAAGGGTACACCCAATTGTTCCGGGAACTGGAGACCTGGCTCTCCGAAATCACGGGGTATCCGGCAATCTCGCTCCAGCCCAACGCCGGATCCCAAGGGGAATATGCCGGGCTGCTGGTTATTCGGGCGTATCACGAGAGCCGCGGACAAGGGCACCGGAACACGTGTCTGATCCCGGTGTCGGCTCACGGGACCAATCCCGCGAGCGCGGTGATTGCCGGGCTGCAAGTCGTTCCCGTGGCCTGTGACAAACATGGGAATATCGATCTTGAGGATTTGCGCGCCAAGGCCGACCGCCACCACAAGACGTTAGCCGCGCTCATGGTGACGTACCCGTCGACGCATGGAGTCTTTGAAGAAACGATTCAGGAAATCTGCCGGGTCGTACACGAGCACGGCGGCCAAGTCTATATGGACGGCGCCAACATGAACGCCATGGTCGGGTTGTGCCGGCCGGCCGACATCGGAGCCGATGTCTGTCATCTCAACCTGCACAAGACCTTTTGCATTCCCCATGGCGGGGGCGGACCCGGGATGGGGCCGATTGCCGCCGCCGCGCACCTGGCCCCGTTTTTGCCCGGACATCCGATCCGCGACACGGGTGGGACACAGGGCATCGGGCCGGTCTCCGCGGCACCCCAGGGGAGCCCGAGCATCCTGCCGATTTCCTGGGCCTTTATTGCGCTCATGGGCGCAAAGGGGTTGACCCGGGCCACCGGCGTCGCGATTCTCAATGCCAATTACATGGCCAAGCGATTGGAAAAGGACTTTTCCATCCTGTACACCGGAAGGGGCGGCCTGTGCGCCCATGAATTTATTCTGGATTTGCGACCGTTCAAGAAGTCCGCCGGCGTTGAAGTGGAAGACGTCGCCAAACGCCTCATGGACTTTGGATTCCACGCCCCGACCATTTCATGGCCCGTGGCCGGCACGATGATGATTGAACCCACGGAAAGCGAATCCAAATCGGAACTCGATCAGTATTGCGATGCGCTTTTGACGATTCGAAAAGAAATTACGGATATTGAAGAAGGGCGACTCCCGCGAGACGACAATCCCCTGAAACATGCCCCGCATACGATTGAAGACGTCACAAAGCCGGACTGGAATCATCTCTACGACCGCGAGCAGGCGGCCTTTCCCCTGCCGTGGCTCCGGGACTCCAAATTCTGGCCCGCCGTCTCACGCATTGACAGTGCGTATGGAGACCGTCACGTCGTCTGTACGTGTCCTCCAATCAATCATGATCCATAACCACTCAACGCCCTGATGACAGGGTGCAACCGAAGGAACCATGAAAGCCGAATCACCAAACACGCTGCTGTGGGCCATCCTGACGGGCATTATGTCCGGAACGATCCTTGGGGGAACCTTGCCGGAAGCAGGACATTCCGTTGCGTTCCTGGGGGAACTGTTTCTTAAAGCTCTATTCGTCCTCGTGGTCCCCTTGGTCATGAGTTCCATCATCGTCGGGGTCACCAGCCTCGGCGACGTCCGGCGACTCGGCCCCTTGGGAGGTCGAGCGGTCCTCTATTTCATGACGACTACGGGGATCGCGGTCGTCATCGGGCTGGTCCTGGTCCTGCTGATCCAGCCGGGGACCCCGGGATCGGCCGAATCCCCTGCCGGCGACATGTCATCCGTCTCGGAACGATTGGAAGATAAACCCGACAGCGTGCCCGAGCTGCTCCGGACTATCCTGACCGGGCTCATCCCCAAGAATCTGTTTTCCGCCATGGCCAACGCCGACGTCCTGCCGTTGATCATTTTTTCCTTGGTGTTCGGCGGAATCCTGACGACGGTGGGAGAACGGGGCAGGCTCGTGATTCAAGTCGTCGAAGGCGTGAACGAAGCCATCATGGCCATGGTCCATTTGCTGATGTGGGCCGCGCCTGTGGGAATCGGCGCGTTGATTGCCGGCCGTTTGGGCGAGGCGGGAGGGTTCAGCGGCTTTTGGCCGCAATTGGTGCAACTGGGAGCCTATGCCGGCACCGTCATTCTGGGTTTGTTGATCCACGGCTTGATCGTGATTCCCCTGCTCCTTCACTTCATCGGGAAACAGAACGTCTTCACGTACGCAAGGAACATCGGGACTGCCCTGACAACGGCGTTCTCCACCAGTTCGAGTTCGGCGACGCTTCCGCTCACCATGGAAGCCGTCATCGAGGAAAACCGGATTTCGCCACGAACCGCGCGTTTTGTGCTCCCCGTAGGCGCGACGATCAACATGGACGGCACGGCCCTCTACGAGGCGGTGGCTGCCGTGTTCATTGCACAATCCTATGGCATCGAACTCGGATTCACCCAGACGGTGATCATCGTGCTGACGGCGACCTTGGCCGCGGTCGGCGCGGCCGGGATCCCCGAAGCCGGTCTGGTCACGATGGTGATCGTGCTCAAGTCCGTCAACCTGCCCATCGAAGGCATTGCCCTCATTCTGGTGATCGACTGGTTCCTGGACCGCTGCCGCACCACGGTCAACGTCTGGGGAGACGCGGCGGGATCGGCGGTGATCGACAGGTTGGAGAACAAGGCCCGAGGCGGAAGCGGGTGAACGCACCTCGTGGCTCGCCCGGTCCTCGGGCAACCTAAAACCCGTACCGGAGTCCGACACCCACGTAATTTCCGGATATACTGGCGTTGAAATCCCGTCTACTTGTATATCCCGTGAAAGTCGGCTCACCGGCATCGAAGTATCGGTAGTCCAGGCTGACGGTGATCGAACGGTCCTCCGGCAAGGGGAACTCGTACCCGACGCCTCCACCCACCTGATAAGAGAACACGGTATCATCATCGTCAACAAGCAAAGTGCCTGTGGTGGCCGAGTTCACCTCCACGGAAATCTTCGTCAACCCAATGCCGCCACCGACGTAAGGTTTCCACGCGAAACCCAGATCAATATCATAAAAAGCATTGACCTTGAAGGTCACCGCCTGAAAATCGCCGGTGAGAGGGTGGGGGCTTGCTGCGATAGTTCGCTGTTCCAATCCATTTTTCAGCTCCGGGTTTGCTGCAGCGGCCGCAAGGTAGGCATCCGGTCCCTGAGGTTGATTATTGGCTTCTGCCCAAACGTCATACGCGTTAAGGACAAAGGTACCCGGACTCCTGACATCCATTTCGTCCAGATTGTGCTTCCGGTAGCTGATCTCGCCTTCGACGCGAAAACCGTTGGCAAAGGCCCAGCCCACCGCGCCTTTCACTTTATACCCGGTATCGGTCTTGGATGTGGCGTCGAGCGGGGTAAACTGGGGCTCGGCATACTGTGCCGTGACGTCGGCATCGTTCAGAAGGTTGACCCCTCCCCCGATCGCGACGTAAGGCCCCTCGCCGGCATAGACGCTCGTGGCGAATGAGACGAACACTACCGCGAGGGTGGGCAACACACCTGTTGTAGCCTTCGAAAAACGCCGCAAGCCGCGCAGCCACGCCGGTTCGCAGGAAACGACCGTCAATAAGGGATCAGTGCGCATCACCCGTTCCTCCTCGCTGAAAAATGTGGGGCGTGCTTTATCAAAAACGCCATCGGAAGTCTCGCACACCATACCCGTTCCCCTATGCTATAATCAATACAGATGAGCACGTCGCACACCATAGGATCCCTGGTTCTCGATCGCTTGCACCGGCTTGGGCTGAAGCACATTTTCGGCATTCCGGGCGACTACGTCCTCTCGCTCTTTCAATTGATCGAAGAATCGCCGATCGAGCACGTCGGGACGACCCGTGAAGATTGCGCCGGGTTTGCGGCAGATGCCTATGCACGGCTCCATGGCATAGGTGGGGCGTGTGTGACGTATTGCGTGGGCGGCCTGAATATCGTCAATGCCATTGCCTGCGCCTATGCGGAGCGGTCGCCCGTCGTACTACTCTCGGGTTCGCCCGGACTGGCGGAACGACTGACCACTCCCTTTCTTCATCACATGGTTCGGGATTTTTTTACCCAACGCGACGTGTTTGAAAAAGTCACCGTGGCGTCCGTGATTCTGGACGACCCCCTCACGGCCGAACGGGAGCTCGATCGAGCCCTGACCGCCTTACTGAAATTCAAACGGCCAATCTACTTGGAAATTCCTCGGGACATGGTCTTCGCCCCCGTCCGGGTTGCTTCCCCCACGCCTCCCACGACGACGACCTGTGAAAGCAATCCCGTCGCGTTAAAGGAAGCCATCGCCGAAGTGCGTGGCATTCTTTCAAGCTCGGAACGACCGGTGATTCTGGCCGGCGCGGAAATTTACCGGTTCGGACTCCAACACGAACTCACGGCGTTGGTGGAACGCATGGGCGTCCCCGTGGCAACGACGTTGCTCGGTAAATCGGTCATTCGGGAAGATCATCCCTTGTACATCGGCGTGTACGGCGGTCTCGTGGGTCGTGACGAAATCCTGGAATTTGTGGACCAGGCCGATTGCCTGCTGACGTTGGGCACGCTCCTGACCGACGTTGAAGACGTCAAAGTCCATTCCACGCTCTTGGCCGACGGACGGACGATCCATGCAACGGCCGATTCGATTGCCATCAAACACCACCACTACGAAGGCGTTCGATTCGAGGACTTCATCCGGGCGCTTTCGACGGCCCCGCTGCCCTCGTTTCTGCCTCGTCCCCTGCCCACTCGTGATCGCGGCACGTTTGAAGCGCCGTCGCCGGACACGCCCGTCACCCTTCACAGTATGTTCGGCTACCTGGACGGGCTGCTGAACGAGCACACCGTGGTGATTGCCGACGTAGGCGAATCACTCTTCGCCTCCGCGGATCTGCACGTGCGAAAAAGCGCCGAGTTTCTTTCTCCGGCCTACTATACGTCCATGGGATTCAGCGTCCCCGCCGCGCTTGGCGCAGGCTTTGCCGACCCGTCCCTGAGACCCCTGGTCCTGGTCGGCGACGGCGCGTTTCAGATGACCGGGACCGAACTCGCGACCTGTCTCCGGCACCGGCAAAACCCCATTATCATCATTCTCAACAACCGCGGCTATTCCACCGAACGGGAAATTTTGGAAGGCCCGTTCAATGACATTCACGAATGGCACTATGACAAAATCTGCACGTTACTCGGCGGCGGTATCGGTCACCGGATCGAGACGTTCGGGGCCTTTGTACAGGTCCTGAATTCGGCCATGGCGGATTCCGAACACCTGTACGTCCTCAACGTAATCCTCGACCCCAAGGACCGCTCCACCGCCATGACCCGGGTCGCACGTCGATTAGCCAAACGCCTGGCTGAGCAAACTCCCCAACGTCCTTGACCCTCCCCATTCCGTTCCCTTACCCTTCGAGAAACGCCGCTGGATTCCCGATTATGACTGCGGGAAGGGGACAGGAAAGTGGAAAAATTCTTGCTCGACGGTTGGAATGCTTCCTCTTCTGTCATTCTCGCGGCACGGGTATCAAATGGGTTGGCACTCGCAACGCGGGAATCCATCCCCCACGCGTTTTGTGCCTGATAAAACAACAGACGGAAGAAACCTGGATTCCCGATTAGATCCTCGATTAAGAATGTCGAGGACAAGCGTCGGGAATGACAGGAGGGGGAAAGGTCGTCATGCCGGCGTGAGGTTCGTTCGTGAAAGCGCAGTTTCATCAATTCAATCCAAAAAAATTCTCTTTTCGGAAAGACCCGGTGCTGGTGCTGGAGAATTTTTGGACCGAACAGGAAATGGAAACCTTTCGAGCGGGGATGACGTATTCGACCTGGACGGGCCTGCGGGACATGCCGGCGGTGTCCCGGGCCTTTCCCCATTCAGGCAATTGGCTGAAAGCCGAAATCGGTCCTCGCGAGCGGCAACTCTTTCTCGACAAATTGTCACTGCCGTGCATTGCGAATTACATGGAATCCTTTCCCAACATCAGGCAACGGCACGTGAATTTCAATTACTATTCCTATGGCGCCGGGGACTGCCTGCCGACGCATGATGATACGGATGAAGCCTATGCCGCCAATCCTCACCGCCCACCGCCTCTCCGACGTCTGGCCCTGGCGACCTACGTCCATTCCGAGTGGAACACCGATTGGGGCGGGGAACTCATCATCTATCATGCCAGGAAGGACCCCCGCGGGAACCGTGTCCTGGAAGTGGCGCAATGCATCGCCCCGCAACCGGGATCGCTCGCCCTCTTTGCCGTGCCGCGATTCCATCGCGTGTGCCGGGTGGATGCGCTGGCGGGTGACCACAAACGGCTTTCGATCGCCGGTTGGTTCATGACCGAACAGTACGCCTCATGAATGCTCACTCCCTTCTTCTCTTTTCCTCCCCTTTGTAAGGGGAGGGCAGGTGGGGTAGAGGAACGGGCATGCACACCATCACCACCCTTGACTGTCACGTTGCCGGCGAAGCGCTTCGGGTGGTGACGGCGGGATTCCCCGAACCTTCGGGGTCCACCATCCTGGACAAACGCCGGTATTGCCGGACACACCTGGACCATCTTCGCACGGCGCTCATGTGGGAACCTCGAGGCCACCACGCGATGTATGGATGCCTGTTGGTTGCCTCCGCGAACCCACAGGCCGACACCGGAGTGCTGTTTTTTCATAATGAAGGCTACAGCACGATGTGTGGGCACGGGATCATCGGGCTTACGACGGTCATGCTGGAGCAGGGGTTGTTTCCGACTTCCGGCCCGACCACCACGATCCGGTTCGATACCCCCAGTGGCCTGGTGACGGCAAAGGCTTCCATCGATGAAGGCAAAGTCCGAAGCGTGGCGTTTCTCAACGTACCATCCTTTGTTCTTGCCGTGGAGCAGACGGTCCGGGTGCCGGGCATCGGTTCGGTGGATTATGATCTCGCCTTTGGCGGGGCGTTCTACGCCTTTTGTCAAGCGGAGGCGCTGGGTCTCACCCTCGAACCCAAACACGCACCACGACTCCAGGGCCTGGGGCTCGCCATCAAACAGGCCATCATGGCCGAATGCACCATTTCCCACCCCACGGAGCCGGAACTTGGCTACCTCTACGGCACGATCTTCGTCTGCCCTCCACACTCATCCGAAGGGGACCTGCGGCATACGTGTATCTTTGCCAATGGCGCATTGGATCGATCACCAACCGGAACCGGGGTCAGCGCACACCTGGCGCTCCTCCACGCCAAAGGAGACCTGCGGGTGGGACAAGCCCTCCGGTTTGAAAGCATTTTGGACACGCGGTTCGGAGGAAAAATCGTGGAAGAGACGCAACTGGGCCGCTACCCGGCAATTATTCCGGAAGTCGAAGGCCACGCCTACCTCACGGGGCGTCACGAATTCATGATCGACCCGGACGACCCACTTAACAACGGGTTTCTGTTGGGGTAGGGTTTCCGCGAGGGTGTTATAAGACCCTGGATGCGGCAGCGACTGAACCGTTTTGATCTCCGTCATCGATCCTGCAATCGAAGACAAACCGCCTGAAGGCCGATGATGGTCTTGGCATCCTGGATCACGCCGTCATTGATACGGTCAATGGCTTGGGCAAGCGGTATTTCGACGATCTCCAGGACTTCATCCGCCCCCAGGTTTTGCGTGCCCGGAGAGAGGTCGCTCCCCACAAAAATGTGAATGATCTCATTGGTGAAGCCCGGCGTGGTGAAAAAGCTCAGGATCGGCTCCAACCGGCCGACCTTGTAGCCGGTCTCTTCTTCCACTTCCCGAACCGCGCAATCCCTGGGGTCCTCGCCGGGATGCAGCTTACCTGCGGGGATTTCATGGATGAAGCTTCCGACGGCATGGCGATATTGCCGGACCAAAACCACCGTCCGGTCGTCTTTCATCGGCACCACGGCCGCGGCTCCGGGATGGATGATGACCTCAAGCTCGGCCGTGGCCCCGTTCGGCAGGGTCACCGTCTCCACGGACAGATCGATGATTTTTCCCTTATAAATCGGTTTTTTCATCGGGAACCTCCCCTTCCAGTCATGGAAGGAACGCGGTTCTCACTCATGCCGGCGGCTTGGGCTTTTTATAAAAGGGAAGGGCGACCACCCTGGCGGGTATTCGCTTGCCTCGAATCTCGACGTCGAAAGCCGTGCCAGCCGTGGCATGGGCGGGGTCCACGTACCCCAAACCAATGCCTTTTTGCAGGATGGGAGACAGGTTCCCGCTGGTCACCGTCCCGATCGATTTGTCCTGAGCAAACAATTTCATATCGTGACGGGGCACGGCTTTTTCCAACAATTCGAACGCCACCAGGCGTTGGGGTGGTCCCTCCTGCAGTTGTTGTTTGAGGACGGGCTCGCCGATGAAGGCGCCCTTGGCAAAACTCACGACCCATTTGGCGTTAGCCTCGATAGGGGTGATCGCTTCGGTCAGGTCATTGCCGTACAACAAATACCCCATGTCGAGCCGCAGCAAATCCCGCGCGCCCAACCCGGCGGGCTTCAGGCCGAACTCCTCTCCGGCCTGCATCAATAGATCCCACACCCGGGGAACCTGCGTCGCCGGCACGTACAATTCATACCCGAGTTCTCCGGTATAGCCGGTTCGCGTAATCAGACACTCGACGCCGCCCACCGTCTCTTGAAGACATTGTCGCGGTTTCAGCCCATCGAGCGATGATTCCACGTGCGCCTGCAACACCGACTTCGAAGCAGGCCCTTGCAGAGCCAGTTGGGCCAACTCTTCCGATCGATCCTCGATGCGAAGATTCCCCTGTTCGTCACCCTGCTGTTGGAAAAGCCAGCTTCTGATCTTGTCGAGATTCGACGCATTCACACACAGAAGAAACTCCTCCACACCCAACCGATACAGGAAAATGTCGTCTTTGACGCCCCCGACAGGGTTGCAAATCATCGAGTACTGAGAACTCATCGGCTCGACCCGTTGCACGTCATTGGTGGTCACCCGCTGAAGGAACGGCAAGGCCCCGGGGCCCTCGACGTGAAGGCGCCCCATGTGACTCACGTCAAACAACCCGGCCGTGGTGCGGACCGTATGATATTCATCGAGGACACCCGAATACTGGAGGGGCATGGCCCAGCCGGCAAAATCCACGATTTTGGCCTTCCGGGCCACGTGGGCCTCATGCAGGGAAGTCTGTTTCATCAGCGAGGGCAATCGGAAGTCGGGCCGACGAATACCTCTACCTCCCCTCACCTCTCCTTACAAAGGAGGGGAAGGGAAGAGCGGCAATTGTCAGCGAATAAGTGAACATTTACATCCCGTGAACAAGAACGACACCTTATCGGAGATCCAGAAGTTCCACTTCAAAAATCAGCGTGGCGTTCGGTGGAATGATGCGACCCGCACCACGACTGCCGTATCCCAGATGGGGCGGAATGGTCAACTTGCGCTTCGTGCCGATTCGCATGCCCACAACCCCTTCATCCCAGCCCTTGATGACGCGACCGGCACCCAACCGAAAAGAAAACGGGTCCCCGCGATCCACCGAACTATCGAACTTCGTTCCATCTTCCAGCCACCCCGTATAATGGACGACCGCGGTTTCTCCCACGTGAGCCTCCCGACCATCGCCCGTCACCAGGTCCACGTATTGTAGCCCGGAAGACGTTTTGACGGGTTCAAGTTCGGCTCCTAAAACCGCTCCAGGCCCTTGAAGAAAGAACAATCCACTCACTACAACGACCCCTATCCATGTCCTGACGTTTTTGAACGGCATGTGTTTTCGTTCCTTTCGTTTCGCTGATGGATTCACTCCGTTGAAGCTTGTCCTCGAGGTCTCCACAGACCTTTAGTGGCTATCGGGGAGCGGCTCGGCAAATAACGCCACACTCGCGGTATACCCATGGATAAAGTTTTTCCCGCCCACCGGCCCGATTTCTCCTGCGGCAAAAAATCCCGCGACCGGAATCCCTTCGACCTGTCGTTGGAGGGCTGCAATATCATGGTTCGGTTCGGCGAAGAATCGCCGGCCCCGGCCGTTGCAACTGAACAACAGGGCGCCCTTGAGAGGAGAATGCGGGTAGTCCAGGCGATCCTGCGCCAGCAATAAATTGAAATCTTCACTGGCGGCCCTCGGATCCCTCACGTGAAATTGAATCGTCTGCCCTTCTCTCACGATATCGGAAATCGCCACGCCCCCGGATCGTTGATCCGCTCCCAGCAACCCGCGAATGAGAAAATCTCCCCGATCAAACCGCTCGCGTTGTTCATCAAACGCCACGCCGACCTGCACCGCCATGGCGACCTGTTTTCCCCGTTCCGGTCCCAAGCCTTGGAGCGTCTCCTGGAGCCGTTCCAGGGTCGGCACGCCGCCCAACTCATACATGATGTTTCGTTCGGCCTTCGTCACCACGTAACGCTCCCCGATGGGTTGGCAGCCCTGCGACACCAGGGTTCGAATCCATACAGGTCCCCACAGGGCCACTCCGACGAGGCCTTGCTTCACGATATTGCCGTTGAACACCAACCGATTTTCACCCAGATCCGTCCCCCCGCTCGCAACGCCCCCGATCGCAGGGGCACCGGGACAGCGTTCCTCCATTTTCTCGAACACGTCTTCGATGGGCGTGGAAAAGGGATCGGCAAAGATCAGGAACGTCGGCCGCTCCGACAGCGATTCCAATTCCTGCGGCCATCCCTCAAGGCCCGTCCCGGGCTGTGGCCCGGGAACGGGGGATTGTGAGTCCTCTTCATGGAACGTCAAATGAAGAGGGGCCATCCGTATCGCCGGCAGATGTGCCGCCCACAAGGTCACCACCGACGTGTTTTCGTATTCCTCAAACGGCCCGATCACGCCCTCGCCCATACAACCGACCATCACGCGCGGGGACAATTGCCGGTGGAGTGTCTCGACTAATTCACCTGAGGCGTTCGCAAAATGCGGTGAAAAAAACAGGCAGATCAAATCAGGGGACGTCCGGCCGAACGCATCACGGACGGACGTGATTAACACCTGCGCCGCCTGCTCTGCGCCAGACTCACGAGCTATGGCTACATGGAATTGCATGGGGTCCCTCCAAAAAGTCTAACAGCGGGTCCATACGAATGTCTACAGAAACACCCCGCTTGTTTGTCCTCCCCACTTGCGAATGCGGGGCGTCCTCCCCCGGTATCTGTTCGGAGCTACAAACTGGCCTGAGGGGTGTTCTACTCCTGCTCGGTGCAAGCCGGGGGGCCCGGACTCACCTTATGACAAGCGACGCNNTGAAAGCAACATACAAATGACAGAAAGAGAAATCGGGGATCCAGAGTTTTTTGTTCCAAGCGGGCCCGCATGAATGGAGGGGTAAAAGAAAAAGACACTGGATTCCCGATTACTAACGTCGGGAATGACAGTTCGAGGTGGATTGACTATTTCATACTATGACAGGGGGAGCCAGTGGCGATCTGCACATCTTCACCCTTCCTCTCCCTCACCCTGCCCGCTCCCATAGGGAGAGGGTTCTCGAAGGCGCTTTTTGTATCAATGACTACTGTTGCCAGGCCAAGTAGGGTTGCCGTTATTCACTCGGTCTGGTGGGCAGGATAAAATCGTTCTCGAACACTTTGTACGGTGCCGCAGACAGGCCGACGTGCGCATAGACCCCCTGAGCGACGGTGTTGTGTTGTTCCACGTATAAACGAATGCCGGCCACGTTGCCTTGGCGTTCGCCTTCACGTAACACGTAGTCGTACAACTGTCTGAACACGCCGCGTCGTCTCCATTCCTTTTGGACGTACACGCTTTGCAACCACCAAAAGACCGCATTCCGCCAATCGCTCCATTCAAAGGTGATCAACAACTGCCCGATCGTCTGCCCGGTGGGCAAGTGCTCCATCACCACGTAAAACCCCTTGGCGGAGTCGGCCAGGATCGATTCCACGCCGGACCTGAGGAGGGCCCGGTCCAATTGTCTGCCCTCCGTTTCCCATGCGAGCGCCATGTTAAACGTGACCAGCGATTCGAGATCACGGGGTTCGGCCAACCGGATATGGAGATCTGACTGGTTCATGGTCACGGAAATTCCCCGACTAGAGACCCGCTAAAACCTGCCGGGACAAGCCTAGGAAAGTGGTCGGATGTAAGGTCCGACTGACAGCCATCCTTGGGGTGGGCGATACAGCCCCGCGGAGAATTCCAATTTCATGGCCTCTTCGGGACGCAGTTGAACGCGGTGGATCTTCGATGCTCCCACGAAAGCCAAATAACCCGTAAAGGGGTGAATGGCCGTCGGCACAAACACCATGATGAGTGAATCGTCTTTGGAAATCTGGAGCAGCCCGGGTGCGGGGCCCATCAGAAATCCGATCGCCCACAGGCCCGTGCGTGGAAACGGAAACACGACTACCGTACTTTGGCCGAATCGTTCCCGGAATTGAAACACGTCGGTCATCCCCTTGAGCGTGTAATAGATGCTTCTCACCAATGGGATGCGCTCAAACAGATCTTCAACTCTTTTTACGAATCGTTGCCCGACGAGGCGAGTTCCCAGCATCCCCGCTCCCAAAATAACCAGGAACAACAACGCAATCCCCGCTCCCGGAATTTCAAACGTCATCACGGGGCCCAGCAGCTCCACCCACAGGCCGTCCAACGTCACGAACAAGGTGGACAAAATCAGGAAGGTTCCCCAAGCCGGGACGACGATGAATAATCCCGTAACGAAATATCGTTTGAGTTGATGAAGTGGACTGTGCTTCTCCATGGTTGCCAACCGGTAGAAAGGTTGCAGGCCCGCCCCCGTGTCTGCGCAACGCGCTCACTGGCTGATAGGCGTGGCTTCCCGGCTCTTCCCCCCACCGGATCGCCTGTGGGACGGCACATAGGCCGTCCCCTACATGGCCCTCCGACTCCCCCTCAAGGGGGGAGTGATAAAAGGGAGGGATATCTTGTGCAAGCCGGACATGGTGCGCCTCGCCTTGCAATCCATCGGCATATTGCCTAGTGTATGAAAGATGGCAGTGGAAAACAACTATACGAGAGAACTCCGATAAGGAGATAGGTATAGATCTCATGAGTTCTGACAGCGATTCAGCCCGGGCGATGCCTATCGATCCCACGTTGCTGGAGATTTTATGTTGCCCGGAGACCAAGCAGGCGATGACGCTCCTGGATGCCGCCTCACTCGAAATCCTGAACCGAAAAATTGCGAATGGGGAATTGCAGAATAAGGGCGGGAACGTGGTGAAAGAATCCCTCGACGGCGGGCTGATCCGAAGCGATAAAAAGGTCACCTATCCGATCAGGGAGATGATTCCCATCATGCTCATTGAGGAAGGGATTCCCCTCGACGGCATCCTGTAAGCCGGAGATGGGAACGTCGTCGCAGGCTGCATTGTTCCTCTCCGGGTGATGTGATAGAGTAACGCCATGAACAATGCCATCGCATTAGCCAAGAAACTGGAACGGGAGCACGGCTTCAGTCAGCCCCAGGCTGAGGGCATTGCCCAGGCAATCCATGAACATGAAAGCGAACACCTGGCCACCAAAGCCGACCTGGCCAAACTGGAGACAAAACTGGACACCGGCCTCGCCCAGCCACAAGTCAAGTTAAGGAGTTGGACCACGGTGCTGGCCGGGATCATTATTGCGGTGCTCAAGCTTACGTGAGAGTCAATGAGCACGGCACGTTGCCTTGAGCACGCGACAAGCGGCGAGAATACCAGAAAACCGGTTCAGGCTTCTTCCTGCGAATCGGAAGCGCGCCCACCTCTCCACAACCACCACACAGACCGAAGCAACTGGATGCACACGTAGACGGAGAGCGCCAGTAACAAGCCATACAGCCACAGGGTCCTGGCTGGCCATTGTTCCGGGGCGTGCAGCAAGAGACCCAAGGCGATATGCCCGCCCAGGCCAAGGCAGACGGCAAAAATAATCCATTCTCTTATCCAGCGGGACTTGAATCTGTCAGCGGCAAACATTCCGGGTCAGGACGGCGCACGGAGCCGGCTCCTGCAGGGGGGACGTGCGTCCCCCGGCACAATGAACAACATCAGACCGGGCTTTTGGCCGATTCGATTTCCGTGGCCGTAATCAGACTCGTGAGGTAATCGGTCACGAAGATCAGTGCTTCTTCCCGTCCATCGGCCCTCCTGCCCTTTTCTCGTCGTTGAACGGATAATTCATGATCCAGATCCGATTTGACGTCGCCCAACAATTTGTGAAGGGAGGGTGTGGTGAGATTCTGGTCCACGTCTTCAAACTCCTGGCACCGATCAAGCACCCAATTGAGCCCTTCCACTCGCCCCAAATACCGCTCGTGGTCGGCCGAATCGATTCGAGACATGGTCGTGGAAAACGCCTGTGCTTCATAAATCAGGTTGTAAAAACTTGAAATCGCTCGATGTAAAGTTGAGTTCATCGTTCCTCCTAAAAACGGGGCTCTGGACAAGGGTCAGGTAAACAATA
Organism: Nitrospirales bacterium; assembly: GCA_012270585.1. Lineage (GTDB taxonomy): Bacteria > Nitrospirota > Nitrospiria > Nitrospirales > UBA8639 > Bin75. The sequence goes on from JAAXIB010000017.1 coordinate 62,087, forward strand.
GAGGGTGAAATTCTGCCATAAAGCCGTAATACAGGGGAGCAAACTCCTTTAAGCTGTGGGGACTCGTTTCCTTTAAGCGTTTAAAAAAGAAAATCTGTTGACGGGCATCAATTTGCTCGAGAATGGCCGAAAGCTGAGGGATGGAAATGGATTTCGCGGGAATGCTCAACACATAATGCACCAATCGTTCGACAAATTGTTGCGTCACGTACTCCGTCCTGAGATATTCGTCGGGCACCTTTCCGGTTTCCAAAAGTTCCCCAAAGGGAATGGCCTGAGCGGAAAGAGGCACGGGATCAGGAGGAGAGAGACTCATGTGGTCGGAATCGCGTTTTTGGTCCTTTGATAAGAGCAAAAAAATGTCTCTTTAGGATACACCATTTGGAGAAGGAATCTAAGCAAATTTTTTGGGTTTCTTCTCGATACACGATTCTTCCAAAAAAAAAGCCGGAGGTCCGAAAACCTCCGGCTTTTTTACAAACCACTCTACCGGCTCTTACAGCCAGGTAGCGCGTTCGGCTGGCCGAATGTAAATCGGCTCTTCCACTTGCTGCCGGACGGCTTCCTTCCCGGACTTGTTGAACCCTAACACGGTGTCGTTGTACATCTCGAACTTCCGCCCGTGAATTTGGGTCTCAAACACTTTCGGCCCAGGAATGATGTCATACCGGAAGACGATTTGTTGGCTCGCTCTCCAGAGTTGGAGAACGGCTAACAATTCCCGGCTCGGCACCAAGTACTTCTCGATCGCATTGTCCACGCCCGGCCCGAACATCTGCCGGATGTAGCCACGAGGCGATTGCCGTGGGGGAATGTAAAACCCGTTCGGCTCCGTGCCCCATTGCGGGTACAGCGGCAACGCCACCTGTTCCACCCGGATGGTGTAATACAGGGGGTTCCACCGATCTTCCGCCCACAGTCCGTCCTCACCGACCTTGACGAGATTCTGTAAGCGAATCTTACCCACGCAGGCCGCCATACACCGGGTTTCCATCGGCTCTCCACCGGTCAGAGGATCTTTCCCCTCAACCCGCGGATAGCAGGCGATGCACTTCTCGGTCACCCGAGTCGTACCCCGATACATCGGCTTCTTGTATGGACATTGCTCCACACACTTCTTGTATCCACGGCACCGGTTCTGGTCGATCAGCACGATTCCATCCTCCGGCCTCTTGTAGATGGCCTTCCGCGGACAGGCGGCCAAACACCCCGGATAGGTGCAATGGTTACAAATGCGTTGAAGATAGAAGAAGTAGGTTTCATGTTCCGGCAAGCTGCTGCCGGTCATGCGCCATGGTTCTTCCTTGGTAAACCCGGTCTTGTCAATGCCTTCCACAATGGCTCGCATTGACGTGGCCGTGTCTTCATAAATGTTGACAAAACGCCATTCTTGGTCCGTCGGGATGTACCCGATCGCTGCCTGGCCGACTTTCGCCCCGGCATCGAAAATGGTCATCCCTTCGAACACCCCATACGGCGCATGGTGTTTGCGGCCGACCCGCACGTTCCACACCTGCCCGCCTGGGTTGACTTGTTCAATCAACTGCGTGATTTTCACGTCGTAGAACTGTGGATATCCACCATACGGCTTCGTTTCCACGTTGTTCCACCACATGTACTCCTGACCTTTCGAAAACAGCCACGTGGATTTATCCGCCATGGAACAGGTTTGACAGGCCAAGCAGCGATTGATGTTGAACACAAAGGCGAATTGCCACTTTGGATGCCGTTCCTCATAGGGATACAGCATCTTCCGCCCTAATTGCCAATTATAGACTTCTGGCATGGTTTCCTCCGTTTCTTTTTGAACCAAAGTTAGTTCAAGTTCTAAAAATCCACATTTGATCCCGGCTTACACCTTGATCTTAATGTGGTCGCCTTTGAGCCACTTGATCATGAACTCATTTTCCTGCCCAGGCGTGAACCCGGTCCGGACTGGCTCCCATGGACCCCTGCCGCCGATACCACCGTCCTCAGCTTTGGTAATCCGCATCAGACATTCTTTCGGCGTGGTGTTGACCGCATGGTTGTCCACTTGATACCCGAATTTAAACTTCCAGCCCACTGCGTGTTTCCCTGGCAGTGAGTCGGTTTGGTGCATCGGCATCAACCAGTCACGGGTGAAGGACTGTTGCGCCCCATACCGGAAGTTGGATTGATAACCCGTATCCATCGCGATGGCCCGTCCATCCGGTCGGGTTTCATGGCCCTTCACGGATTTCGCGGTTGCCACGTACGGAGCGTGCTTCGCCATCGTCACGTGGTACGGGAACGCCGGGTTGTACTTCGACCGAATCATCAACCGAGCCACTTTGTAGTACGGGTCACTCGGCTTCCATCCTCGGTACGGCCGATCAACCGGATTGCCGTCAACGTACACGTAGTCACCGTCGTTGATGCCCCGGTCTTTCGCCGCTTGCGGGTTCATGTGTAATTGATGCTCACCCACACCCGGTGTCCGTTTATCCATCCGATACGCGTCACCGAAGTTCGACTCATACATCTGCACCCAGTCGTTCACAGACCATTGACTGTGTACACGATGCCGCGTCTTCGGCGTCACGCAGTAGAACTGATACCCCTTCTCCCACAGGGGGTTGGAGTACCGCTTGATTTCCTGCCACGGCAACGCAATGTTGCGTACCGTCTTGTCATCATGGTGCTGAGCCGTGATGGGAATACCATAGTCATCCGGCCGCACGTAGGGGTTCGTCGTCATAATCGCGTTCGGCAAGTACGGCGTTGCTTCCGTGCCTTCCCGGTGCGAAATGAAGTTTTCCCCGTATTCAATGGCTTCCGGCTCCGTCCGGTAGTTCTCATACCGGCCAGTCCGGGTCCACATCGGCTTACTTTCATTCGTCTCTTCCCAGAACGGCTGCCGTGGATACGTCCGGCACAGCACCATCCAGCCCTTCTCGGACTTGAGCATGGTGTCAACGCTGTACCCGTATCCCGTACAACTGGCGTCCAGCAACCGTTGCACGTATACGTCCACCCGGTTGTCGAAGACGAATTTGAAGTAATCCCGGAACCGCCCATCGCCCGTCATGTTGGTCAATTTGGCGGACACGCCGGCGGTCGTATCCAGGTCGTTTCTGGTGTCATACAAGGGCCGGATGCCCCCTTTCCACACCTGGAACCACGGATTCGACACCGTCGCCGTATGTTCGGGATACGTGAACTCCATCCACGTATTCACACCCATGGCCACGTCCGCATGGTTCACGTCCGAGGTCATCTCGATATCCTGGGTGACGATACATTCAATGTGTGGGTCCACGTTTTTGACCATGTCATAGTGGTGTTTGGCGTTGTTCAACACGTTCACGTTCGCCACCCACCGGAACTTGGTCGGGGTCGGCATGTGCGTCTTTCCGGTAAACACCCGGCGCCCATACTTCGGCGTGTTCACGATCAACGCCGTATCCCCATGGTTCCAGTAAGCCACCTCCTCACCATAGTAGTAGCCACGCACGTGCACTTCCTTACCGTGTGCGTTCGGATCCGTCGTGATCTTGAACGGATTCTCCGCGGTGTGCGTGCCCAACCCACCGCCGGACCACGGGGTGCTGTTCCAGATCCCCGCTTTGTAGTTCCCGGCCCAGGTATGTTGCCCGGTCCCGAACTTCCCGACGTTCCCGGCGATAATCAACACCATCGCCGCGCCACGCGCAATGATGGTTTGGTGGAAGTAGTGGTTCGTGCCTTCCCCGTTGTGAATGGTTGCCGGTTTGATGGTACCGGAATCTCTGGCCCAGCGCACGATCAGGTCCTTCGGGGACCGATTGATCTGATGGACCGTATCCAGGTCGTAGTCCTGCAAGTGGACTTGATACAACTGGAAGATCGGTGCCACGTCGACTTCGCGGCCGTTCAGCAACTTCACCCGGTAGGTCCCGGTCAAAGCTGACTCGATACCGCTGTTCCTGTAGTGCCACCCCACCAATTCGCGGTGAATCGGCACGGCTTGATTCTTATTGATGTCCCACACCATGAACCCGCCGAGACGTGCAATCTTCGCCGGATTCAGGGTTTGCACTTTCCCCGAATAGGTCTTGGAAAAGTCCGGCAATGAATAGCCCTTGATCACGTCACGCGGATCAAGATATTGCAGCGTATCCGTGCGGACCAGAATCGGCATGTCCGTATAGGCCGCGCAGAAATCATGGTCATGCATGTTTTCGTCGAACATGATCTTACAGGCGCCCAGGAACAATGCCGCGTCCGTCTCCGGCCGAACCGGAATCCAGTAGTCGGCACGATACGCCGTCGGGTTGTACTCCGGCGTGATCACGACCACCCGCGCTCCACGCTCGATGCTCTCGAGCTTCCAGTGCGCTTCCGGCATCTTGTTTTCGACGAAGTTCTTGCCCCAGCTTGTGTTCAACTTGGCGAACCGCATGTCGCTCATGTCGATGTCAGAAGTTTGCACACCGGACCAGAACGGATGCGCCGGGTTTTGGTCACCGTGCCAGGTGTAGTTCGACCAATACCGGCCGCCTTGGGCCTGGTTGGGCTTCACTTTCCGAATGTAGTGGTCGAGCAACGCACCGCAGCCACCGTTCATCCGGGTGACGGACATCTTGCCGATCACGCCCAGAATGGGCATCCCCGCGCGGAACTTCATGGTCCGCACGCCGGAACCCTTGGTCATCTCGATCATTTCCGGCGGATAGCCTTGTTCCCGCAACCGACGGGCACCGGCTTCGCCGCTGTACCGCTCCGCGATAACCACCATGGCTTTGGCCAGGTACGTAAACGCCGTATCCCAGCTTACCCGCAACATGTCATCCAGGTACCGCGAAGTGAATTTATATTTGTTCATGACATCCGGGGTGAATTCCGGGCTACCGGCATCCATCCAGGCTTTCCAGCCACGGCGCATCAAGGGGCCTTTCAACCGATAGGGCCCATACACCCGTCGATGCATCGTGTACCCCTTCAAGCACATCCGCGGATTGTGTGCGAACGTCCCGCGGTTGCCGTAGAGGTCTTCGTAGGTTTGGTGGTCGTAGTTTTGCTCCACCCGCATCACCACACCGTTACGCACAAAGGAGCGCACGCGGCAGGCGTGGGTGTCGTTCGGGGAGCAAACCCACGTAAACGATGAATCATAGCGATACTGGTCGTGGTACACCCGCTCCCAGGCACGATCCGGATACTCGCCCAGCGGATTGCCCACTTCGACAACCGGTTGCAGCGCAGTCAAGGCCAAGGCTTTGTCCGCCAACGCCACTGCCGCCACCGTCCCGGTGGTCACTTTTAAAAATTGACGTCTAGAAAGAAACATTGCGAAACCTCCTCGTGTAAAGGCCGATCGGCCTAACGTGGAATGGATTAATTGAAAAACCCCCTGATGGGGAAAACTTTTGTCCAACCACCTCCTTTCCTGACTCTTGCATCATCATTCTGTTGATCATCCGCCAAAAATACCGGCTTATTTCCTTTAACCTCCCCCTTATTTCTAGCAATTTTCGAGCCATCATGAACATTTTTGAAATATCTTTATAACATATTGAAAATATAGACAAACTTGCTTTCTAAACGATAGGTGATATTCTCTCGCGTTTCCAATTGGTAGCATGAAAGTGCCCTGATGATGCCCCTGATGACAAAACCCTCCGCTGCAACGAAGACCTGTTTCCGATCTTTATGAAATTTTCAATTTTATGTCAATAAAAACAATTAGTTATGTTCTTTCAATCAACATTGATCAGAATGGGTGGCTCAAGAAATGTTTATTTTTCGTAACATTATGATCCATTCAGCCCATCAACAGTGCCAAAAGTGCTGGAAAAGACCATATAATTTGACATAACAATAATTGAGCGGGAACCAGAGGATGTTTTTTTGGGGGTTGGTGAGTCAACGAGCAGCAAAAAACCGGGAGATGGATTGCTACGCATCGAGGCTGAACGGCACCGGGCATTCCCTACAATTGTTACCTGTCGGTAACGGATTCCGCGCAGACATCCGTCACTCTTCCACCTTTGACGCCAGCGGGAGATGAGTCCAGGACTCGCCGCCATCCTGACTGCGAAAGAGGCCGCTGCCGTTCGTGCCCACGTACAGAACCCGTGAATTGCGGGGGTCCATGGCGATCGCTCGAATATTGAGGTTCTCCAACCCGTCATTGGTGGCGCTCCACGTTTGCCCGCCGTCCCGGCTTTGAAAGATGCCTTTGCTGGTCCCCATATAGAGGTGCTGCCCGTTTCCGGGTTCCAACACGAGACTGCTCACGTAGAGTGCTCCGAGATCGGCCGCCAGTCTCGCCCACTCCTCTCCTTTATTCAACGTTTTGAACACGCCTTGGGTGGTGCCCGCATAGACCACGTCCGGATCTGCAGGATCGATCAGCAATCGATTCACCCCCAAGGCCATGGACGCCATTTTGGCGTTATCGGGAACGAGCCCCTTATTGGCCTTTGTCCAATGGTCTGCTCCGTCAAAACTGCGATAGACCCCACCGCTCGTCCCCGCGTAGAGAATATTGGGGCTGATCGGATCGACGGCCAACGCCACGATAAAATTGATCTCGGTCATGCCTCGCATGCGTTCGGTCCAGGACTGCCCGGCGTCCTTGGTTTGGAACACCCCGACGGTGGTCGCCGCGTACAGGATTTGCGAGTCAATCGGATCGAAGACCAGTTGATTCACGTTGGCCGAGATCGTCCCTTTCTGAATGCCGGCATTGCGCGGGAGCCAACGTCGCCCCCCGTCGGGACTTTTGTACACCCCGTCGGCAAGTGTGCCGGCAAACACGTTGGCCGGAAGCTGCGGATCGATCGCCAGATTCATGACCCGAACACGACTCAACCCTGCTGAAAGCCGCTTCCAGGCGAGTCCTCCGTCCCGGGTTTTATACACGGCTTCTTCCGTTGCCACGTAGATGAGTTTCGGCTTGGTGGGATGCACCTCGACTGCCACCACGCGATCGCTTCGCTGGGTGCAGCCCAGCAGGCCCACCATCATCAGAAAGACGACAGCATGTCGAACGACGGTCATCATCGGCTCAGGTGGGGCTTTCGTGAACGATAATCGAATTCCAGGGGATTCGCATAGCCGGTGAGTTCGACGTACCCGTTCCCGGCAACGGGAGCATCCCGGTAGTGGCCGCGCACGTCCACCGCACCTTCCCAATACGTGACCCGGGTACTGTTCGCGGTCCGCAGTTCCTGATCGGACAGCACCGGCGTCACCGTCACGAGAAGCGGGACTGACGGAATCTCCAGCGTCCATTTCGCCGGGTACTGCGCGCGACTGAGCGGGCTGGTCCACTGATCCCACGTTCGAATCACGAAATCCGCGCGTTCCAGGTGCCTGCTCGTGCCATCCGGAAAGATCAACGTCCCGCTTGACATCGGATCATGGGACCCGTCCCGTTTGCGCAGGAGATAGAGCATGAGTTCGACGTTCGAGTCAAATTGCACGCTGAACCAATCCCACCCGACCTGATCCTCACCCAATCCACCGGATCCGAATTCATGATCCATCCAACTGGTGCCGGTGACCGCGAACGGTTCGCTGCGGACCCGGATGGTTCCCCGGGTCGCCAGGCGGGTGAGCGAATAATAGTGCGACGCCTGGCCGGGGTCGGCACCCTTGCGACTGATCCCGTCTTGTCCATGAATCACGGGCGGTTTGTTCAGGGTAAGCGTCACATCGACCCCGAATCCGGCGTCCCGGGCCGTGAGATGCAACCGGCCATGATCTTCGGTCACGGGTTCCAGGGTCCAACGGTCGATCCAGACCTTCATCCGATCGGGGTCGGCTCCGGCCTTCCCAAAAGCCGCTCGACTCAATTTTTCGGAGAATCGAAACGTGGCCCCCTCAACGTCGGTTACGGCCAAGTGCGCGAAATACAGTTGCCGCAACGCCCAGCGGGACGGGTGATCGCGGACGCGCGCATCATCAATGGCCTTGCGGAAAAACGTGACTTCATAACCGAACCGTCGTGCCGACCGGTCATAGAGGTGACCGGTGAAGTACCACCACTCCAGGCCGTAGTTCTCATGTGCGCCGTGATCGCGGGGGAAGGCATAGACGTACCCGGGTCGCGCCGGGGTCAGGTCCACCGACGAGACGGAGGCGGGTGCGGCATCCCCCTCACTCCGGCTCTCTCCCAGGGGGAGAGGGAGAAAAGTCGACAGGACACCAAACAGACCTATAAGAGCGATCTCTTTACCACACAGTCCAAGCATGGTGTTTCACCCTCCACGTTGTGCCCGTTCGGGAACGTTCACGCATTCGCGGACCATTCACGCGTGACAGAACCATACACCTCCGCACGTTGACAGTGCCAACCCTTCGGAATCACCACGTTGACAGGGCTTTTGAGCGTCGGCTATCGTACCGCATGCCTGCATTAAATAACACGCCTTCTTCGAAGACCTTTCCCGTCCCGGAGATCATTCCGATCTTTCCGCTTCCCAACGTGGTGCTGTTTCCGGACACTTACTTGCCGCTCCATATTTTCGAGCCCCGGTACCGGGAAATGGTCGTCGATACCAGCCGCGAAGGCGCCTGTATCGGCATGGCGTTGTTCAAGCAAGGATGGGAGAGCCAGTACTATGGCAATCCACCCATCTTTCCCCTGGGGTGCGTGGGACGAATGACCCATATCGAGCCGCTACAGGATGGCCGGTCGAACCTGATCCTGCAAGGGTTGTATCGGTACACGATCGAAGAGGAGTTTTTTGATGCCCGGTATCGCAAAGCCAAAATCACGTTGGGGCCGCGTGAACCGTTTCAAACGATTGCCGAAGGGTCCGTGCGCGCAACCCTCACGACGTTGGCGACCCGCTATCTTCAAGTACGAAAGGCCGATAAACTCTGCCAACTTGTGACCGATGACGCCATGACGGATCGCGTCCTGGTGAACGGTCTATCCTCGTGCCTGGACTTTACGCCTTTGGAAAAACAGTTTCTGCTCGAAGGCGAAAGCCTGCACCAACAAACCCGCCGCTTGATCGACCTCTTGAAGTTTAAACTCGACGGTGAAACACAAGTACCAGGGTGGGGATGATGAATCCCGCCGTGGTGATCGAAGTCGCCCGCTTGGGGAAAACCTTTGGCCCGGTGACGGCCATCGAGGATCTGTCGTTCACGGTGCACGCCGGTGAAATCTTCGGACTCCTGGGTCCCAACGGCGCCGGAAAAAGCACGACCCTGCGGATTCTGATCACCGTGCTGCCCCCCTCCGCCGGAACGGCCACGGTACTGGGGCACGACGTCGTGACGGAGGCGGATACCGTCAGAAGCCTGATCGGCTACGTTCCGCAAGAACGCGCCGTCGATCGATTTCTGACCGGTCGCGAGCACCTCGAGCTGTTGGGAGGGCTCTACCATTTATCCCGGACGGAAACGAACGCACGAATCGCCGAACTGTTGAAGCTCGTCAATCTCGAAGAACATGCGGACCGTGTGGTCAAAACCTATTCCGGGGGCATGAAGCGCAAACTGGATATTGCCTGCGGGTTGCTTCCCAATCCCAAAATCGTGTTTTTGGACGAACCGACCCTGGGGTTGGACGTCCAGAGCCGTCTCCGGATATGGGACTATATCCGGCGACTCCGTGAGAACGGCATCACCATCGTCATGACGACCAATTACCTGGAAGAAGCCGACCAACTGTGCGATCGACTCGCGATTATCGACGGCGGGAGCATTCGGGTCATCGGGTCGCCCCTGGAGTTGAAGACCGGATTGGGAGGCGACAGCCTGGCATTGACGATCAAGGAACACGAAGCGGAAAAACTTCCTCGCCTGCGCGACGGGATCAGGGCCTTGCCCCTGGTCCGTGACGTGCGCATCAACCCGACCGGGCTGGATGTGCTCGTGGAAGCTCCCGAGAAATCTCTCACCGCCGTGATCGAAGTCGCCCAACGCCTTGATTGCAGCCTCGATGGAATCGAATATCATCGCCCCCGGCTCGACGACGTGTTCGTCGCCCATACCGGACATTGGTTGCGGGGAGGCACTCCGGAGGACGCGGAGGAATAGCAGAAGATATCTCATAACTTCTCCCTCCCCTTTGTAAGGGGAGGCCAGGTGGAGTAGAGCCGAAAGTCCAAGAAGGACCGATTCTCACAGGACGCCCTCCCTCTACCTCCCCTTCACCCCTCCTTACAAAAGAGGGAAAGGCGCAGGGCGGGAATGATGCAAATGACCTTCCAACACTACAGACAGGAAGTACTGGCCCTGACGATGAGGTGGGTTCGCCGGCTCAGCCGTGAAAAATTCAGCATGCTGTTTACCCTGGTCCAGCCCATGCTGTTCTGGCTGATCTTTTTCGGCAGCCTCTTTCAACATGCCGCCAACATCCAGATTCTCCAGGCCCCGAATTACATGAGTTTCCTGGCGGGCGGGGTGGTCGTCATGACGGTCCTCAACAACGGGCTGGCCGGCGGTGTGGACCTGCTGTTCGACAAAGAGAACGGGTTCCTGGAGCGCATGATGTCTACGCCCATTCACCGATCCTCCGTGATCCTCAGTCGCTACCTCTTCGTGATGACCATTACCGGCATGCAGATTCTGGTCATCCTGAGCATCGCGTTCGTCTTCGGCGTGCGCCTCGAAACGGGGCTGCCGGGTATCGCCGTGATCCTGGCAATCGGGATGCTGTTCGGCGTGGGGCTGACCGCCATCTCCATGGGCATCGCGTTTTCCGTCAAGAGCCACGGCGATTTCTTTTCCCTGCTGGGCTTTCTTTCCCTGCCCATGATTTTTCTCAGCTCGGCGCTCGTGCCCCTTTCAGCCATGCCGGGATGGATGCAGGTGGTGGCCATGGTGAATCCGATGACCTGGGTGATCGACGCCGTGCGCCCGCTGATTATCACGGGATGGGAAGCGGCCATTCCCCAGGTGGCCCTGGCCTTCGTGATCCTGGCCATCTTCGACGCCGTGTGCCTGTACGGCGGGGCCAAGGCCTTCCGCCGGGCAATCGGGTAGGGGGCGTGAACCCGAGATCTGCCGTGATGAAGAACGCACCTTCATCTTCCGCCGAACGATCAAACATCGACGCGCTGCTCCACCTGCTCTCCGACCACGACCTTCGTGTCGCCCGGCAAATTCACCGGCACCTTGTCGACGCGGGCCCCGAGGCCGTGCCCTTTCTCAGAGGGTCCCTCGAGGACTGCGACGATCCTTCCCTGGCCGCACGCATCCGCGCCGTCATCGGGGACATTACACAAGCGGACGTCGAACAGGACTGGGACGAACTCCTGAAGACTTCGGACGAGGAACTCGACCTGGAAGCCGGAGCATTCCTGATCGCCCGGGCGGGAGACCCGCAATTGGAGACGGCCCCCTATCGGCAACGACTGGACGCCATGGCCGCCGAACTCAAACCCCTTTCGTCGGGCACCCCCCGTCAAGTCGTGCGATACATGAACGAGTACCTGTTTGACACCCTGCGCTTTCGGGGCAATACCCAACAGTATTACGACCCCAACAACAGTTTTCTGCACCGCGTCCTGGATGACCGCGTCGGGATCCCGATCAGCCTGTCGGTCGTGTATTTACTCCTGGGGCAACGGCTCCACGTGCCCGTGGCCGGGGTCGGCCTGCCGGGCCATTTTCTCGTCGGGTTGCGGACGGAACCCGTGTTCATAGATTGTTTTCACCAAGGGGCGCTGCTCACCGAAAAGGATTGTGCGCGATTGTTGCAGAACTATGGCGTCGAGTTCGATCGTCGCTATCTCGAACCCTGCTCCCATGTCCACATACTGGCGCGTATGCTTCGCAATCTCATCGCCGTGTACGAAACCCGTCAGGAGACAACTCACGGCCGGCGGTTCCGCAGGCTGCTGACACGTCTTGAAAACGGGGAGAACCGCCCAGGCGTTCATTAGGAACTTGCTGCAACATTCAGTTGGCGTCATGGCCATCGACGCGCCTTCACCTCATCTCGACAACCAACGGGGACAAGCCAACCTCACCATGGCCTTGGCCCTGGTCATCATTGTCGTCGGCGGGATCTGGATTTGGAACCATTTGGACTTCGACACTCAGGACTTTATTGTCGATGAAGTCGTCCCCGTCCTGTTTCTGGCCGTCGCGCTCACCCTCATCACGTGGGTGAACGTGCGAAAGATCAAGCGTGCCAAACACAAAAAGAAACGGCGAACCCTGCTTCTCCAAAAATTTTCCGGCGAAAAGGCGCCGCGAAAACGGTTCGATCTCGCCAGCCAACTCATTGAACTCAATGAATATCAACTGGAAGGGCTGGAGAACGTCGCCACGGACATGGCCGAGGTGTTCCTGTATACATTCAAACGCTCCCTGGGTGACAAACAGCACCGCTTCCGGGGCATGGCCGCCAGTTACCTGGGAGTCGTGCAACACCGGGAAAGCATTCCGCTGTTAATCAAAGCGTTGGAAGACGATCACGCGTACGTTCGGGGCTGTGCGGCGCTGGCTCTCGGACGCATGCGCGCCACGGAAGCCAAAGCCAAGTTGGAATATACGATGAAGGAAGACTGGGACCAGACCGTGCGGAGCCGCTCACGAGAAGCGGTCGAACGAATGTCTTAAGAAACTGGATCCCCGATTTGGATCCTCGATTACAAATGTCGGGGACAGGCGTCGGGGACAGGGTTATTGCACTATCGGACGCATGACGGCGTTGTGTCCCTGATGGGACATCAGGACGTTCCCGTGACGCGGCCCATCGCAGCCTGATCCGCAGTGGTGAACCGGTACCCTTTGCTGTACAACGCCTGCATGCTGTCGGTCAGGATCGTGAACTCGACCGCCTTACGCACGTCGTCGAATTTTCCCTTCAGCTTAGCAAGAAGTTGAATGGGATGATCGCCGTGCAGCAGAGCCACGTTCAGGGAGGCCAGCATATCCCGCAGCTCGCCCGCGTCATAGCGCTCGTCATCATCCCGGTCGGCCACCAGAGCCAATTGATAAAACGTCAGGCTCAACGAGAGGGTGGATTGGGTGTGTGCAAAGGCCTCACGCGCTTCATTGATTCCAGGGTATCGACTGGCACACGAGTGGGAATCAGGGCTTGCTTCCACAACGAAAGAAAGGCGTTTCACGTCGGGGCGAACCCCGGGAGACTTTCGCAATCGTTCATAAAACCACGAGGTACAGGATTCCGCGACCGCAAAATCGACTTTGTCCCTGGTAATCTGCTGGGCGATATGGTGGACGAACCCTTCGAACACGCCGTTCCCGATCGCGGCCCAACTCACCCCGCCGATGAAGAGAGCCACCACGAAGCCCGTGAACCCGAGGGACCGTTTCCGTGATCCTGACCCGCACATGCCGGCAGTATAGCATCCTCCCTGAATCGTCGCCAAAGGGATTTTCCTTTCCCTGAATAACAGATGCCCCCCGCGCTCATCCCCCTTCTGTCATTGGCATGAAAATAATCAACGCCCTTCCCGAATTGGTCATTCCCGATTCTCCCTCTCCCCATAGTGGGAGAGGGCCGGGGCGGTAGAGGGCGTGCACAGAGATCCGAGTCCCCATGGGTGTACAATAAGATCATGGCGACTGAAACCGTGACTCTCGAAGGCCATATCATCGATTCGCTCATCCTGGCGAAGGTGCTCGACACGATTCTCCAGAGAAGCGGCACCTTCACCATCAACGAGATGCACGTCGGGGCCACGCGAGAGGACGCATCCTCGGCCGCGATCGCCGTGCATGCCGACTCCCCGCAACGGCTCGAGGCTATCCTGCACGCCATCCAACCGCATGGGGCCGTGGTCGAACACACCGCCGATTGCACGGTGGAACCTGCCCCGAAAGACGGCGTGTTGCCGGATTCGTTTTATGCGACCTCACACCTCCGGACGCAAATCCGCCTCAATAACCAATGGCTCGACGTGGATGCGATTGAAATGGATGTCGCCATTCGCGTGACCCTGGATCCTCCGGCTGCCCGCACCGTTCCCATGGCCAACGTGAAAGCCGGTGACCTCATTGTCACGGGGCGAACCGGAGTGCGGGTGTTCCCGCTGGAACGACCTCAAGAGCGGGACGCGTTCGCCTTCATGGCCGCCGACGTGTCCTCGGAACGGCCGCATCATCCGATGATCGCGGACGTGGCCAAGCGCATGCGGATGATTCGCGACAACCGGCAACTGGCGCGCATCTCAGGCGAGACCGCCTGCGACCCCGACTCAGGCGACAAAGTGCTGTTCGTCGGTGGACCGGCCATCATCCATGCGGGAGGCCGGGAAGCCTTGTCGTGGTTGATCGAGTCCGGCTTCATTCACGTCCTGTTTTGCGGAAACGCCCTGGCCGCGCACGATATGGAAGCCAGCCTGTTCGGCACGTCCTTGGGATACGGCCTGCGCGCCGGATGTACCGTCCCCCATGGGCATGAACATCACCTGCGCACCATCAACCGCGTCCGGAACGCCGGCAGCCTCAAACGCGCTGTGGAATCCGGGTTGATCCGGGATGGGGTCATCGCCGCCTGCGTTCGCAAACACGTCGACATGGTGTTGGCGGGCAGTGTCCGCGACGACGGACCGCTCCCCGACGTCATCACGGACACGAGACGCGCCCAAACGGCCATGCGCGCCGCCCTCCCGGGAGTCGGGTTGGCGTTACTGGTGGCGACAACGCTGCACGCCATCGCCACCGGGAACTGCCTGCCGGCGAAGGTTCCAACCGTATGCGTGGATATCAACCCGGCCGTTCCGACCAAGCTCAGCGACCGCGGCAGCTTCCAATCCATCGGCCTTGTGATGGATGCGGCTTCCTTCCTTCGACAATTGGCGCAAGCACTCGGCTGGCATGGCTAACTTCCTGGTTTGCCCACCGGATCATTTCGGGATTCAGTACGAAATCAACCCCTGGATGCGTCTCTCCAATGCCGTTGACAAGGACGCGAGCCTTGCCCAATGGCGAACCCTCACCCGCGTACTGGAAGAAGACGTCGGCGCCAAACTCGAACGGATGACGCCGGTTGCAGGCCTTCCCGACCTGGTGTTCACCGCCAATGCCGGCGTGCTGCATAACGGCACGGCCATCGTCAGCCGGTTCCGGCATCCGGAACGACGGGGAGAAGAGGAACACTTTGCTCGGTGGTTCGGAGAACACGGGTATCGTGTGATCCTCCTGGACAAGGAGTGTTATTTTGAAGGAGCGGGAGACGTACTGGGCTTCTCCGATACATGGTTCGGGGGGTATCGGCAACGCAGCGACATCAAAGCTCATCGCGTGTTAAGCGACGTCTACGGCAAAGAAATATTGCCGCTGGAACTCGTCACGAGCCGTTTCTATCATCTGGACACCTGCTTCTGCCCGCTCAGCAACGGCGAATTGCTGTACTATCCGGCGGCGTTCGACTCCTATGCCCAAGCCACAATCTCGGATCGGGTGGACGCACGACGACGCCTCGTCGTGCCCCATGCCGAAGCCGCGCGCTTTGCGTGCAACGCCGTGTGCGTCGGGCGTCACGTAGTGCTGCCTTCGGGATGTCCGGAAACCATGGCCATGCTCAAAGACCGCGGCTACACGCCCCACCCACTCGACCTGGATCAATTTCTCAAATCCGGCGGTGCCGCCAAATGCCTCACGCTTGCCTTGGAGTAGCTGCTCGGCACACATGTGCAAAATTCCAGCAACTCCTTTAAGCTCCCGGGAATGCCCCCCGAACCCTACTTCGAAATCGACCCTGACCCCGAAACCGCCAAACGCATTCGCAAAGAGCGGGACAAGGCCCGCGCACTCAAACGAACGCCCTGGTGGAAACAGCAACTCCACAAAGGGCGCTGCCACTATTGCGGCAACCCGTTTCCGCCGGATCAACTGTCCATGGACCACGTGGTGCCGCTGGCCCGCGGCGGCAAATCGACCAAGGGCAACACCGTCCCGTCGTGCCGAGAATGCAACCGCAAGAAAAAGCTGGAGACGCCGGTGGAGGCAGTGCTGAGAAAGCTGGCAAAATAATGAATGGTCGGGTCACGGGGTAGCTTTAAACAAAAGCGGCTAAAAAATCGTTAAAACTTGTAATGTGCCCTGTGGTTTGTAATCTGATTTTTACCCGCTCGAAATATTTGTTGTGCAAAAGAGCATGGGGATTTCTTTTTGTATAAGTAAGATTTTTATATTTTTCGTTCAACAGTTTCCTTAAGTAATGCGCTGCAAATTGAGAACGGTTTAGGTTATCTGCTGGATAACCAGGCAGGAATTCAGGATCTTTTGTCAGTACGTCGAAATAGCCTCTATATTTGCGAAGATGAATGTCTTTCGGGTTTCTTGAAACTATGGTCTTATTACCAAGTGCCCAAGTTTCGAGACAAAAATGTTGAACGATTATTTTGTAATCAAGGTTTTTCCCGAGTGCTTTCACAACTTGTTCAATTTCCCGCCGTTTGTCTTTATACGACATTTCTTCTGAATCAATAGCTATTACAAGCCGGTCTAACTGCTCATTCGTAACAACATCCTCAACCCCAGCCTCAATTACTTCTATATAGTGAGGATAACCTCCTCCAGAATAAATTATCAGGTTATTGTGTTGTACTTCGTCGAGACTATTAACAACGGTAAGACTCGGATTAACCAGCGGAACCCAATGCGCATAGACTTTTTTCTCTCCATGACCTTCAACGATCAAATACACATTCATTGCAATTCATCGCCGGAATAAAAAGGATCGTTAATGAGTTGAACAAAAGCTTTTTGCTTTGATTTACCATACTTCTCTTCAAACTCCGCACCGCCTTTGATAGATACTTTTGAACCATTCCTGTGAAAGACTCTCCACGTTTTCATGGGCATGCTGTTAATCAGGTAGGGGTGGTGAGTCGTAACAAGAAATTGAATGTCTGTCCCATGCGCTACCAAAAATTCTGGCAGAAAATCAATAGCATTTATTCCAAGTGAGTTTTCATATTCATCGATTATATAAATTGAACCTTTTGGCAAAGTAATGATGTCGGTAATAATTAACAAAACTTTTTGCATTCCTGATGAAAGTTCATGCAATGGGATCTTCCTGTCTATCTTCTCTTCTTTGATAAGAAATACCGGAACCATTCCTGGCGTCTGAATACTAATATCAGGATTTTTGAGCATTTGAACGTCACATCCTTTAATAGAAGGAAAAACTCGTTCAAAGGTATCTACTGCTAATTTATAATATTGAGGGAACTTTTCTTTAAGGAGAAACATTTTGGCACTTAGGGCGGGCTGTTGTTTCCATAAAGCAAGAATCCCGTCTTTTGATTTGGAAAGATTGATCAATTCGTTCGACGCATCCTGTAAACTAAGTGCATCTTTTAAGCCCTCATCATGAAATTTTCTTATTTGTACTTTCGAGAAGGTTTCATAAAGAGGGACGATTTTTTCCTCCTCTTTGAGAAGAGTGATTCCTGGCCTGTCATGCTGGAGTTTTGGAAGCTTAGTTCCACAGAAAACAAAGTTATCAGGTGATCGGTCAATCAGATCCTCAAATGCCTCTTGAGAATCTAGGTGCCTACGCTTGACGAATTCTTTTTTGATTTGATTTTCACCGTCATTTTTTACACCGTCATATTCCCATTGATATTCATATTCTTCAGTTTTTACAGTTAGCCTCCAATATCCAGGCCTAAATGGTTGACCATGTACAATAGAACTCGAAACGTTAAAAATTGTATTGAGGTATCTGGTTTTACCAGATCCGGAGGCACCGACAATCAGGTTTACCTTATTCAACTCAGTTTCTTCAAAATCCCAATCTTCAAATTGTCGGCCATGGTAATAATATGAAGAAATCATGATTTTTTCTCCGAAACCTCAGCAAAACCTACACCAAGAAATGAAAAGTTGAATGCTGCGCTGGAGGCACTGAGGTATCCGCAGTATATGCTGCTGAAATTTCCTTCGCAATAAACTCATTCCATCAGCCATTACGTTTCCTCTTTTATTGAGGAGCCTCAGTTTTCTCCAATTGCTCCAACCGCGCCTTCGCTTTCTTTGCCCATTCCGAGTCGGGACGTTCCTGAATGATTCGTTGATACAATTCCCTGGCGTGGGCAACGTTCGTCTGCCGTTCCTCGAACTGCGCCGTTTCAAAGAGGCTTTCCGGACTCTCTCCGCCACAACCGACGATCAGACACAAGGCGAGAACCCCGCCTGAGAAAAATAGCGTTCTTTTGCTATGGACCACGGAAAATCCTCCAGAGGAGTGTCTGTTCAAAAGCATGGTCTAAAGAATCGAAGCCGGAATCAGGCAGGCAAGTTGGTCAAGGCCTCTTCAACTTCGCTATTTACCCTCACCGTCGCATGAGCATGATCCACCGCCAGATGTTCAACAGCCCGCCCAGCGACGCCGCCACGTAGGTCAGGGCGGCCGCCGTTAAAATCTTTCGAGCTCCCTCCATGTCTTTTGGCGGAATATACTGACCCTGATCGAGAATCGGCAGGGCCCGGCGAAAGCTGGCATCCCATTCCACGGGTAAGGTCACGAGATGCACCAACGCCCCCAGCGACATCACGGCAAGCCCCGCCAGCAACACCAACAAGCCGCCGGCCGGTGAGCGGGTCAACCCGGCGACGATGGGAATACCGAGCATGACAAAGGATCCGGCTTTTTCCGCGCCCTGCGCCAACCGGATGAGTTTTGTGCGTTCGTGCAACGGCCCGTACCCGGTTCGATCCTGAATGGCGTGTCCCACCTCATGCGCCGCGACCGTCACCGCGGTCAACGACTTGCCGTTATAGTGATCCGGGAGCAACCGGACGACTTTGGCCTGCGGGTCATAGTGGTCGCCGAGTTCCGTGGTCTCGATCTGCACGTGCGACATCTCGAACCGATCGAGCAAATGCCGGGCCAGTTCACCGCCCGTCCCGGCGTAGTCCTCACGATGACCGCGATATTTGTTGAAGACCCATCTGGTCCACAACTGCGGTCCGAGCAACACGGCCATGATCAGGAGTAACAGAAGAACGCCTCGTATCATCGTCCCCCTCACCCTGCCCTCTCCCACGTGGGGAGAGGGTTCTCTAAGGCTATTTCCGCATCAATGGTAGAACAAGGACGAGTCCCGGAGCTACGACGAGCAACTCACCACGATCTGCTTGCCCCAATCCGGCGGCGGGGCGGCATACTCGTGCATCTCGGGTTGGTCGTCGAACGGGCGGCACAGCAGTTCCCGCAGGCGGTCGATCTCGGAATAATCCCGGTGCCGGGTCGCCCGTTCGATCGCCATCTGGACAAGATAATTCCTCAACACGTATTTGGGATTGCAGGCGTCCATGCGCGTCTTGCGTTCGGCGTCCACGCTATGCTCGGCTTTGAGCCGGGCGCGATACCGGTCCGCCCACCAGTCGAATCCTTCCCGATCGAGGAACTGATCCCGCAGATGCCCGTTTGCCGAGGGGTCGTCCTGGTTGAAGGACCCGAGCGCCCGAAAGAAATTCGTATAGTCCACGTGGTGGCCGTGCAGGAGTGCGAGCAAATCGCGCCGGAGCTTGTCGTCGCCTTCGCGGGCTTCTTTCAGTCCCAACTTGGCTTGCATCAAATCCGTATAGGTCTGCTGCATGGTCGCTTCATAGATTTCGGGAGCCCCAAGGACGTCGGCTTCCTCCACCAGGGGAGAAAGTGCCTGGGCAATCGCACGGACGTTCCAATAGCCGACGTCGGGCTGGTTCTGAAACGAGTACCGGCCATGCCGGTCTGAATGATTGGGAATAAACCCCGGGTTGAAATCATCCATGAAGCCATACGGCCCATAGTCGAGGGTCAGGCCAAGGATCGACATGTTGTCGGTATTCATGACCCCGTGCGCCCAGCCCACGGCCTGCCATTGGGCAATCAGCCGGCCCGTCCGTTCGGCCACCTCACGCAGGAGTCGCGCGTAGGGCTCCGGGCCGTCGACCAGATGCGGAAAATGCCCGGCCAGCACGTAATCGGCCAAGGTCTTGAGGTACTCGTACTGACGACGATAAAAGAAGACTTCAAACGTCCCGAACCGGACGTGGCTCGGGGCCATGCGCACGAGCATCGCGCCGGTCTCCACGCTTTCCCGAAGCACGGCTTCATCGCTGCCGATGAGACACAAGGAGCGGGTCGTCGGGATGCCCAAGCCGTGCATGGCCTCACCGCACAGGTACTCCCGGATCGTCGAACGAAGCACCGCCCGGCCATCGCCGTCCCGTGAAAAGCGCGTCAGCCCCGCACCCTTCAGATGCAGGTCCCATTTCTCGCCACGGCCATTACGCACTTCGCCCAACAGAATCGCCCGGCCATCCCCAAGCGGCGACACGTAGTGACCAAACTGGTGGCCCGCATACAGCATGGCAATGGGCGCACTCCCCGGCAGGAGGAGTTTGCCGCCCATGGCCTCATGGAACTCCGGGCGCTTGGCCTCATCCGGGTCCAAATCGATCAAGGCCGCGGCCTGAGGATTGAAACTGACCAAGTGCGACGTTTCAAACCCCGTGGGCATCACCCGTTCAAAGAAGACCTCGGGCAGGCGGGCATAGGTGTTGTCAAAGGGCAACGTTTCGAGTTTCCTCATCAGTCTATTATCTTCCAGGCTGACCCCTGCCGCAACCCGGCTTGCAGGCGGATAGAAAACGTCCGTTTCGACAATGTCTCAAGGTGGAGCGGTCAATCGAAGCTAAGGTGACTCGTTCGGTTTTGCCCGGCGCCAGATGCTCGCCAACAGGGGCCCGGTCACGTTGTGCCAGATACTGAAGACGGCGCCGGGCACGGCAGCCACCGGGCCAAAATGGGCCACGGCCAAGGCGACGGCCAGCCCGGAATTCTGCATGCCCACTTCGAGGGCCACGGTCCGGCAGCGGCGAAGCGGGACCTTCCGCAGTCGAGACCCCCAATACCCGAGCGTCAAACCCAACGCGTTATGTATGAACACGGCCAGCACGACCGGACCCGCTACGTGGCGTTGGCCATGATTCAAACCGACGATCACCCCGATGATCCACGCGATGATGAACATCGACACGAGCGGCAGCACGCCTTCAAAAAACCAGGGACCCGGTTGCCACACCCGGCGAAGGAGCACGCCCGCCACCACCGGCAACAGCACGATCTTCATAACCGTCCAGAAGAGCGGGAGCGGATCAATCGCCAACCACGTAGAGGCGAGCAGCCAAATCCACAAGGGCGTCAAAAGCGGGCTGAGCAACGTCGAGACCGTCGTCATGCCCACGGATAACGCCACGTCGCCTCGCGCGAGGTAGGCCACCACGTTCGAGGCCGTCCCTCCGGGGCACGCCCCGACCAGAATGAGGCCGAGCGCCAACAATTCCGGCAGGCCCAGGAACATCGCAATACCCCACGCGCCAAGCGGCATCACCACGTACTGCAAGGCCACGCCCAGCAGCAACGTTCGGCCTCCATGGCGAAGAGCGAGGACGTCCCGATGCGTCAGTGTCAATCCCATCCCGAGCATCACGGCGGCCAACGCTTCGGGAATCCAGATGTTCCCGGAGGCGGCGGGACCCGGCATGAACCAGCCCCATGCGGCTCCGAGCACGACCCACACGAGAAACCCGTCCTGAAACAGCCTCAGCCAGGACGCAATGCCGCTCGCCGGACCATCGTTCGCCGAATGCGGCTTCCCATTCGGTTGTTTCGCGCAATCATCCATCGGATGGGTATTGTGGCAAATCTTCCGGAGCGAGGGCCACCTCTTTTTACAAGGTCGGTGTCTCCACGATCGTTCGTGAAGGGGACGAGTCCGTTTCATTGTCAGGAATAAACGGGCTGTGCTAGACTCGTCCCGTGGGCGATTAGCTCAGTGGGAGAGCGCTTCCCTCACACGGAAGAGGCCACTGGTTCGATACCAGTATCGCCCACCATTTCGCCATCCCCCAGTGAACGACGCAGGTCCGGCTTGAAGTCTTTTCCCATCCGTTCAGCAGTGAAACCGCCAGGGCCATGGAACTCTCCCCCGGTCGCGGCCAAAGCAGCCAAACACGTGGGGCAGTGGCTTGTTGTCCTGTGGCTGAGTACCCTCACGGCGTGCGGGCCCCCACCAACACCGCGTCCCGACCCCATGCTCCCCCCGTCGGCAAGCGACCTCGAGTTGTTGGGAGCGACGCACCTCTGCGATGCCGAGGGAACCGTTGTCAAACGCTGGCAGGGCATACGCTATCAACGGGTGCCCTGGGGCGCGGGAGAACAACTGCAACGCCCGGTGCAAAGCGGCCAACCCGACCACGACCGGTTTTACTTTTTCAATGATGAACAGCGCCTGGTCGGCGCCGTATTTCGCTACAACCAAGGTCTCCCCCTGAAGCCGTATCCCGTGCTGCGACAAACCTTATCCGAACTCATCCCCTCATCCACGTTTTATATCGACCCCACTCAACTCCTCTCCAAGGAAGGCGCGCAATCCGCCGTGCTGTATCGGACCGGCGATTACACCAGTACGACCCAATACCTGGTGTTGGAGAGTGAAGAGGGCCCGGCGTTACTCGTGGCCTCTCTTGCGATCGATCCGTACGAGCAACTGCTGTCGAGTTATCATGAGACGTTTCTGCCGGGTCTCAACCGAAGCCGGGCCACGATGCCGGGGGCCCCCTCACCCGAGGCTGACCCGAGTGACGATTTCCTGGGCCTCCAGCAATTCGCACGAGGGGAAGCCGCGTTATTCGGGTCTTGCGGAACCGCCCAGCCGGCGATTGCCGTCGAAGCCTACCGGCGGTCCATTCAACATGGGCTCAAGGACGAGTCTCGCTTAGCCGAAGCGCACCATCGACTGGGCCTGGCGCTCCGGGATCAAGGCCAACCGGCCGACGCGCAACGCGAACTGGAGCAGGCCCTTTCGCTTCGCCCCAATGCTCCGGCGATCATCAGCAATCTCGGCCGGGTCCTGGCCGAACAACAACAGCAGGCCCGCGCCATAGAACTCTTTGAACGGGCGCTCGTCCTGCGCCCGAACTTTGCCGAAGCGCGGTTCAACATGGCAAAGAGTCTCGAACGGATCGATACCCGCCGGGCGATCGAAGAATATGAGACCTATCTCGCCCTGGTCGAAGGGATTCCCAGGGAAGCCAAACGGATCAGATTCGTCCAGGAACGCGTGAAATGGTTGAAGGGTGAATAAGCGCCATGAAATTCTACGCCGTGCTCAAAGGTCGCCAGCCCGGGATCTATACGACCTGGCCCGCGTGTGAGGAGCAGGTCAAGGGATTTCCCGGAGCCATCTACAAAGCCTTTTCAACCAAAGCTCAAGCCCTGGCGTTTGTGGGAGACCTCCTTCCCGATGAGAGCAGTCTTCTCCCTTTGACCTCCCCTATCCCTACCGACACTCCGCCGACACCGGATGACATACACATCTGGGTCGATGGGTCCTGTCTGCAGAACGGCAATGACCTGCGCTTCGGCTGGGCCTATGTCATCCTCGACGGCGAACGGGAACGCCACCGGGCGAGTGGGCGCGACGTGCCGGCCAAGGCGCGCCGGCATCGAAACGTGGCCGGAGAAATTCAGGCGGTCCTGCATGCGCTGGAGTGGTGCCGGGAACACGGCATAGCAGCAGCCACGATCTATTTCGACTATCAGGGATTGGCCAGTTGGGTGGAAGGGACGTGGAAGACCACGACGGCCTTTACCCGGGCGTACGCGGAACGGGTGCGGGACATGGGGATGACCCTCACGTGGCACAAAGTGCAGGCTCACTCCGGTGCACCGTATAACGAGTTGGTGGATCGACTGGCGAGAGAAGCCGCTCGGTCCGTATCGGAAAATGATAAGAAAGTTTAAAAATACAACGAATTGTATAAATTTTAAAAAACTGTACAAATTGTAAATGTTTTACATTTTGTACAGTTTGTAAAGTTTTATGCGAATTGTACAAACTGTACAAAATGACGCGAATTGTAAAAAATTAACATATTGCAAGCATCGTCAATTCCGTGCGCGGATTGCCCCATCGTCGTTTCCTACGTCAGGACGGTCCGGAAGGGTCTGGTGAAGCTCCTGACGGGCATGTGTCCGACCTGCGTTCTTTGACGCAGCAGCCAGGCGTCGACCGTCATTTCGAGGCCCGCGGCACGGCGGCAAAAACTCACCGTCATCACGTGCTCCCGTGTCCGGGTCCTGGGGTACGCCGACAGCCACCGTCCCTTCCGGGATTGGACAAAGAAGCGACCCCCGGCGTCTCCGTTCTTGTAATAGTTCACCTCTCGAGGCTGCCATCCCAGGGCCTTGGAGGCCGCGTCGTGCGGGAACCGTGCCGGCCTGTCCGTGGCCACGCTGGTAGCCAGTCCATTGAGACCGGTTAAATTGGACATCGGTGATGAGATAATCTCCACGAGGCGTGCGCCCCTGGTTCCGATCGGGACGTCGGCAATGCGCCCGAAGTGGACGTCGCCGCTGAGGACCACGACGTCGTGAGACACGGAGCCCAACGCTTCCAGCAACCGGGTATATTGCGTCCCGTAACTGCGGAGGTTCCGTTCGAACCGGTTCTGCTGCACGATCAACGGCTGCGGGATGACGAGCACGCCCGGGCAGTCACGGTGGCCCGCCCAATCGAGTAACGTTTTGAACGGTGCCTCCGGAAGGAATTCATGTTCGGAACGGTACGAACGCAAGTCGGCCAGGCACACGGACAGGTCGTCTCCGATCGTAAACGATTCGACCACGGGAGAGCGCTGGACGTTCCTGACGCCGTCGTACGCCGCTTTCGTCCAGCGTTTGCGGACATGCGGCAGCTTGAGGGCCAGCAGGGTCGGAAGGAGTGAGTCCGTAAAGGGGTAGTCATTCCAGTATTCGTGATCGTCGGGCAACATCCACGTGCCGCCCCTACTCAGCATGCTGCCGAGCGCCTGCCAGTGGAGGGCATAGTCGTCTGCGATGCGTTCGCGGATCTCCTTTTCGATCAACGACAGGGAATCGAAGCCGATATCCAGGTAGACCTGATCCCCTGCCAGCACCGTCACGTCCGGACGAACGGTTTTGCTCCCGCGCTCATACAGGGCCTTGTAGGAGGCCGCCGCCCGGCCTCCGTCCCGATGGTGGTAGAAACAACTCCCGAGCCCGATCGTGAAGGCGTCCCGCCCCTTCTCGGGTACGCGCGACGGCAACGTGCGAAAGGTGCCGGAGCGAAGCCGTTGCCAGCGACGTTTGATTCCGGCCCGGGGTTCCGCCTCGATCCGGCGTTCGAACTCAAGGCGATATTCGCTTCCGGCGTCGAGGCCCCGAAACGTGAGCACGGCGAAGAAGCGCTGCTTCATCCCCGTAAACGGACGATTCCAGTCCTGCTTGCGGATGTGCCGTGTCCTGACCTCGCGGTCTTCCCGGAAGAGCCGGACCCGCGCCCGTTCAGGCATTTTCAAGGCGGGAAAGAGCGTCCCCACCCACACTTCCACGGAATGCCGGCTGACGCGATGGATGACCAGCGACCATTGGGCAGTTGACGTGTACGCGTCTGCTTTCTTCAGGGATCGTGCCACGTTGTCCTGATGGCCGTGATCCTACCCGGCATGGGCCATACAAATAGGAGAGCTTGAGACGTGGGGTGTGGGTAATTCAGGCTAGAGCTTGCCTTCGCCTTTGAGATACTTGCGAAAGCGGTCCATGAGTTCTTCGCCGAGCACGCCGACTTCCGGTTTTTCTTTGGTCATGAATTCGCGGATTTCTTCCAGACGTTGCTCGGCCTGACTGTTTCCTTTCAGGCGTTTCACTTTCACCAACGCATCGTCAAAAGCGTCAAACGTCAATTCCTGATATCCGAAACTTCTGATCCGCTTGACGGCTTTCATCATGGCTTCGTTCCGAAACCTGGTCAGGTGTTCGGAATCGATTTCCCGTAACCCGAGTTTTCTGGCGCGCCGCTCCGCGGCCTTGCGAATCCCACTGCGCACGAAATCCGGCGACGTGAGCAACCGCTTCCAGGCTTCGTCCGTCCACGCCACGTTTTCCTGCGGCGCTTCCCATACCCTGAACAGCGTCTCTTCATCGATCGTGGTCACCCCTGATTCCCGCGCCAGATCTTCGGCGTCCCGCTTCAGCATATCCGTGACGAACTCCAGGGCAATGGGTGGGGAATCCTTCACTTTCTGCCGAAGCATCGCCTTCGCTCCTTCGGTCCATTCCACCGGCGCCACCCGGGCCTCGGCCTGTTCCCCCATGGCTTCGACTTTTTCGAACAATTCCACGTTGACTTCCAAATGGCCCCGTTCCCGCGCCACCTCTTCGGTAATTTGCCTGATCATGGCTCGCATGAACTCCGGCACGCTTTCCAACCGTTTGACGGCTTCCGCGGTCCAAGGCAATTTGCCCCGGGCCATCTGATCGGCCGCTTCGGCCATCCCCGCTTCTCCGCCCATGCTCCCCATCATTTGCCGCTTGAACTGGTCCAACAATTCCCCGGTAATCTCGCTTTTTCCCAATTCGCGGGCCTTCTTTTCCGCCAGGCGTCTGACCATTCCCCGAAGAAAGACGGGCGCGCGCTCAAGTCGCGTCAGGGCCTCAGGCGTCCAGGCCGGCCTCGTCAAGGTGGGGTCAGGATTATTCATGCGTCGGCCCTTCTGCATTCAGCAGTTCCTTGATTTCTTTGCCCGCTTTAAAAAACGGCATTCGTTTTTCAGGCACGGACACGGTCTCTCCGGTTTTGGGATTGCGCCCGTCCTTGGTGCGTCGGATGCGCAACCGGAAACTTCCAAACCCGCGGATCTCCGTTTTCTCACCCCGCTTCAAGGCGTCACGGATGGAATCGAAAATGCCATTCACCACTTTTTCCGCCTCACGGCGACTGAGGGGCGTGGCTTTCTCCACCACTTTCTCAATCAGGTGTGCCTTGGTCATGACTCCTCTCCTTGATCGAATGGCCCGGCGTCCCTGGCACTCACGCCTGCCCCCCAACCCTCTCCCTCCAAGGGCAAGGGAGTATTGCGCCGGTTCCCTACAACGCCATGATATACATGAGATTCATTCCCGTTTGAAGCGGCAACGCGGTCGTGTCGCCGAACAGGGACCCGACCAACCAATCCCGGAATGAAAATTCCGGGGTCGACTCGATCACCGGCGGAGTGCCTTTTATCCCGGTCATCTCCGCGGCCAGTCTCACGGCGTCTTTCAGGTCTCCCAGGTCGTCGACGAGGAGCACGTCTTTGGCTTGTTGCCCGGTCAACACTCGTCCGTCGGCCAGGGGCTCGACGTCGGCGATATCCAGCGCGCGCCCTTCGGCCACGGCTTCGACAAACTGACGATGGGCATCATCCATGACCGATTGCAATAGCTTCCGTTCATCTTCGCGCATCATGTGAAACGGGGACCCCACGTCCTTATACCGCCCGCTTTTTATGACGAAGTTTTTCACGCCGATTTTGTCCATGAGCTGTTCAAAATTGGTCAATTGAATAATCACGCCGATACTTCCCGTGAGCGTTCCGGGGTTGGCCAGGATTCGATCGGAGGCCACCGCGATGTAATACCCGCCGGAAGCCGCCACCGTCCCCATGGAGGCCACGACCGTTTTCTGCTTTTCCGCCCGCACCCGTTTGACCGCGTTGTAAATCTCCTGGGAAGCTGCGACCCCGCCGCCCGGAGAATCGATCCGAAGGACAATCGCCTTCACGAGCGGGTCAAGGCCATACGACTCCAACTCATCCATGGTCGATCGGGAATCCAGAATGGGGCCTTCGATCCTGACGAGCGCGATGCGCTCCTTGCCGACCGTCGCGAGTTCCGGTAACAACGCGTTCCCCACCACGGTCAACGCTACCGCGACCACGACGATCCAAACGACCCGTCGCCACCTGGAAGGGGTTTTGCCTGAAGGTGCGTCGTCCATACACGCCTGCCCGGCGAAAATTCTCTACGTCGTTTCCGCTTCGGACGAGGCCGCGACTTCCTGCTCCTGGGCGACATCGCCCGGGTCGCTCACCGCTTCGGATGCCCCGCTCTCAGGTTCCTGCGGACAGTCTTTCACGCTTAACGCGATTTTCCGTTCTTCACAATCGACTTTGACGATCTTCGCGGTCACCTTCCGGCCTATCGTAAAACTCTCTTCCAGCTTGTTCGCCCCATCGGACCCGACTTCACTGACGTGGATCAACCCTTCCACGTCCCCGTCCAGTTCGACGAACACTCCGAAATCCGCGATCTTGGAAACCGTCCCGGTCGTCACGCTCCCCACCTGGTATCGCGAAGGGATGTCCTCTTCCCATGGGTCCGCCGTGAGCTGCTTGTAGCCCAGCGACAACCGTTCCTTGTCCTTGTCGATGCGTAAAATGACCGCGGCCACCCGTTGTCCCTTTTTGAACAATTCCGAGGGATGCTTGATGTGTCTGGTCCACGACATGTCCGAAATATGAATCAACCCGTCGATCCCTTCGTCCAATCCCACAAAGGCCCCGAAGTCCGTGACGCTTTTGACTTTGCCCTCGATTTGCGTGCCCACCGGGTAGCGAGCCTGAATGACGTCCCACGGATTGGGGGCGGTCTGTTTCATGCCGAGAGAAATCTTGCGACCTTGCTGGTCCACGTGCAGGACTTGCGCGTCGACGGCATCTCCCACCGCGACCACCCGGGAAGGATGACGCACTTCATGTGTCCAGGACATTTCCGATACGTGGACGAGTCCTTCGACCCCCGGCTCCAGTTCCACGAACGCGCCATAATCGGTCAGGCTGACCACCTTGCCGTTCACTCGCGATCCTTCGGGGTATTTGGAGGCGATGTTCATCCAGGGGTCGGCCGTCTTTTGTTTCAGCCCCAGGGAAATTCTTCCGGACTCCCGATCGTACTTGAGCACGAGCACTTCCAACCGGTCTCCCACGGCAAACATATCGGACGGATGGCCGACCCGCCCCCAGGAAATGTCGGTGATGTGCAGCAGGCCATCAATACCGCCCAAATCCAAAAACGCGCCGTAGTCGGTGATATTTTTCACGGTGCCCTCGAGCAGTTGCCCTTCGGCGAGGGTCGACAACGTGCTTTGCCGCCGCTTGTCCCGCGTTTCTTCCAATAGGGCCCGGCGGGAAATCACCACGTTACCGCGCCGATGATTGATTTTGATGATTTTAAACGGGAAGGTTTTTCCGACCAGGCCGTCCAGATCGCGGACGGGCGTCAGGTCGATTTGCGAACCGGGCAAAAAGGCTTTGACCCCGATATCCACCATCATCCCGCCCTTAATGCGCGACACCACTTTCCCGTGAACTTCCTGCTCCTGCTGATGCGCCACCTCAAGCTCATCCCAAATTTTCATCTTGTCCGCTTTTTCCTTGGAGATGAGCAAGTTCCCTTCCGCGTCTTCCCGCTGCTCAATGTAGACCTGGATGCGGTTGCCGACCGCCAACGCGTTCAGTTCGTCCGGCATGAACTGGTTGGTCGAAATGATGCCTTCGGATTTATACCCGATGTCCACGATCACCCGGTCTTTTTGAATGACCACGACCAGGCCTTCCGTGATCGTGCCTTCTTCAAAATTTTTAAAGGTTTCTTCATACAGGGCCTCCAAGGCCCCCCGGTCCATTTCTTCAACGACGTCCGTGCTCATTTATGATTCCTCGCGTGGACACTTGTAGGGAACAACGATCGTTGTTCCCTACTTGGGTTCATGTTGTCGGTACTGCCGAATGATCCACGCCGCGCAATTCGGCAATCCGAGCCATTACCGTGTGACTGATACGCTGGTACAATTCTTTTCCTTGATATTGTCGACATTCCTCACGAAAATCCATGGACTGGCCAAACGACACTTCCACCGGATGCCGCCTCAGCCAGGACGCGCCCATCGGGAGCACCTGGTACGTCCCCCTGAGATAGACCGGCACCACGGGACATTGGGCTTGGGCCACAAGCAGCCCGATTCCCGGTTTCCCGGGTTGCAGCGTGCCGTCCGTCGTTCGCGTCCCTTCCGGAAAAATGACCACGGCCTTGCCCGCCTTGATTAACTCCACGGCGGTACGGAACGCTTGTCGATCCCATCGCTCGGGCTTTAACGGAATCCACCCCAGCGCGCGAAGGATGCGACCGACCAGGGGAGAGGGAAACAAATTGGCTCGCCCGAGATAAAAGAGGCGGCGCCGGACCCCGCATCCCAATAACGGAATATCCGCGTAACTCGCGTGATTCGCCGCCAACAGCACCCCACCCGTCGCCGGAACGTATTCAGCGCCCCGCGTGCGATAGTGCAGGAACACGCGGCCGACCGCGCGAGTGAGGATCCACAGGATTCCATACACCAAGCCGCTCACGAGTGACCCGGAATCCACTCCATCATGTTTTCCACCACCTGGTCAACCGTCAAGGACGAGGAATCGATCACCACCGCGTCGGCGGCCGGTTTCAACGGCGCGGTTGCCCGCGACCGATCATTGGCATCCCGTTCCTGAATGGCCAGCCGGATGTCACGCCGGGTTTCGGCATGACCGGCCCGCACCGCTTCCTGATACCGGCGAGTCGTGCGCGTCTCGAGATCCGCCTCAAGAAAAAATTTCACGTCCGCGTCCGGAAACACCCTGGTACCCATGTCACGGCCTTCCGCCACGATCCCGCCCTCCCGGCTATACCGTGCCTGAATCGGTAACAGCCGGTTGCGAACGTGCGGCAGCGCCGCCACGGTCGACGCCAACCGGCTGATGTCTGGGGAACGCAATTGCTCGGTGATTTCTTGATTGTCGATAAAGGTTCGCGTCACCCCCTCTTCGAGAGACACGTGAACGTCGATCGAGGACAGGAGCGCCTCCATGGCCCCGACGTCGGCACAATCAATGCCTGTTCGCCGGACCACCCATGCGACCGCGCGGTAGAGGGCACCCGTGTCAAGATAGGCGTACCCCAAACGCGACGCCAATGCCCGCGCCGTCGTGCTCTTCCCCGCCCCGGCAGGGCCGTCAATCGTGATGAGCAAGCCTCGCCTTTGGGCAAACGTCTTCACGGTCCACAGAAAAGGACATTATTATAGAATTCAGTGTGAAATTGTCAATAATTCCAACAGGTTGTCATGAAAATGCGGGAAGGAGGTGGCAATGCAGCCGGTGTCGAGAATGGTCGTCGGCCCGTCGCCGGTCAAGGCGGCGATCGCCAACGCCATGGCCACTCGATGGTCGCCGTGGCTCATGCAGGTTCCGCCTTTGACCGCGGCGTCCCCGTGCAGAATGAATCCGTCCGGGGTTTCCTGAATGGGGACATCGAGTTTGGCCAGCTCCGCGGTCATGGCATGGATGCGGTCGGTTTCCTTGACCCGTAACTCTTCGGCTCCCGTCACGACGGTCCGGCCTTGGGCCAGCGCCGCAGCCACGCAGAAGATGGGAAATTCGTCGATCATCTTGGGAACCTGTACGGCTTCGATGGCCACGCCGCGAAGCGGGGCCGCGCGGACCACCAGATCGCCCACCGGCTCCCCGGCCTGTTCCCGTTGGTCCTCAATGCGGATATCGGCTCCCATTTCGCCGAGAATGTCCAATATCCCCGTCCTGGCCGGATTGAGGCCGACGTTCACGATCCGTACCTCAGAGTCGGGAACCAGCGAAGCGCCGACGATAAAGAAGGCGGCGGCGGACAGGTCGCCGGGAACCGACAAATCTTTGGCCGCATAGGCGGGACGACCCGGCAGGACGACGAGACACCCGTCGGTTTCCAGCGGAATCCCCAGATACCGGAACATCCGCTCGGTATGATCCCGGGATTGCACGGGCTCGGAAAACCGTGTTTCCCCTTGGGCGAAGAGACCGGCGAAGAGGACTGCCGATTTGATCTGGGCACTCGACACCGGAGATCGATATTCGATGCCTTGCAAGGTACTCCCCTGAATGGCCAACGGCGCCAACTCGCCCCCTTTCCTGCCCTGGATGGCCGCGCCCATCATGCGCAGGGGATTGACGATACGCCCCATGGGGCGGCGGCGAAGCGAGTCGTCGCCCGTCAGGATTGAAAAAAACGGTTGGCCGGCCAGCACTCCGGCCAACAGACGAAGGCCCGTCCCGGAATTACCGCAATCCAAAGGCCCAACGGGCTCGGTCAATCCCCCCAACCCCTTACCCCAGACCCGGACCTTGTCCGTCTCGACTTCGATGGCCACACCCAACGCTTGCAAGGCGCGCAGGGTATTGAGGCAATCTTCTCCGCGACAATACCCCGTAATCGTGGTGGAGCCTTCAGCCAGGGCGCCGGCCAGCAAAGCCCGATGGGTGATGGATTTGTCCCCGGGTACCCGAATCGTCCCGCGCAGGGGGCCTTGCGGCGTGATCGTGAGCGCACTCATTTCAGCCGTTGCCGCGCTTCCCGCGCCTTGGCGATTTCGCGCTCCAGACCAGGTCCGTCCTTCGCTTGGATCAACGCCTTGAATCGCTGCAAGTGTTTTTCCAGGGTTTCGATCATGGTCAGAAGATTGTCAGGATTTCCGAGAAAAATAGTGCGCCAGATCTCCGGAGAAGCTGCCGCGATGCGTGTGGTATCCCGCAAGCCGCCGCCGGAATATTCCAGTAGGGAACAACGATCGTTGTTCCCTGCGTCGGTTTGTTGTTCAAGATCCGTCAAGGCATTCATAAGGGCGAAGGCGGCGAGGTGAGGAAGATGGCTGACCGCCCCCAATATCCAATCGTGCACAAAGGGATCGATCGACCGGACGACGGCGCCCATGGCTTCCCAGACGTGCTGCACCGTAAGGAGGGCCCGGGGATCGGTGTTCGCCGTCGGCGTGACCAGACACAGGGCACCGGTGAACAGATCGACGGAACCCACCCCGACCCCCGACGTTTCCTTTCCGGCGATGGGATGCGCGCCCACGAAATGCACGCCGGCCGGAACCAGGGATTCCGCCTGTTCCACCAGGGAGCCCTTGATGCTTCCGACGTCGCTCACGATCGTGCCGGGTTCCAGGACGTGTCCCCACTCCTTGAGATGCCCCGCGAAACTTTCCACGGGCGTGGCGAGAATGACCAATTCCGTGCCCGGCATCGCCGCCTTGGGGTCACGTTCATACGCATCGATGGCCCCGCGTTCCACGGCCAGGTCCAGGTTGCCCAGACTCCGGCCCACGCCGACGACGCGATCGGCCAGACCCTGGCCCTTCAGGATCATCCCCATGGAGCCCCCGATCAAGCCGACCCCAACGATCGTGACTTGTTTGAAATGGACGGTCATGGTTCTCCCGTTACCTTCCCCTGCCCCCTCGCCCCGCTTCCTTCGCCAAGCCAAGCAGGGAACAACGATCGTTGTTCCCTACGGAACGGGCAAGGCACGCAAAGGCTGAGAAATCGGCGGGTTACACTTCTCGTCCCACGGCTGGCGCAAGGGTTTTCAGGTCGTTCATCAATTCCTTGAATCGATAGGGTTTGAGCGATTCTTCTCCGTCGCAGAGGGCGCATTCCGGATTCGAATGGACCTCGATCAGGAGCCCGTCGGCGCCCGCCGCAACGGCGGCCTTGGCCATGGGAGCCACCAGGTTCCATTTGCCCGTCGCATGACTGGGATCCACGATCACCGGCAAATGAGACAGTTCTTTCAACGTGGGAATCGCGGCCAGATCCAGCGTATTACGATAGTGGGTTTCAAAGGTGCGAATGCCGCGTTCACACAACATCACGTTTCGATTGCCGCGAGAGACGATGTATTCGGCCGACAACAAGAATTCCTTGATCGTGGCGGCCAGCCCGCGTTTCAGGAGGACCGGCTTATCATAAGCCCCGACTTCCTTGAGCAATTCGAAATTCTGCATGTTCCGGGCCCCGATCTGAATGACGTCGGCTTTTTCCAGGAATACGTCCGTGTCGCGGGGATCCAGAATTTCGCTGACCACGGGCATCCCCGTCTGCTTCTTCGCTTCAACCAAAAAATCGAGTCCTTCACGACCCAAGCCTTGAAACGAATAGGGAGAGGTTCGCGGTTTGTACGCACCCCCCCGCAGGATCGCGCCCCCCGAGGCCTTGACGGCATGCGCAATCCCGACCGTCACTTCCAATTTCTCAACGGCACAGGGTCCGGCCATCACCACCAATCGGTTCCCGCCCACCGTCACCCGATCCACCGCGATCGTCGTATCCCGGGGTTGAAATTCCCGGCTCACCAGTCTCCACGGAGCCAGAATGGGCGTCACACTTTCCACGCCGGGGAACACCGTGAGCGGTTGGTTTTCCAACAGGCGTTCGTCGCCGATCACCCCGATGATGGTGCGCTCCTCGCCACGGGACATCTGCGATTTCAGACCCAGTTCCCTGAGTCGATCCGTCACGTGATCGATGTCCTCTTCCGTGGCCGTCGGTTTGAAGACGATAATCATGCAGGCTCCTTATCCCCCTGCAGGGTCTCCAGCACCCGGCGCAGGGCCTCGAGAAATCGACGGTTCTCCTCCGGTAGCCCGATCGTCACACGAAGCATCGACCCGCTGATATGCCGGACGATGACCCCTTCACGCAGGAGCCGGTCAAACACGGCGCGACCGTCCCGGTGCGTATCGAAATAGAGAAAGTTGGCCTGGCTGGGAATGGGCGCCAACCCCAAGGCTCGAAGCCCGTTATCCACCGACGCCATTTCCGCTTCATTGAGTGCTCGACTGGCGGCCACGTGTTGTTCGTCACCCAACGCGGCCCTTGCCGCGCATTGTGCCAGGGTATTGGCGTTGAAGGGGTTGCGCACGCGATGCAGGTACCCGACGATGTCCGGCGTCGTGATCCCGTATCCGATCCGCAATCCCGCCAACCCGTAAATCTTGGAAAACGTCCTCAATACCACCACCGGTCGGTTTTGACGAACGTAGTCGATCGTGTCGGGATAGTGCGGGTCCCGGACGTATTCGTAATAGGCTTCATCAAACACCACGATGACGTCGTCCGGGACGGCCGCCATGAACGCCCGGACCTCATCGCGGTTCACCATGGTGCCCGTCGGATTGTTGGGATTGCAGACGAACACCAACCGCGTTCGACCGGTCACGGCCCGCGCCATGGCCGGGAGATCGTGACGCCAATCGTTCAAAGGAACTTCCACGCAGACCCCGTGCCCGCCGGTCACGGCGAGCTTATACATGACGAAGGTGTGGTCCGCCATCACGGCTTCCTCGCCGGGGGACATGAACGTCTTGACCAGCAGGCTGATGATTTCATCGGACCCGTTGCCCACGACGACCTGATCGCCGGGCACTTTCCACCGGTCGGCCAGCGCGCGGGTGAGATGATGCGCCCCGCCGTCCGGATAGAGGTGCACGGTCTCTTTTCCTTCATCCAACGCCGCAAGCGCTTGGGGGGAGGGGCCAAGGGAATTTTCATTGGACGCGAGCTTCACGGCTCCGCCGATGCCCAATTCCCGCTCCAGTTCGTCAAGGGGTTTCCCCGGTGAGTACGGAACGAGTCTGGCTATATCGGGGTGAACTCGGATAGGCATTGGCAACTCACGCGTTCGTGCTCACTCATTCGTTGACCATTTCTGTTCCCCTCACCCCAGCCCTCTCCCTCGGGGGAGAGGGAGAAAGATAAGGGAGAGGAAACATTGTTCAGGAATGGACGGGATACGAACCGAGCACTTTCATGAACAAACACCGGCTTTTCAGTTCCTCGATGGTCCGGCGGATCCGGTCTTCTTGCAGATGGCCTTCGAAATCGACAAAAAAGATATATTCCCAGGCTTTGTGGCGCGAGGGCCTCGATTCGATTTTGGTCATGCTGATGCCGTTCGAAGCAAAGGGCCGCAGCAGGTCATAGAGCGCACCGGCCTTGTCCTTCACCGACAGCATGACGGAGGTCTTATCCTTTCCCGTGGGCTCGGCGCCGTGCCGGCACAACACCAGGAACCTCGTGCGGTTGTCGATGTTGTCCTCGATCCTCGATTTCAACACGTGCAGGCCGTACATGTTGGCTGCCAGTTCGGAGGCAATGGCCGCGGCGCGCGGCTCCTCCCGGCACCGTTCGGCTGCGCGCGAGGTACTCGGGGTTTCCACCACCGGCACCGTAGCCATATGGGTTTTCAACCAATTCCGGCACTGCGCCAGGGCGTGAGAATGTGAATAGATCTTCTCCACGTCCTCAAGCCGCTCACTCTGCGACATGAGATGGTGGGAAATCTCCAGCGTGACTTCCCCGTAGATCATCAGGTTGGAGTCGATAAACATGTCGAGGGTGTAATTCACCACGCCTTCAGTCGAATTTTCGATCGGCACGACCCCATAGATCGCGCGCTCGCGTTCCACTTCATCAAACACTTCCTTGATCCCGTTGACCGGCACGTATTGCGCGGACGCGCCGAATTTTCCCAGGGCCGCCAAATGCGTAAACGTGGCCGTGGGGCCCAGGTACGCCACGGTCTGCGTGCCTTCCAGCGACAACGAGGCGGACATGATTTCCCGATACACCGGGCGAATCGCTTCGTTGGGAAAGGGGCCGGTATTCTGACGCACCAGGCGTTCCACCACGAAGGCCTCCCGCCCGGCGGTGTGCAGCAGGGCATCCGGGTTGGCTTGCCGCTTCGCCTTGCCGATGGTGATGACGTGAACGGAGCGCTCATTGAGCAGCCGCAGGATTTCATCGTCCAGTCGATCGATTTCCTTGCGGGCTGCGTCTATTTGTTGTTGTTCAGACATGCCGTAACCTGAGAAGTACGTGACGTACGATTGAGCATACGCAGACGCACCCATCTTTGCAAGAAAGCAGCGACGCAAAGCGATTCAACCGCAAAGCATACATCGAAAAAGACGGCGAAAACCCGCCTGAAATTCAAAACTGGAAATGGCCGGGAAAATAGGATAGGCTCACGCGCACGAGGTGAACGTCCGGCATCGTGCATGGCGTGCACGTGCATTGTCCGCGCCCACTCATTCAGTTCGTAGACCCTGGATTCCTGCTTTCGCAGGAATGACAGAAAAGGAAATGGGGGATCCAGAGGTTCTTGCTTTTGCCTTTGTTCTTATCTGTCATCCTCGACGCTTGTCCCCGACTCGATCGGGGATCCAGACAATCTATCGAGGATCCAGGGTCTTTTCTGTTCCTTCGCTTTGCGAAAAGAACGACTCTGGATTCCTGCTTTCGCAGGATTGTAAATGTTCAGTCATTCG